>CAWFOE010000029.1:0-184881 GCA_963817285.1 uncultured Pseudomonadota bacterium | reverse complement strand
GTTGAAACTTGTTGACCAGATCCGCCTCTTCGCCGTTGAGCTTCTTCAGCTGGTCCTTGTCGGTGTCTGCAAGTTTAGCGCCGGCCAGCACCGCTTCCTGGTAGTAGTAGTCCAAGAGCTTGGCCTGCTCGGGATCGAGCTTCAGGCTGGCGCGCGCGTCGTACAGGGTCTGGATGCGCGCGAAGAGCTTGGAGTTGAGCGAGATGGCGTCCTGGGTGGCCTGCAGCGGCGCTGCGGTCTCGTCCTGCACCTTCTGCAAGGCGTCATCGGTGTTCGCGCCAGTCACGGTGTTGAAGGCCAGATTCACGCGGTTCAGGAGCTGGCCGGTCTTCTCCATCGCCACGATGGTGTTGTCGAAGGTGGGGGCAGCTGGATTGTTCGCGATGGTATCGACCTCGGCGAGTACCTGTTTCATGCCCGCGAACAAGGCCGGCTCGTAGTCGCTGTCCTTGATCTTGTCCCAGGGGATCGCCTGCAACGGCAGGGTGCTGGGAGCATAGAAGGGGTTGGCAGGCGTGAATGCCGCCACCTGGGCAGCTGCGAAGGAAGCAGCGCTCGGGGCCGCGGCAGTGGCCGCCGCCGGGGTGCCATCGGCCAGCACGGCTGAGGACGAGGCCGCGGCCATCACCGCCACCGCAACGAAACTGAATGTGAAGGTCTTGAACATCGCGGGATACCTCGTGTTGTCATCTATATATAGTTGAGGCGGGATAGGCAAGGCGTTTCTAGGAAGCCCCGGACTTTACCCCGAATGACGCCGTCCGGCCAACTGCCGGACCGGACAGTCCCCACTCTGGACGGACAGCGTGCAGCCCCATAGGTTCCCAGACCAGTCAGCAGGGCCCTGGCGAAGCCCTCAGGGGGTGCGCTCCCGCCCCACTACCCGGTTACGGCCCGCATGCTTGGCAGCCAGGAGCCTGTGATCTGCCTTGGAGAGCAACACATGGGCCACAGTCCCATCGTCGGGATACATGGCGATCCCCACACTCAGGGTGAACTGGATGGCGTACTGGGGCGCTCCCACCACCAACCGCTCGACGGTCTGGCGCAGCGCTTCCGCCTTGGCGGAAGCCGCCTCGGGCGCGGTGTCATGCAGGATCAGCACGAATTCCTCGCCCCCGAAGCGCACCACGATGTCGCTCTCCCTGAGGCTCTTCTGCAGCGTTCCAGCCAGGGTCTTCAGCGTGGCATCCCCGGCTGCATGGCCGTGGGTGTCGTTGATGCGCTTGAAATGATCTGCGTCCAACAGCAGTACCGCGAACTTCTTGTTGTAACGGCGCGCGCGCTCGATCTCGTAGGCGAACAGGGTATCGAAATACCCACGGTTCAGGAGCCCTGTCAGGGGATCGCGGATGGCGCGGTTCACCAGCGTCTGGGAACGCACCACATAGGCATAGCTGATGAAGGTGGCCGAAGCCATCAGGATGAGGCGCGTCCATTGGTCGGCCGGACTGAAGAATCCGGTGCTGGGATCATGCCGGTGCAGCGCGTCCAGGTCGTAGTGGTTAGCTATGAATACCACCAGCACACCGTATTGCAGCACCAGCGAGCAGCCGGTCAGCAGACAGATGCGCCGGTCCTGCCGCAGGCTCATGGCCATGAGCGGGAGAAAATACACCTCGAAGGTCTTGTCATCTACCGCGTGCAGCGGCGAACCCACGATCGCGAACAGCACCAGCGCCAGGGTGACGAACGAGCCATCCAAAGACGATGTCAGGAAACCTACCCATGGACGATAACCATGCCGGCGCAGGTAGATGTTCACGCCCACCGCGAACAGCATGGCCACCGCAGTGACGATGAAGCCCCAGAAATTCTCCCCGTCCGGCGGGTACACCATCACCCGGTAGATAGGCATGATGAGCAGGAGTGCCACCACCCCCACGCGCACGTTCGCCAACTGGCGCTCGCCCTCACCGCCCGCGAGCAGCATGGCGGCGTCCGGAGCCTTCCAGAAATCAGCCCACGCTTTGGCCCAGTCTCTCATTCAGACCCCGCGGATGAAGGCATCCGTCTGCCGATACTATATATCTGTCCGGCGGGCATAGGCGGCCGGGATTCAAGGCCAATCCTATCCGAAGCGCTCACAGAACTACCAGGAACCAAGCCCCGCCTTCCGGGTCAAATCCCCTCATATCCGGCTGCGGGATTGGGGTAACATTCCGCAGTCGTGAACCCTAGACGACACATATATAACCGCATCCGCAAAAGGGCGAACCCATGAAATCCAGCATCCTGCTCCCGGCTCTCTTATTGGCCGCTAGCTCGGCGGTCGCCGCCGAACCGGACCGCATCGTGTTGCCGGACAACGTGGTGCCCGTGCATTACAGCCTCTCGGTGGTGCCGGATGCCGTCAAGCTCAGCTTCACGGGCTCCGTCACTATCGATATCGACGTCAAGCAGGCCACGAAGCAGATCGAGCTCAACGCCGCCGACCTGGTGTTCAAGCGCGTGAGCCTCAAAGGCATCGCCAAAGCCCCGGTGGTGATCTTCGACGGCGCCCAAGAGACGGCGCTGCTCACCTTCGCCTCCACCGTGAGCGCTGGGCATCATGTGCTCACCATCGATTACACCGGCAAGATCAACCAACAGGCCGCCGGCCTCTTCGCCCTGGATTACGACAGCGCTTCCGGCAGCAAACGCGCCCTCTTCACCCAGTTCGAGAACTCCGATGCGCGCCGCTTCCTGCCCTGCTGGGACGAGCCCGGCCACAAGGCCACGTTCACCCTCGCGGCTACCGTACCCGCGGGCCTGATGCCCCTGTCCAACACCCCGGTGGCCAAGACCCAGAAGCTCGCCGACGGTATGGCGAAAGTCACCTTCGCCGAATCGCCCAAGATGTCCTCCTATCTATTGTTCTTCGGCCTGGGTGACTTCGAGCGCATCTCCCGCAAGGTGAACGGCGTAGACATCGGCATCGTGGTCAAGCGCGGTGACACCGACAAGGCCCAATACGCCCTGGACGCCGCGTCTCAGATCCTGCCCTATTACGAAGACTACTTCGGGATGAAGTTCCCGCTGCCCAAGCTCGACCTCATCGCCGGTCCTGGCCAGAGCCAATTCTTCGGTGCCATGGAGAACTGGGGCGCCATCTTCTATTTCGAGCGCGACCTGCTCATCGATCCGCGCATCTCCACCCAGAACGACCAGCGCGACGTGTATAGCGTCATCGCCCATGAGATGGCCCACCAGTGGTTCGGCGACCTCGTGACCATGGACTGGTGGGACGGTATCTGGCTGAACGAGGGCTTCGCCTCCTGGATGGCGGACAAATCCACCGACCATTTCCATCCCGAGTGGAAGATGTGGCTGGGCGCCCTGAACGAGAAGGAGAGCGCCATGCGAGTGGATGCCCGCGACGGCACCCACCCCATCATCACCCCCATCCATGACGTACTGCAGGCGGATCAGGCCTTCGACACCATCACCTACTCCAAGGGCGAGTCCGTCATCCGCATGTTCGAGGTGTACGTGGGCGCGGATGCGTTCCGCGACGGCGTACGCGCCTATATAAAGGCCCATGCCTACGGCAACACCGTCACCGACGACCTCTGGCGTGAGCTGGACAAGACTGCCCCCCACCCCATGACCCAGGTGGCTCATGACTTCACCCTCCAGGCCGGTATCCCGCTCATCCGTGTGACCCCCAACGCCGATGGCATCCACCTGACCCAGGATCGCTTCGCGGTGGACGATTCCGGCAAAGCCGGCGGCAGCTGGCATGTGCCCGTCACCGTGTCCTCCGTGAGCGGCACCGTACTCTGGCAGGGCCTCGTCTCCGCCGACGCACCCGTGGATGTGCCTGTGCCCGCCGGCACCGTGGCCGTGGTCAACGCCGGTCAGGCGGGTTATTTCCGCACTGCCTACGATCCTGCGAGTCTCGCGAAGCTCTCGGCGGATTTCCAGGTGCTTGGCTCCGCCGACCAGCTGGGTCTGCTGAACGACACCAAGGCACTCGGTTATGCGGGTTACACGCCCTTGAGTGATTTCCTTGGGCTGACTGACCGCGTCACGCCGGACTTCGATCCCACGGTCTTGAGCGTGGTGGCGACCAGGCTCGGACAACTCAACTTCCTCTATGAAGGCCTGCCCGGTCAGGCTGCCTTCCAGGCTTATGGACGCAGCGTGTTGAAGCCCATCTTCGCCAAGGTGGGTTGGACCGCAGAGCCCGGTGAGAGCCAGAACACCGCGCTCCTGCGCAGTGACCTCCTGGAGACCCTGGGCACGCTCGACGATCCCGACGTCATCGCCGAAGCGCGCAAGCGTTTCGCCGCGTATCTCAAAGACCCCACCAGCCTCTCGGCGGACCTGCGCCATGACGTGCTGCGCATCGTCGCTGACCACGCCGATGCCGCCACCTGGGACCAGATCCACGATCTCGCCAAGGCCGCCAAGTCCAACCTGGAGAAGCGCGGGCTCTATGTGCTCCTGGCCCAGGCGCATGACCGTAACCTGGCGAGCAAGGCCTTGAAGCTCTCCCTGGACGACGAGGTGCCCGTCACCACCCGCCCCGCGCTCCCCTCCGCGGTCTCCTATTACTACCCAGACATGGCGGTGGACTTCGTCTCGGCCAATGACGATGTGTTCGAGAAACTGCTCGAGCCCGACAATCGCGCGGGTTATGTCCCGCGTCTCGCGAGCTCTTCCCGCGACCTCAGCATGATCCCGAAGCTGGATGCCTATGCCGCCCAGCACATCCCTGCCACCGCCCGCGGCGCCGTGGTCAAGGCCGAGGGCATCATCAACGAGAACGCCGGCGTGCGGGAGAAGCGCCTGCCAGACGTGGATGCCTGGCTCGCGGCCCATCCGCAATAGGTCCTAAAGGCCGATGATGGGCTGCCCTTGAGGGCAGCCCATCAAAAGCCTGTTCTATATCCCTCTGCAGCAGGTGCCTAAACTGCCTGCATGAAAATCTTCCTGTTCCTCACTGCCGCACTGGCCGCCGCTGCCAGCCCGACCTATCAGCTGGACCTGGAGCGGTATTACTACCCCTCTCCCGCCGCCGAGCTGGCAGATCGCACTCAAGTGCTGGCGGATGTGGATGCCTTCGTGAAACGACCGGCGACAGCGCTGGATTCGCCTGAAGCCTTGTCACGCTGGCTCGCGGGTTACGATGCTTTAGCCAAGCGCCTCGACAAGCATGACAACTACGTCTATCTGCGCGCCGAGGAAGACAGCGACGATCGCGCCGACGCGGCGGCGGATGAGACCTTGAGCATCGCCAGCGACAAGCTGGATGCCACAGTCGAGAACGTGCTGGCGGGTGTCGGCGCGACCCGGCTGGAAAGCTTCTTGTCCGCCGACCCGAAACTTGCGCCTTATGGCTACTTCATCCGTTCGGCCTTGGCCAAGGTGTCCCACACCCGCCCGGCGGAACAGGCAGACGCACTCCTCGCCACCCCTGCCCTCGATAGCCTGAGCAAGTCTTACTCCCTGCTCCGCCGCAAGGCGCTGGCAGCTTATCCGGCAGTGAAGGGTGCTACCGGCAAAGACGCCTTCGATGCCCGATGGAAGCC
The DNA here is from genome assembly GCA_963817285.1 of uncultured Pseudomonadota bacterium. Taxonomy (GTDB): domain Bacteria; phylum Pseudomonadota; class Gammaproteobacteria; order Natronospirales; family REEB76; genus DASUBN01. Next base: position 179,365 of record CAWFOE010000029.1, on the reverse strand, counting down.
CTTCCTCAGTGACGAGGAGGCTTTCGCGACTGTGCTGGTGCCGGTGGTCAGCCTGCATAACGGCATGGCCAAGTTGCGGGGTTACAGCGGTGGCCCCGAAGCGAAGTATTTCAGCCTGAGCCTCACGCCTACAGAAGTAGACGGCCTAGTGGCGGCAGCGCAGAAGTCGGATGCCTACGCACGCTACATCTCAGTCGTCGTTGCCGCAGCGGCCCAGAAGCTGCATGTAGCGCCTGCGGCACTGCATGCCTGGGATATGGATGCGGCAGACAGCTTCAAGCCCGCTCTGGTTTCCTTCCCGGATGCGGTGCCCATGATCCTCGCGGCGGAACAGCCCATGGGCGCGGAATATGCGGATGAATTCGCCCAGCTCTTCGCTCCCGCCAATTCCCGAGTGGAGTGGTGCCACACCGAGAAATGCGACCAGACGGGTTTTAGCGCCGACCCCATCGGCCTGCCCACCGCGCTCTACTACGGTTCTTATATAGGTGACACCAATAGCATCCGGGCCACGGCCCATGAGGCGGGCCATGCGGTGCATGGCCAGTTCAGGCACATGGGCCAGCCGCTCGCGGTGTATGACCGCGGGCCCAACTTCATGGGTGAATCCTTCGCCATCTTCAATGAGTACTTGATGCTGGAGCATCTGTACCTGACTGCATCCACGCCAGAGGCCCGCGCCTTCTACCTGAACAAGTTCCTGGGCCAGGTAGTCTTCGAGGTGTGGGGTTCTGCCGAAGAGACGGAGTTGGAACGATCCATCTATGCCGGCGTGGATAGCGGCAAGCTGCGTAGCGCCGCGGACCTGGATGCCCTCACCCTCACGGTGCTGGCCCGCTATACCCCGGCGCCGGCGCTGGATCCGGCCATGAAGGTCTATTGGGCGCGGGACGGACTGTTCTACACGGACCCGCTCTACGACGTGAACTATCTCTATGCCGGATTGCTTGCCCTGGAATACCTGCACCAGTTCCAGCAGGACCCCAAGGGCTTCCCGGCGCGCTACGTGGCCTTGCTCAAGAACGGCTTCACGGACACACCCCAGGTGCTGGAGAAGAAGTTCCTGGGGATAGACATGGACGATGCAGATGGTCTGGTACGGGACGCATCGGACTTGGTGATCAGCCAGAGCGCTGTACTGCAGAGCCTCTACGCCGGCTGCAGCAAGACACCTTGCCCGACACCGTGACGGGCGCGGTATTCGCCAGGAGTCACGCTGAAGAGCCGTCTGAAATGCCGGATGAAGTGGCTCTGGTCCGCAAAGCCGCAACGCTGCGCCACTTCCACGAGACTGCACTCGGGCTCTGCATCCATGCACCGGCGCGCCTGCCATAGTCGCTGCTGTCGGACATAGATGCCGACGGAGTCCCCGTAGACCCGCTTGAAGGTGGCGGCTACATAGGCTGCATCCCGGCTCACCATGCGTCCCAGGTCCGCCAGAGTCGGCGGGTCTGCGTACTCTGCATCTAATCGCTCCCGCACTGTCTCAATCCATGCTGGCGCACCCTTCTCTTCCAAGGGCCGGCTGTGCAAGACCTTGGAAGCGGTGAGGAGCGCCAGGCCTTCCATCACCAGATCACTGGCCACATCTGGCGAGCGCATCTCATGGCGTAGCTGCTCCGCGACCCCTGCGAACGCGCTATCGCGCAACACGAAGGGCCGGCGCAGGGAGGCAGCGGGGCTCTCCGTCGGCAAAAGCAGCGCCAGAGTAGCCGTGGCAGTTGGATAGCGATCCTGATGATCCTCACCCGCGGGCCGGAAGAGCGCCGCGGAATCCGCCACTTCCACCGTCCGGCCCTCGTAGCGGCTGCCGAAACCGGAGCTGAGGGACAGCACGATGCGCGGCTCCGGGTGATGGTGCTTACCCTGGGTGCAACCTGGGAGGTTCAAGGCGTAACGCAGGCTGAATTCCCCCACCGACGCACGATTGAAGTGCGTACGCGGGCATCCACAAGGCAGGTGGGCTGTTGTATCCAAGGCCTTCACTCCTGGTCGTCTATCTCCATACAATAAGATGCAGATCAGCCCGGAAAGGTTTCATTCCACTGAGATTATGCCAACACCGAGACCTGCCCTAGCAAATTCCGCGCCAAGCCAAATTTTTCTTAGGGTCTATACTCAAGATGCGTACGGCGGGACCCGTTCCTGCGCGGGCTGGTTCTGACTGGCCCGTCTCGCCCATGCGGCACGTCCGCGTATAGCAGTGGTGACTTACCACCATGGCCCGTCCTCCAGGCACCACCCAATCCCGGGCGTCCTGGGGCGGGTCTTCTTGTGTCATTCGCCCCGCAGCTCTTGAAGCCCTATACTGGCGGCATCAGCCTCAAGGAATGCCCGTGGCCAAAGCCAATTACAAGTTCGACAAGCGCCAGCGCGACCTCGCCAAGCAGAAGAAGCGGGACGACAAACTCGCGAAGAAACAGGCCAAGAAAGCCGCTGATGTGGCTGCAGAGAGCGGCGGCCAACCCCCTTCAGACCAGACCCCTTAGAGACCGTCCCATGCTGGCGACTTCGCCCTCAGATCATTCAGTTCTGCTTCCAGGCCATGCATCCTCCCCAGCAGGTTCATGACCAGCGCCAGTCCATCCATGTTCAGCTCCAGGTCGCTTCGCAGGCGACGGGCGGTCCGCGCCAACACTACGCAATCGGTACGATAGCTTGGTTGCCCAGCTGCCGGGTCTACCGCGGGAAGCACGCCGTACTCCGTCAGCGCCCGCAGCTCAGCTTCAGATAGCCCCGAGAGTTCGGCGAGTTGTGCCAGGGGTATCTCCTGCTGGGCATCCAGCCATAGCACCTCAGTGAATCGTGCTTTCATGTCTCGCCTCCTGCCTGGACTGCTTGCGTGGATCGAAAGCGGATATCTCCGCGAGTTGCTTGTATAGCGCCTTTTCCTGCTCGCTCGTCTCAGTCGGTACCGCGATCTGCACCATGGCGAAGAGGTCGCCCTCACCTCCACGTGGCTTCGGCAGCCCGCGCTTCGGTAGCCTGAGCTTCCTGCCCGCCTGGGTCCCCGGTGGGATCTTGAGCCGCACCGGCCCGCCTGGTGTCGGCAGCTCCACGCTCGCCCCCAGCACCGCCTCCCAGGGAGCGAGCTGCAGATCCATGTAGACATCGTGGCCGCTCACCCGGAAGTGCGGATGCGGATGGAGCGAGATGTTGAGATAGAGATCGCCGTCCGGGCCGCCATTCCGCCCCGTGCCGCCCTTGCCCGGCACCCGGAGCCGCTGCCCTTCGGTGGCACCCTTGGGGACATGCGCCTTGAACGTGCGCGGCACGCGCCGCAGCACTCCCTGCGCATCGTATTCCGGCATGCTGAGATCGAGATTGAGGTCCGTGCCGTGATAGGCCTGCTCCAGCGTGATCTGCACAGGGATCTCGAAATCTTCCCCCGGCTCCTTAATTGGCGCGCCGGCACGCCCAGCTTGGCGGCGCCCACCACTACGCAGCTCCGCGAAGAGATCGCCCAGATCCAAGTCGTCGAAGGAGAAATGGCTGTCGCCATACTGTTGTTGCCAATCCGGCGGGGGCCTGAATTCCTCGCCCGGTTTCTGCTGGCCCAGTTGGTCGTAGGCCGCACGCTTCTCAGGCTCCTTGAGCGTCTGATAAGCCTCGGCGATCTCCTTGAAGCGCTGCTCCGCATCCTTCTCCTTGGACACGTCAGGATGGTATTTATGCGCCAGCTTGCGATAGGCGGCTTTTATCTCCGCGTCGCTGGCCTCGCGCTTCACACCCAGGACCGCATAATAGTCTGTGTACTTCATGGGCAATCACCGGATATAGATAGAGCCTAGACCTCATCCTCATGGTACGCCTGCACAGCAGGTATCCCCTCTTCGTCTATGGAAATCGAAAGGCTGATAGGCCGGCAGCAGACTTGGCAGTCTTCGATATAATGCTGATCCCCCGCTGAACAATCGACCATGATCTCGATGCCCTCACCGCAGTAAGGGCACTGGATCTCCACGGGTTCGACGCCATTGATTGTCATCTATCGAAGGATAGACTATCGGCAACACTTGGAGGGTTTGCAGATGTTGAAAGATTCCCCAATCCGCGCTTATATCCCTGTCTTGAACGTCGCTCGCGCGCGGGAGTTCTACGAAGGCATCATCGGCCTCGAACCCAAGAAGGAGTACGCAGGCGGCGTGATCTATGCCTGCGGCGGAACCGAAGTCTTCATGTACCCGACCCCCAATGCCGGTACCTCCAAGGCCAGCCAGGCATTCTGGCAGGTGACGGATGTGGAAGCGGAAGTGGTGCAACTGAAAGCTAGGGGACTGAAGTTCGAAGAATACGATTTCCCCGGCTTCAAGATGGTGGACAGCATACTGACCGGCGGCGGCGCCAAGACTGCCTGGTTCAAGGACACCGAAGGAAACATCCTGGCCATCAGCCAGAGCCTCTGATCAAAGCCTGAACTGGCCTCCAGGCAGGCCGTCCTCCTCCGTGGCCACACGAGTGGGATCCGGGCCGCAATAGCGCTCCCGCAAGAGGTCCGCACAATCCCCGGCTGATTGCGGCATGGCGAAGAGGTACCCCTGCCCCGTGCCGCAGCCGGCGTGATGCAGGAACACCGCCTGCTCCTGCTCTTCGATGCCCTCGGCCACGACCTCCATGCGCAAGCTGGTCGCGAGGGCGAGGATGGCTCGGCAGATCTGCACGTCTTCCTCTTTCCAGGGGATCTCCTTGATGAAATCCCGGTCTATCTTCAGGCGATCGATGGGGAAGCGCCTCAGGTAGTTGAGGGAGGAATACCCGGTGCCGAAATCGTCCAGGGTGAGGGCGATGCCCATCTCGGCTATCTTCTCCAGGGTCACCCGCGTCGCGATCATGTCCTGCATGAGAGTGGTCTCGGTGATCTCGATCTCCAACTGGCCCGGGTCCACCCCGAACTCATGGATGCCCGCTTCCAGCAGCTTCACGATCTTGGGATCGTAGAACGCATGGGCCGAGAGGTTGAAGGCGATGCGCCCGAATGGCACGCCGGTATCGTTCCATTCCCGGGCTTGCTGGCACACCTGGCGCATGACCCAGTGATCGATAGCCGTCACCACCCCCGTATCCTCGGCGAAGGGGATGAAATGTTCCGCAGTCATGAGCTTGTCCGGCGCACGGCGCCAGCGCACCAGGGCTTCCAACCCCAGGATACTGCGATCTGAGAGTCGCACCTCCGGCTGGTAATGCAGCTCGAACTCCTCCCGACGTAAGGCGTTGTGCAGGGCATTGCGCATCACCACCATGCTCTTGGCCCGCTCGTTCATCTTCTTGGCGAAGAAACGGAAGGTGTTGCGCCCCGCCTGTTTCGCGGCGTACATGGCCGCGTCCGCGTTCCTGAGCAGGCTCGTCACGTCGTCGCCGTTCGCGGGATACACCGCGACGCCGATGCTGGCGGTGACAGTGATCTCCCGGCCCAGCACCCGCAGGGGGCGGGATATCTCCTCCAGGATGCGCGGCACGTTCCGCGCGATCTCCTCCCCGCTCTGGTTGTCGTCCATGACGATGGCAAACTCGTCGCCGCCCAGGCGCGCGATGATGTCGCCCTTGCGGCTGCAGACCGTGAGGCGGCCGGCGATGGCGCGCAGTACTGCATCACCGCTCTGGTGCCCCCAGGAATCGTTGATCTCCTTGAAGTTGTCGAGATCGATGAAGAGCAGCGTACCGGTCTCGAAATGCCGCTTCACCCGCTCCAGGCTCCGGGCCAGCTCTTCCTCGAACACTGTACGGTTGGAGAGCCCTGTCAGCACGTCGTGGTGGGCGAGATAATCGAGCTTCGCCTGGCCCATCTTCTGGGCGGTGATGTCGGCCAGGAAACCCTCCACGTAGAGCGGATGCCCGTCGGGGCCCCTAGCCGCCGCGCCCCGATGCCACACCCACTTGACGTCGCCGTTGGCGCAGACGATCTGATGCTCCAGGGTGAATTGGCCTCCGGATTCCAGGAGGAGCCCTAACGCGATCCGTTGCTCTGCGTCGGCTCCCTCATAGAGGAGTGCCGTGATATCCATACCGTCGCCGTCCACCAGCATCTCCCGCTCATGGCCCGTGAGGTCCTTGCAGCCGTCGCTGGCGAAATCGAAATGCCAGGAGTCCTCGGCGCGGCGCAGCCGATAGACCATGCCCGGCAGGTTGTGCATCAGGGTATCGAGGGTCTGCTCCTGCTGCTGGAGCTTCTCGGCCGTGAGGCGTGCGCGACGGCGGTTCTCCAGCTCGCCCAACTCCCGGCGCACCGCGGGCGCGAGCCGCTCCAAGTTGTCCTTGCGCACATAGTCGTTGGCGCCAGCCCGCATCATGTCCACCGCTGCTGATTCACCGATGCGGCCGGACACCACGATGAAAGGCGTGTCGTTGCCCTGCTCCCGCAGGAGCTTCAAGGCACGCTTGGCATCGAAGGCGGGCATGGAATGATCCGAGAGCACGATGTCGATGGGGTCGTGTAGTGCCAGGAGAAAATCGGACTCCGTCTCTACCCGCCGGGCGAGCACCCTCAAGCCACTGGCCTCCAGGCTGAGTATGCTGATCTCAGCATCCGCCACGGAGTCCTCGACGAAGAGCACGTTCAGGAGCCTATCCACTAGTCATCGCCTCCAGATCCGACACGAACCTTTAAGGGCACACAGCGCTGCTACCTGGGGATCGGCCAGGTTTCAGCCTTGCAATATTTATGTCAGAGGGAGGGATGCCAAACTGTGAACAGACTCAAAGAATCAGTGTGTTGCAGAGTGTTGCCGATCTGGAGGTTCTGATATGGATTTGACTAAATTCGATGCGCCATAACTTCATCCGACACCATCAAAGACCGCTCGTCGGGTAAAGCATACCGCCCACCGAGTGAAACATGAAAGACCGAAGTGTTATGGAATGAACGCGACAGAGATTTGTGGAAACCTCCAAGCCCGCTCATGCGGGCTTGGAGGCGTCACGATCATTTCACGTACTTGTCCATCCACTTGATCCAACGGTCATACACATCCGTGGTGTGGACGATATCCCGGGGAAAATGGGTATCCGCGGGATAGGTGTAGAACTCCACCGTCACGCCGTGATCCTGCAGCGCATGGAACATCTCATAGCTGTTGATGATGGGCACGTTGTTATCGCCCGCGTCGCCCAATATTAGTGTCGGTGCCTTCACGTTGCCCGCCAGCGCGATGGGCGATTGGTCGCGCCACATCTTGGTGGTGGTGGCATCCCCGCTGTAGGGCGAGCCGCCAAAGAAATACAGGTCACCGTGCTGATAATAGGAGATGTCGTAATCCATCAGCCAATCGTTGAGGGCCGCCCCCTCCACCGCCGCTTTCCAGCGGTCCGGGTAACGGCCATTCAGCCAGGACGTCATGTAACCGCCGTAAGACCAGCCGGTGACGCCGATGTGCTGTTCATCCACCACGCCGAGCTTGAGCACGGTGGCGAGACCCGCCATCACGTCCTTACCGGGGCCTTCGCCGGTATCCCGGTAGATGGCGTGCTGATAGGCATCGCCCAGGTTCGTGCTGCCGCGGTAGTTGGGCTCGAACACGAGATACCCATCGGCCGCCAGGAGCTGGGGCAGCGCGCTGAAGCCGAGCACCGAGCCACCTTCCGGACCGCCGTGGATCACGAGGACCAGCGGGTACTTCTTGCCCTGCACGTAGTCCGCCGGATAGGTGAGGATACCGTCGGCCTTGAAGCCGTCGTCACTGGTCCAGTCCACCGGCTGGCTCTTGCCGAGGGTCATCTTGTCCGTGAAATCGTTCAGGTGAGTCAGCAGCCGCGGCTTCCCATGGATGGAATCCATCACATAGAGCTCGGAGAGATGGGTAGGCGTCACACCCACGAGCGCCACCGCACCGCCTTTCGAGAGAGAGAAGCTGCGGGGCATGATGCTGCCGAGGTCGAGCTTCACCGCTGCGCCGTTCAGGGGCTGCTGCCACAAGACGCCGTGGGCTCCCACGGCGCCCGTCATCAGGAAGCCGGAGCCATCCGGCAGCCAGGCGTAATCATCCACGTTCCAGGCGAGAGCCTTGGTCACGTCACGGATGCTGCTGCCCGACTTCAAATACACCGCGTTGCCGTTGTTCTGATCGCCGTTGCGGGGACGCAAGAAAGCGAGCTCCGTGCCCTTGGGTGCATAGCGCGGCGCGAAACTGCCGGTGTCGCTCACCAGGACCTGAGTGGTCTTGCCGTCATCGCTCACGGACTCGATGGTGTTGAGATAGGCGTTGCCGAAATACGGATCCGGGAACTTCGCGTAAGCGATGCTCTTGCCGTCGTTGCTCCAGGCGAGATCCGAACCCGCATCCTGGTCTATCTGTACGCTCCAGGTGCCCTTGGTCACGCGCTCGGCTTTGCCGCCCTCGGCGGGCACCACCCACACATGCCAGGGCAAGACCGGCTCGCGGGTGAGATAGTGGTTATCGGTCACCTGCACCGCATCCCTGTGATGCTTCACGGCGTCTTCGTCCGGCGCGTCCTGCATGAAGTAAGCGATGCGCTGGCCGTCCGGGCTCCAGGTGAAGGAATCCACGCCCTGCTTGCCATCCGTGAGCCGCACCGGGTCGCCGCCCGTCATGGACATCACGAACAACTGGCTCTGGGTGGTATCCGGGTCTTGCGCCAGGAAGGCCAGGCGATCACCCGAGGGGGACCAATGGGGAGCGCCGATGCCATGGCGCTTGTAGGTGAGGGCGCGCAGGGCGCCGCTCGCCACGTCCACGATATCCATCTCCTGGTCGCTCTTGTCGTCATCCCAGTTTGGGCGGGAGACCAGGATCACCACGTGCTTTCCGTCCGGCGAGATCTGCGGGCTGGAGACGTTGGTGATCCGCCTCAGGTCTTCCAGCTTGAAATACTGGGACGTGGCCGGCGCCGGGTCTGCGGCGATGCAGGCCATGGGCAGCGCGAAGAAGGATACGCAGAGGACGAAGCGCAAAGCATTCATGGCAGTCCTTATATAAGGGCAGATGCGGTTTATATGACCGCAGGAGTGTACCGGTGTTCCATCCAAGGAGGAACGCCTGAAAAATTCCCGATTTTTAGGGTGCTTATTCGGACCGTCTTGGACGCTTATGGATCACTCCGATCTTACCTGCCCCCGAACCCGTCGCCGCAACCATACCCCCGACAACAGGCCAAGCAGGTATAGGCTGAACACGCCGCCTCCACCGGAACCGCTGCTGCTGCTCTCATTGATGGTCACAGTACTGTCAGCAGAAGTATGCACCCCGTCAGTGACGTTATAGGTGAATTGGGCCTGTCCGCTGAACGAAGTGCTCGGTGGAGTCCAGGTGAAGGCTCCACTCACCTTGTCCACGCTTAGCTTGCCCTGTGGCATCTCCACTATCGTGAAAGTAAGTTGATTCTTACCTACATAGGTGACCGGCAGTGTGCCCTTGATGGACGCGCCAGCTTTCCCGGTAAAGCTAGTGCTAGCTGGCACAGAGGGCGCGATCGTCAGAGGGAGGGTTGCCGTCAACTCTTCACCTAGAGCATCCCAGGTCATGGGACTGATGTTGCTAAGGCTTGCATTCACCCCGGCGCTCGTGGAGGTGCCGTTTGTCTGTTCGGTTATTATGATCACCGCGTCCTGACTAGGGATCCCCGTAATCTTACATGACACCTTGCCGCCAGACAGATCGCAGGAACTGCCTCTGGTGACGCTCACAGCTGTCAGGGTGCCGCCACTTGCCGTCGCTTCGAAAGTAGCGGTGCCGGTCATCGGCCCCTCATTATTCACGACGTCAAAATTGAAATTCAACTGATCACCGGTGAATCCAGATTTTATACGTACACCATTTGTGGTGAGATCATCGATCGAGGCGTCGAGTATCATCAGGCCGTCATAGTCGGTGCCAGCGGCAGTACTGGACAGCACGAACCCGGCGGTGCAAAACTCGGGCACGCCCTCATCACACTGGTTATTGCTCGTCGTAGCCAGTTCTGATCCCGTAACGTAGATGATATGGTGTCCCAGCAATACCGTTCCCGTCACGGTGCTCAGCGGTATGCTTGAAGTAGAAGCTTCGGAACTCCAACCCGTATTCGGCTCGTCGTAGAGATACAGGGCACCGAAAGCCGCCACCACGGCAGTGGATCCCACGATGTTTATACCGTCACCAAAGAACGCTGCGCCCGATGGCGCCTGCAGCACCGCTGTCGGCGATGTCGCACTCACCCAACCGCCACCTGGCTCCTGATAGACGAGCGCTAAGCTGAGCGCCGGCGCGCTAATCAAAATGAGATTCCCGGCCACCTTGAGCCCACTCCCGAAATCCCCCAGCTGGCTATCGAAATTACCAGAATCCGTCAACACGGCAGTGGGTGTAGCCGTGTCTAGCCAGCCACCGCCCGGCTCGACGTAGACTTGCACTGATCCTGCCGTAGTATTCACGGCCACGACCCCCCCATCTACGCTGACGCCGGATAGGGCGGTGCCGTTATTCCCGCTCCCACTTGCGGTGCCGAGCACCGCTGTCTGAGTGGCGCTCACCCAGCCAGATGACGGCTTGACGAAGACATACACTGCATCACCGTAGGCGACGAGCGTCGAACCATCAGTACTGATGCCAAGAGCCGTGCCCACCTCCTCGGAAGCCGCTACGGAGGGAGTCAGTCGCGCTACAGTGGCGTTCGTATCTGACCAGCCGGCAGCAGGTTTCTGATAGACATCGATCGCACCACAGGTAAGCGTGTTGTTACTTGCACAGACAGCCAATGGATCACCCACGTACACAGTGTTGCCGTCAGGTGAGATGGCAAGGCTCGTGCCGAACATGAGCAAGGCAGTGTTGCCTGCGTGGACAGACGGTGAACTGAGCCTCGCGGATTCGACCCACACGTCATTGATCCGCTCATAGACGAAGACGACTGGGTTGCTCCCGCTTTGCCCGCCCACTACCATGGTGTCATCAGCTATAGCGATGGCGTTCCCCGCGCCGGTACCTTGCGTATCCAGAAGATTGACAGGCACAGGCGGCGCAAAGCTGGGAGCGGCGTAAGCTGCGTGTCCGATGACGCACAGAAGCACCAGGCACACCGGTAACCGAGAGAGCATCCACTTCATAGATTCCATATTAACGTCCTCGTCCTGGGCGCTTATGGACCACGACGACCTTTTCCGTGCCTTCGCCGGCGAGCGCCCATATCCAGGTGATGATGCAGAGGAGCATATCCGTCTGCCAGTAATTGGTGGTGGCCAGGATCGCAACCAGAAGACGCGGAGCGAATATCAGACCCAGCCACCAGAGGAGGCCGCCCCACGCGACGCCGGAGAAGAGCAGCGTCAGGCGCGGGAAGAAGCACATGAATAGAATAAAAATCAGACCGTGGTGGTGCCAAAAACTATCCATACGCTACTGCCTCCATAAGCTGCTGCGCCTCGCATAACTTTGTTGCGCTCCGGCTCGGCGTCCTCATGCACCTTAGAGTGCATTCTGGGTCCTCGTCCTCGCGCGCCTCGTTCTGCTTCGGCTCGCGACGCTTTATCCTAACAACCTAGTTCGATTGCCCTATCTAAGCCAAAGGGAAGCGCCACTCGCTCCGAGTCATTCTACCGGTTAGAGCCACAGGCTCAAAAGACGTTCGTGACGATCCATTGTGTGCCGTCTACGAGGTCCCTAACCTGGAGCTTCGTCGGAGGCTCGCCTTTGGCCTGCAGACAGCGCGTGCGGATCTCCGCTAGCCAGATGGCCTGGCTCCAGACCGCGACATCCAGGACCTTGGCGGCCTTGAGTGCATCCGCGAGCTCCCGGAGAGGGGGCCTCTGCTTACGCAGCTTCACTTGGTGCTTGGCCGTGAGCTTGCGGAGACAGCTCTCCAGCACCGTCCCCGCCAGCGCCCCGGCCGCACGCTCGCTGACTTCGATGAGCGCGCGGGCATCCTCCAGTCCCTCCAGCTGCAGCACCCGCTCCGACTGGTCTTCCGTGGCCAGCGCTTGCCATTCCAGACGGTCCTTGATGGATTTCAGGATGCACAACTGGTTCAAGAAGCAGCGCAGCGTCGCGGCCCATGGGGCGACACCGGTCTCCTCCTCGGGTGCCTGGAGCCGGATCCAATCCTGGATGACGTAGTTATAGCCGTCCAGGGACTCGCGCTTCGGGTCAGGGTGGTAATAGGCCTGGAACTCAGCACAACGCTCGGGGGCCAGCCGCTTCATCAAAGACAGCGCGATGCTGTACCAGCGCTGATATGAGATCTCGAAGTCCATCTTCTTGCTTGCTGGCTCCTGAGGAGCTTGCCCCTTCAGCTCCGGCTTGTCTTGCTCCGCCTGCTCCTCCTTCTCTCGCTGCTCCTGCAGAGCCGCCTGCTCATTACCGAACTTCAAGGCAAGCTCGCTGCCTTGCTCAAAAAGGATATCCAACTGCTTGCTGATCGATACTATCGAATCCATCGCGGACACCCTCATCCATAAAAGGGACCCGATGCTCACCCTCGACAAGTGAATTAACTAGCCCCCCCTCAAAACCACAGGCATTGAGGAAACGCCAAGACAGACAGAAATATGAATTTTTTGTGACAGCGGACCGCTCAAAAACACGCGGGCAATAACTCGATCAGAGAACCACACTTCCCGGATCGCTGGCTAGCCCCTCCCTTTTGGAAAAGGGCTCTGACCCCTTAAATAAGTTTAAGTGGATGTGAATCGCTTTTGGGCTTCCTGCAAGACTCCATAGACCTTGCGCACATCGGCTATTAGATCGAAGGCTGGAGCGAGTTTCTTCCCCGCACCGGGCCAAGGCGTTCCGGCAAACATGGCAGAACCTGGAAAGCCGGACCCGAACACGATACTGCCATTGCCATTGCGTCGCTCCTGCAAATTCATCTCCGTGAGGTTCCTGAGCGGCAGGCTTCTCACTTCGTGGCTGAAGCCACCTCCGATGATGAGCACGCGCTGGTCTGTAACGGCATAAAGGGTGCGGCCGCGCAGATAACTGTCGAGGAAGAATCTACCGAAGATCATATAGAGACCAATCAGGACAAAAGGAATCCCCCATATGTCCATGAATACGGGCGCCTTGGTATTGGTCACACTGAATTCCCAGAAGATCGCGAAACCACCCCACATCAGAGAGAATGGAATCATGAATGTGTCAGAAGCTCTGAGTCGGATGCCCCGCAGCGGCGCGCTGCTCCAAAGCAATCGCTCCCCTGAAGCCAGCTCCCGCCGGATTACCTGATCGTTCTCGAATGACATCCATTCCTCCCATTTTCGATTGAAACCGCATCTAGTCAAAGGCCGTCCAAAGTCCCTTCAAATAACTAGCCTCTCCCTCCGATTTCCCCAACTACATCGAATCAATGTGCCAGACCCCATCGGGGTAGCGGATGAATCCGATGAAGAATGTATTCCCACCCGGCCCCTGCACCGAACGGTGGATGACGTACTCCGCCTCCGTCGCTGAAGCATCCGGTTTGTCGCCCATGAGTGGGGAGAAACTCGCCACGATCTCACGCCCCTTGGGTAGGATGGTGGGCAGCACGTCTTTCATCTTGTCACGGCCTTCATCCGATAGCATCGCGAGAGCGGCATCTTCATCACCCGCAGCGAGCGCGGCGGTGTAGTCTCGCCACGCTGACCGGATCGCTTTATCGACCTCATCCGGGTCCCCGAGCACCACAGGTTCAGTGAGCGTCGTGGCTGCGCCTTTCGCGTCCACCAGCGTGACCCGGACGTCATAGATGCCGGGCGCCGGATAGCGATACGCAAGCGGTGAGCGATCGGCTGAGTAACTGGTCATCGCCGCTTGTATCTGTCCGGGATCGCTCGTCACGAGATCATCCTTGGCACCGCCGAGATAGGCGATCTTGAGCGTATGCACGGAACTCGGGTTCTGCGCCCAGACTATGAACCCCATCTGGAGCGGATCGGTCTTTTGGCCCGGCGTGCTTAAGGCTCGAAAACCAAACGCTTCGCCGCGGCGACTCGTCACGTCGAATTGCTGGGTTAGCTTAAGACCCCCCAGCGTGCTCGCATACAGGGTCAGTGTGTTCCGTCCCGGCTGCAGGTGCACATTTTCCACCACGAAGTGGTTGCCGAAGCGCGCCGCGGGTCCTCCGCCGATCATGATGCCCATGTTAGCGGGCCCGGTATAGGTGCCGGTGACGGTGATCTGATCGGTATCCACCGCGGACCCCGGGACGGGTGAGTCCACGTGCACGCTCAGCGCGGGGTCGTCCCCATGCAAGTACACCTGGCTTCCAGACAGCTTATCGCGGCTCAACTTCGCGCCGTAAAGGTCCGCCGGTGCGCCAGCGACTTCGACGCGGAATGCACCGTCCTTCGCTACCGGACCAGTGAAGGTCTTGCCCGTCGTGACATCGGCGACCGTGACTGTCTCGCCATACACGGCAGCACCGGGAGAACCGACGAGCGTGAGAGACCCGCCACTCCTATTCTCGAAATGGATGCGATCGGAGGCCAGGGCGCCGCCATTAGGCAGGAACTTCGCTCCATGCTGGGCGAGAAGAGCCATAACCCCCTGCAGGGGCGCTATCGGGTTCGTCTCACCTTGGGTCAAGCCCTGCATCGCTATTTCCTGGTTAAACGCATCGAGTTCGGCTTGACCCAAGTCGTAAGCCGTGATGGGTCGTCCGCTCAAGCCGAAGAGGCCCTGGGACAGTGTCGCGGTCGCATTCACGTTCGCGCCCGAGTCGAGCAACAGCTCGACCACATCACGCTGGACCGAGAGGATCATCGCGGCCATGAGCGGCGTCAAACTGCCCGGCGCCACACGATCCATGTCCACATGATGACTGATGAGCTTCTTGATGAATTCGAACCAGCGCGCATGGTCCTGCGGCGAGTTCGCAGCGTTACGGATGGCGATCGCCAGCACTGATGCACCGGCCTTGGAAGTCGCGTTCACATCCGCACCGCGATCCACGAGCAGGTTGGCGATATCCAGGTTACGCCGCTGCACGGCGGTAGCCAGCGGTGCTTCCAGCTCAGTCGGGTGATCACTCGGATCTGCGCCCTGGGCAAGCGCCGTTTGCACTGCGGCGACATCGTTTTGCTGCACGGCGGCCAGGAGCGGCGAGTACGGCGTGAATTGGGTAGGCGTGAAGAACCAGTGACCGGGGTCGTTGAACACCGGGGCAAGCTCTATCGCCACGTATTTGCCCGGCTGCTTCAGGTAAGCGCCGCTCACGTAAACGATAATCTGCTGGGGACTCCAGCGCGCGATGGCACAGTCGATCTTAGGCAGGCCCTCGTATTGGGCGGTGCAATCCGTCCCCCGCACATCGAGATGCAACTTCGAGGTCGCGGTCGGCAGCGGCTTGGCCGGAGTGCCAGCGGGAGCGTTCATGTCCATAGCGTAGGGACCGGGGCTCAGCTGCCCGATCGCCGGCACATCCGAATTCAGCACCCGCCATTGGCTGGTGAAATGCAGGACAGCTCCATCCGGCGACTCCAGGGCCCGCAGGTTGTTGCCGTACATTGAGAACTGGTGGACTTCAGTGCCCGCGGGCGTATCGAAGCTGATGACGATCATGCCGCCCGCGCCACCCTGGGGCGTCGTATAGCCAGGGTTGGGCGTAGGCTTTCTGACAGCCGGGTAGGTGGTGGTGCCGCTGGTCGCCGTGTACTGGATATTTCTCTCGTTTACAGTGTTTGCCGCGTTGGGCCTGTTGGCGACGGGGGCTGCCCTGCCGAGCAGGACATCCACACCGGACAAGACATGACAGTGATAACTATTCTTGACGCCGGTGCCTACGGCGAAGTTCACCTCAGTGAAATTGCAGCCATGCTCCGCGATTGCGAGGATCTGCACATCGTCCTGGGGTGCGAACGCGACGAAATACTTGAACGGACCGGCTGGGTCGGCTTGTGCGGTGGCGAGCACGCTCAGCAAGGCCACAACGAGCAGACAGAAGCGCAGGCCTGCGGTGCGGGTGTCCTTGCAGAATGAAGTCATGGAATCCCCTTCCCTTGCAGCTTCCGTGTTGTTAGAGCAGATCGAATCCTGGCGAGGTTGAATTCAAATAACTGACCTCCCAGACTCCAGTTCAAAACCGTGGTCTGTCCCCAATTACTCGCTAGATATTACAAGACCTGACCCCTTTTCCTCTCCCGAGCATTTCCGGGAGTAGCTCGCTCGCATGACGAGCCGAAGTATCAAGGATACCGCCGATCCGCGCCATCTGCCCCTGATAATCTGATACCCCCTCTTCGGCTATCCTATCGGGAACGGAATGCACCAGGGGAAGCATCCATGCGTCCAGCTCATGCCTTGCGGATCGTCCTGACCTTCATCATCGTGACGGTCGCCGCGGCGAACCTCGCGGCTTCATTCTTCTTCAGTTCTGATCTACCCGTGGGCATCGCCCCGGGCGCAGATGGGGCACTGACGGTGCAGTCGCGGCAGTTCCTGTCCCTACCGTCACCGCTGCGGGATGGCGACCGGATCGACGCGGCTTCGATGGACTTCGACACTCGGGCCGCGATCGGGATCGTGGCGCATCTCGGACGGGTGCCGGTCGGCAATGTCTATACGCTACCGGTGATCCGGGATGGCGCGATCCTGCAGGCGTCCATCACCGCCCAGCCCGTCCCCCGCCGTCTGCTGATGCTCGCCTTCGACGTGAGCGTGGCCTTCACCTGGACCCTGCTCGCGGTGATCTCCCTGCTGCTCATCTGGCGCGGCCGCAATCCCGCGGCCTGGGGCATGGCCCTGTGGAGTGCCGCCTATGTGCTGGGCGTGGCGAACCGCGATGTGCATCTGGACGGCATGGCCGGCGTGGCGCTGCAGACGGCCTGCATACTGTTCTACGCGATAGCCCGGGCGGGGTTCTACCTCATGGCGGACGCCTTGGTGGCGCATCGTCTCGCGCCCCGCACGCGGCTCGCCTTCCGGCTGGCGTTCTGGACCCTGCTGCTGGTCGGCAGCGGCACGCACCTGGCGGGTTTCCTGCTCTTCTGCCTGACCGGCTCGACGACGATGCTGGCGCCGGTCTATTCGATGATCTTCTCCTGGATCTACCTCATCCCCTTCACCCTGTTGATGGCGGGATACAGGACGGCTGAAACGGAGGAACGCGTGCGGCTGCGCTGGGTGCTGGTGAGCACGCTGGCCATAACGGTGTCGGTGACTTTCACCAACCTGATGCCGGAGGGCTTGCTCAGCAACTGGATCCAGATCGCGGGTTTCATCGCAGCGGCAGTCGGGATCGCCTATGCGCTCCTGCGCCACCGGGTGGTGGACGTCTCCATCGCGGTGGACCGGACGCTGGTGTATGGCGCCGTCACCGCGCTGGTGGTCGGCATCGTGGCCGCCATGAACAGCCTGGCACTCAAGCTCGCGCTGCCACCCGGCGCCGGATGGCTCTTGCAGGTGATCGTGCCGCTCGCGCTCGGCATCACCCTCGGGCGCGTGCGCAGCCTCCTGGATCGGGTGGTGGAACAGGTGTTCTTCCGTCGCAAGTACCTGGCTGAAAAATCGCTGGCGACTTTCGCCCGGCACGCCGGCCACATCCAGGATGCTCCCAAGCTGCTGGATGCGACGGTGCGCGAGATCACCCGGCACTTGGGCGCGCCCGCGGTGGCGATCTACTCCGCCGAGAGCCATGGCTATCGGCGCATGAAACAGGCCGGCAAGACCAAGTTCCCCGAATTGCTCGACGCCGACGATGCCACGCTGGTGGCCCTGCGCGCCGACCAGGAAGCTGTGGACCTCGCCCACTTCCAGAGCAAGCTCGGCGATGACGGCTACGTGTTCCCCATGATGGTGCTGGGCAACCTGCGCGGCCTCATCGTCTGCAGGAACCGTCCGCACGAGCGCTACGCCTCGGACGAGCGCAAGCTCCTGACCGAGGTGGCGCGGGGCGTGGGTGCCGCCTGGCGGATCCTGCGGGCGCGGGACAACGAAGACCTGGTGGTGGCGCTTGCCACCGGGACGATGCCGCAGAAGAAACTCAAGGAAAAAGCCAAAGCACTGACGCTAGCCTGGGAAGCCCGCTGAACCGTTGCTTAAATGTATTAAGTCAACCTGACCCCTTTTCACTCGGACAATAACTCGATCAGAAAACCACACTTCTCAGCTAGCAGACTAGTCCCTCTCTCCTAGATAAAGGGTAGCGCCCCCTTTTCTCTCATGATCGTTATTTCGAGATATTTAGTTTCGGCATGATTAACCCATTAAAGGTGTCGCTACGATATTTCCAATCGATCAACCCTATCTGCTGACTACCTACTAGGCGTATCAAATTATCCTTTTCATCGAAGACTAAAATACCGGACGAAAATGTCCGAATGACATGAACATCCTTTAGTTGCGTTCCTGATGAGGCTAGCGTAATTGTTGCGACATTCTTCTCGTCGTGCAAAGAATCAAAAGCGTCCCCTCGACCAGTAAGTCCAAGCTCAATAAGAATTATTCCAAATGTCAGGACAAACAACATAAATCCCAACGGGAGGCGTTTACGAACACCACCGTGTAACAATATCCATTCACTGAATACGACCCATGCAATGAACAACGGAATTCGCAGTTGATCTAATCGGCCATAAGGAAAGAAAAGGTATACAAGTATTGCTACTACTGATGCTATGCGCAGGAGGCGAATCCATCCATCCTCAAAAAAGTGAGTTAATCTTGGAAATCGTGATCGCTGAATTCTTTCTTCCGCTGTTATGCCCCGGTCAAGCCTCACTACCACCAAGTTAAGAATCAGGGCACCAAGAATGCCAATTATAAAAATTGGGAGCCAAAGTAACGCACTCTCTGTGTGATCCACGAGGCTGACGGGCATATCCGCAAATGAGAGACCAATTGCATCGAAATATCCCCAATCATAAATGACTGACGCACCTAAAGCGCATCCCGCTATCAATGACAAAAGAGCAGGAGTTATTCTAATTAGCTCTACAAACGAAATACTCAGATTTTCTTTTTCTGAGTTCATTTAAAAACTCCAGTTTTTCACTTGCAATCTAGTTGACTTAAACCGACTGAATTCAAAAAGAAAAGAAATACACGCGGCCTTCTGTCGGCACGCTTAACCTGGGCCATCAGTAGCGCGTGAAGCTCATTATCAGAGTGAAGCGATATATCATTCATTCTGCTTTCGTTGTCGAAGCGAAGCGGTAGGGAATTCTAGATATTACAAGACTTGACCCCTTACCCTCTCTTCTACCCCGGGCCCATGTACTCGAGGGCCCGCGCCCGGATCGTAACGATGTCAGGTAGATCCCGGACCCGCCAACGGATGACCCGAATCCCGGCGGCACCGAGCGCCCGATCCTTCTTGGCGTCCGTCACTCTGCGCGCAGGACGGTCGTGGCTCGCGTCATCGAGCTCGACCACAGCGATGACGCTCGAGTCCTTCCTGCAGATGACAAAATCCGCACTCAGCCGGTCGATCCGGTTCAACCAGGACCTGTAAGGGGCGCCCTTCTTGATGCCGAGCATCCTCGAGAGCTGCACCTGGGCGAAGATCTCATACTCTGGCAGGGCTTTCACCAAGCGGTGATAGAGCACCTGTTCCGGGCTAGAGAGGAGCTTCTTCGAATAGAACGGCCAGACTATCTCATCCCGCCTCCGCCCCTTTAGCAGGGCGGCGAGCAAGGGCAGGACGATCAAAGCGCTTAAGGCGAGGACGTAGGAAAACCACCCCATCGATCAGTGCTCCTTACCCTGCTCTTGGATGGAAGTTACACCCCGCTCTGCCCGGGCGTCCATCACTGATCACCGCCTTCCTAATAGACGCTCCCTCGGAGGGAATCTTCTTTCCTAGGGACTAGAGCCGTAGGTGGTGGATTACTTCGACTGTAAAGAGGGGCTTGTGCCGCTCAAGAAATCGTGGTCTGTCCCCTATTACTCCCAATTTCTTATTCTCTAGTATGCTCATAAGTATGGCGGAGCTAGACTGGGATACCAAGGTAAGGTTAAAGGCCTTTCGGTGGCTGGACGAGATATCGCCAGCCCACGAGGACATTCTGCCTAGAGCTATTCTCCAGAAGGGATTTGAGCTAGAAGGCCGAGAAATATCGCTTGTCGCGCCCAATGGGATTTTCACCCCAAAAGGCTGTACCTATCCTCTTTCGATCACGACGGTCATGAATGGGCCCTACCCTGACCGGTTTGAGGATGCCCACCGTCTTTCTTATCGCTACCGCGGAACCGACCCGCAGCACCGGGACAATATCGGTCTGCGCAATGCCATGCGGGACAACATTCCTCTGATCTACTTCTTCGCTGTCGCTCAAGGTAGATACCAAGCGATTAAACCCGTTTACGTGACCGGCGACGACCCGAAAGGCTTAACTTTCACCATCATGGCCGACGTAAATAGAACGTTTGAAGAAAAGACTCGCATAGAGTCAGTCGCCACGCCGGAACGTACAGAATTGCGTCGCCAGTATGCAACAGCAGCAGTCCAGGTGCGGCTGCACCAAGCGTCTTTCAGGGAACGAGTGCTAGACGCCTACCGCACCCATTGCGCCATGTGCCGACTTAAGCATCGTGAGTTATTGGATGCTGCCCATATCATTCCTGACGCTGACCCCCAGGGAGTGCCGGAGGTCTCGAACGGACTATCCCTGTGCAAAATCCACCATACGGCGTTTGATTGCGGAATTCTTGGCATTAGGCCGGACTATGTAATCGAAGTCCGAGAAGATGTGCTGAAAGAAGTGGACGGGCCAATGCTGAAATACGGCTTACAGGCGTTGCACAAATCGGAAATATTGCTACCTGTACATTTAGCGGATCGGCCATCGAAAGGGGCTCTGGATAAGAGATATCAGCACTTCCTTGGTTAATCGCGGTTTACCTCCAATTCCTCGCACGGGAGGATTAAGCATGAGCTTTTTCGAATGGTTCAAGCAGATCTCTGCCGCCCTCGAACCTTGGGTAATCGGTGGCTTGGGGATCTACATTGCTTACAGCCAGTGGCAATCGTCGAGGCGGCAAGCTGAGATAGCGGGCAACCGCCTCAAGTACGACCTATTCCAAAAACGGTATGCCGTTTATCGAGCCGTTGTTGACTTCTTCATCAGCATCAATATACACGGTACTATGAAAAGCGAAGATCTCAACAAGTACTACTTATCGATCCATGAAGCACGCTGGGTGCTGAATGAGGAAATATATCTATTCTTAACAAAAGATGTTGTGACCAATGCTCGTAAGCTAAGGATGGTTGATATAAAACTCAGCAGAATACAATCGCCTTCTGGGAGCCATAGTCAGGAAGAGTTAAACAAAGTGCTCGACAAGCAGGAGGAAATCTTCAATTGGTTCCATGGTCAGATGGATGATTTAGATAAGAAGTTCGAACCGTTCTTATTGTTGAAGCACTGACTATCAGTTAATAGTGGTTTGTCCCCAATTATTTAAAATATATTAAATCAGGACCTAACCCTTTCTCCTACTAAATTCGCTTAACTCTATGAGCCACTTTGCTGAGCCAATAGCTTTCCATCTGTCGCCACCAAGTGTCTAGGACTTCTCGTGCTTCGGCGATTGAGAGAAACTGCTTATCTAGTTTCATATGATTGCAGATGGAACAGGACGTAACTAAATTGGAAATATCGTCTGTGCCACCAGCAGAGACAGGTTTGAAGTGATCTACCTGCAGGAACGCCCAGGTCCTAAACGAACTTCCGTCAAAGCCACAATAGACGCACTTGAATCCATCTCTCTCAAACACTTCCTCGTCGGGTGGGCGCATAGTCATCTCCATACTGAATGTAACTGGAGGTGTTCTACAACCGGCGGCGAGCCCACACGTACCTGGGCTATCGCTCGCCTGTGGAGTTCGAAGGTACGGGTGCTGTACCCTAACTCCGTGTCCGTTTTATCCGGGACGTATCAACCTGACCCCTTCTCCCTTTTCCCTTCAAACGGCTATGTCGTTTATCTCTGAAAGCTCCGCGACATTGCAACGCATAGCCAATCGCAATTTAAACGACAAGTGACTTGGGGTTTTATTGAAAAGCGCATCCAAGCGTCGTCTAACTAGGGGTAATAACGTGCTTTTGCCAGACAAGTATTTGGTGACAAAAGCCACTTCGTCATCAACGATTGAATCACGAATCAATTTGCAATCTGCATCAAATGTACCTGCACCATGTTGCTTATCCGTATGCATTCGGAATTCGGCAATTTTAGAAAGTACTTTCGCATGCTCCAACCTTCCTTCTGCATCAGTACCCAATGAGGCCAGTGGCACGTTAATAGTCGCGCAGCCACAGTTTCTAGAAAAGCCAACGCTACTACCAATGACAAACTCAAATAGATGACCAGAGATTGATGATAACCAACCAGCAAAATCCAATCTTGCTCTAATTGCACCTGAATCTAAATCGGGTATTTCCTCATCAAGCACTGAGATAATGGCGCCCTCTTCAATTAAATAATTCTCGATGCAGTAACGTTTCAGTCGATACAACCTGATTAGTTTAGGCAGAGCCTTGCCAAGTAAAATATCGTAATCCCCATCGATAATATAGACGGCTCTACGCGCTCGAACACCTTGATCATTAGCACAACGGTCTATGACCCTGGATTTTGTTCCGATGGGGAATACTTGTGAAATCTGAATATCTGCGCCAAATGCTCGCCTTAAAATCTCAACATATATTTTTCTCGATTCAGATGCGGTATCTTCAACAAAAACGTCAAGGTCATTAAAAGATTTAAAAAAAACATGCTTTGCGTATTTTGCGGCGCCCCCTCTTTGCAACATAAATTACACGCTCACACAATTGCTACTCATTTCCCCAACTATCTCGGGAGAATGAGTGGCAATAATCAATTGAGCACGAGCGCTACTTTCAACCATCTCCTGTATTAACATTTCTTGCCAACGTAGGTGCAAAGAAAGCTCTGGTTCATCGATTACGAAAACGTTACTTCTACCACCAAATGAATTAAAGAAAATGTGACCGAACATTACTAATAACTGTCTTTCACCAGAGCTAAGAGCGCCAAGTGGAACCTCTAATCCATCCGGCCTGTGCACTTTGATAAGTCCAACAGGGTCAATTTCAATAGATTTCCTTGAGTCAATGAAAAATCTATTTATGCAATGCACAAAATTCTGGAATCTAGATAATAGCTGTTCACTCTTTGTGTTGAATTCCTGAACTGTTTCAACTAATTCTCTAAGCCTTCTTAAATTTGTTTGATTCATTAAGGCTTCAAAGATTACTTCCAATGTTTCGCTAGTAGGAGCTGCCGCCTCTTTGGGGGAAATGTTTTTTAACCGCTCGGAAAGTTCAATGACTTTAGAAAAGAATGGTTCCAGTTCTTTTTTTGCTTCTGCGTCATCAATCCCTATTTCTGCTAATGCATTTAACAGCTCATTGCGCTGACGGTGGGTTTCTTCCGTCGATAAAAATTGTGCGTCGATATTTTTTATTTGATCGAATTTATTATCTTTCGAAACTTCTGCATACTTGATGCCGGATAAAATCAATTTCTTCCTCAATCGCTCTGATTGTTCATCTTTTAACCTTCTGACTCGGCGATATGCATTGCGCACAAGAGACTGCGCTTCAATTAAACCCGCGGCCAGTGAACCTCTAATTGCTCTCGTCTGACCTCTGCTCATTCCTAATTCACGTATGTCAAATTCTTCGTTTACTATGCTGTCGGAATACTCATCTCTAAATCCGATGTTTCTCCTATCCAATCCGAGAAACACTGGAGCATGCAATTCGTTAATTGCGTGATATGTTTGGTTACTTGCATAGCTAACTTGCAATAACCTGACCGATTCTGAAGTCTGACGAGAATTGCCAAATTCAGATTCCATACTCTGCATTATGCTCAAGGGTACTTCGAGAGCTTCCGATACATTAGATATTGAAATTATCAATTTATCTTTAGATTTTTTTGCACTAATTACTACTATTCCATTTGGGTCGCCAAGCGATATCGATGCTTCTAAAAAATCTATTACTAACAGATCTCGAAGAGATGGCGTCAACAGTGCCTGCATCATCCTTAATGCGGTAGTTTTCCCGCTGCCGTTTGGCCCAACAAGGATTGTTGGATTGTTGTTGAATTCAAAATCGAAATTTAAATAGCCAAAAACAGATTTAGCCGTAAACGAATTTATTTTCATAGTTATCTCTAAAATGTAGCCTAATCTTCTGCGGAATAGCGCTCTAAAATGCTATGCCGCGGGATCCGCAGTTGTAATCACGAATGAAAATTGAGAATCTGAGATAGGTTCCATTCCTAAAGTGCCTTCGCTTCCCTGCTGATTCGGAAGATACTCCCACCGCTCGAAGCTTATGTCAAAAGCCCAATGCAGCCCTCTGCATTGGGCCGTATTTCCCACTTTGGAATTAGTCCAGTAAGAAGCTGAATTGATAGAGAAACGTCGCGTACGGTGGAAGAACGAGGCGCGCGAGTGGTGAGGAACCGGAGCGTACTCTAAGGTACGTGAGGAAGCCGAATCCCGAGTGCAACGATGTTATTACGCCGTACGCGGCGTTTATTTCGGGGGTTGAGTGTTGGCACGGGCTCGTTGCATCGCCTCTCTCAAACTCTCCTCACTGATCCCCAACGTCTCCGCCGCCCGCGCGAAATCCGGCGGTGGCGGACCCAGCGCCTGGCGCAGCTTGTCCGGGTCGATGCCGAGGCTCTGGGCGGCGCGCTCCAGCACGGCTTCATTCCCTTGCCGCGGTCCCTGACCTGCACCACCCTGCTGCCTGCCACCTGCGCCCCCACCGCCGTGATGCAGCAGCGCTGGGTCCACGGTCCCATGGAAGCAACCGACGGTGTAGGGATACTCCGGGGTCAGATGGTAGTGGTAGATCACCTGCATCTTGCCATCCCACATCACTGCATGGGTGTGGCCGTGGCAGGCATCGAGATCCGAATCATGCAGCACCTTACCGTCTTCGCCATGCTCGCCATAGATGCCGTAACCATCGAGGGCGTAACCCACGAGATCGCTGTGCTTGCCTGCATCGCCGGAGGCATCTTTCATGCAGGGCGAGGGGCCGTGATAGTGGTACTGGCCTTCCTGCTGGGGATGGCCGTTGCACTTGTCTTGCACTTCGTGGGCCACCGCATCGCGACCTGCCGCATCCACCGCATTGAAGATGGCGGTGCCATCCAGGGCGAAGCCGATCATGCCCATGGGCACGCAGCCGGGATCCGCAGTGGCCACAGGCATGGCGGGCAGCGTGAGCAATATCTGCTGGGCCTGGATCGAATTGGGATTGTGATCGTATTGGTAAGCCGGGTCGCTCGTCTGGATGGGGAAGATGCCGGTGGGATGCTGGGGCAGATCGTTCGCGCGGATCACGCGCTTATCTCCCTCCAGGGTCACGCTGATGGCGGAACCGGGCCAGGAGACGGAGCCTTCCACTGTGGGCTTCTCTGAAGGAACCCAGGTGTCGCCTTGTATCCAGGGGCCGCTGTGGGCGGCACCGCGGCCGCCGAACTCGGTCTGGCAGGCGTAGAGGTAACCGATCTTGGGGCCGGTGGAGAGATGCCCATCGCCTAGTGGCAGCTGATCGTCATGCGCGAAGGCCGCGGCTCCCACGAGCGCGATGCTGACCATCAGCACTATGCCAGTGACCTGAGTCATAGCGGCTCCTATAAATCCGGGCTACATACTTCTATTACATTCCGTGCTTACTTCATACAGCGCGTAGCTGATCTGACCGCGCGAGTTGAACCTCATGCTTGCGATTCCTTGCCAACTGCCAAAGATCCCTTACTGAACGAAGTCTCCCTGGAGAATATAGATGTCTCCGAACCTATTGGTGAGAGCGAGCCCATGCAGGCCCCAGCGCGTAAGGAGGGGCTGGAAGACGATGTTCAATACCGGAATCGTGATGGTGTTGACCATGGCGTAACTGTAGAGATCGTAGGATACAAGAACTTCATTGCCCAGGACGATATAACCCATGTAGATCAAGCCGGAGGTGTCATCCAGAGCGACACCCGTCGGGAAACCGGATTCCGCAGCAGGCGGCGGCGTCAGCTTCGTGATCACAGCTCCATCAGAGGGATCGATGACCTCACCGTTATCCGTGAACACGTAACCCGTGGCAGCGTCAAAATGCACCCCACGCACATAAGGAAGAGTGGGGGTG
This sequence comes from uncultured Pseudomonadota bacterium, assembly GCA_963817285.1. Classification (GTDB taxonomy): domain Bacteria; phylum Pseudomonadota; class Gammaproteobacteria; order Natronospirales; family REEB76; genus DASUBN01. Next base: position 153,333 of record CAWFOE010000029.1, on the reverse strand, counting down.
GTAGGGATGATGCCAGGATAGTCCTCAATCAGGCTGATTCCGGATGAGTCGACCCCGAAATCGTAAAGACCGCCGGTAGAGCTGAAATCTCCCACGAAAAACCCACTGCCGTCCGGCTTCCAGCCGATGCTGTCATTAATATATGCCACATCGTCCGATAAGAAAGCATATTGTGCAGAAGTATTGGCGCGCTCAACTCCGTCGTCATAGATCGCCACCATGCCCTGCGGTTTCACATCGACGGTAAGAGCATGAGGCGCTCCCGGAACGGTGGAGATGGCCTCCGCGTAATTGGTCAAGAAGCGCCAGGTCCCAAGCGACCAGCTGATGTCCAAGGTCAAACTTGGGAGTGTATACCGCTGTACCGTCCCATTCTCTGACGCTCCATACAGGTAGCTGCCATCGTCGGAGATGGCGAGAACGTCCGGTGCTGGCGAAACGGCTTGGCTGGCGATTACTTGCCCTTCCAAAGGGTCGATCGTGACAATGGAGTTCGGGAAAGTTGCAGAGGTAACATTTGCACCGGCATAGAACACTTGGCGGACGGGATCCCAGACGAGGTCGCCCACTGTCAGACTGCTGATGTCTGTCACCGAATAGCCTACTGTGTAGTTGTAAGCGGCTGAATCCGTAGCGCCAATCCCGGTGTTGATGGCGGTAAGGGCATGTGAACCCATCGTGGCAACGTCGCTAGCGGTCAGGGTGGCTTGGACCTCGGAACTGGAGACATAGGTCGTCGCACGGGAGCTCCCATCCAACGAGACGGTGGCCCCGGGCAAGAAGCCACTGCCTGTGAGCGTCAGCGTGACACTGCTGCTGCCCACGATGCCGAAGGCACCTCCGGGGCTCACTGATGCAATCGCTGGTGTTGGGATCGTAATGTCCGCCGTGAGCGGTGCTGAACTGCCGCATACATCCGCGACAGTAACCTCGGCTGTGCCGCCGCCCACGACATCGGTTGCCGGAACCAGGACAGTCACTGCGGTGATTAAACCATATAACGTGCTCGCGGACTGGACGGTAAGCGACGATCCGTTCCACAGCGCCGACATATCCGCGAGTGGGACGACGCCAGCGAAGTATATCTGGACGGATTGTTCCGCAGCACTGGCCGTTATATCGAGAGGAACGCTGTAGAGAGGAGAACCTCGCAAGACCGGGGGATTGCAGTTCTCTGTCACGGTGAGCGCCCCCGACACCCCGCCCCCAGGTGATGGGTTGACGGCGGTCACGATCGGAGCCATCGAGGGAACCGTAGCGAAAAGGCTCGCCGGCACCATGGCTGTGACAGAGTTCTGGGAGGCGTATCGAGTACTGAGCGCAGTTCCGTTCCAATACACCGTCGTCCCAGGCATGAAGCCGCTCCCGGTGAGAAAAACGGAGATGCTGCCTTCATAGACATCAAACGTATTCGGAGAGACAGTGCTCAGCACGGGCAGTGGGTTGACTCCTGCAATCTGCAAAACGTTCGACGAACCACCGCCCGGAGGGGGCGAGAACACACTGATGTTGGCCGATTGCCCCGTGTCGATCATCGCTTGGCTGAGATTCGTCGTGAGTGTGCTGGCGTTCACGAAGCTCGTCGGCATCGAGACACCGTCAAACACGATCACCGACGATGAGACGAAGTGACTGCCCCGGACAGTGAGTATCCCCGCAGTTATTGAGGCAGGCTGGATGCCCGTGACCACTGGGGCAAGCTCTATGACCGTGAATGTAGCGGCGGACGACGTCCCCGCAGCATCAGCCAGCGTGATACTGACCGTGGCGGCTGCGGCGATGTCCGCCGCCGGTACGATGGCGATGACTTGCTGTACCGCGGTCCGATGCGTCGCGAGCACCGTTCCATTCCACCGTACCGTCGTCCCCTGTTCCAGGTTGTGCGCGTTCACAGTGATCATGAACTGGCCGCCGCCCGCGATCACATAATTGGGCTGGAGCTTGACGATGGCGGGCGGCAGTGCAGGCGCAGCCTGCACTGCACTTGCGAACGAGAGCGCAGTCAGGGCAAGCAAGATCGGGGAAAGCTTCATCAAACGATCCTTGTCTTCGGAAATATGTATAACCAGATGTTACCGGGGCAGCTGCAAAATGGCGAGTGGCCCAGACAGGGCGCAATGACTAGATATTTGTCCTGTATCCCCGCCTGTTACACAGGGCGCGTGGGAAATCTGCCCCAGTGAATTGAACTTTACCCTAATCCACCGACGACTCGAGCACGTCCTTACGGCACCAGATCATCTGCTGGACCGCCCCAGATTATCAGGCCCCTCGCCACTTCATGTCCAAAACCTTGCCCGCCGTAAGTGCAATTAAAGTTATTCCGACGCCAGCGGCGTTTTACCCAGCGGGAGGAGTTTGAGAGAGATGGCGAAAAGGATCGGTGTCATCTGGCTATTGGGTGCGGGGGTATTCGCCGGGCTTTGCACCCAGACGATGGCGATGGCCCGAGGGAAATCCATGACGTAGATGTCGTGGATGAGAGTCACGGGTTTGGTGCTGTTCAACTTGCCGGCCGGCACCACCTGCTTCAACTGCCAGTAATAGGCGTCGTGGCCGTCTATCTGGGTCTTGCCGTTGCTGGTGACCTTGGGCGCTACGCCGTAGATCTTCTGTATCTGGGCTTCGCAGTTGGCGAGGGCAACGGGGGCGGCATCGTCCAGGCTCGGCTGCATGGCTCCCGGAGGGGGCCGCATCTCCAGGTTCACCCGATAGATGCTCTGATCGGTGGCCGCGGGGCCGAAGCTCACGTAGTCGAAGCCAGCTCCATACTGCTCCTTCACCTGCATGTAGGTGTATTCATAGGAACCTTGGGCGTGGGGTACGGTGACGGTGAACAGGCCGTCTTTGGAGGTATAGGTGCTGCCGCTGATGCTGCCCTTGAGGAACTTGGGCGCCGGCACGAGCCCGCCGATGTCGCCGCCGGTGTGGGCGCAAGCAGCGAGCCCACTCAATAGCAACGTGATCAGCAACCCCTTGGCGAACGTCTGCTTATCCATAGGCCCTCCGGTTGCAGCAACCCCTCCGTCTACCTCATATGAGGCGCGCCCGCATGGCTCGCCGCAGCTGGCGCCGCTACCGGCCCGGTGCTATCCACCACCTTGAGCTGGTCGTTGGCCGACCAGTTTGTCCTTGAAGGTCTTGAGGCCGGTGCTGATGTCTGTCGCCATGGCGGCGAAAGCATCCACGAAGCCCTGATGGCTCGCGCCGCGGACTTCTTCGCTGTTGTTGGCCAAGGTGCCCGAGCTCGCGGAATGGCTGGTGCCGGAGGCATGGAACAGCAGCTTGTGGGACTTCACGTCGAACACGGCCGTATCCACGAAGGTGGTGCTGGCGTTCTTCTCGGTATCCACCACGTAGGCGCCGATCACGGTCCAGTACAGGAAGGAATCCTTGCCCTCGTCCGTGGTCTGCAGCTGGTCATAGGAGACCACCGCGATGGCATCCACGCTGTACATGCTGGCGAGGGTCTCCAGGTTCTTGAAGCCGCCGCCGGGGGTGACATAGTTGCTGGGGATGACTTCCACGTCCTTGAACAGGGGGTTGGTGCGGAACTCATCGGCGATCTGGTCCAGATAGGAGACCTGGTCGCCGGTGCTCAAGGGCTGGTTCACCCGCGGGGTCAGCACGTACCCCGAGCGGGAGGTGTCCACCGTCGGCGCCAGGATGATGCCTAAGCGCAGGGGCAATTTGACCGTGGCCACGTCCGTGCTCTGGGGCTGCGGCTGGCCATCCGGATAGAGATAGCCCATGAGGCTGCTCTGTTGGCGCGTGGTGCCGACGCTCGCACAGGCCGCAAGTGCCGCGATGGAGGCGACGGCGACGATCTTGGAAATCTTCATGTCCTTATCCCCTGGTGTGAAGGCTCTGCTGGAAGGATCAATGATGGATCATCACTGCGGCAAGGATACCGATGACGATGGCGATCACTTCGATAGAGATCACGATGAGCATCAAGATGCCCGTGAATTTCCAGAAAGACTTCTGGCTTTTCAAAGCCTCCTCAAAGGCGCCCTGTCCCGTGCCCGCTATGGCAGCGATAGCTTTGCTGTAGCGATAGAGGAACAGGCAGGGCATGAAATAGAGTACGGCGAACAAGATATAGAACACCGCCATCAACGTACCGAACCCCCGCATCCCCGCTTGTCCGGGGATGACCGATGCTCCGAACATCATGAGCAGACCGCAGAGGAGCATGATCGCGATGGCTATGAAACCTAAGATCGCCAGGAACTTGACCCACGGGCGGGTGGCATTCAGATAACCCAGCGCACTCTCCGAGACGACGACTTGATCAGCCATGGCGATACCCCTTTGATTGTCGGTTGTTCTAGCTCATCCCCGTGGACACTCTACCCCGCAGCGCGCCCCTTCCGCCAACCCCCTATGAATCAGAGATTTGCCCGGAGGGTCAGGCATGAAGATGCCGAGGCCCTCGGAGGGTGCCTCGGCATCACTATCAGCCGAGAGAGCTATATGCCCTTCCGGAAACCTGTCAGAAGACCCGTGTGCTGACCGTGGCGACGCTCGAAGCGGTGCCCCATTGGTCGACCACCTGGAACGTGAAACTGTCTTTCCCCGTGAAGGGGTAATCCACGGTATAGGTGTATGCACCGGTCTGGGCGTTGGTGATGGTCACTGCCCCGTGTGCCGGCTGGCTCACCAGCTCATAGGTCAGCACCTGCCCGGCATAGACAGTCGATCCGCTGAGGAGACGGGAACCCGATGCGATGGGGTATATCTGCACATTCATCGCGTTAGCCTTGGGAGCGACATCGGTCACCGTGACGCTCTCGGTCGCGACGTTGGATACTGTGCTGTGGGAATCCGTCACCTCGAAGGTGAAGCTATCGGCGCCCACGTATGCCGTAGCCGGCACATAATGGAAACTGCCACTCGATGAGACCACGCTCACGGTGCCGTGGGTCGGATTCGACACGATGCTGAAGCTCAGGGTCTGGCCGGGATAGTCGGTCGTGGCCGAAAGCGAGCCTGAGACAACAGTATCGGGTTTCGTCGTGACGCTGCCGTTGTTTGCAGTGGCAGCCATATATGCGACGGTCACCTGCTCAGTTGCCACGCTCGATACGGTCCCATACGGGTCGGTGATGTGGAATGTGAAGCTATCCGCACCAAGATAGCCCTGGGCGGGAGTGTATTGGAACGCACCGGTAGCGGCATTCGTGAGCGTCACGGTCCCATGGGCGGGAAGCGTGACGAGGGTGAACACCAGGGGCTCAGTGGAATCGGCATTCGCAGAGGCCAGGGTGCCGCTCTTGGCGCCATCAAATGGCACCAAGATGGAACCATCCGCGGCTGTGACGACCGGGGGCTCGTATTCGGCCGCGCCGATATCGACTACCGCCGTACCCCCAGGGTTGCCTGCATACACACGGGTATTGCCGTAGAAATCGGTAACGGATGCCTGGTTTACAGCGCTATCGCCCACGTCGATGGCAGGCGAACCATAGAGCAGATGCACGTCGCCGTCTGACCAGTTTTTCAATTGCGGGTCGGAAGAGATATTGTCATTCGACCCAGTCTGGCTGGCGACACCGTTGTAATCGCTCGTAGTGCTACCGTAGACGAGATTGTCATTGAATGCCGGCAAGGTCGCGCCATTCGAGAACGACATCTTGACACCGATCTGGTTGAAAGCAATGACGTTATTACTGAATAGCATGCTGGCGCTATTGCTCGCAAACGACAAATCCAGTCCTGCCGTATTCCCGACCACGGTGTTGTTGTAGAACTTTGGCGACGGCGACGGGGAAGGTATGAGTTGGTAGTACGCGATGACAGAGTTATTCGCGAATACGTTGTCTGCCACCACAGGCGAAGATACGTTGACAAAACCGATCACGCAGAAAGGGTTGGGTGCATAGTTTAGGCCGGAGTTTCCCGTGAAATAATTCCGGACGATGATCGGCGAAGCTCCGTTACCAGCAATGGCGCCACCCAAACCGAGACCATCGATGTTATCCACGAAGATGTTGTCTTCAATGGTCGGCGAGCTGCCGTCGATATTGATGGCTGGGCCGTAGCCGACGATATCGTTCTGCTCTGCATGTGTCAGGGTGAACCCCTGCAGCACCGATGCGTTGCCCTCGCTTGTATGGAAATTCACTATCGGGCCACCGCCGTTCCCGTCCAGTATGGTGGCCGCCGCACCGCCGCTGCTGGCGAGTGTGATGGCTTTGCCCTCGAAATCGAGCTTTTCGTAATAGGTACCCGGCGACACGAGCACGGTGTCGCCGTTGGAGGCCGCGTCGATGGCGGCCTGGATGGTGGGCTCTTCCGTAGGCACATTGATCGTCTGGGGAGATGCCGCGCTGCTGGATGCAATCCAGGTGGCGCCGGAATCCCGGCTGATATACAGGCCGGAATAGTAGGCCCCCACGTAAACATTCCCGGACCGATACGCGATACCCCGGAACTCGTTCGGAAGGACCTCCACGGAGTTGAATGTCGCCCCGCCGTCGTCGCTCTCCCACACCGTAGATGACGTCTCGTAGCCGATGAAGATCTGATTGGGATTCGTGTCGCTGATGGCGATCGACACGTACGAGCCCACGCAGCTGGCCCCTGCCGTCCACGTGGCACCTCCATCCGTGGAGGACTCGAATGTGCCATAGGCACAAGCGACAAGGTGCGAGGAGTTCGCGGGATCCATGGCGGCGGCCGAGATGCCGATCCCGGCGAGGCCGGCGGCGTTCCAAGTCGTGCCACCATCCGTGCTCTTGTAGAGACCGGAGGGTACAGTCACCGGCAGCCCTGGGTGCCCGTGCTCAGGAGGAATCGCACTCACGCTGAAGTACACCGTGCTCGTGTGGGATGAATCCACCATGAGCTGTGTGGGATAGTAATCCTCGTCGACGAGCGTATCTATGCCGCTATCGATGCTGGTCCAGCTCTGGCCACCGTCGGTAGATTTATACAGGCCGCTGGTCCTATCTGCTGCGTAGACTACGCCTTCGTTCACCGGGTCCACTGCCAACTGCAAGACTGCGCCCTTCGTGCCCGATACCGCGAGGATGCCGGAATCGGCTTCGTTCCAGGTCACCCCGCCGTCGGTGCTCTTGTAGATGACAGCGGTGCCGGGCAGTGGGCTCGATGCATACAGAGTGGAGGGGTTCTGCGGATCGAGCTCCAAGTCAGCCAGGATGGGCATCGACTGCAAGAACGTCCAAGTCACACCCCAATCGGTGCTCTTATAGATATCCGTCTCCTCAGCGCTCGAGTCGAACGCCGAATAGAGGGTGGACTGCGTGGTCGGATCGATCAGGATCCGACTGGCGGCACCCACCAAGGGGAAGTTGTCGGCAGAGGCGGCACTTGTGAACAGGAGGGCAGCCAGGGCAAGCAAGATCGGGGAAAGCTTCATCAAACGGTCCTTGTTCGCGAGAATATGTATAACCAAATGTTACCGGGACAGCCGCAAAATGGCGAGGGGCCCGGATGGGTCGTAAAGACTACATATTCCGCCTGTATTCCCCGCCGACTTCATATAGCGCGTGGGAGATCTGCCCCAGCGAATTGAACTTCACCGCTTGCATCAGAGACTCGAACACGTTCTTGCGATCCCGCGCGGTCTGCTGCAGCGCTTTAAGGCTCTCAGGACCCCGATCGTTGCGGGCTTTCTGATAGAGCGCCACGTTGGCGATCTGGGCCTGCTTCTCGTCTTCGTTCGATCTGATGAGCTCGATGGTGGTGACGATGTCGCCCGCATGTTCCCGCGGGAGGAAGGTGTTCACACCCACCAGCGGCAGCGAGCCATCATGCTTCTTGTGTTCGTAATAGAGACTCTCTTCCTGGATCTTGCCCCGCTGGTACATGGTGTCCATGGCCCCCAGCACGCCGCCGCGTTCGGAGATGGCCTCGAACTCCTTGTACACCGCTTCTTCCACGATATCCGTGAGCTGCTCCACGATGAAGCTGCCCTGCCAGGGGTTCTCGTTGAAGTTGAGCCCCAGCTCCCGGTTGATGATGAGCTGGATGGCCACGGCCCGGCGCACGCTCTCTTCTGTCGGCGTGGTGATGGCTTCGTCGTAGGCATTGGTGTGCAGGCTGTTGCAGTTGTCGAACAGCGCATACAGCGCTTGCAGCGTCGTGCGGATGTCGTTGAACTGGATCTCCTGGGCGTGCAGGGAGCGGCCCGAGGTCTGGATGTGATATTTCAGCATCTGGCTGCGGGCTGAGGCGCCGTAGCGCTCGCGCATGGCCCGGGCCCAGATGCGCCGCGCCACCCGGCCGATGACGGTGTATTCCGGGTCCATGCCGTTGCTGAAGAAGAACGACAGGTTGGGCGCGAAGTCATCCACCTTCATGCCGCGGGCGAGGTAGTACTCGACGAGGGTGAAGCCGTTGGACAAGGTGAATGCGAGTTGAGATATCGGGTTCGCGCCGGCTTCGGCGATGTGATAACCCGAGATGGAGACGGAGTAGAAGTTCCGCACCTTCTGTTCCACGAAGTACTGCTGGATATCGCCCATCATGCGCAGCGCGAACTCCGTGGAGAAGATGCAGGTGTTCTGGGCCTGGTCTTCTTTCAGGATGTCTGCCTGCACCGTACCGCGCACGCCGTGGAGAGCACATGGGCCTTGATGCGGGTGTAAGTCTCGGCATCCACCAGCTCATCGCCGGTGACGCCGAGGAGCGCCGAGCCCTAAGCCATCGCTGCCCGCAGGCAGCGCGCCGGCATAGGTCGGGCCGTTTCCTATCCTTATATAGGTCAGTGATCTTCTTCTCGGCGGCCGCCCAGCGTTTCGGGTCTTCCTTGAGGTATTTCTCCACCTGCTGGTCGATGGCGGTGTTCATGAACATGGCCAGGATCATGGGGGCCGGGCCGTTGATGGTCATGGACACAGAGGTGGAAGGCGCGCAGAGATCGAAGCCCGAGTAGAGCTTCTTCATGTCGTCCAGCGTCGCGATGCTGACGCCGGAGTTGCCCACCTTGCCGTAGATGTCCGGCCGCTTGGCCGGGTCTTCGCCGTAGAGGGTCACGGAATCGAAAGCCGTGGAGAGCCGCGCGCCCTTCTGGCCGTGGGACAGGTAATGGAAGCGGCGGTTGGTGCGCTCCGGCGTGCCTTCGCCCGCGAACATGCGCGTCGGGTCTTCGCCGGTCCTTCTATAAGGATAGACACCGCCGGTATAGGGATAGTGCCCCGGCAGGTTCTCCTTCATGAGGAAGCGCAGCAGTTCGCCCCAGCCCTTAGTGCTTGGGCGCGGCGATCTTGGGGATCTTCTGGTGGGAGAGGGACTCCACGTAGTTGGAGCCCTCGATCACCTTGCCGCGCACCTCATAGGTGTAATGGGGGTCGGTGACGGTCTTGAGCCGATGAGGCCACTCGCGCAAGAGGTCTAGTGCCTCCGATGGAGAGGGCCTTGACGGCTTCCTGGTAACGCTGGCGCAACAGCGCGAGGGTGTGGTCCGCAGCCCTTCTCCAGGTCGGAACCACTATATAGGTGTAGAGGCTCCGGGAGCCGGTGGTCGCCGAGCTCCTTCAGCGACTCCCAGTAATGCTGGGCGCGGCCGGCGGCCTCGGCCTGCCGATCGATACCGCCGTTGATGCCCCGGCCCGCTTCAGCGATCTCGGCCAGATACCGCACCCGCGCGCCGGGTATCAGCACCGTGGCCCGGGGTTCCTTCAAGGTGGTGTCGAAGGACGGCGTCCACTTTTCCGTCTGCCAGTTTCAGCTTGGTCCGCAGCAGGCGGCAGAGGTTCACGAACATCCAGGTGATGCCCGGATCGTTGAACTGGCTCGCGATGGTGGGATACACCGGCACCTCTTCGTCCGGCATCTTGAAGGCGGTGCGGTTGCGCTTCCACTGCTTGCGCACGTCGCGCAGCGCGTCTTCGGCGCCGCGCTTGTCGAACTTGTTCGAGCACCACCAGTTCCGCGTAATCCAGCATGTCGATCTTCTCGAGCTGGCTCGCGGCGCCGTAATCGCTGGTCATCACGTAGATCGGGAAATCGACCAGGTCCACGATCTCGGAATCGGACTGGCCGATGCCGGCGGTCTCGACGATGACGAGGTCGTAGCCCTGGCCACGCAGGAAGCCGACGCAGTCGTGCAGCATCTACGCTGGTGGCCGCGTGCTGACGGCGGGTGGCCATGGAGCGCATGAACACGCGCTGAGCTGCGCAGGGCATTCATGCGGATGCGGTCGCCCAGGAGCGCGCCACCGGTGCGCCGGCGAGTGGGGTCCACCGCCAAGACGGCGATGCGCATGTCCGGGAAAGCGTGCAGGAAGCGCAGCAGCAGCTCGTCCACCACCGAAGACTTGCCGGCGCCGCCGGTGCCGGTGATGCCGATGACCGGAGTCTTCTTGCCGGCGAGCTCCCACTCCTTGCGCAGCTTGCGCGAGCTCGGCCTCGGAGAAGCCGCCCTCTTCGATGGCCGAGAGCATCTTGCCCACGGAGATCTCGTCGTCGAGAGCCACCTTGGCGGGACGCTCGCGCTGGCGCGGCGATGCTCGGTGGTGCGCTTCACCACGTCTTCGATCATCTGCACCAGGCCCATGTGCATGCCGTCGTTCGGGTGGTAGATGCGCTCCACGCCGTAGGCCTGCAGCTCAGCGATTTCTTCGGGCGTGATGGTCCCGCCGCCGCCGCCGAACACGCGGATGTGGCCGGCGCCGCGCTCCTTGAGCATGTCCACCATGTATTTGAAATATTCGACGTGGCCGCCCTGGTAGGAGCTGACGGCGATAGCGTCCGCGTCTTCCTGCAGGGCCGCCCGCACCACGTCTTCCACGGAGCGGTTGTGGCCGAGATGGATCACCTCGGCGCCCTGGCTCTGGATCAGGCGGCGCATGATATTGATGGCCGCATCGTGGCCGTCGAACAACGAGGCCGCGGTCACGAAGCGCAGCGGGGTCTCGGCTTTCGCCAGACCGGCTTCCACTTTTTTGGGCGAAGTGCTCATTTGGGCCTTCTAACGCCTCAACATTAGGAATACATGACCGGGATACCCCGTCATTATACCGGGGTCCTCCTTAAAACCGGTCTAACCCAGGGGTGCCATATGCACGCCCCGCGCGTATAATCCCGCCGCCCCTCGGACCCCCCGGGGGCTGATTTTTTTAGGCTGGGTCTCAATCCGCGGGCATCAGGGTGCTGACGGACGGGGCCTGGCAAGACACCGAATCGTCATCGTCATTTAACGCAATCCAGTCATTTTTTCCGTTCAGGAGGAGCCTATGGAACTGTTCGCCACCCTCGAGAAGATGGGGCATGAAGAGGTCGTGTTTTTCCAGCATAAGGAATCCGGTCTCAAGGCCATCGTGGCCATACACAACACCACGCTCGGCCCTGCTTTGGGCGGCCTGCGCATGTGGCCCTATAAGAACGAGGAAGAGGCGATCACGGACGTGCTGCGGTTGTCCCGCGGCATGACTTACAAGGCCGCGGTCTCGGGCCTGAACCTCGGCGGCGGCAAGGCCGTGCTCATCGGCGATCCTTCCCAGAAATCCGAAGCGCTGTTCCGCGCCCTCGGCCGCTTCGTGCAGTCCTTGGGCGGGCGTTACATCACCGCCGAAGACGTGAACACCAGCATCGCCGACATGGATCACATCTTCATGGAGACGGATTACGTCACCGGCGTGCACCCGGTGCACGGCGGCAGCGGCGACCCCTCCCCCTTCACCGCTTTCGGCGTGATCCAGGGCATCAAGGCCTGCCTCAGAAGAAGTACGGCCACACGGACCTCGGCAAGTCCAGCTACGCAGTACAGGGCTTGGGTCACGTGGGCTTCCACGTGGTGAAGCACCTGCGCGATGCGGGCGCGAAAGTGTTCGTGACCGACATGCACAAGGACCGGGTCGAGGAATGCGTGAAGCTCGGCGCCGAAGCCGTGTCCATGGACGACATCTACAAGGTGGACGCCAAGGTCTACGTGCCCTGTGCCCTCGGCGCTTCGGTGAACGAGAAGACCATGCCCCAGTTCAAGTTCGAGATCGTGGCGGGCGCCGCCAACAACCAGCTGGCCACCGACGAGTGCGGCGACGAGCTGCACAAGAAGGGCATCCTCTACGCCCCGGACTACGCCATCAACGCCGGCGGCCTCATGAACGTGTCCATCGAGCTGCAGGGCTATGACCGGGAGCGGGCCAACCGCATGGTCACCCACATCTACGACATCATGGGCAACATCTTCAAGGTCGCGGAACGGGACAACATCCCCACCTACAAGGCCGCCGACCGCCTGGCCGAAGAGCGTATCGCCGCCATCGGCCGCGTGAAGCTGCCCACGGTGAAGCAGTCCTACGAGCGCTACTTCTCGGGTCGCCGCGCGCACTAGCGCGCGGCTTCCAGTCCGTTGGTGAAAGGCCGTCGTGGCCTTTCACCACTCGCCGAACCCGAAGTGAATCCGGGCTCGGCTCCATTTTCCGGGTGCAGCACCCGGAAAATGCTGCACCCTTCCCTGGGTGCAGACGGCCATCATTTGCTGCTGTACGCCTGGCGGGGCCAGGCGGGTAATATAGGTATATGGATAAAGCCGTAGGCACCATCGGTACGCGGATCAACGAGGAGCTCGACCTCCTGCGGGAGACCGTGCGCCGCTTCGCGGAAGCGGAGATCGCGCCGCGTGCCGCGGAGATGGACGAGAAGAACGAGTTCCCGGCGGACCTATGGAAGAAGCTCGGCGACTTAGGGCTCCTCGGCGTCACAGTGCCCACTGAGTACGGCGGCTCAGGCTTGAGCTACCTCGCCCACGTGGTGGCCATGGAAGAGATCTCCCGGGCCTCCGCGTCCGTGGGTCTCTCCTACGCCGCTCACTCCAACCTCTGCGTGAACAACCTCTACCTCAACGGTACCGAGGCTCAGCGCAAGAAGTACCTACCCAAGCTATGCACCGGCGAATGGATCGGCGCGCTGGCCATGTCCGAGCCGGGCGCCGGCTCCGACGTGGTGGGCTCCATGAGCTGCCGCGCCGAGAAGAAGGGCAAGCACTGGGTCGCGAACGGCAGCAAGATGTGGATCACCAACGGGCCGGATGCCCACGTAGCCCTGGTCTACATGCGCACCGCCGGCAAAGAGACCGGCTCCAAGTGCATGAGCGCTTTCCTCATCGAGAAAGGGATGCAAGGGTTCAGCACTGCCCAGAAGCTGGACAAGCTCGGCATGCGCGGCTCCCACACTTGCGAACTCGTGTTCCAGGACTGCCATATCCCGGAAGAGAACCTGCTGGGCAAGCAGGACGAAGCGGTCTATATATTGATGCGCGGTCTCGATTCCGAGCGCCTGGTGCTCTCCGGCGGGCCCATCGGCATCATGCAGGCGGCGCTGGACGTGGTGCTGCCCTACGTGCGGGAACGCAAGCAGTTCGGCAAGCCCATCGGCGAGTTCGAGATCATGCAAGCCAAGGTCGCGGACATGTTCGTGGCCTTGCAGACTGCCCGCGCCTTCACCTACCGGGTGTGCGAGCGTTTCGATAAGGGTGAGCCCTCCCGCACGGAAGCTGCCGCCTCCCTGCTCTATAGCTCCGAGAGCGCCGTGAAGGTGGCCCTGGAAGCCATCCAGAGCTTAGGTGGCAACGGTTACATAAACGAATACCCCACCGGCCGCCTGCTCCGGGACGCCAAGCTCTACGACATCGGCGCCGGGACGAACGAAATCCGCAGAATGTTGATTGGACGTGAACTGTTTCACGGCGGCTGAACTCGCTGCTCGATATACTTTTTCTTTAATACGACCCATTTCCGGAGTCTTACATGTCTGACCCCGTCGTCATCGTCGCCGCCCGTCGCACCGCCATCGGTTCCTTCCAGGGCCAGTTCTCCAACGTGAGCGCCACCCAGCTGGGTAGTGCCGCCATCGAAGCCGCCCTCGCCGATACCGGCGTGCAGGGGCCGCAGATAAGCGAAGTGATCATGGGCTGCGTCTTGCCCGCAGGCTTAGGCCAGGCGCCGGCCCGCCAGGCATCGCTAGGCGCGAAACTCCCGAAGTCCGTACCCTGCACCACCATCAACAAGGTCTGCGGCTCGGGCATGAAGGCCACCATGCTTGCCCATGACCTCATCAGCGCTGGCTCCGCCGAGATCGTGATCGCGGGCGGTATGGAATCCATGACCAACGCACCTTATCTATTGCCTGGCGCTCGCGCGGGTTTACGCATGGGCCACAGCAAGCTGCTGGACCACATGTTCTTCGATGGCCTGCAGAACCCCTACGACGGCGAGATGATGGGGCACTTCGGCGAGCTCTGCGCCGACAAGTACAAGTTCAGCCGCGAAGAGCAGGACAACTACGCCATCGAGTCCGTGAAGCGCGCCCAGAAGGCGCTGGCCAACGGCCTCTTCAAAGCCGAGACCGTGCCAGTCACGGTCAAGAGCCGTAAGGGCGACTATCTCGTGGACAACGACGAAGAGCCCGGCAAGTGCGACATCAAGAAGATCCCGACCTTGAAGCCCGCGTTCAAGAAAGAAGGCGGTAGCGTGACGGCAGCGACGTCCTCCTCCATCTCCGATGGCGCCGCTGCGCTGGTGCTCATGCGTGCGAGCCTGGCGAAAGAACATTCCCTCACGCCGCTGGTGCGCATCGTGGGCCACGCCACCTTCGCCCAGGAGCCCGCCTGGTTCACTACCGCGCCAGTGGGCGCCATGGCGAAACTGTTGAAGAACGTGGGCTGGGCACCGAAAGACGTGGATCTCTATGAGATCAATGAAGCCTTCGCGGTGGTGCCCATGGCCGCCATGACCGAGCTCAAGCTGGATCACTCCAAGGTGAACGTGCACGGTGGCGCCGTCGCCCTCGGCCACCCCATCGGTGCCAGCGGCGCGCGCATCCTGGTGACGCTGATCCATGCCTTGAAAGCCCGCGGCGGCAAGCGCGGCGTCGCTTCTTTGTGCATCGGCGGCGGTGAGGCGACGGCGATGGCGGTCGAGATAATCTAATCCGCCACAGGAGCTGCTGCGCCTCGCATAACTTCGTTGCACTCCGAGCTCGCAGTCGGTCATGCACACTGGAGTGCACTCCCTCCTGCTCGCCTCGTGCGCCTCATTCTGCTTCGGCTCGCGACGCTCCTAAAATGACGCATGCATGACTAAGATATTCGCCATTTCCGGAAGTTTGCGGAAGGATTCCACGAATACTGCCCTCCTCCGGGCCGCTGTTACAGCGGTGCCGGAGGGCGTGGAACTCGTCATCTATGAAGGCTTGGGCGCCTTGCCCATCTTCTCCCCGGATCTCACGGAAGCACTGCCACCTGCGGCCGCGGATCTGCGGGCGCGGCTCGCGAAGGCGGATGGACTGCTCATCGCCTCGCCGGAATACGCCCACGGCGTTCCGGGCGGCATGAAGAATGCCCTGGACTGGATCGTCGGTTGGGGCGAATTCGCGGACCGGCCCGTAGCCTTCTTCAATACCTCCGAATATGGCGAGCATGCGAAAGCCGCCCTGGCGGAGATATTGCGCACTATGTCTGCAAGGCTCGTGCCGGAGGCGAGCCTCACGATCCATCTGCGTGGCAAGCAGCCCGACGAAGCCCGGCAGGTACTGGCGCAGCCCGCGAACATCGCCGCTCTGAAGCGAGCCCTCGCCGCCTTCGTACATGCGATAGAAAGCGGACCCATAGGAGATAAACCATGATATCCAGACACTGGCGGGCGCTGGCCCGGCATGGTGAGGCTGAAAACTACATCCGTCACCTACTGCACGAGACTTTCCCGAGCCTCTCGGATATCCCGGGATTCATCCGGGCCTCCATCCTGCGACGCGAACTGAAGGACGGCACCGAATTCCTGATCGTGACCGAGTGGGCATCCCTGGATGCCATCAAGAGTTTCGCCGGAGCCGACCCCGAGGTCGCCGTAGTCCCCGCCGTGGTACAGGGGATGATGCTCGAATATGACCCGCGCGTACGCCACTACGAAGTAGCTGAAGTGCACCCTCGTTAAGCCATCCCACACCTGCAAGCTGAACCCTCGCAGGTGCCTCAGGCTATAATCGGTCCATCCACGGGGCACCCCAAAGAGGACCGGATCATGCGCAAGCTCATGTCGTTGGTGGCGCTCCTGGCCCTCCTCTCCGGGTGCTCCACCTACGCCCCCGGCGAAGACAAGAAGGGCGTGGCCCTCCAGGACGTGGCCTCTCAGGTGCTCACGGCAGTGCGCACTTATATGGATGACAACGCACGGCCGCCCCAGAGCCTGCAGGACCTGATACCGAAATACCTGCCGGCCATCCCCGACGAACCCCGCATCAGATACGACCTGAAGGACTTACGGCTCGACTTCCTGTACACCCAGGATGACAAAGCGGGCGCACAAGTGGCCTGCCACGCCGCGATCGGCGAGACAGAATGGGTGTGCACCGGGGTCTATCAGACGCAACAGAAGTAGGATAGCGGGCCCACGCTTTTCCGCAGCCACCCACAAGAAGGCCTGGAAATGCCCATCTTGAAGTCGTCCATCGACACGAACTCCAAAGAGTTCATCGCCAACCGCGACCATATGCAGAAGCTGGTGGCGGATCTGCGTGCCCAGCAGGGCAAGGCGGCCTTGGGCGGTGACGAGAAAGCCCGCAAGAAACACACGGACCGCGGCAAGCTCCTGCCGCGGGAACGCATCGAAGCGCTACTGGATCGGGGCTCGCCTTTCCTCGAACTCTCAGCCCTCGCCGCTCACGGTATGTATGACGGCGATGCTCCCTGCGGCGGCATCGTCACCGGCATCGGCCGGGTACATGGCCGCGAAGTGCTGGTGGTGGCCAACGACGCCACGGTGAAGGGCGGCACCTATTACCCCGTCACCGTGAAGAAGCATCTGCGCGCCCAGGAAGTGGCCCTGGAGAACCGGCTGCCCTGCGTATACCTCGTGGATTCCGGCGGCGCCTTCTTGCCGCTGCAAGACGAGGTGTTCCCGGACAAGGAACACTTCGGCCGCATCTTCTATAACCAGGCGCGGCTCTCGCGTGAACGCATCCCCCAGATCGCCGTGGTCATGGGCTCCTGCACGGCCGGCGGCGCTTATGTGCCCGCCATGTGCGACGAAGCCATCATCGTACGCAACCAGGGCACTATCTTCTTAGGGGGCCCGCCGCTGGTGAAAGCCGCCACCGGCGAAGTGGTGGATGCCGAGACTCTGGGTGGCGGCGACGTACACAGCAAGATCTCCGGCGTGGTTGATCACTTAGCCGATAACGACGCTCATGCCCTGCAGATGGCCCGGGACATCCTCGGCCACATGAACTATCAGCGTCCGGGCTGGCTGGTGAAGCAGGCTGCCGCTGAGCCGCGCTATCCGGCAGATGAGCTTTACGGCGTGGTGCCCCAGGAGACTCGCTTCCCCTACGACGTGCATGAGGTCATCGCGCGCCTGGTGGACGGCTCCGAGTTCCAGGAGTTCAAGGCCAACTACGGCAAGACTCTCATCACCGGTTTCGCGCACCTTTACGGCGCGCCGGTGGGCATCATCGCCAACAACGGCATCCTGTTCTCGGAATCGGCCCTGAAGGGCGCCCACTTCATCGAACTCTGCGAGCAACGCCGTATCCCGTTGGTGTTCCTGCAGAACATCACCGGCTTCATGGTGGGCAAGAAATACGAACACGGCGGCATCGCGAAAGACGGCGCCAAGATGGTGACGGCGGTCGCCTGCGCCACGGTGCCGAAGTTCACAGTGATCATCGGTGGCAGCTTCGGCGCCGGCAACTACGCCATGTGCGGCCGCGCCTACGGCGCGCGCTTCCTCTGGATGTGGCCCAATGCCCGTATCTCCGTCATGGGCGGTGAACAGGCGGCCTCGGTTCTCGCCACCGTGAAGCGGGATGGCATCGAAGCCAAGGGCAGCCAGTGGAGCAAAGAAGAGGAAGATACTTTCAAGAAGCCTATCCGCGAACAGTACGAGCATCAGGGTCACCCCTACTATGCCACCGCCCGCCTCTGGGATGACGGCATCATCGACCCCGCTGACACCCGCCGGGTGTTGGGCCTCGCTATCGCTTCCGCCGAGAATGCGCCCCTAGAGACCGGCGGCAGGTTCGGCGTGTTCAGGATGTGACCATGACTCCGGCCGGCGCCACTCCAGCACCTTCACCCACGATGAGCCGCGGTCAGCGTTGCATCATGGCTGCTATCGGTGCGGGCATGGGCCTCT
Organism: uncultured Pseudomonadota bacterium; assembly: GCA_963817285.1. GTDB lineage: Bacteria > Pseudomonadota > Gammaproteobacteria > Natronospirales > REEB76 > DASUBN01. The sequence continues at coordinate 135,232 of CAWFOE010000029.1, read as the reverse complement.
GCATAGGCTTGATGATCTGGTCCTTCAACCAGCTCACCGGCCAGCACCACGAGGTGCTGGTCACTACCTTGGCGTTGACGCTGACCCAAGCTGCTATCGGTTTCTTCGCGACTCCCCGCAAGGCAGCCTGGATCGACAGCATCGTGTATTTCGCCCTGCTCGGCTTGCTCGACAACTGAACGGAACAGATGTTAAGGCACCTGCATCATCTGCTACTTGGAGCCATAGCCGGGTTCATAATCGGGATAATCCCGTGCATTTTCGCGTTTGTATTCATTGGTGAGTACGTAGTCGGCGTATTAGCAGGCTTCGTCTTAGCCGGTGCAATTCTAGGAGTAATCCAGCGCGAGAAGATCGAGATATTCTTCGATGGCCTGTTTGAGCTCATAACCCTTGGAGGGTGGTCATGATTGACAGCGTCTTGCTCAACATAGACCCCCGCGGCGTCGCGACCCTCACGCTCAACCGTGAAGAGAAGCACAATGCCTTCGACGATTCCATCATCGCCGATCTCACGGCGAAGCTGAAGCAGCTGGATGCCGATCCCTCCGTGCGGGTCGTCGTGCTCACCGCCGTGGGCAAGACCTTCTCCGCCGGCGGCGATCTCGCCTGGATGCGCTCCATGGCGAAATTCAGCGAGAAAGAAAACCTGGATGACGCCCTGAAACTCGCGGAGCTCATGGAAGTGCTCTATTCCTTGAGCAAGCCCACCATCGCCCGGGTGAACGGCCCGGCTTACGGCGGCGGCGTGGGGCTCGTGGCCTGCTGCGACATCGCCATCGCGACCCCCAGCGCCAAGTTCGCCCTCACGGAGGTTCGCTTAGGTCTGGTGCCTTCGGTCATCTCCCCCTACGTCATCGCCGCCATCGGCGCCCACCGGGCGCGGCGCTACTTCCTGACCGCGGAGCTCATCGAAGCCGAGGAGGCTTACCATATGGGCCTGGTGCATGAAGTGGTGACCCCGGACGTCCTGGACGAGACTGTCGGAATCCTGGTCACCGCGCTGCTCAAGGCCGGCCCCAAGGCGCTCCTGGCCGCGAAGCGGCTCATCGCCGAGCAATCCGGCCATGATCTGCATGCCGTGAAGAAGCGCACTGCTGAACTCATCGCCAAGCTGCGCGTATCGCCTGAGGGTCAGGAAGGGCTCAGTGCATACTTGGAGAAACGCCCTCCGAACTGGTCTAAAAATTGATCTTTTGTTCCCCGGCTGCGTTAAAAATGCACTCGGCGTCCTCACGTACTGGCATGTACGCTCCGGGTCCTCGTGCATTTTTGCCTTGCCGGAAAACAAAATCTCTAATTTTTAGAGTTACCCTACTAACGGTTGCTTAACCGAAATAAGCGGAAACTGAAATATGATCGACCACATCGGTTTCGTCGTCTCGGATCTGGAGCGTAGCGCGGCGTTCTACAAGGCTGCCCTGGGGCCCCTAGGCATCACCCTGCTCATGGAAGTGACGCCAGAGATGAGCGGTGGCGAAGGCCATGCGGGTTTCGGCAGCGAAGGCAAAGCCTATTTCTGGATCGGCACCGGCAAATCCCAGAAGGGGCGCATGCACGTGGCCTTCACGGCCAAAGACCGCGGAACTGTAGAAGCTTTCTATCAGGCGGCCCTCAAGGCCGGCGGCAAGGACAATGGCCTGCCGGGACTGCGGCCCCATTACCACAAAGATTACTTCGGCGCCTTCGTATTGGACCCCGATGGCCACAACATTGAAGCCGTCTGCCACAAACCTGCTTAAAGCTGCTGCGCTCGGCATGACTTTGTTGCGCTTCGGACTCGCAGTCGGTCGCGTACAATAAGAGTACGCTCACTCCTGCTCGCCTCGCGCGCCTCGTCCTGCCTTCGCTCGCGACGCTTTAAGTAACAAAAATTTTAGAATTATGGTCTTCATAGATGTTTAAGAGAATACTCATCGCCAACCGCGGCGAGATCGCCTGCCGCGTCATTCGCACGTGCAAGCGTCTCGGTATCCACACCGTCGCGGTCTACTCCGACGCGGATCGCCACGCCCTGCACGTGCAGATGGCGGATGAGGCGGTGCACATCGGCCCTGCCCGGGCAGCGGAGTCCTATCTAAACGCCGAACGCATCCTGGCGGTGGCCAAGGCCACAGGCGCCGAGGCCGTGCATCCGGGTTACGGGTTCCTCTCGGAGAACGAAGATTTCGCCCGAGCCTGTGCCAAAGCCGGCATCGTCTTCATCGGGCCGACACCTGAAGCCATCGACCTCATGGGCTCCAAGAGCGCTGCCAAAGCCCTCATGGAAAAAGCCGGAGTCCCTGTGACGCCGGGCTACCATGGCGACAAGCAGGACCTGAAGACCCTCGAAGCCGAAGCAGCCCGCACCGGTTGGCCCCTGCTCATCAAAGCCGTGGCCGGCGGCGGCGGCAAGGGCATGCGCATCGTGCGGGCGCCCGGAGAATTCAAGGAAGCGCTGGAAGGTGCCCGGCGCGAAGCCAAGGCCGCCTTCGGCGACGACAAGGTGCTAATCGAGAAATATCTCGAACAGCCGCGCCATATCGAGTTCCAGGTGTTCGGCGACAGTCATGGCAACGTGGTGCACCTCTTCGAACGGGAATGCTCCCTGCAACGGCGTTTCCAGAAAGTGCTGGAAGAGACCCCGTCTCCCTTCCTGGATGCGGCCATGCGCAAGAAGATGGGCGAAGCAGCTGTCGCAGCGGCGAAGGCCGTCAACTACGTGAACGCCGGCACCATCGAGTTCATCGTGGGGGCGGACCGCACGTTCTATTTCATGGAGATGAACACCCGGCTGCAAGTGGAGCACCCCATCACCGAGGAGACCACCGGCGTCGATCTCGTGGAATGGCAGTTGTTCGTGGCTGCCGGCGGCAAGCTCCCCTTAAGCCAGGACAAGATCACCCAGCACGGCCACGCCATCGAAGTGCGGCTCTATGCCGAGAACGCGGATAAGGGTTTCCTGCCAGCCACGGGCCGCATAGACGCCTTGCACATCTCCCCCGCCGAAGCGGTGCGGGTGGATACGGGCGTGCGCAGCGGGGACGAGATCAGCATCCACTACGATCCCATGATCGCCAAGGTCACGGTGCGCGGGAAAGACCGCGCCCAGGCCGTTAGCGAACTGCGTGCGGCTCTCGCGCGCACCGCCGTCTTCGGTCTCGTGACTAACCTGCCACTGTTGCGGGGCATCGCGCGGCACCCGGACTTCGCAGCCGGGAAATTCGACACAGGCTTCATCGAGCGCGCCCTGAAAGACTTATTGACTCGCCCGGCCCTCAGTGCGGCGGCTCTCGCCGCGGCGGCAGCGAACACTCTCTCCAAGCTCCCCACCGCCGGCCCCTGGTCTGCGGACGGTTGGCGCCTGGGCGGTGCTAAGGGCGTGAATCTGGTGGCGCGGGATAGCGGCAGCAAGGAACATCCGTTGCATATCACCGGTAGCGCCGCAGATTTCATCCTTGTATCCGATGGCGCCAGCCACACTGTACGTGCCCAAAATCTCGGTAGCGCTGCCTGGACGGTGACGGTAGACGGCAAAGTTCATGCCGCCGAAGTCTTGAGCCAGGGTGCGGAGATGCATGTGGCTCTCGGTGACGAGGCCCACGATTTCACCCTCACAAGCCCCTACTCACCCAAAGCCGGCCGTGTCGCGGACGAAGCCGCCCATCCCTTGAGCCCCATGCCGGGCCGGGTAGTCGCGGTGCACGTGAAGGCAGGTGATAGAGTGGAGCCTGGTCAGGCGCTCATGGTGCTGGAAGGCATGAAGATGGAATACACAGTGAAAGCGGCAGTGGCCGGCGTCATCGAGAAAGTGTTGCATGCGGAAGGCGCCATGGTCGATGCCGACGCCGTCCTCGTCCACATCAAACCGTCGACTCCCTAAAAATGCGTCTTTTGCTCCCTGGCATCGTTGCGACCAACCTCGGAATCCTCACGTACACTAGAGTACGCTCTGGTTCCTCGGTCGTCCGCGCCTCGCCAGGAATCAAAATCCACTATTTTTAGGTTCGCCGAATGATTAATTTTCCGAAATCCGTGAAGATCGTCGAAGTGGGTCCGCGGGACGGCCTGCAGAATGAGAAAGCTATCATCCCCGCCTCTGCCAAGATCGAATTCATAAACCGGCTGTCGGATACGGGCTTGAAGACCATCGAAGCCACGAGCTTCGTGAGCCCGAAATGGATACCTCAACTCGCAGATGCGGAAGAAGTCTTCCGCGGCATCAGCCGCAGACCCGGCGTCGCGTACCCGGTGCTGGTGCCGAACGAGCGCGGCATGGAGCGGGCCCTGCCCTGCGGCGTGCAGGAGATCGCGGTGTTCACTGCCGCCTCCGAGACTTTCAACCAGAAGAACATCAACTGCTCCATCGCCGAATCCATCGAGCGCTTCAAGCCGGTGATGGCTATCGCGGCGCAGCACTCCATACGCGTGCGCGGCTATATCTCGACCGTCATCGGCTGCCCTTACGAAGGCCCCATCAAGCCTGAAGCCGCAGCCCGGGTGGCGAAAGAACTGGCCGCCATCGGCTGCTATGAGATCTCCCTCGGTGACACCATCGGGGTCGGCACACCGGTGAAAGCCCAGGCCATGCTGGCAGCGGCGGCGGCGGAAGTGCCCATGGCGAAGCTCGCGGTGCACTTCCATGACACGTACGGCCAGGCGCTCGCCAACATCCATGCCTGCCTGGAGCTGGGCGTGGCGGTGGTGGATTCCTCCACCTCCGGCCTCGGTGGTTGCCCCTATGCGAAAGGTGCGACTGGCAACGTGGCCACGGAAGACGTGCTCTTCATGCTCACGGGGATGGGCATCGAGACCGGCGTGGATATGACCAAACTCCTGGCAGCCGGTGCCTTCATCAGCGGCGTGCTCAACCGTGTGCCGGAGAGTAAACTCGGACGAGTACCTGCAGACTCGCGTCGCGACCCTTAGACGGCTCACAGACCCGTCCCTGGTGCCGTGACCAGCCCCGCCATCCCTGGCGGGTCGTTCGCCGCTACGCGGCTCACCCCGCACTGGCACCTAAGTTTGATAGGAGCTACTTATGCGCATTATCCTGCTAGGCACTCTATTGTTTTCAGTTGCTGCTTCGGCAGCAGATTTCCCACCTCTGCCCGCTCAATTGAAGGCTCTCGACATCCAATCTGGCCATTGGGTCTACCACGGCACCACCGACTTCGGTGGCAAACCCGGTACTTTCACCTGGGATGAACATTGCGGCTGGTCCTCCAACAAACTGTTCCTCATGTGCAGCTTCGATAACGACTGGTCCGGTGACAAGGTGCAGTCCCTGGTGGTGGACAGTTGGAACGCCCAGGACAAGGCTTATTGGCATTACGAGTTCTTCGCCGTGGGGGGCAGCGGCGCCAATCCCTTCTCTTCCAAGATGACCATCGCCGGCAACACCTGGACCGAAACTGGCGAGGACGATGACAAGGGCAAGAAGAGCTACGACCGCATCAGCTACGTCTATAGCTCCCCCACCCAAGTCACAGTTAAGATCGAAGTGTCGTCAGACCAGAAGCAGTGGAAGACTGTCCTGGATGGCACCGGGATCAAACAGCTCTAAGGCGCTGTCTTCGCCTCAGTAACTACGATCTTTCCCTTCATGAAGGGGTGCAGGGTACAGAAGTACTCATAGGTGCCCGGCTTCGTGAACACGTAGGAATAGTGGTCGTCCGTATCCAAGCCACCTGATCCCGTGAAGCGCTTGTCGCTGCTCACCACCGTGTGGGGCACTTCGTCGTGATTGATCCAGGTCACCGTCGTGCCAACCGACACAGTCACCACTTCTGGGTCGAACTTGTAATTCAGGATCGCGACCTTCACTTCCGCGCTCGGAGCAGCCTTGTCGTCGGCCTGCACACTGCCCATGAAGATCATGCCGGTCATCGCTGCCAGCATGATGTAAGTCGAAAAACTCTTCCTTCTCATCGTCTGGACTCCGTTATGTGGGTTCAACCCAGTGCGAGGCTGGTGTCGGTAACGGCGAGCGGGCTTTTTACATCTACGAGATGCACTTCGCGCACGCCGAGGTAACTCGAAAGCTGTCCTGCTGGCACTTTCATGGGGCCGGGGCTCGGGGCCGCGCCCGGCTGCGGCTGGGGATAAGCCGTGCCGCGGGCGGTGTAGAAGGTCATGTTGCCTTCGATCTTCTGCTGGATCTGGTGGATGTGGCCGTTCAATACCGTCACTGAACCGAAGCGGCGCAGGTAGGTGTAGAGCTGCGGCGCATCCGCCGTGCCCCAGCCCCAAGGCTCATACACCGTCCACAGGGGGATGTGAGCGAACACGAGGATGGGCGTGCTGCTGGAGACATGCTTCAGATCCTTCTCCACCCACTCGAGCTGCTCGGCACCGAGCGAGGACATGCCGCCCTGCTTGAAATCCAACACGTTCACGAGGCAGACGCAGTGCACGCCGCGGTAGTCGAAGCTGTAGTAACCCTTGCCCGAGCTGCCGAGACCGAAGCGCCGGAAGTATTCCGCGCCGTTGTCGCCGATGGTGTCGTGCTCGCCCGGCGTGAAGAACATGCTGTCTGTCTTGATGGACTTGAAAGCCTGCTGGGCCGTGTCGAACTGCTCCGGCTTCGAGAGATGGGACACGTCGCCCGTGTGCAGCACGAAAGACGGCGCCTTGGGCAGGCGGTTGATGTGGTCGATGGCCACCTGCAGGGTCGCCAGCACGTTCGGGTTCGCTTCCTGGTGGAAGCCCACGTGGCTGTCGCTGATCTGCACGAAGCTGAAGTCGGCGCCGGCTGCGGTATCCGCCGTGGCGCTATCCAGGGTAGCGGCACTCAATATCCCGCTCTTCATGGTCCAGAGCACACCGGCTCCGCCCCAGCCCATGCATCTCAGCAGACGGCGACGCTCGGGATCCTGCAGGTGTGCGGTCTCGGGTTTCTTCATGGCTGCCTCCATCCGGCATTTTGTGCACGCAGACGGCTGTCCGCATTTGCTATGCCCTACTGGAATCGACGCGCGCCTATTCCGTATTCCCGGCCAGGGAATAAAAAATCCGAATGGCCGGTTGTGCAGAGTTACGGGCGCCACTCCGTCAACGGCCCGCATCTGACCATTCCCCCGCATGCACTGCACGCCCGCCGTTCAGGGCTGGCGTCTATCCATGCGCGATTTTTCCGCGGTATTCAATCAGTTATAATGGCCGCCGGTCCCAAATCCCCGCCGGCGCAGCCGCGCAGACTTACAAAAAGCACGTTTCGATGGATAAAAAGCGCATCCGGGTCGGCATCCTCTTCGGCGGCAAATCGGCAGAGCACGAGATCTCGCTGCTCTCGGCCAAGAACGTCATCGATGCCATCGACAAGACTAAATACCAGCCAGTGCTCATCGGCATCGACAAGACGGGCCATTGGGTCACGAACGAACCCTCGAAGTTCCTGCTAGACAGCGCCGACCCCAAACTCATCAAGCTCAACAAATCCGATAGCACCGGCGTGGCCCTGGTGCCCCAGAGCAGTGGCCGGCTCACGGATCTGGACACCAGTGGTCTCGATGAGAGCGTAGACGTGGTGTTCCCCATCCTGCATGGCCCCATGGGCGAGGATGGCACCATCCAGGGTCTGCTCAAGCTCGCCAACGTGCCCTTCGTGGGCGCGGGCGTCTTGGGGTCTGCGGTCGGCATGGACAAAGACGTCATGAAGCGCTTGCTGCGGGACGCGGGGCTGCCGGTGCCGAAGTTCCAGGTGTTCCACCGCAAGCATCCGCCCGCCTTCGACGCAGTGGTGAAGACCCTCGGCCTGCCGGTGTTCGTGAAACCCGCGAACCTGGGCTCTTCCGTAGGCATCAGCAAGGCCAAAGACCAGGCGAGCTTCGATAAAGCGGTCAAGGAAGCTTTCCGCTACGACAGCAAGATCGTGGTGGAAGAGAACATCAAGGGCCGAGAAGATCGAGTGCGCCGTGCTGGGCAACGACGAGCCCAAGGCCTCGGTGCCCGGCGAGATCATCCCCAGCCACGAGTTCTATTCCTACGCAGCCAAGTACCTGGACGAGAAAGGCGCGCGCCTGGAGATACCCGCGAAGCTGGATGCCGCTACGGTCAAGCGCGTGCAGGAACTAGCGGTGAAGACCTTCAAGGCCCTGAACTGCGAAGGCATGGGCCGGGTGGATTTCTTCCTGACGGAAGACGGCAGCCTCTACGTGAACGAGATCAATACCATTCCCGGTTTCACCAAGATCAGCATGTATCCCAAGATGTGGGAAGCGAGCGGCATCGGCTACACCGATCTCATCAGTCGGCTCATCGAGCTCGCCATCGAGCGCTTCCGGCACGAACAGACCCTAAACAGCAGTTACGATTCCTGACGGCAGGATGCATGCATCTCCGCACTGATTCCAAGCTGAGACTGGTGGCATTAGTCGGGGTGATGGCTTTGTTATCTGCTTGCGCGACCGCCACTCCCTTCCCCATAACCGGAGGCCCTCAGGACAATGCGGTTGTGCACGGGACACCTGCGATAGATATGCTAGGTGACTCCGCATTCATCGAGGCAGTGGACGATCAGCCCCTGAAAGCCAGCGAGAACTCAGTGATCCTGCCTCCGGGGTCCCACAGTTTCAGCGTCCGTTGCAATGCCAGCGTACCAGTCTCCCCCGGTAGCACTGAGTTCGACACCTACCCGGGCAAACAAGACATCACCTTCACAGTCGAGGCCGGCCATCAATACCAACTGATGTCGGATCCTCCTCAAGACGGAGTGGGGCACTGTATACCCTATATGTATGACTCTACTGGAGGTCGCGGGCGATATAGCGAGACCGCCACCGTGGTACTCGATGGAAAATCGTTCGATGGCAGCTCTCCTCATCAGCTGTATGGTGATGATCCCCAGGGGCACAGCCGGGACATCGTCTTGATAGAAGGAAGTTTTCTGGAAGCGTATCTGGTGTCATCGATAGTCGCGAACAAGCCAGGCCATTTCGACGACGACTGGCAGCAGTTAGCTGAGTTCAATAGCTGGACAAAAATCATGTTCAGCCAATCCGCCGATGACCAATTCAAACTCCGGGTGACGCAGCTCGGAGAAGATTGCCCCGATGTGAAAGTGACCATCGTCTCTGAGAGCACTGACGATGTGACATACGAATTCGAAGGGGATGGCAAATGTGCTGACGTGAACGGCCATTCCCAGATGGGTCGTTACTTGACCGGCCCTTTTGCAGTCGATCAAGTGGAACTGATCAGCTACGACCCCCTGCAAGATGCAGATAAGACCAAATGGGCCCAGGCCCTGCACGATGCGAAAGTGGTATCTCACTAGACATGAGGCACGAAAATCCATGACGAAACTCGTATTACTCCGCCACGGCTTCAGCCAATGGAACAAAGAAAACCGCTTCACAGGTTGGACCGACGTGGACTTGGCGCCGGAAGGCATCGCCGAAGCCCATGAGGCGGCGCGGCTCCTGAAGCAGGAAGGCTTCGGCTTCGACACCGCTTACACATCGCTGCTGAAGCGCGCCATCCGCACCCTCTGGGTGGTGCAGGAAGACCTGGATCTCCTGTGGATACCCGTGCACAAGGACTGGCGGCTGAACGAGCGCCATTACGGCGGCCTGCAGGGACTCAACAAAGCGGAGACCGCGAAGCAGTATGGCGACGAGCAGGTGAAAGTCTGGCGCCGCAGCTACGACATCCCCCCGCCTGAACTCGCGAAGAAAGACCCGCGCCATCCCAAACATGACCCCCGCTATGCGGATCTCAAGGCCAGCGAACTCCCGGCCACCGAGAGCCTCAAAGACACCGTGGCCCGGTTCGTGCCCTATTGGCGCAGCAAGATATTGCCGGCCATGAAGCGTGGGGAACGGGTCATCATCGTGGCCCACGGCAATTCCCTGCGCGCCCTGGTGAAGCACCTGGACGGCATGGGCAACGACGAGGTCGTGGCCCTCAATATCCCCACAGCCCTGCCCCTGGTCTACGAGTTCGACCGCAACTTCAAGGCCAAGCGGCATTACTACCTGGGGGATCCGGAGAAGGCCGCCGCCGCCGTCCAGGCCGTAGCCAACCAGTCAAAAGCCTGACCTGCACGATGCTTCGGGATGAAATAAAATGGTCGCGAGGCTGGTCTTGAACCAGTTGCCCGGGCTTAATCTATTCAGGGGTGAGGGTGGCCAAATCCGCTAACTTGGCGCGTTTCGAGCAGACGGTGTTGCCGCATATGGACGCCGCCTACAACCTCGCGCGCTGGCTGACCCGCAACGACCACGATGCCGAGGACGTGGTGCAGGACGCGGTGCTGCGTGCCTACCGTTTCTTCGACAGCTTCCAGGGCACCGAACCGCGCCAATGGTTCCTCAAGATCGTGCGCAACACGTTCTACACCTGGTACGGCAAGAATCGCGGCCAAGCTCTCACGGAGAACCTGGGCGACGAGGCCCTGGATATCCCCGGGAATGAAATGGGTCTGGAAGAAGTCTTAGTGAGAGATCACGGCAAGAAAGCCCTCATGAGCGCCATCGAGAGCCTGCCGCTGGAATTCCGCGAAGTCCTGCTGTTGCGCGAGTTCGAAGGTTATTCATACAAAGAGATAGCCGACGCCATCGAAGCCCCCATCGGCACGGTGATGTCACGCCTCTCGCGGGCCCGCCAATCCCTGAAACACCGCATGAGCGGACAGAAACTCGGAGATTTCTTTTGAACTGTAAGGAGCTGGAGACACTGCTGCACCCCTACCTGGACGGCGAACTCACGCCGGACCAGCGTGCGGACGTGGACCAGCACCTTGAAGGCTGCGCGGATTGCCGCGCCCATCTCAAGGATTGGCAGGCTCTGCACAAAGTCATGCAGGCTCCGGAACTGCGCCATCGCGCCAGCGACACCCTGCGCCAGCGCCTGCACAGCGAACTGCAGAAAGCCGATGCCCGCCCGAACGGTATCCGCTGGCAACGCTGGGCTGCGGCAGCCGCCGTCGTGGTGGTGGCCCTATCCGTCGGATTCATCTTCATCCCCCACGGCGACGAAGACGATGCCATGGTGGACGCTGCCGTAGATCAACAGGAACAGGCGATGACTGCGAAGCGCCTGACGGACCTCCACTCCAGCAACCCGAGCGATATCCAGATCTGGCTCAGCCACCAACTGCCCTTCATACCGCCGGTAGCTAATCTCGCCGCCCAGGGTTATACGCTGATGGGCGTGCGGGTGGCCCAGGTGAAGGATGAACCGGCCGCGGCCCTCACTTACCGCCATGGGGCCGACCTCATCACCGTCTTCGTGTGCCAGGCGAAGAAAGCGGGTGACAAGGATCTGGACCAGGACACCCAGGACGACTACCACGTGGTCTACTGGACCCACGGGAACTACAGCTTCTGGACCGTCTCCAAGCTCAGCGCCGACGAACTCAAGCATTTCGGCACCCTGCTGCGCGCCGCCACCTGAGCCGGCCAAGACCCGTCGTTTCCCGGTAAAATAGCCGTCCCTTCAGACCCACCCGGGGCGGTTCCCATGCGATTCGAGAAACTCCACGCCATCGTGTCCGGCGGCGCGTCCGGCCTTGGCTTCGCTACCTGCGAACGGGTGGTGAAAGCCGGCGGCAAAGTCGCCATGCTCGACCTCAACGAGCAGCAGGGCACGGAAGCAGCGAAGAAGCTTGGAAGCAGCGCCCTCTTCATCAAGACTGACGTGAGTTCCGAGAAGGACGTGGATGCCGCCGTGGCCCGCGCCAAAGACGCCTTCGGCAGCCTGCAGTTGGCGGTGAACTGCGCCGGCATCCTGGGCGCTGGTCGCGTCCTGGGCAAGGAAGGCCCCCTGGCTTCGGATTTCTTCGCCAAGGTCATCACGGTGAACCTCGTGGGTAGCTTCAACCTCATCAAGGCCGCTGCCAACGTGATGCAGAACAACGCCCCCAACGAGGAAGGCGAGCGTGGCGTGATCGTGAACACCGCATCGGTCGCGGCCTACGAAGGCCAGATCGGCCAGGCCGCCTACTCCGCCTCCAAGGGCGGCGTGGTGGGCATGACCCTGCCTATCGCCAGGGAATTCTCCCGCTTCGGCATCCGCGTCATGACCATCGCCCCCGGCATCTTCTGGACACCCATGATGGCCGGCATGTCCGAGGAAGTGCAGAAATCTCTGGGCGCCCAGGTACCCTTCCCCTCGCGTCTCGGCAAGCCTGAGGAATACGCCCAGCTGGTGCAACAGATCTGCGAGAGCGTCATGCTGAACGGCGGCACCATCCGCCTGGACGGCGCCATCCGCATGCAACCGAAATAAGACCGGCTGCGAGAAACATCCATGCAGGTCCAACGGGATGTGATGACGTATGACGTAGTGGTGGTGGGCGCCGGTCCCGCCGGCCTCGGCTTCGCCATCCGCCTGAAACAGCTCGCGCCCCAGAAGACCGTCTGTGTGTTGGAGAAAGGCTCCCAAGTGGGCGCGCACATCCTCTCGGGCTGCGTCATGGAGCCTGCGGCGCTCGATGAACTCCTGCCGGACTGGCGCAAGACTCCGCCGGCCATCTGCGTGCCCGCAGCGAAAGACGAGTTCGCGCTGCTCACCAAGACCAGTCGCATCAAGCTGCCGACGCCGCCTCAGATGGAGAACCACGGCAACCTGATCATCTCCCTCGGCAGCCTCTGCGCCTGGCTCGGTACCCAGGCGGAGGCGCTGGGTGTGGACGTGTTCCCAGGCTTCACCGCCGCGGCACCGCTGATAGAAGACGGCAAAGTCGTGGGCGTGCGTTGCGGCGACATGGGTCTGGAGAAAGACGGGAGCCCTGGCCCCAACTTCGCCGCCGGCGTGGATATCCGCGCAGGCACGACAGTGCTGGCGGAAGGCTGCCGGGGCAGCGTGAGCAAACACCTTATAAAGGAGTTCCGTCTGGATGCGGACTACCTCGCCGCAGACCTATGGTCTCGGCTTCAAGGAACTCTGGCACCTGCCCCCGGGCCGGGTGCAGCCCGGCCTTATCCAGCACACTGTGGGTTGGCCCCTGGATACCCATACCTACGGCGGCAGCTTCCTCTATCACCTGGACCAGGACCGGATATATATAGGTTTCGTGGTGGGCCTCGACTACCAGGACCCGGCCTTCCAGCCCTTCGAGGCCTTCCAGCAGTTCAAGCACCATCCCAGCGTGAAGCCCCTGCTGGAAGGCGGCGAGATCCTCTCCTCCGGCGCCCGCACTGTCATCGAGGGTGGCATCCAGTCCCTGCCCAAGCTCGAGATGCCCGGCGCGCTGCTCATCGGCGATGCCGGCGGCACCTTGAATGTGCCCAAGATCAAGGGCGTACACATGGCCCTGCGCTCCGGCATGTTGGCAGCCGAGCATCTGGTCGAGAAAGGCAGCAGCGAAGGTTTCGATGCCCGCTGGCGCCGCTCGCCTTCCGCGAAAGAACTCCACACGGTCCGTAACCTGCGCCCCGGATTCCGCTGGGGACTCTGGGCGGGGCTCGTGAACGCAGCTATCGAGACCATCACCTTCGGCCTCCTGCCCTGGACCCTCAAGAACCATGCGGATTGGTCCAGCTTGAAGAAACGCGCCGCCGCGACTCGCCATGCTGATGACTACGTGACCCGTTCCTTGCCGCCGCGCGATCGCTTGGCCTCGGTGTACTTCGCTACCACTACCCATGATGAGCACCAGCCGGCTCATCTGAAAGTGTCCGATACCAATATCTGCGCCACCCGCTGCGCGGAAGAGTTCGGCAACCCCTGTACCCGCTTCTGCCCCGCCCAGGTCTATGAGATGGTGCAGGAGGAGGACAAGAAACGCCTACAGATCAACGCGGCCAACTGCGTGCACTGCAAGGCCTGCGACATCAAAGACCCGTATGAGATCATCACTTGGACCGTCCCTGAAGGCGGTTCAGGCCCTAACTATCAAAATCTATGAAAACTGTTATTTTGGCCGATAACTTTGTTGCGGCGCTTCCCTCGTCGCTCATTACCTGTTTGGTAACTCGCTCCTCGGAAAGTACCGCGTCGCGTTCTCGGCCAAAATTCCTAGTTTTCATAGGTCAACTTAAACAGAGTGCTGGGAAAGGGCATTAAGAATGAAGATCCTTGTCGGCATCAAGCGCGTCGTGGATTACAGCGTGCGCATACAGGTGAAGAAAGACGGCTCCGGCGTCGAGACCGGCGGCGTGAAGCTGTCCATCAATCCCTTCGACGAGATCGCCCTGGAAGAAGCCCTGCGCATCCGTGAGAAGGGTGCGCAAGCGGAAGTGGTGGCTGTCAGCATCGGCCCCAGCGACGTGCAGCAGCAGCTGCGCACGGCGCTGGCCATGGGCGCAGATCGGGCCATCCTGGTGGAGAGCGCCGAGGCCGTGCAGCCCCTCATGGCCGCGCGCATCTTCCTGGAACTGGCGAAGCGGGAGAATGCAGATCTCGTGATCCTGGGCAAACAAGCCATCGACGATGACTGCAACCAGACCGGCCAGATGCTGGCGGCCCTCTGGGATCGCCCCCAGGCCACCTTCGCCTCGGCGGTGGAACTCAAGGACAAGACTCTCCGGGTCACCCGCGAAGTGGACGCAGGTCTGGAAGTGATGGACGTGGACCTGCCTGCCGTGGTGACCACGGACCTGCGGCTCAATACGCCGCGCTTCGTGAAGATGCCGGACATCATGAAAGCCAAGAGCAAGCCCCTGGCAGTGCTGAAACTCGCGGAGCTGGGTGTGGCAGCAGCACCCGCTCTGCAATACGTCTCCTACGCCGCGCCCACGCCCCGCAGCGGCGGCCGCAAACTGGAATCCGTGCGGGCTCTTGTCAAAGAACTCCGTGATCGGGGGGTACTCGCATGAGCAAGATCCTGGTCATCGCCGAACACGACGGCAATAAACTGAACAACAGCACCGCTCGGGCCGTGAGCTGTGCTCATGCCATCGGCGGTGATATCGACGTGGCGGTGTTTGCCTCTGACGGCAAGGCCGTCTGCGATGCCGCTGCAAAACTCAAAGGCGTGAAGCAGGTGTTGCGCATCGTGCGGCCCGAGAACGCGGCACCGCTCGCCGCCGTACTGGCACCCCAGATCGCGAAGCTGGCGGCGAATTACAGCCATGTACTCATCCCCTCCACCACCTTCGGCAAGGACGTCTTACCCCGAGCCGCAGCCTTGGTGGGCGTCGCCCAAGTGAGCGACGTGATGAAAGTCGTGGATCCCCTGACTTTCCAGCGTCCCATCTATGCCGGCAACGCCATCGCCACCGTGAAAGCAGAGGCGAAACCCTGCGTGTTCGCTACCGTGCGTACGGCATCCTGGGTCGCCTGCGGCGAAGGCGGCGCGGCTACGGTGACGGATACCTCCGTGGACGCGGCCCTGCCCAGCCACAGCCGCTACGTGGAGCTCAAGAAAGACGCCTCGGATCGGCCCGATCTGCAGTCCGCTTCCAAGGTGGTCTCCGGCGGGCGCGGCGTGGGCAGCAAAGAGAACTTCGCCATCGTCTACAAGCTGGCCGACAAGCTCGGCGCCGCCGTAGGCGCTTCCCGCGCTGCGGTGGATGCGGGCTTCGTGCCCAACGACTTGCAAGTGGGCCAGACCGGCAAGATCATCGCGCCCGACCTCTACATCGCCGTGGGTATCTCCGGCGCCATCCAGCACATCACCGGCATCAAAGATGCCCGCACCATCGTGGCCATCAACAGGACCCGATGCCCCCATCTTCCAGGTGGCGGACTTAGGCCTCGTGGGTGACCTCTTCCAGCTCCTGCCGGAGCTGGAGCAGGAACTGGACAAGGGCTGAAGGCCGGAACTTTCGTCTCACTGGCCAAGTCCATCCCGTAGATCCTCTACATGGGTGACTGTCTTATGCGGATATCTGCGGCGATATTTCTGCTGGCCTTCACCATGGCAGTGTCCGTTTCTGTCCGGGCCGCGGACACGCCGACCCATAGTGCGGACGCTATCCTCAAGATCGAACACGACTGGATCGTCGCGTCTCAATGCGGCGATGACGCTTATGTGAATGCTCTCCTGGCCGACGACTATCAGGATTTGTCCTACAGCTCCCCCCAGGCCAAGGCTGAGGTCAGCGGCAAATCCACTGGTGATACAGGCCCATCCCGGCCCAAGCCCGACTGCATGCAGCACCTACCCCACCAGGAAGACGTGCACGTGGAACTGCACGGCGACACCGCCATCGCCAGCGGTACCGGGGTGCTGCCGGCCACCCAGACCCGGCCTGAACGGCGCTTCCATTTCCTGGACGTTTACCTTTTCTCGGAGGGTCGCTGGCGGGCCGTCTTCTCCGAGGATATGTCCCTATAATCGGGCACAGCTGACCAGCGTGGAGCGGGAACTAAAGCCCTACGAGGGTCTTACGGGCACAACTATTAAGAACCGCTGGCGGATGGCGGTCACTTTTCATCTCATCACACATAAGAGGCTCCATATGAAGTACGCACCATTCATGGCCGCGGCGCTCCTGGCGTTCGCCGTGCCCGCTCTGGCTGAGGACATGGCAGCCGCGCCAAGTCCGATGCCGGCTCCAAACCGGCGATGGACCTTACCAAGCCGACGCTATCCACCACCTCCGGCTCCGTGACCGCGGGCGGCCAGACCGTCGCCTACAAGGCCAACGCCGGCACGCTGGTCCTCAAGAACGACAACGGTGATCCCACCGTGAGCATGTTCTACGTCTATTACGCGAAGGACGGCGCCGCCCTGGCGATCGCCCCGTGACCTTCTTCTTCAACGGCGGCCCCGGCTCCGCCACCGTCTGGCTGCACATGGGTGCCTTCGGCCCGCAGCGCGTGCGCACCGCCGATGACAGCCACACCGCCGGCGCGCCCTACACGCTCGTGAACAACAACGACAGCCTGCTGGACGTGACCGACGAGGTGTTCATCGACGCCCCGGGCACCGGCTTCAGCCGCGTGCTGGACAAGGACCTGGGCGGCAAGGGCGACCCGAAGGACTTCTACGGCGTGGACCAGGACGCCAAGGCCTTCACCGGCTTCATCCAGCAGTTCCTCACCAAGTTCGGCCGCTGGAACTCGCCAAAGTATGTGTTCGGCGAGAGCTACGGCACCATCCGTGGTCCGGCGCTGACCCTCGACCTGCAGAATGCTTCCATCGACATCAACGGCTTGATCCTGCTCTCGGCCATCCCTAACACCGAGATCAGCCCGGATGGCGACTCCCTGAACCCGGCCATCGACGTGCCCTTCGCGCTGGTGCTGCCGACCCAGGCCGCTGTCGCCTGGTACCACGACCGGGTGCCGAACAAACCCGCCAAGCTCGAGGACTTCCTCGCCCAGGTGGAGAAGTTCGCCATGGGCGACTACCTCACGGCGCTGAACGCGGGTTCCACCCTGGATCCGGCCACCAAGCAGAAGATCGCCGAGCAGCTGCACAACTACACCGGCCTGTCGGCGGATTACTGGATGAAGGCCAACCTGCGCGTGAGCGGCGGCCAGTTCGAGCACGAGTTGATGCGCGATTCCGACCAGCTGGCTGGTCGTCTGGACGGCCGCTTCGCCGGTTACGCCTTGGATCCCCTGGGCGAACAGGCCGAGTACGACCCCCAGTCCTCCGCTATCAGCTCAGCTTACGTGTCGCTGTTCAACGACTACGCACGCAAGACGCTCAAGGTGGACGATGAGGGCCTGACCTATCAGCCCTTGAGCTTCGACGTCAACGGCAAGTGGGACTATAAGCACGCGAACCCGTTCGGCCAGGCTTTCCCTGGCGCGACCAACGTGCTGCCTGACCTGGCGATCGCCATGGGCCAGAACCCCACCATGAAGGTCATGCTGAACGGCGGCTACTACGATCTGGCCACGGCCTTCTATGCCGCCCAGTTCCAGCTGCAGCACCTGCCCATGGACGATAAACTGCAGCAGAACATCACCTATGCCTGGTACCCCTCGGGCCACATGGTGTATGCCAACGAGGCCTCTGCGAAGGCTCTGCACGACAACGTGGCCAAGTTCATCGAATCCAGCCACAAGTAAGCGTTTAGACGTTTGATCGAGGGCCACCCCATCGGGGGTGGCCCTTTTTATGATGTACAGGGACGTACGAATGTCGCGGGAGGCATGGATGCCGGGAGCGACGGCCATGCAACATGGCTTTTAAACTGAGATAATTCCCGCCTCCAAGGTTTACGGCTTCCGTACTCCCATGACCCAGCCCCTCTGGACCCCCAGCCCCGCGCGCATCCAGCAAGCCAACGTCAGCCGCTTCCTGGACTGCGTGCGCCGCGAGTGCGATCCCCATGTGGTGAGCCAGCAGACTCTCTACCAGTGGTCGGTGGAGTATCCCGAGAAATTCTGGCCCCAGGTCTGGGCCTTCTGCGGCATCAAGGCTAGCGTGAGCTGGGACCAGGCGCTGGTGGACGGGGACAAGATGCCCGGCGCCCGGTGGTTCACCGGCAGCCGGCTCAACTTCGCCGAGAACCTCTTGCGGTACCGGGACGAACGCCCGGCCCTGGTGTTCCGCTCGGAACACGGGGATCGTGTCTCCTTGAGCTATCGCGAGCTCTATCTGCAGGTAGCAGGTCTCGCGGACGCCCTGCGCAAATCTGGCGTGACTAAGGGAGATCGGGTGGCGGGCTTCATGCCCAATCGCCCCGAGGCCGTCATCGGCATGCTCGCTGCCACCAGCATCGGCGCCGTCTGGTCCTCCTGCTCACCGGATTTCGGCATCAACGGCGTGTTGGACCGCTTCGGTCAGATCGCGCCCAAGGTGCTCATCACCACCGATGGCTACCACTACGGCAACAAGGCCATCGATTGCCTGGAGCGCATCCGCGGCGTGCTGGAGAAGCTGCCTTCCGTAGAGCGCGTGGTAGTGGTGCCCTACGTCAATGCCAAACCGGACATAGCCGCTGTGCCGAAAGGCGTGCACTGGTCCGAGTACCTGACTGGCGCTGAAGAGATACGCTTCGAGCAGCTGCCCTTCGACCACCCCGTCTACATCATGTATTCCTCCGGCACCACTGGCGTGCCCAAGTGCATCGTGCACGGCGCAGGTGGCACCCTCATCCAGCATCTGAAAGAGCTGGTGCTGCACACGGACCTGCGCCGGGAAGACGTGCTCTTCTACTTCACCACCTGCGGCTGGATGATGTGGAACTGGCTGGTGTCCGGCCTCGGGGTGGGCGCCACCCTACTGCTCTACGACGGCTCACCCTTCCATCCCCAGCGGGATATCCTCTGGCGCATCGCCGAAGAGGAAGGCATCAGCATCTTCGGCACCAGTGCCAAGTACCTCTCTGCTGCCGAGAAGTTCGATGTCCACCCGGCAAAGAAGTACACCCTCGCCCGCCTGCGCACCATCGCATCCACCGGCTCTCCGCTACTGCCAGAGAACTCGGAGTATGTGTACCGGGACATCAAGGCGGACGTGTGCCTCTCCTCCATCTCCGGCGGTACCGACATCATCTCCTGCTTCGCCCTCGGCAACCCGACGCTCCCGGTCTACCCCGGCGAGCTCCAGTGCCGCGGCCTCGGCATGGCCGTGGAGATCTGGGACGAAGACGGCAAGCCACTTCGCGGCACGCCCGGCGAACTCGTGTGCGTGAAACCCTTCCCCTCCATGCCGGTGTTCTTCTGGAACGACCCGGAGGGCAGGAAATACCACGAGGCCTACTTCGAGCGTTTCCCCAACATCTGGCGCCACGGCGACTGGGCGGAACTCACGCAGCACGACGGCCTCATCATCTACGGCCGCTCCGATGCGACCCTGAACCCCGGCGGCGTGCGTATCGGCACGGCCGAGATATACCGCCAGGTGGAGAAACTGCCGGAGATCGTCGAGAGCCTGGCGATAGGCCAGGATTGGCGGGGAGACGTGCGGGTCATCCTCTTCGTACGCATGCAGGAAGGTATCGCATTGGACGAACCTCTGCGCAAACGTATCAAGCAGACCATCCGCGACAACACCACTCCGCGGCACGTGCCCGCCAAGATAATCGCGGTGGCGGACATCCCCCGCACCATCAGCGGCAAGATCACGGAACTCGCGGTGCGCAACGTGATCCAGGGCCGGCCGGTGAAGAACACCGACGCCCTAGCGAACCCCCAGGCTCTGGAGCTGTACCGCAATCTGCCTGAACTGGCCGCGGACTGAGCGGCGCGTGAACGACGCCCGCACCCAGCAGACCCCGCGCCAACGCTACGAAGCGGATATCGCGCGTCTGGGTTTCCAGCGGGACCAGGCCCAGGAGCGGGCCGTCACAGCCTTGGATCAACTGCAGGCGCGGTTACTCGCCACGCCGCACCCATCCTTGTGGCGTCGTCTCACGGGGCAACCCAGCGCCCCGGTGAAGGGCCTGTATCTCTGGGGCGGTGTCGGTCGAGGCAAGACCTGGCTCATGGATTGCTTCTACGAGTGCCTGCCTTTCGAAGACAAGCTCAGATTGCATTTCCACCGCTTCATGCACGAAGTGCATGCAGGCCTCAAGCGGCACCCGGACGAGCAGGATCCGCTACTGAAAGTCGCCGAGAGTTTCCGCGCGCGGGCCCGGGTCATCTGCTTCGACGAGTTCTTCGTATCGGATATCACTGACGCCATGCTATTGGGTAGGCTGTTCCAGCATCTCTTCGCTCAGGGGGTCACCCTGGTGGCCACCTCAAACCTGCCGCCGGACGAGCTCTACAAGAACGGCCTGCAGCGGGAGCGCTTCCTGCCCACCATCCGCATGTTGAAGCAATACACTCAGGTGATGAACGTAGACGGCGGCACGGACTATCGCCTGCGTCACATGCAGGGCACGGAGCTCTTCTATGTGCCCGCAGGTCCGGAAGCGGACGCCCACCTCACCACCATGTTCGAGGCCCTCGCAGGCCACATGACCGCGGATACCAGCCCCCTCATGGTGAACGAACGAGCCATCCCCACCCGGCGCCATGCGGACGGCGTGGCCTGGTTCGGCTTCCAGGATCTCTGTACCGGCCCCCGCAGCCAGGAGGACTACATCGAGATCGCCCGGGGTTTCCACACGGTGCTGCTCTCGGACATCCCCCGGCTGGACCGGGACAGCGAGGATGCAGCGCGGCGCTTCATCGCCCTGATAGACGAGTTCTACGACCGGCGGGTGAAGTTCGCCGCCTCTGCCGCCGTCCCCCTGGACGCGCTCTATAAAGGCAAGCGCCTGACTTTCGAGTTCCAGCGGGCCCAGAGCCGACTCACGGAGATGCAGACGAAGCAATATCTTTCGGACCCGCATCTGCCTTAAAATCCCATCACTAAAAATGGCTCTTTTGCCCTCTGGCGGTGTTGCGCCCGCCCTCGGAGCCCTCACGTACACAAAGAGTACGCTCCGGCTCCTCGGGTGTTCGCGCCTAGCCAGAGGCCAAAATCCCTCATTTTTAGTAGTACTTTTTCAAATTTCGTAAACAGGAATGAACATGTCTGCTCCCGCCCCTTTCGATGAAGCGAGTTTCGCCCAGTGGCACCAGGCCCAGCAACAGCAGGTGGCGGACTACCTGCGCAAGATCCAGGTATTCGATACGGATATCACCGGCGAATGGCTGTGGATCATCCCCTACCGCGCCATGCTCGGCCGGGTCTGGCCCAAGCACGGCGCTAACCCCAAGCTCTGGGTCATCACCGGCGTGGTGCCGACCGACCACGCGGAAGCGGGTGCCGCCCGCAACTGCCGTGAAGCCGCGCGCTACTTCGCCCTCAAGTGGCAGTTGGAAGCCGCGCGTCTCGGCCAGAACAAGACCGATACCCTGGCCACTGGCGCCAGCGAGATAGACTGGAACGAGATGGGTGGCGGTATCGCCCGCCGCGCCGAATGGCTGCATGACCTGATGCAGGACGAACGCCGCTGGATGCCCGACGGCCTCCCCCTATACCGGGTCGATATGGACGCGTCGAAGGTCTGAGCTTCTGGGATCTATAGTCCATGCATGAAAAGCCGGCGTCTTGCGCCGGCTTTTTTATCCGTCTACACCCGCTTTCACTTCAGGTTGGCGAAGTCGTCAACTTGTATGGCCTCATGGCGCAGCGCTTCCGCGGCGCGCACGGCGTCCGCTTCCTCGATGGTCAGCACGCCCTGCTCCACCGCCTCCTGCACCTGGGCGTCGCCACGCTTGTGCAAGAGTTTCTCTCGCGTCGCCACGCGCAGCTTCTCCCGCAGGGGACGGGTCTCCACTGCGTGCTGCAAGGCTTCATCCAGCAGCCGCACTTTCTCGCGCCGACTCTTGGGTAGGTACATGCCGTCCGTGAGCCGGTCCCGCTCAGGGGAAGGCCGCAGCAGCAAGCCCGCGAGGGTGTGCTCCAGCTCGTCCGTAGGCGCCCGATAACGCATGCCGTAGGGGAAGACCGTGAAACGCAACACCCTGGCCAGCGAGCGGTTCGGCAAATTCTTGAACAGAGCGTCGAAGCTCTGTTGGATGCGATAGAGGCTGTCTTCGCAGACCCAGCTCACCAGCGGCAAATCCCCCGGCTGGTTGCCCTGATCGTGATAATGCTTCAAAGCGGCAGAGGCGAGATAGAGCTGGCTCACGATATCCGCCATACGCGCTGACTGCCGCTCCCGACGTTTCAACTCCCCGCGTAGCGTGAGCAGGAGCACATCGGCTACATAGGCGAAAGCCGTGCTCATGCGTGTGAGCTGACGGTAATAAGCCTTGACGCTCTCGGGACAGCTCGGCGCTGTCACGAAGGCCGCGTTCGTGAGGCCGTGCAGCAGCGCGCGGGTCTTGTTGCGGCCGGTGAAAGCCAGATGCTGCATGATCACTGCATCGAAGGCGCGGCGGGATTCCTTGCTGTCTTCCGCTGTAGCTGCCTGCAATTCTTGCAATAGATAAGGATGGCACCGAATCGCGCCCTGGCCGAAGGTGATGAGGCTGCGGGTCAGGATGTTGTGGCCTTCCACGGTGATGCCCATCTGCGGGTAGCTGTGGAACATGCCCAGTGGATTGCGGGGACCCAGAGAGAGAGCGGCACCGCCGTGTACATCCATGGCGTCGTTCATCACCTCACGGGCCCGGGCCGTCAGGTTGTATTTCACGATGGCTGAGATCACGGAGGGTTTGTGGCCTTGGTCCAGGGCCGAGAGCGTCACGAGCCGGGCCGCATCCATGGCATAGGCATTGCCCGCGAGATGGGCTAAGGCCTCCTGTACGCCTTCGAACTGACCGACCGGCAGCTTGAACTGGCGGCGCACCCGCGCATAAGCGCCGGTGACCCGCACGGCCAGTTTCGCGGTGGCCGTGCTCAAGGCCGGCAGCGATATGGCGCGCCCATCCGTGAGACATTCCATCAGCATGCGCCAACCTTTGCCTGCCATCTCCGGCCCGCCGATGATCCACTCCATCGGTACGAACACGTCCTTACCATAGAGCGGACCGTTCATGAACGCCATGTGCAGCTGGTCGTGGCGCGTCCCCTGACGCACGCCCGGTGTGGTGGACGGTATCAATGCGAGCGTCACGCCGAGATGAGTGCGTTCGCCCAAGAGGTGATCCGGATCGTCCAGCTTGAAGGCCACGCCTAAGACCGTGGCGATGGGTCCCATGGAGATATAGCGCTTCTCGAAATCGAGACGGATGCCCAGTACGTCTTTCTTGCCGCCGAATTCACCGCGGCACACTACGCCGAGATCCGGGATAGCGCCGGCGTCACTGCCCGCCTCGGGTCCCGTGAGGGCAAAACAGGGGATCTCTTCGCCCCGAGCCAGGCGCGGTAACCAGTGGTCCTTTTGCTCCTGGGTGCCATAGCGCAGCAGGAGTTTCCCGGGGCCCACGGAGTTGGGGATCATCACCGTCAAAGCCGCACTGATGCTGCGGCTCGCGATCTTCATCACCACCGAGGCATGGCCGACAGCGGAGAACTCCAGGCCGCCGAAGGCCTTGGGGATGGTCATGCCGAAGAAGCCTTGGCTGCGGATGAAGCTCCAGGTCTCCGGCGTCAGGTCCTTGTCCACGTTGCAGATACGGTAGTCGTCCAGCATGGCGCAGAGCCGCTCCACGGGTCCGTCCAGGAAGGCCTGCTCTTCCGCCGAGATGCGCGCCACCGGGAAATCCAGCAGCTTCTGCCAGTCCGGCGTGCCGCTGAAGAGTTCGGCGTCCCACCACACACCGCCTGCTTCCAGGGCATCCCGCTCCGTGGAAGAGATGACCGGCATGGAGGCGCGATAGAAGCGCAGCAGGCGGTTACTGATGAGCCAGCGCCGTAAAGGTGGCAGGTATGCCACCAACAGCGCCAGGAAGTACGCAGCCCAGAAGATCCGCTTGGTGAACACAGCCGCAGCACTGCCCGAGGAGAACACCACCAACAATATGAAGAGGCAGACGAACCATCCGCCCCGTGCAGGACGTGCAGCCGCGAGCCCGGTGAGCACCAGGATGAACAGCGGCCACCAGAAGAAGGCGTGGGTGAAGAACTCCACCATGTATTTAGACCCCGGGACCCAAGACTACGTTTTCAGGCTTCAAAATCCGGCTGTTTGTCAGGTGCCGCATCGATGAAAGGTTTGAGCGTCAGGCAATAGTCATTGATACGCCGCAGAGTCGGGAACGGCGTGAGATCCGTATCGAAGCGCTTGGCGTTGAACATCTGCGGCACCAGGAACACGTCGGCCAGGGTCGGTGTATCTCCATGACAGCACTTGCCGGTGGCCGGATCGTCGGCGAGCAGTTCCTCCAAGGCCGCGAAGCCCTCGGTGATCCAGCGGTGCATCCAGCGCTTGCGTGTCGCCTCGTCGGCACCGAACTCCTTCTCCAGGTATTTCACGATGCGTTGGTTGTTGAGGGGGTGGATGTCGCAGGCGATGAGTAGCGCCATGGAGCGCACCCGGGCGCGGCCCAAGGGATCCTTGGGCAGTAGCGGCGGTTGCGGATGGATCTCCTCCACGTATTCCGCGATGGCCAGCGATTGGGTGATGGTGTGGCCCCCATCCACCAGCGCCGGGATGAAGCACTGGGGATTCACGGCCTTGAATTCGGGCGTGTGCTGCTGGCCCCCGTCCTTCACCAGGTGCACGAAGCGAAAATCCGCTTTCAGACCCTTCAGGTTCAAGGCGATGCGTGCCCGGTAGGCGGCGGAGCTGCGGAAATAAGTGAAAAGTTCCATCAGTATTTCTCCACTACCTGTTCGATGGCGCCGAAGAGGGAGACCCCGCTCTTATCCAGCATCTCGATACGCACCTTGTCGCCGAACTTCATGAAAGGCGTCACGGCCTTGCCGCTCTTGATGACTTCCAGCACCCGCTTCTCCGCGAGGCAGGATGAACCCTTGGACTCATCGTGGTTGGCGATGGTTCCGGAACCCACGATGGAACCCGCCGCCAGGGGCCGGGTCTTGGCCGCATGGGCGATGAGCTGAGGGAAGTTGAACTGCATGTCCACGCCCGCATCAGGCTCACCGAAGAGCGCGCCGTTGAGATGGGTCAGGAGCGGCAGGTGCAGCTTGCCGTCTTTCCAGGCATCCCCCAGCTCGTCCGGGCTCACTGCCGCCGGCGAGAGGGCCGAGCGGGGCTTGCTCTGCAGGAAACCGAAGTTCTTGGCCAGCTCGTCCGGGATCAGGTTACGCAGGGACACGTCGTTGAGGATCAGCACCAACTTGATGTGCTTGCCCGCCTCGGCGGCCGAGACCCCCATGGGCACGTCATCCACCACCACACCTACTTCTGATTCGAAATCGATGCCCCAGGCTTCGTCGGCCATGCGGATCGGATCCGTGGGCGGGATGAAGCCGTCGCTCACCGCCTGGTACATGAGGGGATCGCTGAGGAAGCTCGGAGGCATATCCGCGCCCCGGGCCTTGCGCACCCGCTCCACGTGGGCGAGGTAGGCGCTGCCATCCACGAACTGGGGCGCGCGAGGTAGGGCTGCCGCCAGGTCGCGGGGATTAAGTTTGAAAGCGTCTTTAGCTTTGCCGGCATTGAGGGAGTCGGACACAGACTGGAGCTGATGCTCAGTCATGGTCCAATTCTCCAAGGCCAGCTGCAAGGAAGTGGCGATCTCCGGCACCTTCACGGCGTTCTGAAGTTGCTTATCCACCACCAGCAGGGTGCCGTCACGGCCACCGGATTTAAGACTTGCGAGTTTCACGCGCTCTCCCGTTCGATTTAGTCAACACAAAGAACAGTCAATTTCTGTTCTTCTTGAACCCATCCCTTATCTGTCTTGTCGAAAATTACTGTCTCGTCTCCACAATGATTTTTGGCATATTCGTATTCATCTTCCATAAACATCATGTCATGGAAATAAATCAAGTAACTCTTGCCAGGTTTTGCAAACCAATCGGCTTCGAATTCTCGTGATGCGTATTGATGTTTAACGATATCATCCGCGGCTGACAGTATCTCTTTCTCCTCAATAGGCGGCTTCGAGAGCTGCACCCATCCATCGCTAGTATGAAGCAACGTAAACCTATTTACGGTTACGCAAGAAACAAGAAATAGAGGGGCAGCCAACGAAAGTGCAGCGCATGCGAACCAACGATAACTGACTGAACCATGCATCCGAATATCGGACATCAAATTAGCTGCGGCGCTTCGGATCGAAATGCTTCTTGATGCCCTGCCAGCATTCGTAGTAATCACCTTGCAGTTCCTTCGCTTCCAGAGCCTGCTTCGTGGGGCGAATCACGGCGCGGGCCTCGAACATGAAGGCCATGGTGTCAGTGATGTGATGGGGCTTGGAGGTGTCCCCCGCCACGGCCTTCTCGTAACTGCCTGCGTCAGGTCCGTGGCCGCTCATGCAATTGTGCAGGCTGCCACCGCCGGGCACGAAGCCGCCGCCTTCCTTCGCGTCATACACGCCGGTGATGAGGCCCATGAACTCCGAAGCCACGTTGCGGTGAAACCAGGGCGGACGGAAGGTGTCCTCCGCCACCAGCCAACGGGGCGGGAAGATCACGAAATCCATGTTGGCAGTGCCGGGCGTATCGCTCTGGGACGTCAGCACCGTGAAGATGGACGGATCCGGATGGTCGTAGCTGATGGAGCCGATGGTGTTGAAGCGAGTGAGGTCGTATTTGTAGGGCGCGTGGTTGCCATGCCAACCCACCACGTCCAGCGGCGAGTGACCAATCTCAGCAGACCAGAGGCGGCCCTGGAATTTACCCATCAACTCGAATTTGCCTTCTACATCTTCATACGCCGCTTTCGGGTAGAGGAAATCCCGGGCATTGGCCAGCGAATTGGACCCGATGGGCCCTAGCTCCGGCAGCCGCAAGGCAGCGCCGAAGTTCTCCGCCACATAGCCCCGGGCCGAGGCCTCAAGCAATTCCACCCGGAAACGGATGCCCCGGGGGATCACCGCGATCTCCAGCGGGCCCACGTTCAGCACACCCAGCTCCGTCGCGATCTTGAGGCGGCCCTGCTGGGGCACGATCAGCAATTCGCCATCGGCGTCGTAGAAGAAACGCCCTTGCATAGATCGATTGGCGACATAGAGATGCACACCGATGCCTGTCTGGCTCGCGGCACTGCCATTGCCGGCGACCGTGAACAAGCCCTCCACGAAATCTGTGGGTGCGCTAGGGATAGCGGTCGGGCTCCAGCGCAGCTGGTTGGGCGTTGCCGCCACTTCATCGAAGCGGTTATGGAAACGGCCTTCCGGCAGTGGCTTGAAAGGCCTGTGCACCGCCGCGGGACGGATGCGGTAGAGCCAGCTCCTGCGATTCGCATGGCGCGGCGCCGTGAACGCAGTGCCCGAGAGCTGCTCCGCATAGAGGCCGTAAGGCACTTTCTGGGGGGAGTTCTGGCCTTCCGGCAATACGCCCGGCAGGGCCTCGGTGGCGAACTCGTTGCCGAAACCCGACTGGTAGTCGCCGGCATCCGCCGTCATCGCGGAAGTCTTGGGGTCCATGGCGCTCAGCTTCTGGCTCATTCTCGACTCCCAAACTTTGAGGCCACTGTTAACAATCTTACCGCTATGACGCGCAGATTTTCGTTCCTGGCTAGGCGCGGGGCGTTCCGAGGAGCGGAGTTACCAAGTAGGTAATGAGCACCGAGGGATGCTCCGCAACGACGCCAGGGGCGAAAAGATGCCGTCAGAGCACGCCCCGCTTCATCTGGTCTCTCTCGATGGATTCGAACAGAGCCTGGAAGTTGCCTTCACCGAAACCTTCGTTGCCCTTGCGTTGGATGATCTCGAAGAACACCGGGCCGATCATGTTCTGGGTGAAGATCTGCAAGAGCAGTTTCTTCTTGGTCTCCCGGTCGGCATCGATCAGGATCTTGTTCTTGGCCAGGCGCGGCACGTCTTCCCCATGGTTCGGCACCCGCTCATCCACCATCTCGAAATAGGCGTCCGGCGTGTCCAGGAACTGCATGCCCGCTTTGCGCATGGCTTCCACGCTGCCGTAGATGTCATCGGTGAAGCAGGCGATGTGCTGGACGCCCTCGCCCTTGTATTCGTTCAGGTATTCGTTGATCTGGCTCTTGGGGTCGTTGGACTCGTTGAGCGGGATGCGCACCATGCCATCCGGCGCAGTCATGGCCTTGGAGATGAGCCCGGTCTTCACGCCCTTGATGTCGAAGTAGCGGATCTCACGGAAGTTGAACAACTTCTCGTAGAACTTGGCGAACTTCTCCATATTCCCGAAATACAGGTTATGGGTCAGGTGATCCACGAAGGTGAGACCGAAGCCCTTGGGATGCTTGTCCACGCCCGGCAGGTATTCGAACTCGCCGGCATAGACCTCGCCCTTGGCGCCGTAACGGTCTACCAGATAGAGCATGCTGCCGCCGATGCCCTTGATCACGGGCATGTCCACTGCCTTGGTGGATTCCAGAGCATCGATAGCCTCACCGCCATTCTGGAGAGCGGTTTGCTTAACCTGAGCCGCCGATTTGCTGAAACGTATGGCGAAACCGCAGGCCGAAGGGCCGTGCTTGGCGGCGAAGGCCGCAGCGAAGGAGTTGGGCTCTTCGTTCACCAGGAAATTGCACTCCCCCTGGCGATACAGGGTGATGGCCTTCTGCTTATGCTTGGCCACAGCGGTGAAGCCCAAGCGCGGGAAGAGGTCATGCAGCTGCTTAGGGTTGGGGGCCGCGAATTCCACGAACTCGAAGCCATCCACCCCCATGGGGTTCTCGAACTGCACCGGCTTGATGCCGACGTTGGGTTGCGCGCTCATGACTGTCACCTTGTTTCGAAGCTGCAAAGCATCCAATCGACTATTATACCGCCCGGGGCTGAACCGCCCCAAGCCGCGAAAAATCAGTTACTTAACCACGCCTATCTCGGTGCGTACATCAATCAATTCCGGGAAGAAGGTGAGGCTGAGCGCCTTCTCCAGGAACTTCACCCCGGAGGAGCCGCCGGTGCCTTTCTTGTGGCCGATGATGCGCTCCACCGTCTTCATGTGCCGGAAGCGCCAGAGCTGGAAATACTCTTCCACATCCACGAGTTTCTCGCACATCTCGTAGGCGTCCCACCATTCGCGGGTGCCCTCGTAGATCTGCTTGAACACAGCGGTCACGCCTTCGTGGCGTTCATAAGCTTGAGACCAGTCCCGCTCCACGCGCTCCGCCGGTACCGGCAGGCCGCGGCGTTTGAGATAGCGCAGGAACTCATCGTAAAGGCTCGGGCGGTTCAACAACTCCGTGAGCAGCTTATGCACCTTCGGATCGTAGCTATATACCTGCAAGAGCTCCGCGGACTTGTTGCCCAGCATGAACTCCAGCGCCCGGTACTGAGCGGACTGGAAACCGGAAGCCGAACCCAGGACCGAACGGAACTCCGCGTACTCGGTGGGCGTCAGGGTCTCCAGCACCGCCCACTGGTTGAAGAGCTGCATCTGGATCTGTTTCACCCGCGAGAGGATCTTGAAGCAGGGCTCCAGCTGATCCTTCTGCACATGGCGGATGGCCGCATCCAGCTCATGCAGCACCAGCTTGATCCAGAGCTCGGAAGTCTGGTGCTGGATGATGAAGAGCATCTCGTCGTGGTGCAGAGGCTGGCTCACCGGCTGCTGCGCGGCGAAGAGCAGGTCCAGCTTCAGGTAGCCGGAATAGGTCTCCTGGGGCTTGAGATCCGTGCGGATACCCTGTTCCAGCTCGCGTTTATTGCCGCTCATGCCGCTTCCCAGGGCCTTAAGTCCCGCCATTCTAACCGACCTACCCTGCCGAGCCCCTTGCCCCGGGCGGGGGTAGGCGGGGCCTCATGTATAATTGCGGCCCCGCCCGGCCCTTGAGCCGGGCGGCACCTATATAAGCACTCCCCGCCGGCGGGCCTTTGCGGACCCAAGTGGTCCCAATCAGCCCCGGGCGGCTTTCCCGGAGGACGCCTCTTTGAAGACTGTCGCGACGTTCGATATCAAGTATCAGCAGTACCTCGACCCGGAAGCCAAGCTAGTACAGAAAGAGCTGCCCAAGTTCGCCAAGGACAAGGACGAACTGCTGAAGATGTACCGCATGATGTCCTTCGTCCGCGTGTTCGACACCAAGTCCATCGCCCTGCAGCGCACCGGCAAGCTCGGCACCTACGCCTGCTGCCTCGGCCACGAAGCCGCGCACGTCGGCATCGGCAGCGCGATGAAGCCGGAAGACGTCTTCTTCCCCAGCTACCGCGAATACGGCGCCCAGATCTGTATCGCGGCGTGCAGCCGCGCGAGGTCCTACATGTACTGGGGCGGCGACGAGCGCGGCAACCATTTCTCAGAAGGACCCCGCACGCACGACTTCGCCTGGTCGCGTGCCGATCGCCACCCAGTGTCTCACGCGGCCGGTGCCGCCACCGCCGTTCAAGATGCGCAAGGAGAAGCGTGTGGCGGTGCACCGATCGGCGACGGTGGCATCTCCAAGGGCGACTTACTACGAAGCCATCAACTGCGCCGGCGCCAGAACCTGCCGCTGGTGTTCGTGATCGTCAACAACCAGTGGGCGATCTCGGTACCCCGCTCGTCCAGACCGCCGCGACCGACCCTGGCCCAGAAGGGCGTCGCCGGCGGCCTCGTACTGCATCCAGGTGGACGGCAACGACATCATCGCCGTGCGCGAGGCATGGAAGACGCCCTGGAGAAGGCGCGCAGCCGGCAAGGGCCGGCGCGTGATCGAAGCTCTGACCTATCGTCTCGATGACCACACCACGGCCGACGACGCGACGCCGCTACCGTCGCGAGCAGCGAAGTCGAAGGACGAGTGGAAGAAGGAACCCATGAAGCGCCTGCGCAACTAGCTGATGGACATGGGTGCCTGGGACGACGACGAAGGAAGAGAAGCCCTGGAAGGCCGAGTGCGACGAGCGGTGGACAGCGGAGGTGAAGCTACCTAAGACATCCAAGACCGCCGGTCTCCAGCGATGTTCGACTACATCTTCGCCGAATCCCAGACGATCTCGTCACCCAGCGCGATTCGTCCGCTCGTCGAGGAGGGCTCACCATCATGGCACAAATCACGATGGTCGAAGCCATCACCAGGCGATGGCCTATGAATTGGAACACGACGACCGCGTCGTAGTGCTGGGTGAAGACGTGGGCGTGAACGGCGGCGTGTTCCGCGCCACCGCCGGCCTGCAGCAACGTTTCGGCAAGGACCGTGTCATGGACACGCCGCTGGACGAAGCCCTCATCGCCGGCATCTCCATCGGCATGGCCGGCCATGGGGCATGAAGCCCGTGGCCGAGATCCAGTTCTCCGGTTTCATCTATCCCACTGTGGACCAGATGATCAACCACGCCGGCCGCCTGCGCACCCGTACCCGCGGCCGTCTGCACGTACCCATGGTGCTGCGCGCCCCCTCGGGCGGCGGCATCCACGCGCCGGAACATCATTCCGAGAGCAACGAGGCCATGTTCGCCCACATGCCGGGCCTACGCACCGTGATGCCTTCCTCGCCCGCGCGCGCCTACGGCCTTCTGCTCGCCGCCATCCGCGACCCGGATCCGGTGGTGTTCCTGGAGCCTACGCGCCTCTATCGCCTGAACAAGGCAGGACGTGGAAGACGACGGCGAAGCGCTACCGCTGGACACCTGCTTCGTGCTGCGTGAAGGCGAGGACGTGACCCTGGTCACCTGGGGCGCCATGGTCCACGAGACCCTGCAAGCCGCCGCCAAGCTCGCGCGAAGAAGGCGTCAACGCCGACGTGATCGACCTCGCCACCGTGAGCCCCATCGACTTCGACACCATCGCTCGAATCGGTGCGAGAAGACCGGCCGCCTGCGTGATCATCCACGAAGCGCCGCGCAACTGCGGCGTGGGCGCCGAGATCGCCGCCACCGTGGCCGAGAAGGCCATCTACTCCCTGAAAGCGCCCATCGAGCGCGTCACCGGCTACGACATCCCCATGCCGCTGTTCAAGCTGGAGCATGATTACATGCCGAGCGTGGAGCGCGTCCTCAAGGGCATACGCACGGTGTTGGAGGCTTAACCATGAAGACATTCAACCTCCCGGATCTGGGCGAAGGCCTGCAGGAAGCGGAGATCGTCAGCTGGCACGTGAAAGAAGGCGACGTGGTCAAGGTGGACCAGCCCTTGCTCTCCGTCGAGACCGCGAAAGCCGTGGTGGACGTGCCCTCCCCTTGGGCGGGCAAGATCGCCAAGCTCCACGGCAAAGCCGGCGACATCATCCCCACCCATTCCGCTCTCGTGGATTTCGATATCGCCGGTGACGGCGCGGCTCCGGCCACTAAACCCGCCGCTACACCCGCTCCTGCCGCGAAGAAGAGCGTGCCCATCGAGGAAGACAGCGGCACTGTGGTGGGCGCCGTGCCCACGAGCAATGATCTCGTGGCGGAGACCGCCATCATCCGCAAGAAACAGAAGAAGGACCCGGTCCGGGTGAAGGCCCTGCCCTCGGTGCGCATCCTGGCGAAACAGCTGGGCGTGGATCTGACGGACATCGAACCCACCGGCAAGAACGATACTGTCAGCGCCGACGACGTGCGACGCGCGACTAAGGGCGGAGCTGCTGCGCCGGCCGCTGCGACGCATACGGCCAAGTGGGACATCGCCAAACCCCGCACCGACGTGAAGTACGGCGTGGCCGAGCCTCTGCGCGGCCCACGCCGCGCCATGCACGCCAGCATGACCCGCTCACGCAGCGAAGTGGCGGAATGCACGCTGTTCGACGATGCGGACATCCACAACTGGCAGTCGGGCCAGGACATCACCGTGCGTATCGTGCGCGCCATCGTGGCCGGCTGCCGTGCCGAGCCCGAACTCAACGCCTGGTATGACGGCGAGAAGCTGGAGCGCACCCTGCACGAGCGCGTGGACCTCGCCATGGCAGTGGATACCCCGGACGGCCTGATCGTGCCGATCTTGCGCAAAGTGGAGAGCAAGAACGCCCAGCAGCTGCGCGACGACCTCAATCGCATCAAGGAGGCCACCCGCAATCGCAGCGTGTCGCCGGCCGACATGAAGGACCCGACCTTCACCCTGTCGAACTTCGGCATGATGGCCGGCCGCTACGCCACGCCGGTGGTGGTGCCGCCGCAGGTGGCTATCCTCGGCACCGGCGGCCTGCGCTTCGACGTGGTGCCGGTCATGGGCGGCATCGAGGTGCACAAGCGCATCCCCCTCTCCATCACCTTCGACCACCGCTGTATCACGGGTGGCACTGCCTGCCGCTGGCTGGCAGCAGTCATAAAGGACCTGGAGAAGGCGCACTGACACATCTCCGACACAAAACATAAACGGCGGCCTTCAGGGTCGCCGTTTGTACATATAACTGCAGTAAAATATCGTCCAAACCAACATCCAACGCCGGGCCTAACGCCATGCCGCAACGGAAATCGCCTCCCAAAGACAAGCACCTGGAAAAGGTGGTCGCCCTCGCCAAGAAGCATCCTTCCGCCGCCGAACTCGAAACATTCCTGCAACAGTACTACGCCGACATCGCCGAGGAAGACATCCTCGCGCACACACCCGAGGATCTGTACGGCGCAGCACTCAGTCATTGGGAATTCGGCGCCAAGCGCCTGCCCGGCGAGACCAAAGTGCGGGTGTTCAACCCCAGCACGAAGAAAGACGGCTGGAAGAGCCCCCACACCATCATCGAGATGGTGAACGACGACATGCCCTTCCTGGTGGACACCACCACCATGACGCTCAGTCGCGGCGGCATCGGTATCCATCTCACCGTGCATCCCATGTACCAGGCCAAGCGCGACGCCCGCGGCGCGCTCCTGCAGATCACCGACGGCGCCAAACAGGACGGCCTGGTCACCGAATCCTGGATGCACATCGAAGTGGACCGCCAGGCCGGCGCCGAGACCCTGGCTCGGCTCGAGACCCAATTGCAGAGCGCCATGCGCGACGTGCGCGCCACGGTCAACGACTGGCGCGCCATGCGCGGCAAGCTGACGGACGTGATCGCCGCCGTGCACAAGCACCGCAGCATCCTGGGTGACGCGGTGGTGGATGAAGGCAAGCTGTTCCTGGAATGGCTGGCTGACCACCATTTCACTTTCTTAGGCTTCCGCGAATACGACCTGGCCGAAGAGAACGGCGAGGAAGTGTTGAAAGTGGTGGCCAACTCCGGCCTCGGCATCCTGGGCGACAGCCATGCCAAGGTGTCCCAGAGTTTCCTGGTGCTGCCGAACGTGGTGCGTCAGCGCGCGCGCGCGAAAGAATTCATGATCGTCACCAAGGCCAACTCTCAGGCCACGGTGCATCGCCCCGGTTATCTCGACTACGTGGGTGTGAAGCGCTTCGGCGCCGACGGCAAGGTGAACGGTGAATGGCGCTTCCTGGGCCTCTTCACCACCACCGCCTACAGCCGCAACCCCAGCGATGTGCCGGTGCTGCGCGAGAAAGTGGCCGAGGTGATCCGCCGCTCGGAACTGCCGGCCGCGAGCCATGACGGCAAGGCGCTGGTGCAGATCCTCGAGACCCTGCCGCGCGACGAGCTCTTCCAGAGCACCACCGACGAATTATTCGAGACCGCCATGGGCGTGGTGCAGCTGCAGGAACGCCAGCGCGTCAAGCTCTTCGTGCGCCGCGACAGCTTCGGCCGCTTCTTCTCCTGCCTCGCCTACGTACCGCGCGACCGCTACAACAGCCAGGTACGCCAGAAGATCGAGAGCATCCTGTTCCAGGCCTTGGGCGGCAAGAGCGTCGAGCACACCGTCACCCTGTCGGAATCGGCCCTGGCGCGTGTCCACATCATCGTGCGCACCACCCCCTGGCAGCAGGCCAAGTTCGACCGCCTCTCACTCGAGCGTGAGATCGCGCTCGCCATCCGCTCCTGGCAGGACGAACTGCAGGACGCCCTGGTGCAGCAATGCGACGAGGAGCAGGGCCTGCGCCTGTTCGCCCGCTACGGCAACCATTTCCCCGCGGCTTACATCGAGGACATCAGCCCCTCAGACGCGGTGTTCGACTTAAAGCAGCTGGATGCGCTGGATGACAGCGAGAGCCTGCGCATGAGCCTGTACCGCCCGGCGGATGCGCCAGCGAGCTACCTGCGCTTCAAGACTTACCACCGCGAGCAGACCATACCGATATCCGATGCCCTGCCCATGCTCGAGAACATGGGGGTGCGCGTCATCAGCGAACGACCCTACGAGATAGACCTCGCCGATGGCAGCATCGTCTGGATCCAGGACTTCGAGCTGGTGCATCAGGGCGAGCTGGACCTGGACGCCATCAAAGAGGCCTTCCAGGAGCAATTTGCCCGGGTCTGGCACGGCGCTGCCGAGAGCGACGGCTTCAACCGCCTGGTGCTGGGCGCGGGCTTGGGTTGGCGCCAGACCATGCTCTTGCGCGCCTACTGCAAGTACCTGTTGCAGATCGGCGTGAGCTTCAGCCAGACCTACATGGAGCGCGCGCTCCACAGCCACCCCGCCATCGCTGCCTTGCTGGTGCATCTCTTCGAGGCGCGTCACGATCCGGCTGGTGGCGCCAAGCGTGATCCGCTCACCCAGAGCTATACCACCGAGATCGCGAAGCTCCTCGAGGACGTCTCGAGCCTGGACGATGACCGCATCCTCAGGCTGTTCCTGAGTGCGGTGCTCGCCACCGTGCGCACAAACTATTACCAGAAAGGCGCCGACGGCCACCACAAGCCCTACGTGTCCTTCAAGTACGACCCTTCCATGCTGCCGGACCTACCCCTGCCCCGTCCCATGTTCGAGATCTGGGTGTATTCACCCCGGGTCGAGGGCGTGCACCTGCGCATGGGCAAGGTGGCGCGCGGCGGCCTGCGCTGGTCGGACCGGCGTGAGGACTTCCGTACCGAGATCCTTGGCCTCGTGAAGGCCCAGAACGTGAAGAATACCGTCATCGTGCCGGTGGGCGCCAAGGGCGGCTTCTACGTGAAGCGTCCGCCTGTGGGCGGCGATCGCGAGGCCCAGCTCAAGGAAGGCATCGCCTGTTACCAGACCTTCCTGCACGGCCTCCTGGATATCACCGACAACCTGGCCGGCACCAAGATCGTGCCGCCCAAGGATGTGGTGCGCCACGACCTGGACGATCCTTATCTCGTGGTGGCCGCCGACAAGGGCACGGCTACTTTCTCCGACATCGCCAACGGCGTGTCGGCGGAATACGGCTTCTGGCTGGG
The DNA here is from genome assembly GCA_963817285.1 of uncultured Pseudomonadota bacterium. Lineage (GTDB taxonomy): Bacteria > Pseudomonadota > Gammaproteobacteria > Natronospirales > REEB76 > DASUBN01. The sequence continues at coordinate 98,879 of CAWFOE010000029.1, read as the reverse complement.
CGACGCCTTCGCTTCCGGCGGCTCCGTGGGCTACGACCACAAGAAGATGGGCATCACCGCCAAGGGCGGCTGGGAATCGGTCAAGCGCCATTTCCGCGAGATGAGCACGGACATCCAGACCACCGACTTCACCACCGTAGGCGTGGGCGACATGTCCGGCGACGTGTTCGGCAACGGCATGCTGCTGTCGCGACACACTCGCCTGCTCGCAGCCTTCGACCATCGGCACATATTCCTGGATCCGTCTCCGGACGCGGAAAAGAGTTTCGTGGAACGTGAGCGCATGTTCAATCTGCCGCGCTCCTCCTGGGCGGATTACGATGCCAAACTGATCTCGGAAGGCGGCGGCGTGTACCCGCGCAGCGCCAAGAGCATCCCGGTGAGCAAGGAAGCCGCGGCAGTGCTCGACATCAACCCGGGTAACTACGCGCCAGTGGATCTCATGCGCGCCATCCTCAAGGCCCCGGTGGACCTCCTGTGGAACGGTGGCATCGGCACTTACGTGAAAGCCGCCACTGAGAGCAACGCCGAAGTGGGCGACCGCGCCAACGACGGCCTGCGCATCAACGGCAACGACCTGCGCTGCAAGGTGGTGGGCGAAGGCGGCAACCTGGGCTTCACCCAGCTCGGTCGCATCGAGTTCGCCTTGCACGGCGGCCGGCTCAACACCGACTTCATCGATAACTCCGCCGGCGTGGACTGCTCCGACCATGAGGTCAACATCAAGATCCTGCTGAACCTGGTGGCTTCCGAGAAGGAGCTCGCCGAGACTGCGCGCAACAAGCTGCTGGCCGAGATGACCGACGAGGTGGGCGAGCTGGTGCTGCGTGACAACTACATGCAGGCCCAGGCCCTCTCGGTGGCCGAGGACCAGGCGCCGGGACGCCTCAGCGAACATGCCTACCTGATCCGCGCCCTGGAGAAGGTCGGCGCACTCAACCGCGCCATCGAGTTCCTGCCCACTGAGGAAGGTCTCGCGGAGCGCCGCAAGGCGGGCAAGGGTCTGATGCGGCCTGAACTCGCCGTGGTGCTGGCCTACAGCAAGATAGACATCTACAACGCGCTCCTGGCGGGCGACGTGGCGGAGGATACCTACCTCGCCAACGAACTAGAGAAGTACTTCCCCGGTCCGCTACAGAAACGCTACCGCGAACTCATGCCGAGACACCGGCTGCGTCGCGAGATCGTCTGCACTGCCATCACCAACAGCCTCGTGAACCGCATGGGCTCCACCTTCGCGCACCGCATGCAGGAGGAGACCGGGGCGGACGCTTCAACCGTGGCCCGCGCCTATACCATCGCGCGCGAGAGTTACGACATGGAGAACCTGTGGTCAGCGGTGGAGAGCCTGGACAACAAGGTACCGGCCAGCGTGCAGATCTCCATGGCGGTGCAGAGTTCGCGCCTCCTGAAGCACGTGACCCGCTGGCTCATCGACCACCTCAGGGACAAGCTCGACATCGCCGCGGCCGTGCCCCTCTACCAACCGGTGGTGGCGGAACTGGTGGCGCACCTGCCGGGGGTCTTGAGCGAAGACATGGTGCAGGAGTTCGACCGCGGCGTGCAGCAATACACCGACGTCGGCGTGCCGGAAGCCGTGGCCAAGCGCATCGCTGCCATCCCGACCCTCTACGCGGCCCTGGACATGGCCGACGTGGCGCGGGAGACCAAACTGCCGGTGGAAGTGGTGGCTAAGGTCTACTTCCACATCGGCCGCGAGCTGGAGCTGGATTGGCTGCGCACCCAGATCGAGAACCTGAGCGTGGATGGTCACTGGCAGGCGGTAGCCCGCGGAACGCTACGGGAAGACCTCTATGCCCAGCAGCGGGACTTGGCTGCCCAGGCTCTCAACGGCGCCCGGGATACCCGCGCGGCCATGAAGCAGCTGGAGCAGTGGCTGACGTCCCATGAAGCCCGCGTCGAGCACGCGCGTCATGTGCTGTCGGAGATGAAGGCCGCCGGCATCGCCGACTTCCCGAGCCTCTCGGTAGCACTGCAGGAGATCCGCAAGCTGGCCCGTTCGGGCTGAAAACAGGTCTTTTGCCCCCTCTCCGGCGCCGGTTTTCTGGCGCCGGGGAGCGGCGGCGAGTAACCTAGGGGTCCGGGACAGGAGCCGGACCAATCCATGAGTGCAGCTGCCGACTCGGTCAACAACTACAAGCAGACTCTGCGAGAACTCTCGGACCGTATCGTCACGGCCCAGAGACCCATCCGCATCCTCGATCACATCAAGTGGGAACCCTCCATCCAGGAGGCGTTCTTCAAGAACGGCGCCCGCGAACTACCCCAGGTGGACTTGGCCTACTACCAAGACCGGCCCTTGGGTTTCGACCCCGCGAAGAAGCGCCAGGAATTCCACGACATCGAGCGGGACATCACCCGCCTCCTGGGCCAGTTCAATTCTCTCGGCGGCATCATGCGCCGCATGTGCCGGGAGTACATCCAGGTGGTGCGCATGCTCGAGAGCCGCGGCACCCGCGAGTTCGGCGCCATCGCCGAGGAACTGTATGGCTCCGCCAGCGATGCTTTCCATGAAGGCGGCCCGACCCTTGCGGACCTCGGCAAGCTCCTGGGTGACGCCATCGCCAGCATCGACCAGAGTGCGTTGCTCAAACCCGAAGAGAAGACCATCACCGGCGAGCAGGCGGTAGAGATACTACAGAAACGCATCAACGCCGCCTTCCGCGAATCCGAAGGCACCGTGCGGGTGCTGCTCTCGGACGGCATCGTGGCGGACGCCGCTGCCGGCGCCGACTACCTCAAGATCCGCAAGGAAGCCAAGTTCAACGAGCGCGACTTGCGGGTGCTGGAAGTGCATGAAGGCTGGGTGCATCTCGGCACCACGCTGAACGGCAGCCAGCAGCCCATCTGCACGTTCCTCTCCAAAGGTCCGCCCTCCTCCACCATCACCCAGGAGGGTCTCGCGATCCTCATGGAGATCATCACCTTTGCTTCCTATCCGAGCCGCTTGCGGCGCCTCGCCAACCGCATCCGCGCAGTGGATCAGGCGGAGAAAGGCGGCAACTTCCTGGACGTGTACCGCTTCTTCCTGGAGCAGGGCTTGGGCGAACAGGAAGCCTACGCCAACACCGCCCGCATCTTCCGCGGCAGCACGCCGGAGGGCCCGCCCTTCACCAAGGACCTGTCCTATAACAAGGGCTTCATCATGATCTACAACTACATGCGCCTCGCGGTGCGCAAAGGCATGCTGGACCGCATCCCGCTCTTGTTCTGCGGCAAGACCACCCTCGAAGACGTGCGCACCCTCTCCCAGTTCGTGGAAGAAGGCATCGTGGCACCGCCGCGCTTCCTGCCGCCTCAGATCGCTGACCTGAACGCCATCACTGCCTGGATGTGTTACTCGAACTTCCTGAACCGGTTAGACTTGGGCCGTATACAGGACGACTACGCCTCGATCCTCTGATCACTGACGGGCAATCATGCGCACAATCGCCATCGTCGGCGCCGGCTTCAGCGGCACCGCCACCGCCATACAATTGCTCACGCGCCACGGAGATCTGCCGGGCCGGCTGGTGCTCATCAACCGCCATCCGAACCTGGCGCGGGGCGTCGCCTACGGCACCCACTCCCCGTCCCATCTCCTCAACGTGCCAGCGGGCCGCATGGGCCTCTTCCCGGACCGGGAAGGAGACTTCCTGGAATTCATCCAGCGCTATGACAATACCGTCACTGCCGGCAGCTTCGTGCCTCGCAGCCAATACGGCCGTTATCTCGGCGCGCGTCTGAAAGAGGCCGCGGAGAAGTCGCGCGCCCTGCGCATGGAGAGCATGACCGGCGAGGTGCAGGACATCACACCGGCAAAAGCAGGGTCCGGTGCGGTGCTGTACTTCGCTGATGGCCAGGCTCTCTCGGCGGATCAGGTGGTGTTGGCCGTGGGCAACTATCCCCCGGCGGATCCTTCGGTTCCGGAGACGGACTTCTTCCAGTCGCCCTACTACACCCGTGATCCTTGGGCACCGGGCGCTCTCGACCGGGTGCCCCTGGAAGCGCCTGTGCTGCTCATCGGCACGGGGCTCACCATGATGGATGTCGCCCTCGAACTCGCCCACCGGGGTTTATCGGGCGTCCAATACGCCATCTCGCGGCGGGGGCTCATGCCCCAGGTGCACCGACAACTCCCTACCATGCCCATCACCCCACCGCCCGCGGGTCTCCTGGAAGGCCGGGGTAGCGCCCGGCGTTACCTCAAGCTAACCCGCGAATACATAGCGGCTCTCGCCGAACGCGGTGCCGATTGGCGGGATGCCATCGGCGCCCTCCGGCCCATCACCCCGGCGCTCTGGCAGGCCCTGGATCAGACGGAACGGCGGCGTTTCCTGCGCCACGTACAGGCCTATTGGGATATCCACCGCCACCGCACCGCCCCCGCCTCCGGCGAGCATCTGGCGCGCCTCCTGGCCTCCGCCAGCCTCAAGATGGCGGCAGGCCGGCTTCGGCAGCTGTCCGGAGGCACCGGTGGGGTGAACGTGGTCTGGCAACCCCGGGGCAGCACCCGGGAAGAACGCCTGGAAGTGGGCAGTGTAATCAACTGCACCGGCCCTCAGTCGGACATCACCCGGCTCGCGGACCCGCTCATGCGCTCCCTCCTGGCCCAGGGGCTGATCCGCCCCGACCCCCTGCGCTTAGGCTTGGACATGGATGCCTCCTCCCGGGTGGTGGACAACGCCGGACGGCCGTCCAGCGTTATCTCCTACACAGGACCCCTGCTCAAGGCCCGGGACTGGGAGGGGACTGCCGTACCGGAACTGCGGGTAGCCGCCGAAAAGCTGGCGGACCGCCTGGCCGGTACTTGGTGAGAGGCGTCCGGGGCTCTACAATATGTGACTTGGACTTTGAACCCGACCCGAGGTTTACATGAAAACGATGCGTATCTCCCTGATTTCCATGGTGCTCGGCCTGGCCGGTCTCGCGACCGCCGCCTGGGGCGCCGAATCCGTCATGAGCCTGATCAGCAACGGCGAAGCCGTGCAGAAGGAAGTGCTGGATACCAAGGCCGCCATGGAAGCTGCCGAGAAGAAGAACCACGACTTGGCTGCCGAAGGCAACAAGCTCACCTCCGACCAGAAACAGCTCACGGCCGACGTGGCTGCCTGGAACAAGGAGAACGACGACCTCAAGGCTCGTATCGCCGATAACCAGACCAACTGCGGTCCGGACAAGAAGCTAACCCAGGACCAGTACAACGCCTGCAAGGCGCAGATCGCGCAGCTGAACACGGACATCGCCAAGGTCAACTCCGACAACGCTGACCTCAATAAGCGCAACAAGGACCTGAACACGCGCATCCCGCAGTACAACACCGACATCAAGGGCATCAAGGGCGAAGTGGACTCGAGCTACACCGCTTATAACTCAGCCCTGAAGAAGGAAGGTGCCTGGCTCGATCAGGCCCGCGGCCAGATGTCGAGCTCTGCCTTCACTGCCTATGGCAAGAAGGCCGGCTGCCCCGACGTGACCAAGAACACCAAGACGCCGGAAGCCATGATCAAGATGTCCGGTGACGTGATCGACTGCTTGAAGAAAGTCTCGGCCGGCTGATACCGGGACTCGACCCGATGACCTAGACGCCCGGCTCTCGCCGGGCGTTTTTTTGCCCTGTAGAAACGTAAAACCCGCGTCAGACGCGGGTTTTACTGCATATCCTGAAGGTCCGCTGGTTCAGCGCATGGCCATCCGGTCGGAGCCCACGGGCGGCTTCAGCCATACCCGCAGATCCACGTAGCGGTTGTCCGCATCCTTTTGCGCGCCGGGATGGGGGATCAACATGCCTGCGCCACCCAACTGGATATCGTCCCGGGGCACGCCCAGGTGCTTCAGGTAATAGGCCACGGATTCCGCCCGCCACTTGGACAAGAGGAAGTTGTAGTCCTCGGGACCTTTGCTGTCGGTATGGCCGGTGACGTCCACGGACACCACCTGCATGCCGGCGGACTGCCATTCCTTGAACGAAGCGCGCAAGGCGAGACGGTTCTTCGCCGAGAGGTGGGCCCGGTTGAACTTGAAGGGCAGCACCGTATAGATCTGCTGCATATAGGGCAGCGGCGGGATCTGCATCTCCAGAGCCGCGATCATGGGTGCCATGGACGCCGGCGAAGGCGCCGTCAGGGCCTCCGCAGGCGTGGGATCCACGTGGGGATACATGAACCCGAGCTCATCCTCGCTCGTCGTCTCGTAATGATGTTCTTTCTGATACTGGCCGGTCATGACCTCGTAGCAGAAACCACTCTGATCCTTGGGCGTGAGCGGGCGCACCTGCACGCACTTGCCGTCCGCCGCTATATAGGGATGATCACCGTCCATCATCCAGGCACTCTGGGACGGTCCCGATTGGCAGGCTGCCAATAGGCCGGTAGACAGAGCCAATGCGGCGAGCCGCATGCGCATTCAGAACTCTCCAAAAAAGACCCGGGTTGTTTCCCAAGGCGATGAGCGGCTTCCCGACCCGTCGAAACGGGACAGCGTGCCTTATAACTTGACAATAATATCGTAATCGCTCGGAAGATGGTCATAGTACCCCACACTCCCTGAGCTCTCTCCTCACTGTCCCCCAGTCCTGATGAGCTACTCAATCCACTGGCGGCGACTTTCCGCCGCCTTCCAGGTTTGCGCACGACTGGCTTCACCATGCCATTTTAGGGGGGGATCCTATTTTTGAGATCAGGGGGATTTAAGGGAACGAATTCGTAACTGTATGATTAATATAATATTTTATTAAAGCCGACGTCGCCTTCTCTCTCGGTGCAGCAAAGTGTGACTCATTTACTTTACATAATGTATTTTAACTGTTAGAGTTTAGTCATCTCTCCGACATTTATCGACCCGGAGATGGGGCAAGCCGATGACCACACAGAACTCCTCCAGCCAGATCGCCTTCCTGCATGGCACCTGGCGCGCCGTGCTGCACGATCAGGCGGAACCCTTCCAGAAGTCCCTGCTCACCGATTTCGTCAGCAGCGATGTCATCAGCCAGCTGCCGGAATACACCACCCTCAGGAACGTGCTGGCGGAGTGCCACACCCAGAGTGCCTTCGAAGAGAGCTATATCAAATCCTTCCTGGCACTGCGCAAGAGTTGGAGCACCCTCACCTCGGAGTCCCGCCATATCATCCTGCAATACATCGAGAAGTGCGGCCTGAAGAAGAACAGCGGCCTCAAGCTCGAACTGCTGGAAGACGATGAAGCCGCCCTCACCATCCGCTGGGACACGGCCAACCGGCTCTATGCCGGCGCCCGTGACATGGCCTTCAAGGCCTGCCAGGTCTCCGGCCTGGAGATGCTGCAGCCGCGCGGCAAGCCGCGTCACAACGAGTTCCGCACACTGGTGCGCCGCGGCCAGGAGACCCTGGTGGCGCTGCTCAAGGAGCGCATCAACATAGACAAGACCGCCGTCACCATGGCGGTGGGCTATGTCACGCCGGTCGCCAAGACCAAGATCAAGAACAACCTGGCGTCCGCTTACCTCGATTCCCTGGATGCCTTCCGCGCCGCCCTCTTCCACTGGTCCGTGCACAACGTGGCGGCCTTCACCTCGCTCGACATCTTCAAGGGCAACGCACCTGTGAGCGGGCTCACTACTTACGAAGAGAGCGCGATCAAGGAATACATCGAGCACGCACTGAAATCCTTCAAGCAGGACTACGAGCAGCTGCGGACGGCCGTGGAGGACATGCCGCAAGATCCGACCATCTATGACAAGGCGCGGCGCTTCTTCGACACCAAGGCCACCACCCTGCATTGAGCGCTTTTCGGGATCTGGAGACGGCAGCAACAATAAGTACGCTGGAGGTTTGATTCGCCATAGGGAAGCCGGGATGACCCGGCCGGCGTCGAGACAAAAGGCCCACCATGAGGTGGGCCTTTTTCATGCTCGGAACCCGGGTACCCACAGGGGCAGCAGGGTAGGAGTCACTTCTTGCCGAGCACGGCACGCACCGCTTCGCGGTAGCTGGCGCTGGAGCGGAACACGGCCCCGTCCTGCATGGTGAACTCATAGTCCCCATGCAGCCTGGGCTTCATCTCCTTGATGCAGTTCACGTTCAAGAGCGCCGAGCGGTGTACTCGCATGAAATACCCCGTATCCAGCAGCTCGGCGATGGCCTTGATCCGGGCCCGCATGGAGAATTCCTCATCCACGGTGTTGACCAGGACCCGGTCCCCCTGCGCCTTGATATAGCGGATCTTGCCCGGGGCGATGAACTTGATCTTGGTGCCCACCTTCAGCTTCAGCATGCCTGTGCCATGCGCCCCGATGGCATCGGTAGCCGCAGACCAGTCACGGCCATCGCCCATGGGTTCGGCGGGAGCGGGATCCTTGCGCATGGCTGCCCGCACGCGGTGCAGCGCGCGCCGGAAGCGCGCGGTGTCGTAGGGTTTCAGCAGGTAGTCCGTGACGTTGATGTCGAAGGCCCAGACGGCATGCTCCGAATAGGCTGTGGTCACGATGATGTAGGGCAGATAGGCCCGCTCCAGGGATTTCACCAGCTCCACGCCGCTCAAGCCCGGCATCTCGATGTCCAGGAAGATCAGCTTAGGCTGCAGGGCGGCGATCACCCGCAGGGCCTCCAGCCCATCCGCGCATTCGCCCACCACCTTCAGGTCCGGTTCGCCCTTGATGAGCTCCTTCAGCTTGTTACGCGCGTGGGGTTCATCCTCCACGAGTACCACGTCTATCATCGGATCACGCTCACGGTATCGCCCGAGGTATCAGCAGGCCCAGTCATCTGCGCGCCTCGTACTTCGCATAAGGAATCTCTATGACCGCGCTCCAGTCATCGTTCTCGGCGTAACCGTATTTGAACGTGAAGCGGTCCTGGTAGAGGGTCACGAGCCTCTCCTGCATGTTGCGTATGCCGAGCCCGCCTGGGCCGGGCTGGCGTTCGGCATATTGCCGGGAAGAGGTGTTGCGCACGGCGAAGACCAGCTGCCCGCCCTGCCGCGCCACGTTCACCGTGATGAGCGCGGGACCCGGGATCCTCGCGACTCCATGCTTGATGGCATTCTCGATGAGGGGTTGCAGGAGGAAACTGGGCATGGAGCCGTCCAGGGCGTTCTCGTCCGTCTCGATCTTGAGCTTGAGGCGATCCTCGAAACGGATGGTCTCGAGGTTGAGGTAGCAGTGCACGTACTCCAGTTCGGCGCTGACAGAAGTATGGATACGCTCCTGCTCCCGCAAGGTCATGCGCAGCAGTTCGCTGAACTTGGTCAGCACCCGGTCTGCCTTGCCCGGTGCGGACCGCAACAGCGCCGACACCGTGTTCAGGCTGTTGAACACGAAATGCGGGTTGAGCTGCCATTGCAGCGTCTTCAGCTTGACCGCCAGGAACTCGGAATTAAGCCGTTCGAGCCTGAGTCTCTCCCGGGAGAGGGCCAGTTGCCCCGATAAGGAGAGCACCAGCGTCATGCCGAGCAGACAGATCGCGGTATTGCCAGCCACCACGCCATACAGGTACCACAGCGGAGACGTGAGCTCGTAGATGAGGCTGGGGCTGGCCGGATCGAAATAGTTGTAACTGCCGTGCTCGAGATAGACCGCCAGCACCTCCAAGGGCCGGATACAGAGCCCATAGAAGATCGCGCAGACGATGTAGAAGCTCCAGCTCGCCCACCAGTGCCGGGATCTCTGGTAGACATAGAGCGCGGCATAGAGCACGCCTATCAGGAGTGGCAGCATCAGCACATGCTGCAAGAGCCGCGACTGGATGTCAGTGAACGAGCCGACGTTCCGCTTCTCGAGGAATTGCTGCAGGAAGTTATGGGCCACCAGGTCAGAAAGCGTCGAGTACAGCCACAGAGCCGCGCCGACGCCCAGCACCAGCCAGGAGCTCTCGTCCTTCTTATCGTCTGACGATGATGTCTGCATCACTCCCACTGCATAGCTACCCGATGGTCGACTCCTAAAGCATCGAGTGCATCCTTGCGGTGGCGATGGGCACGAAAACCGACCAACAGCGCCATGGCGTCCATCAGCTGGCCGGTATACCCCACCAAGCTCCCCTATTGCCCTTTGGGCATCGATGACACCGTACCGTCATGTTCCAGTCGGACAAGTCAGTTTCGCCCCTCATGGACGTCCGGTGTCCGGCTGATTATAGATGCCCCGCATCGGCTTCGTCGCAAGGTCGAATGCAAATAAGTGTTAGACGCGAAAAAAGGACAATCCATCGCGGATAAAGTCTTCTGTACATCAGATAAAAGCTGTTACAGGGGATTCCTGCGCCTGTCCAGTTTGATGATCCCTATGGCAGACTCCATTGAGAACCTTATCCGGCCTCGATTTATTGCTTATTTGGCGAAGGATTGAAAACCTTGATCCGCGTGCTCATCGTCGATGACGAGCCCAATGCCAGGCAGGGTATCCGCTCCCTATTGGCCACCGAGCCGGATATCCAGGTGGTGGGTGAATGTGGCGATGGCAACGATGCCCTGGAGAAGATCGAGACCCTCCAGCCCGACGCCATGTTCCTCGATATACAGATACCCGGCCTCACGGGCATCGAGATGCTGCACGAGCGTGTGGAAGGCAAACGCCCTTATACGATCATCGTGAGCGCTTACGAGGACTACTCCTTGCAGGCATTCGACGTGAACGTGCGGGACTACCTGCTCAAACCCATCGACGGCAGCCGCTTCAAGACAGCGCTGATACGCCTGCGCAGCCACGTGAACACCCAGCTGCGCGCCAGCGGGGTAGCCGATATAGGCGACCTCCTGAAGCGTGCTACACCGGACCCGACCAAACCTGCTCCCCAAGCCATAGCTGCATCAGATCGGGTCCCGGTCAAGATAGGCCGGCGCGTGCGCTTCCTGAGCCTTAGACACATCCGCTACGTGCGGGCGGATGGCAACTACGTGAACATGCACATGACCACCGGAGAAGTCATCCATACCAGCGAGCGCATCTCGCAGATGGAGACGAAGCTCTTCCCGCATCACTTCATCCGGGCGCACCGCTCGATCATCATCAACATCGATGAGATCCGTGAGGTCTACACCATGGGTTCCTACTACGAATTCCTCATGACCGACGGCCAACGCCTCACCTCTGGCGTGACCTACAAGAAGAACGTCCAGGGCCTGCTCACTGCTTGGAAGAAGTCTCGGGACACCCGCGTCAGCTAACCCTCCGGGGTACCCTTCCCGCCGCTCCCGGCAACTGCCAGCTGCCATTGAACCAATCTGTGATGCGTCGCTCTCGCACCTCCAACGATTGACCCCTGCACCAACCTGTTGCACGCCGCTCACGGAGGTCTGCCAGCGACCATTGAACCAACCTGATACACGTCGCTCCCGGGCCTCCTCGGCAACTGCTCCTGCGTTGCTCTACCGCCTGCATCCATGCAGGCGTGCCTCCCGCGGCATTCGTACATCCCTGTACATTAAAAAAGCGGCCCCGTTTCCGGGGCCGCTCAATGTCATCTGATCTTATAGTCGTTCAGCTACTGCATCAGAACTTCACGCCCACGCGGCCGTAGAAGAAGCGGCCAGGAGTGCGGTAGAGGCTCGGCAGGAAGCTGTTGGCGAATGCCGACATGGCGACCGGAGGCTCTTTATCGAACAGATTGCGTACACCGAAGGTGAAGTCGGTATTGATGCTATCCACATGATAAGTAGCCGAGACGTCATGATAGGTGGTCGCGCCGATATGGTTCGTCGGCACCACTTCCCCTGCACCCACACCGGAATCGAAGGGGAACGTGCCCTTCTGGTTGTCGCAGCGGGTGGCGATCAAAGTACCAGCGGCCCCCGGAGCAGTGGATGTCAAGGCGTTGCAGTCCTCGATCATGTGACCGATGTATTCCATCGCCCACGTGGCCGACCAGTCACCCGAGTTCCACATCAGGTTGAGCGTGCCACGCTGCTTCGGGTTGCCAAAGAGGGTTGAACCGCCACCCGTGGCACCCGGGATGCTGGTGGTACCAGACACTTCCTGGCTGCTCAGTGCACCGGCTCCGAACGGCTGGGTTATCACGAACTGCTTGACGAAGCTCCAATCCAAGCCGAGCTTGAAGTCGCCGACGGAAGTCGACGGGAACTTGTAGTGGGTGCTGATATCTATGCCTTCGTCCCGGATGCCACCGATATTCACGTTGGTGTTCACCACATCGGTGATCGGGCCTGCGGCAGCGGAGTTGCCCTGGGGGCCAGCACCGCGGGTGATCAGCTTGCAGTAGGCGGCATTACCCGCATAACACCCATTCAGGATGGTCTGGGCACCTATCGTGGCGACAGGGTTCTGCAGTTCGATCTTGTAGTAATCGAGGCTGAGGTCGAACCCAGGCAACCAGGTCGGGTTGTATACGAAGCCCGCGGTCCGGGAGATGGAACGCTCCGGAGTGAGGTTCGCGTTGCCGCCGATAGTCGTCTTGATCTGCGCGTTCGGCTGGGTGACCGCACTCGTGCTGCAGCCGATCGTCGCCACTTTCTTCACGCAAGGGTCAGTCAAGCCAGGGAAGCTGTCACTGTTGCCCAGGAAGAACTCGCTGACGGCCGGGATGCGGAAGCCCTGGGACCAGCTGCCACGCAACAGCAAGGCGTCCGTGGCCTGCCAACGCAGGGCAGCACGGCCAGACGCGTTATCAGCCGTATGCCTGAGGCCCACGCCCGCCTGTCCCAAGTTGCCGCCGTTCCAGTTGAACTGGGACCAGCGGTTGGCGATATCCAGGCTCACGTCCTTCATGAATGGGGCGTCGGTGACGAGGGGGATATTGAACTCCACGTACTCGGCCTTGGTGGCTTCACGACCATTGGCAGGCTCGGCAACGCTGCCGCTGGTATTGCCTTCCTGGGTCAGCGCATCCGGATGCCCTAAAGCGTCTTTCTCCAGCGACTCCGCACCCAGGGCCAGCCCTAAGGGGCCGGCCGGCAGGTCGAACAGATCGCCGCTGATGTTCGCGGTGTAGTCGCGCTGGGTCGTCTCGATGACGTCATGGGCTTCGAACAGCACGTACTTCGCCATGGCGGGGGTGATGCTGCCCTGGCCGGTAGCCAGGTTATAACCACCGAAGATGTTGAACGGCGTGCAACCCGGAGCCGCCTGACCATTGATGGTGCAGGGCGCGGTGTTGCTGCCATCGGGACTGGCGCTGCCCAAGGCTGTCTGTAGACGCTCGGTGTTCACCAGGCCGTTGCTCACGTCGGACTCGTAGTTATTGCCATAGTTGTAGCCGGCATCCCAATCCCACTCGTTGCCGAGCAGATTGAAGTAGCCCTTGAACCCGCCGCGGAACGAGAAGCTCTGCACGTTCTGGTTGAACACGCGGTTGCCGAGTTCAATCGGACGGCGTCCGAGGAACGACAGGTCATCGCAGGTCTTGGCCAGGTAACAGGGCGCCGGCTTGGTCTTCACATGCGTCTGCGTATTGGAGGTGGTGTGCGTCAGTGAATTGCCGATGAGACCGGTCTTGAACGGATTGTAGGGGTTCAAGCCCGAGACCGAGATGGGCTGGCCGTTGGCGAAGCTGGTGCCGCCGGCACCCAGGAACAGGGGTGACGGCGCCAGTTGCAGCTGGGACACCCGGTTGTTGTAGATCCCCATGGTGCTGAAGGTCAGGTTGTCCGCCAGGTCATAGTGGGCCTGCACGAACAGACTGGTGCGCTCGTTCGGCGTCAGCAGGTAGTTCAAGGGGGCGAAGTTGAAGTGATCTGCACCCTTCCAACCGACTAAGCTATTGGCCGCCGTATTGGTCGTGTTCTTGTTGCTGTTGCCAGGGTTCTTCGCGGTCAGGTCGCAGGCCGTTGTACTCACGCTACCGTAGAAGGTGCAACCCCCGTTATTCAAATTGCTCTGGTTGCCGCGGGCCAGCACGATGAACCGTCCGCCTGGGGCACCCGAGCTGCCGGCCGCACTGCCGCCGCCGATCACCGGTTCCTTGGAGATGGTTCGGTTGCCGGCGAAGGTCGGGCCCTGGTTCACGTACTGCACGTTCATCACCACACTCGACTTGTCGCCGCTGGTGCCGATGGTGAAGTCATAGGACTGGGTCTTGCCATCCCAGCCGCCGCCGTCGTTCTTGCCGTCGTACTCGCCCAAGAAGGCGTTCGCTTCAGCACCGTTGTAGTTCTTCACGGTGATGATGTTCACCACGCCGGAGATGGCGTCGGAACCGTAGATCGCGGACGCGCCATCCTGCAGGATCTCCACATGGTCGATGATCGCGGAGGGGATGTTGTTCAAGTCCACCGCGCCGCCGATAGCGGGGTTCACGCGCTGGCCGTTCAGGAGGACCAACAAGCGTTGTGCACCGAGGTTACGCAGGTTCAGGAAGGTCCCGCCGGTACCGCCGTTGTTGAACTGGGTGTTGAGCGCAGCGCCGAAGGAGGACACCTGCTGCAGCACGTCACCGATGGAGGTCAAACCCGACGCCTTGATCTGGCTCTGGGTGATGATGGATACCGGCTGCGCCGTCTCCACGTCGGTGCGCTTGATGCGCGTGCCCGTCACTTCGATCTTGCCCAATTGGGCAGTGCTCGTATCGGTGGCAGCCGTGGTGGTGGCTGCATCGGCCGCGAACACCGACGGTGCCGCTACCGCAGACGCTGCACCCGCCAAGAGCGCGTAACGCACTGCTTTACTAATTAGGTTGCTGTTCATTAGTTTCCTTCGCCTCCGCAATTTATGTTTTGGTCGGTCATTCGCTGGCTTCAGCCGCAAACAGTTCATGGACAGATCAAGGCCGCCAGCACTCGATGAACTGAAGCGTTCTCAACGTTGCGAATGCACAACACGGAATCAGCGCGGAAAATCCTTGAAATCAAAGTCTCGCGATGACCACGTGATATAAACGCAACAAGGATCACGTACGGGGGCGATTCTGTATCACTAAGGGAGCGGGTTACTAGCGCAAGCGGACACTTCACAAGGGTGTTCGTCACGCAAAACGCCGTATTCGAAACGGATTGGTTGATGTTCGTGTTTTGATAAGCGGGATTTGGGAAGAATTTGGACTGTTTGACACGCAAGACACCCGGGCGATCGAGGATCAACCGGGCATACATGGGCCTGTTATAAGGCCGGCCTGATGTCTGATGCGCCACTGCTTACGGCCAATAAGCTGTGGGGATACTCACGTTCTTGTCAGTCTGGCCCCTCCAGGCCGGAGGCGACCCTCCATGGGTCGCCTCCGGTTTGGTTTAGAGAAATGGCAGGTCTTAGATACCCCCGCTCAGAACTTCACACCCACGCGGCCGTAGAAGAAGCGGCCGGGAGCGCGATAGAACGTGGGGAGGAAGCTGTTGGCGAAGGCCGACATGGCGATCGGGGGTTCCTTATCGAACAGGTTGCGGATACCGAAGGTGAAGTCGGTATTCATGCTATCCACGTGATAAGTGGCCGAGACGTCATGATAGGTAGTCGCGCCGATGTGGTTAGTCGGAACATATTTCGCGCCATCGAACGGGAACGAGCCAAAGGCAGTGTCGGTCGGCTGCCCCGTGCACCGCGTCGCCACCAAGGAATTGGCCAGAGGTGTATGCGCTCCGAAGAACGCGTACACACCGTTGCAATCCTCGATCATGTGGCCGATGTATTCCATCGCCCAGGTGGCCGACCAGTCGCCGGAGTTCCAGGCCAGGTTGACGGTCGCACGCTGTTTCGGGAACCCGCCCACTTCCGTGCCACTACCGACAGCGATGCCGGGCGCGCCGGTATCCCCGGACATTTCCTGGCTGCTGAGGGCGCCAGAACCGAACGGAGTGGTCAGCACGTATGACTTGGTGAACGTCCAATCCAGGCCGACCTTGAAGTCGCCGGCGGAGCTGGACGGGAACTTGTAGTGAGTGCTGAGATCCACACCCTCGGTCTTTACACCACCGATGTTCACGTTGAGGTTAAGCACATCGGTGATGGACCCGGCGCTGGACGAGTTGCCCTGGGGACCGGTACCGCGGGTGATGAGGCCGCAATAGGCCGTGTTGCCCGCGTAGCAGCCGTTCAGGATGGTCTGGCCGCCGATCACGGACACTACGTTCAGTAACTCGATCTTCCAGTAATCGAGGCTGAAGTCGAAGCCAGGGATCCAGCTCGGGTTGTAGACGAAGCCCACGGTCCGGGAGATGGAGCGCTCCGGGGTGAGATTCGCGTTGCCGCCGATGGTATTTTTGATCTGGCCGTTCGGCTGGATCACCCTGCCGGTGCTGCAGCCCACTGTCCCGGATTTTGGACCTGCGGGACCTACGCAAGGGTCGGAGAGGCCAGGGAAGTTGTCGCTATTACCCAGGAAGAACTCGCTGACGCTGGGGATGCGGAAACCCTGGGACCAGCTGCCACGCAGCAGCAGGCTATCGGTAGCCTGCCAACGCAAGGCGGCACGGCCCGAGGCGTTGTCGGTCGTATGCTCGAGGCCCGCACCCTGCTGGCCCAGGTTGCCGCCGGACCAGCGGAACTGGGACCAGCGCTCGGCGATATCCAGGCTCACGTCTTTCATGAACGGGGCATCGGTCACCAGCGGGATGTTGAACTCGACGTACTCCGCCTTGGTGGCTTCGCGGCCGTTCGCGGGCTCCACCACGGTGCCGCTGGTGTTGCCTTCCTGGATCAAGGCATCCGGATGTCCGAACGCATCGTGCTCCAGGGATTCGACGCCCAGCGCCAGACCCAGAGGGCCCGCCGGTAGATCGAACAGATCGCCGCTGATGTTCGCGGTGTAGTCACGCATCACTTCCTCAGTCACGTCGTGCGCTTCGAACAGCACGTACTTCGCCATGGCTGGCGTGATGCTGCCCGCACCGGTGGCCTGGTTCACACCACCGAAGATGTTGAAAGGCACGCAACCGGGTGCTATCTGGCCATTGATGTTGCAGGGGACTGTGTTGGTACCGTCGGCGTTCGCGGAACCTAAGGCCGTCTGCAGGCGCTCGGTGTTCACGAGACCATTAGTCACCGTGGAGTTGTAGTTCTTACCGTAGTTATAGTTGGCGTCCCAATCCCACTCGTTGCCGAGCATGTTGAAGTAGCCCTTGAAGCCGCCGCGGAACGCGAAGCTCTGCACGTCCTGAGCGAACACGCGGTTACCGAGTTCGAGAGGACGACGACCGATCAAAGCCAGCTGTTCGCAGCTCCCTGCCGTATAGCAAGCAGGCAGCGGGACTACCTTGCCGCCACCGGTCTTGCCACTGGAGAACTCCGAAGCACCGATGAGGCCAGTACCGAACGGGTTATAGGGGTTCAGCTTCGAGACCGACAGGGGCTGGCCGTTGGAGAAGCTCGTACCGCCGCCTCCCAGGAACAGGGGTGAGGGCGCCAACTGCTGCTGCGATACGCGGTCGTTATAGATGCCCATGGTGCTGAAGGTCAGGTTGTCCGCCAGGTCATAGTGGGCCTGCACGAACATGCTGGTGCGCTCGTTCGGCGTCACCAGGTAGTTCAACGGAGCATAGTTGAACCTATCGTTGTCGGTGAACGCACGCAGGCTCGAGATCGTGTTGGTCTTCGAGGTATTGCCCGGAGTCTTCGGGGTCAGGTCGCAGACCGTCGCGACCACGCTGCCGTAGAAGGTGCAACCCGGGTTGTTGAGGACAGTGCCCGTCTGGTTGCCACGACCGTAGATGACGAAGCGGCCGCCGGCTGCGCCGGAGCTGCCCGCCGCATTACCGCCACCGACCAAGGGCTCCTTGGAGATGCTGCGGTTGCCCGCATACATGGGGCTCTGGTTCACGTACTGCACGTTCATCACTACGCTGGATTTATCGCCGCTGGTGCCGATGGTGAAGTCATAGGACTGGGTCTTGCCGTCCCAGCCGCCGCCGTCGTTCTTGCCGTCGAATTCGCCCAAGAAGGCGTTCGCTTCAGCACCGTTGTAGTTCTTCACGGTGATGATGTTCACCACACCGGAGATGGCGTCGGAACCGTAGATGGCGGAGGCGCCGTCCTGCAGGATCTCCACGTGGTCGATGATGGCGGCCGGGATGTTGTTCAAGTCCACTGCACCGCTGATGCCGGAGTCGACGCGCTGGCCGTTCAGCAACACCAAGAGGCGCACTGAACCCAGGTTGCGCAGATCCAGGGTCGTGGACCCGTTGCCGCCGTTGTTGAACTGGGTGTTGAGCGCAGCGCCGAAGGAGGACACCTGCTGCAGCACGTCACCGATGGAGGTCAAACCCGACGCCTTGATCTGGCTCTGGGTGATGATGGATACCGGCTGTGCTGTCTCCACGTCGGTGCGCTTGATGCGCGTGCCCGTCACTTCGATCTTGCCCAATTGGGCAGTGCTGGTATCGGTGGCCGCCGTGGTGGTGGTTGCGTCGGCCGCGAACACCGACGGTGCCGCTACCGCAGACGCTGCACCCGCCACGAGCGCGTAACGCACTGCTTTGCTGATTAGGTTGCTGTTCATCCGAGACTCCTAGAATTATGGTGTTGCGAAATAATCACTTCGTATCGCGCGTCACAGATATATCCACTCGATCCACCTCGGCCCACATTCCGCGCCGACATGCGCCGTTTTCCGTTCTTGCTTTTGCTCACGTCGCAGACCGCGTGTTGTGACTCTGCAACGTGGATCGCTTCACTGTCCTTAGGTTGCGATTCTGTTCTAATCGGATGGATCATTTCCGGCGATGCACACGCCTTCGTCGTGCCACTGGAGCGAGTGGATAGTCGATTCGCTTCATTCGTGGTTATTTACCGGGGGTTTGCGGGGTACACAGCAGGAAAACGCCGCCATGCAGCCGACGAGGTGTGATCTGCACAGCTCGCATATGCGTGAGAACAAGGAGTGGATCAGTCGTACGACTGGAATGGTTGAACGGATCATTCGCTTCATCGGTGGTCAGCTGCCGCTGATTCATGTGATACGCAGCGGAAGATCGCCGGTACAAGGCTAGCGATACACCGCGTGTTGGCTACCTAAACGCACAGAGACGCCTCAGCGGGTATCTATGGATATGGGATTGGATACCGTCAGGGGCGGGCGCCCCGACAGGGGTCAGGGGTTGATACGTAAGCCCAACGGATTGGTCGATGCGGGATGGTTACCGTTCACGCCCATACTCTTGACCAATGCCGCTCTCACTGTCGTCTTGTATGTCGTGCCCGGCCGGAAACTGGTGCCGTCATCCATCACGATCTCGTAGTTTTCCTTATGCGCCCTCGCCTCCCGCACGTATTCTGTGTTCACTATGACGGAGCGGCGTATGCGCAAGAAACGGTCCGCTGACAACTTCCCGACAAGCTCCGAGAGCCGGTTCGTGGAATGCAGCACTTCCCCCGTGATCATATGGATATCCACGTAGTCCCTGTCCGCTGTCACGTAGCGGATACCTTTCGCTTTCACGAAACGGAAACGCCCACCGAAGTTTATGGGCACCCGCTCTTCCTCTTGAGGCCTAGCCTGCGCCACATGCCCCCTCAAGTAATCGACCAGGGTCTCCAGGTCCATCCTCCGTTCGAGGCGCTGGTCAGCTTCCATGACCCGCCTTAACCTCAGCAGGGAGATCTTGAGGCGCTGAAGGCTTATGGGCGTCAGCAAGTAATCGATGGTATTGACGGAGAACGCTTCCACCGCATAGAGACTGGAGCGCGACATCACGATCAGATGCGGCCGTTTGCCGCCGATACCCGCGAACAGGTCCTCTAACCCGGTGAACCTCGGGATCTCGGTGCTGACGAACACGGCATCCGGACGCAGCAATTCCACTTGCTCTCGCGCGATCTCGACGCCCTCGCAAACCGCCACCACTTCTGCCCCGCTCTCCTGCGCGATAGACCTGAGCAGCGAGGCATGGTTCTCGGCCTCGTCCTGGACCACCAGGATGCGTATCACAGCCGGTGTCTCCGTGACATGACACCGGTGCACCGGTGCGGTTTCCCGAGCGTTGCAGGTGGAATCCGTATGTTTCGTTTCATGTCACGATCCATACACATGGAGATTCTCGGGCTGACCTTATGCTTCATTTTTCGGCGAAATTCCGCATGAGCTTATTCAACGCTCCATCCCAACCGCGTTCATGACTGCGGGCGGATATCTCATTCTGCAGGCCCGCATGGATGAGAGTCAGTTCCGTGCCTGTATCTATGGGTCGCAAGTGCAGTTCGACGCGTGAGATGGCGTCGCCTTCCTCAGGTTCACCGCCTAATGTCCAACGCCAGCTCATGACGATCCTCTCGAACCTGGTGATTTCGAGGAATTCTCCAGCGCATTCATGCTCGATGCCATCTTGCGTGCGAAACCGCACCTTGAAATCACCCCCCACATGCACATCCGCTGTTGCGGACACGGCCGGAAGGTCGTCCCCGCCCCACCATGAGCAGATGCCCTCCGCTGTCGATATGGCATCGAACACGATCGAGGGTCGGGCCGCGATGTGACGGATAAGGGTCACTTTGTTCACTCTTGTTTCTCCTGAGCCTCTGCCTCCTTCGACTCCGCGTATGCCACGAGACGATCCAGACTGCTGGACCAGAACCTCTCGTAGCGCTGGAGCCAATCCACCGCAGGCTTCAATGGATCAGCCGCAAGCTCGACCTTCACCATCCGTCCCGTCTTGGACCGGCGTATCAATCCGGCTTCGGAGAGCACGTCGAGGTGCTTCATCACCGCCGGGAGCTTGATCGCAAAGGGTTCAGCCAGGGCGCTTATCGAAAGTTCGTCTTCCAATGCCAGGCGAGCCAAGATGGCACGTCGGATCGGGCTGCTTAGTGCAGCGAAAACGTGGTCTAGCCGTTTAGCAGAATAGTTCACCATGTGGTGAACTATTGCTGATTTGATCGCACCCTGTCAATAGCGGAATCCAATCCGACCAACAGCGCGAAGATGGCTGATCCACGCCCTATGGCAGTTCAGATCAGTTCAAAGACCAATATCCCCATTTCGTCGAGAAGTGGCTGCAACCCCTACGGACCGATATTAAAAAGATCTAACTTATTGGGGCGGCTTTTAACCTTGGTATGCAGCACGAGGGTTTGGCGCATGCGCCAACGGGGTTGCCATCCCCGGCTAAGCACCTAGCAGATCTGCATATGACTCAGATAGCGTGGATCCGCGGGCCTTCACCTGAAGCGAGCGGCGGCTCCACCTCAAGATGCCCCATGAATCTCCCCTGTGAGCCATCTGCAGGCTCCCTACTCTCTTGCTCGACCTCATGATGCGCGGGCGACGCTCCACGGAAGCACCCCCGCGCCCGGATAGATGCTTGAGAACGAAAATGACCCTGTGAAATTGGCCTTGAACTGGAAGATTCGGCGCCTGAACTGCACAAGTTAAGACACGAGTCCATGTCCGTGGGCGCTTGCAGGAAACTTCCCGCGCCTGGACATACTTACAATGGAGCGCTGCGCCTATTCGGAGCGCGAGATGAAAAAGAAAATACTGAGAGCAATGCTCACGGTAGGCTGCATGTGTTCCGCCTGTACCGCGTACGCAGACGAGATGTCAGGAGCGCCTATTTCGGCAGAGGTGGCGTCCGCGCCCCTCTTCAGCGGTGACGTACAACTCAGGACCGACTTCGTGGCTCGCGGCATCTCCCAGAGCCAGGGGCAAGCCTCGGTGCAGGGCGAGATCGACTACAACTCGGGCGACGGCGTGTACGGCGGCATCGACGGCAACAGCATCAACTGGATAAACCAACTCCATCCCGGCGACGACGTCAGCCTGGACGCGGACGGCTGGCTGGGCTACCGCGAGCACTTCGGTTCCGACTGGACCGCCAAGGCGGGCCTCATGCGCATACAGTTCCCCGGTCATTATGTGCAGCAATCACCGCCGACTGATCAACCCAACTCGACCGAAGCCTTCGGCTCCATCGCCTGGGAGGGGCTGAGCGCAGAGCTCAATTACGCCGTCACCGATTACGTCGGCACACCGGATTCCAAGGGCACGATTTACGTCAGCGTCTCGGCCTCCCAACCCGTCGGTGATTCGTGGACGCTCGGCGCCGCGCTCGGTCGGGTTTCTCATACCGGTCATGACCCGGTCACTGGCGAGCCCAATGCTCGTATGGACTACACGGACTATAAGCTGTCTGTCGCCTGCGCCCTCGGTCACGGCATCAGCCTGATCCTGGCGCACACCTGGACCAATGGCGATCCGGCTATCTACATCATCGACGGCTATGCCATCGGCGGGCACCACACCTGGTTGTCGCTGGAAAAAGATTTCTGAGCAACAAGTCGTTGAATCGGGATACCTGCATATGATTCAGTTATCGTCACGATCGCCTTCGGGCGAGCCCCTGAAAGGAGATTAAGCGTGCATCGCAATGTAATAGTGTCGCTGCTGGTCGCGTTGAGCTCGTCCGTCTGCGTCGTCGCCCATGCCAGGCCCATCCAGCCGGGTGATATGTTCCGCATAGTTGACGTGAGCAACACGCAGATATCACCTGACGGCAAGAGCGTCGTCTTCGTGACCCGCCGCTGGGATGAGCATGCGGCTGCCTATGTGCACGAGTTGCATGTCGTCGACGCACTCGGGCAGGCCGACCATCCACTGCTGTCACGCCCCATGGATGCGCTCTCGCCGCGGTGGTCACCCGACGGGGAATTGATCGCCTTCCTCGCGCCTGGCGCCGGCACTGGCACTTCGCTGCAGATCTACATAACCGCACGCGATGGCAAGGCCCGGAGACTGACCAGGATGCCGAGCGATGTGCAGGAGATCGCCTGGAGCCCGGACTCGCGCAGCATCGCCTTCGTCGCAGCCGACGCACCGGATCAGGCGCTGGTGCAGAGCCAAGGCGGACGTTTTGACGCCGGCGAGAATGGCTACACCGTGCATGCGGCCGCCATGCCGTCGCAATTGTGGATCATGCCCCTGTCAGGAGCGGAGCCGATCAAGCTTACGACCGGCCCTTCGACCGTCAGTGCGTCAGACGCATCCAACAGTCCATCGTCACAACTCGCCTGGTCACCGGATGGTAGCAACATAGGAATCATCCGCCTGCCGACGGCCAATGCAAACGACGAGTACGCAGCCACTGTCGAACTGGTCGATGTCAGGACGCATGCCAGCAAACCGTTGACACCGCAGTTGTTGCTGGGTGGTGCACTGGCATTCTCACCGGATGGCCATATCGCGTATCTCTCGCCCCGTGACGACACCCGCGTCAACGAATACGAGGCGCAGGTCGTGACGACCACGGGCGCGGCGCCCGCCGTTTGGATGCAGTCCGTGGATAGGGAGATCTCCGGCCTGCGCTGGATGCCGGACGGCTCCATGCTGGCCGGCGGATTAGACGGTGCACATGCGGCCCTTTGGTCGCAAGCCCCGGATGGACGGGTTACACAATTGAAACTCGGCGACGCCTACCCCTTCTGCGAGCGCCAGATGTGCGATGTCAGCGTATCCAGCTCCGGCAGCATCGCGTTTGCGGGAGAGGGGCCGGACAGGCCGACAGACGTCTACGTGATGGACACAGCGGGATCGGCACCGCGCCGGATCACGCACTACGGCGATGAGATCGCATCCCTGGGCCTGGGTAAGAACGAGATGGTCGAGTGGGATGGTCCCGATGGATTCCGTGAAAACGGGATAGTCACCTATCCGCCGGGTTTCTCCCGCGACAAGCAGTATCCGCTCGTTGTGCTGCTGCACGGGAGCATCTCAGCTGCCACCCGCCGCTTTAACGGGGGCTGGCCTATGCCACAGCTCATCGCTGCGCGTGGTTACGTGGTATTCGAGCCCAATTTCCGCGGCAGCGATAACATCGGGAATGCCTACCTGAGCGCTGTATTCGATGATTCCGTCGTGGGCCCAAGCCGCGACATCATGGCCGGCTTGAAGCATATGGAGGGGCTCGGCTTCATCGACACCTCACGGGAAGCAGTCTGTGGATGGTCCTATGGTGGTCTGTTGACGTCCTGGCTGATCACCCAGTCCCACAATTGGCGTGCGGCAGTGACGGGCGCGGCGATCGACGATTGGCTCGAGAAGTACGCCGACGCGGGAGGCGGCACCGCGATGCGGCATTTCTTCGGCGGATCCCCCTATATCGGTGATCACATGAAAGACTTCGTGGCCCAGTCGCCGATCACCTATGCAAAGGATGTGACGACCCCCACCTTGATCTGGAGCACGACCGATGACCCAGTGGTCCCGATGATCCAATCGTTCCCGATGTACCGCGCGCTCAAGGATAAGGGCGTGCCGGTTCGCTTCGTGCTGTATCCCGCGTCCACTCATGGGCCAGGAGATGTCATACAAATGGTCGACCTTACGGAGCTTTGGCTCAGCTGGCTGGATAAATACATGAAATGATTTCAGCGAGGGAGCTCTTGTCGCTTCACCCGATTTTGTCGGGTACCCTCTAGCCGGATAGCTTAAGGGCTCATTTTTCCAAGAATTGATTCTGGATCTGCTTCCTATACGTGCACCCGGAAGGGATCTTCGTACCATCGCTGACTACCAACTCGTAATCATCCCCTTTCGTGCGTATCTCCCGGATATATTCCGAATTGACGATATACGAGCGATGTACCCTTAAAAACAGGTATTTCGACAATCTGTTTTCGAAGTGGCTGATCAGCTCCTTGGTGTGAAGCGTCTCTCCGGTCGTCATGGTGACGTCCACATAATCGCCGGATGCCTTCACGAACAGGATGTGCATCGGGTTGACCAATTTGATGAGGGTCCCGATCTTCACAGCGACCCGCCCGATCAGCCGACCGACTTCATTCTCATCTTCAACCATCATTATCCGCATTCGACACCTAATTGATCAATTGCCTGAGTTCATGGGTCATGGAGCAGAGAAGACACACGCCTTCCGAGCAGCACCTGTGCGCCACGGCTGCCCGGCATGCGCAGCGATTCCACATAGCCGACCATGTTCCTGACTCCCGATCGGAGTACCGACACATCCTGGAAATTCTTCGCGAGTGAAAGATAGCCCTCATACGTAGCGACGATGAAGCTGCCCACCTCGTCCACATCCACGTCCGTGCGCACCAGCCGCCGCGCCTGCCCGCGCTGCAACGCCTTCGCGATAGACGATTTCCAGTCCTGGAAAAGCTCCGAGATGTGCTTCCGGAAGCATCTCGTCCACCGGTGACATCTCCTGGGCCAAATTGTTCAAGGAACAACCGCCGCTTACGTGTTCAGGTAAGAACGACGTCGCCTGGATCGCCTGGATCAGCGCGACGATCGGATCGGCGCTTTCCTCCAGCCGGGCCTGCCATTTCCCCCGGCCTTCCACTGCGATGACCTCATCGAGCACTGCATGACCCAAGGCCTCTTTGCTGGCGAAGTGGTGATACAACGCGCCCTTTGTGACCTGGGCCGTGTCCAGGATCGTCTCGAGGCTGGCGCCCCGGAAACCTGAGGTATATATCTCCTGGGAAGCGGCCTGGAGCAGACGCTCCCGGGTGCCGCCCAGATTGCGAGGTCACCGGCTTTTTGGGCCGTGGATGATGAGGCTTGATTCCTACCATACCGACCAGTATGTATGTTTTACTTCCCAAGTCAAGAGTATCGAAGCTCGTAACGCGCTGAAGGATAAGGGTTAATCGCGGCTTCAGTGACCGAATGAAGCCACGCTCGCAGTTAAATTCAACGCCTGAATTACGTTGTTCGACGTCTGATTACCTAGATTCGACGTGGATACCCAAGAGCCGCCACGGGACAGAGACAGACAGCGGTCGCCGCCTTCCTCAGCTGAGCCGTCTCGCCGCCCATCGAAGTCGGTGCCACGCCGCTCTCGTGCTTTTGCCACACACCTTAGCCAATCTGCGATGCGTCGGTCACGGGCTCCAACGATTTCCCCTTGTACTAATTCGGTGGCACGTCGCTTCCGGGCCTCTGCCAACCATCATCGAACCAACCTGGCCAGGCGTCGCTCTCGGAGTCTCCATCTCGGCAACTGCATCCCGTTGCTCAACCTGCCGGCATCCCTGCCTCCTGCTCTCGCGGCATACGACGTCCTGTGTATCAAAAAAGCGGCCCCGGGAAACCGGGGCCGCTCAATTTCACTTCCAGTCTTTTTCTACAGCTAGTCGCATCAGAACTTCACACCGATGCGGCCGTAGAAGAAGCGGCCCGGAGCGCGATAGAACGCCGGCACGAAGCTGTTCGCGAAGGACGACATGGCGATCGGCGGCTCTTTATCGAACAGATTGCGGATACCGAAAGTGAAGTCGGTATTGATGCTATCCACGTGATAAGTCGCTGACACGTCATGATACATCGTCGCGCCGATATGGTTGGTCGGCACCTTCTGTGCACCATCGAACGGGAACGAGCCGAAGGCCGTATTAGTCGGGAGGTTCGAGCAGCGGGTCGCGATCAGCTCGGCGTGCTACCGACGGAGCAGAAGAGAGCAAGGTGTTGCAATCCTCGACCATATGCCCGATGTACTCCATCGCCCAGTTCGCCGACCAGGCGCCGGAGTTCCAGGCCAGGCTGAGAGTGCCACGCTGCTTCGGCGTGCCGCCGTTGGTGGTGTTGGGGCCTGTGGTACCGACGAAGGTCGTAGTGCCGGAGAGCTCCTGGCTGCTCGAGAGCGCCGCTGCCGAAGGGCTGTGTCACCACATAGCTGCTTGGTGAAGCTCCAATCCAAGCCGGCCTTGAAGTCGCCGACAGAGGTGGACGGGAACTTGTAGTGGGAACTGAGATCGATGCCCTCGACCTTGACAGCGCCGATGTTCACGTTGGTGTTGACGATGTCGGTGATCGACCCAGCTGAGTTGTAGTTGCCTTGCGGCCCCGCGCCGCGAGTGATCAGCCTGCAATAGATCAGGTTGCCGCTGTAGCAGCCGGAGAGGATGGTCGCGCCCCCGATGGTGGACACCGCTTGCAGGAGCTCGATCTTGTAGTAGTCCATGCTGAGGTCGAAGCCCGGCATCCAGCCCGGGTTGTACACGAAGCCCGCGGTCCGTGAGATGGAACGCTCAGGTTGCAGGTTCGCGTTGCCGCCGGCGGTGGTGCGGATCTGTGAATTCGGCTGGACCACGTTGCCCTTGCTGCAGAGCGCCGTCTTGGTACTGGCCTGAGCACAAGGGTCCTGGAGGCCCGGGAAGCCGTCGCTATCGCCGAGGAAGAACTCGCTCACGCTGGGGATGCGGAAGCCCTGAGACCAGCTGCCGCGGAGCAGCAGTTCGTCCGTGGCCTGCCAGCGCAGGGCTGCACGACCCGAGGCGTTATCAGCGTTGTGCTAGCACGCCGGTGCCGGGCTCTCCCTGCGTTGCCGCCGACCCACTTGAACTGGGACCAGCGTTCGGCGATGTCCAGGCTCACGTCCTTCATGAACGGCGCATCGGTCACCAGCGGGATGTTGAACTCGACGTACTCAGCCTTCGTGCCCTCGCGGCCGTTGGAGGACTCGGACTCTGGTTGCCGCTGGTGTTGCCTATCACGGCCAATTCGTCCGGATGGAAGAACGCATCATGCTCCAGAGACTCGCCGCCGAGCGCCAACCCTACGGGGCCGGCCGGCAGGTCGAACAGGTCGCCGCTGATGTTCGCGGTGTAATCGCGCATCGTCTCCTGCGTCGAGGTCATGGTTCTCGTACAGTACGAACTGCGGCCATGGCCGGAGTGATGCTGCCCTGCACCGGTCTTCTGGTTGTAGCCGCCGAAGATGTTGAATGGCACGCAACCCGAGACGAACTGGCCGTTGGAAGTGCAGGGCGCGGTGTTGGTGCCGTCCGGGTTAGCACTGCCCAGGGCTATCTGCAGGCGCTCGTCGTTCAAGAAGCCGGTGAGGAGCCGAGCCTCGCTGTTCTTGCCGAAGTTATAGCCGGCATCCCAATCCCACTCGTTGCCGAGCATGTTGAAATAGCCCTTGAACCCGCCGCGGAACGTGAAGCTCGACACGTCCTGGTTGGACACACGATTGCCGAGCTCCAGCGGACGGCGGCCGAGGAAGGACAGTTCGTCGCAGGTATTGGCCAGATAGCACGCAGGCGGCTTAGTCTTGACGTGTGTCACGGTGTTGGAGGTGGTATGGAGCTGGGAGTTGGCCACCAGTCCGGTCTTGAACGGGTTGTAGGGGTTCAGGCCCGACACCGAGATCGTCTGGCCGTTGACGAAGCTGGTGCCGCCAGCACCTAAGAACAGTGGCGAGGGCGCCAGCAACTGCTGTGACACGCGGTTGTTGTAGATGGCCATGGTGCTGAAGGTCAGGTTATCCGCCAGATCATAGTGGGCCTGCACGAACATGCTGGTGCGCTCGTTCGGCGTCACCAGGAAGTTCAAGGGTGCGTAGTTGAACTTGTCGTTCGCCGTGAAGCCACGCAGGCTGGAGACGGTGTTGGTCTTCGAGCTGTTGCCCGGATTCTGCGGGGTCAGGTCGCAGATCGTCGCCGTCACGCTGCCATAGAAGGTGCAGCCTGCATTTTTAAGACTACCTGCAGTCTGGTCGCCACGACCGTAGACGATGAAACGGCCGCCAGCTGCGCCGGAGCTGCCGCCAGCGGCGCCGCCGCCGATGGTCGGCTCCTTGGAGATGGTGCGGTTGCCGGCGTACACCGGGCTCTGGTTGACGTACTGCACGTTCATCACCACGTTGGACTTGTCGCCGCTGTCGCCGATGGTGAAGTCATAGGACTGGACCTTGCCGTCCCAGCCGCCGCCGTCGTTCTTGCCGTCGAACATGCCCATGAAAGCATTGGCCTCGGCGCCGTTGTAGTTCTTCACGGTGATGATGTTCACCACGCCAGAGATGGCGTCCGAACCGTAGATGGCGGACGCACCGTCCTGCAGCACTTCCACGTGGTCGATGATGGCGGACGGGATGTTGTTCAAGTCCACCGAGCCGTCGATGGCGGAGTCCACGCGCTGGCCGTTCAGCAGCACCAGCAGGCGATTCGCGGCGAGGTTGCGCAAGCTCAGCTGACTCGAACCATTGCCGGCGTTGTTGAAGTTGCTGGTTTTGCGAGACGCCGAAGGAGGACACCTGCTGCAGCACGTCACCGATGGAGGTGAAACCCGACGCCTTGATCTGGCTCTGGGTGATGATGGATACCGGCTGCGCCGTCTCCACGTCGGTACGCTTGATGCGCGTACCCGTCACTTCGATCTTGCCCAGTTGGGCAGTGCTCGTATCGGTGGCGGCTGTGGTCGTGGCCGCATCGGCCGCGAACGCCGATGGTGCGACGACTATTGGGAGCAAAGCCGAAGCATACAGTGCACGCTGAATGGCTTGCTGCAGAGCTGACTTATTCATTTCGTTTTCTCCTAAGTAATTCAGACTTCGCCAAGTGTTTCAGATGAATCCGCAGTGGATGCGGTTGTGGTTATCCAGCAACGGTCAAAACTTCGATGTGGCGAGTTTGGCCCAGGCCGTATTTTTTTTCCGAATACCGGCGGAGCTCATTTCCCATAGACACTGCTTGAGGGAAAGAAAATGCAGTTCATGGTTATTGTCAGCGAGTCCACAGCGAAGGATTTGGCCGCGAGTGGCGGTCTAGGCTGAAGGATTGGGATGGGCACGAGAATTGGGCGTGGTGTTAGATAAGCAACAGTCAAAAAGATGTTATTTGAGCAGAGGAATCGTGAAGACAGCGGCGCGGTATCGGGTGTGTGATGCACTACTCGTCCGACTATTAGGGAGCGACTCGAAGATCGGGACCACGGGTCCGGCTGTTGGAAACGGGACCCTCGGTCAAATCAGCAGGCTATTTGGCGTTGAAGGACGCCTGCCTGCCGGTCCCGCCGCTGTCGCGATGTGGATTCAGGAATATGGCGGCGCCGGCAGGAGAGAAGGATCCGGAGAACAGCAACGTAACACCGATCTTCACGACAGCCGGCGCCTGGTAGGCATTGTTGGGCAAGCCGTGACCAGTATTCAACCGCATGCAGCCCCATTCCATCGCCCGATCTCCTGAAGCCATATACCGTAATCCCGGATTCCATAGCGGAGAACCCTGGTTCACCCATAATCGCGTGCATCGTCGCGCCAGCATGCCCGCGCCATATGAGAATGTCAGTCACGTCCAGTGCGGACGCAACCATCTGTCCGGAGGAATGATCGTGATACGCGCGCTGGTGATCTATCCCGACAATGAGACTCGCGAACAGTTCTTAAATGCTCTGACGCAAGAGAAAGACATCACAGTGGTCGCCGATTGCGTCTATGCCGATGACGCCATGCAAAAGATACAGTCCCTGCGCCCGGATGTGGTGTTTGCCAGCACGGAAGCACCAGGTCTCACTAGCCTCACCGCTTTGATCTGGTCAGGTTTCGCCAAGCGCCCCTATCTCGTCGTGATCTCGGATTGTGAGCGATATGCCGTCGAGGCTTTCACGATAAACGCCATCGACTATCTCCTGGCACCCATAACCCAAGCGCGTCTCGCGGTCATGATCCATAAATTGCGCCAAAGGATCGAGCAGGATCAGCGTATCGATAGACGTCTGGATCTGGACACGCTGGTGCGCTACCTCCAGGAATGCGTCGAGAAAGCGCAGCCCAAACGGCAGGATACTAAGCGCGTGTCCGTGAATTTTGGCGGACGCTTCCGTTTCCTGAACATGGGCTATATCCGTTACCTGTTGGCTGACGCGGATTACACGGACATCCACATGACGACTGGAGAGGTGTTCCGCTCCACCAGCCGGATCTCAGAGATGAGCTCTAAACTGCCTTCCGACCGTTTCTTGCGTATCCGCAGGTCGACCATCGTGAACATAGAATGCGTGCGCGAAGTCCGCGCTTACAAGGACAAACATGAGGTTGTGATGGACGATGGCATGACCTTCAAGCCGGGCAGCACGTATAAATCTAAAATCAGAGCGGCCCTGGTCAAAGGTGCAGTCCATGAACATAAAGGCATGGCAAACTTATCGGAGCATGCCGCCTAGAGTCGAAGCGCACGGTGCGTGTCCAGCCATGCACTGTTTCCGATGGCATCGGAAAGCACGGATGGAGATGATGCGCATCCACGCCAATCCAAGCATCGAGCTATCTGCCAGCCCTCACGGATGGCTAGGGATGGAGTGCTGGTTATATTCATGCCAAGATTTGCTGAAGTTGAAAAAGGTGTTGTACGGGGAAAACCTACGGACCAAGAGAGGATCATGACTATGAAACGGAATATACGGATTTCGACTGCCGCGCTGGGATTGAACCTGCTCATATTGGCTCTATGGATCAACCCGGTCCGGGCCGATACTGCCAGTGCTCCCTACCCGGCCAGACCCCCTATCGAACAATACCTGCCCAGCAGCCCAGAAGCCGAGATCGCCCTGGCCCGCACCGCCGCAGCGAAGTCGGTCTCTGATAACGCCACCATCTTGGTGCTCGGCAAGACTGGCTATGAGACCGCGGTCCAAGGCAGCAACGGCTTCACGTGTTATGTAGGCAGATCCTGGGAGAAGGATTTCGACGACCCTGAATTCTTCAACCCGCATGGCAGCACGCCTCAGTGCTGGAATGCGGCAGCGGTGAGTTCCGTGCTCCCCGACATCCTCAGACGCGCGCAATGGGTGATGGCGGGAGTCTCCAAGGACGAGATGATCGCGCGGACCAAGGCAGAGCTGGCGGCCCATGAGATCGGTACCCCCGCTCCGGGTTCCATGGTCTTCATGCTGTCGAAAGACCAGTACATAAACGATCCGGTCATGGGCGGGAAATCCAATTGGCGCCCCCATGTGATGTTCTTCGTGCCTGCCGCCGCATCTGCGGACGGCTCGGCGTGGGGCGCCGATATGCCCGACTCGCCGATCTTCTCGACGACCAGCGACATCGAGCCGATCACGACCTACTTCGTACTCGCGCCTAAATGGTCCGATGGGACCCTGAGCCCTGCTGACGTCGTCACCACCAGCAAACCGGACGGACAGCACCATCACTGAGCAGATCTAGAATGAAAAGGCCTACCCAAACGGGTAGGCCTTTTGTTTTGGTGGCGCGCTCGGAAGATTCTTGTACGTGTCTAAAATGCGCTTGTATTCGTCAGCCAGCCTGTGCCCTGGTATTCCAGAGTATCGGCGGTGTGTTCAGCGATCATGCGTCCAAACCGCATATCGACCATGTGCAGCGCAAGATCGATCCCGGCACTCAGCCCGCCGGCAGTGAAGAGATATGGATCTGATTGGACATAGCGCTTCCCATGCACGATCTCGACGGATGGGAAAGCCTGTCCGAAATAGTTGAATGCGTCGTGATGGGTGGTCGCTTGCTTGTTATCCAGCAGGCCCGCTTTCGCAAGGTCGTAAGCACCTGTGCAGACCGACATGACTGTCTGTCTCTTGTCATGGCGTGCACGTAACCAATCGAGTTCCTTCTGTGTCGGACTATAGCGGCTTTGCCCTCCGACGATGACGATGTCCGCCTGCGGCGCCGTGTCGAACGTGTAATTCGGCGTCACGATGAAGCCGCCTTGGAGTTTGATGGGAGCCAATGTATCGGAGACGATGTATTCGATATATGGCGATCCATCATGACCTGGGAGCTTGACGAAGTTGAACACTTCAGCCGGTCCGGCGAAATCGATCAGGTCGGCGCCGTCAGTGACGACGAATTCGACTATCGGAGGATTTTTGAGTGCGCTGTCGATGTTACTGGCGATCTCGGTCGAAGCTGGATCTTCGGCAGCTGCAATGCCCACCGATGTCATGACCACGAGAGCCACCGGAATGAGTCGAAGAAAATGTCTCCATCGTTCATCTCTTCAACGATCGTTATGGGTTCACGTACTGCCGCCTCCTTCTCCAGACGGACCGGAGTGGTGCGGCGGATTGAACTGCTGAGTACAGCGAAGACGTGATCGTGAGGTTAGCAAAATAGTTCGCCTGATGAACAACTATTATTGATTTGACTTCAACCTATCGATTACAAAACCTGATCGTCACTATGTTGAAGATTGTTGAAGCTTATCCGACGACGATTCAAATCAGTTTAAAGCTCTACTTACTCAGTTCGTCGAGCGTATCCGGTTTGGCGATTCTGCCTGACTCGACAGGCCTTTCGAACGGATGCAAATGCCAACGATTTGCTCGTCAGATGGGCCTCAGTTGCGGTATAGGACGCCCGGAAGATCACTCGCAACATCTAGACTCACCCCTGTGGAACGCGCCTACGGCGGTCCTGAGCCACGAGTGGAACGAGGTGAGCGACGAAGCTGCGAACGCCTATGCAGGATGCATGGGCTGGGCAGTTTGCGGAGCACGGGCTCGAAACAAACTGCGTAACGCGACAGCGGACCCCCACCCGGCAGACTATGCACGAAGTGGCTTAAATGGCTTGCATATCAGCGACTTGTCAATCCCAGTGTCCATGGACATGGGATTGTTAAAAGGACACCATAGTACAAGCACATCTAAAGGGAGCCTCACCATGCGCCGCGCCGCTTACATACTGCTCATCGCCACCCTCGCCCTTACCTTTAACGCTATGGGGGCCCCGGAACCCACTCAAGGTCCGGGCTTTTGGACCACGCCCACGATCGAAGGCTACGGCAAGATCCACATGTTGCCCAAGGCTGCCTACCAGCCGGATCAGAATGCCACTTACAAGATCGTCTTCGCCCTGACCAAAGGCGCCAAGACACCGGCGGACGTCAACCCATCGCTCGATCATGTCGCCCGTGCAGTCAATCTCTACGTGGCCGCCGGTGTGCCGCTGTCACACCTCAAGTTCGTCGCCATCGCCTACGGGGAAGCCACGCCACTGGCGCTGGATGATGCTCACTACCAGGCGCAATTCGGCTCCGCGAACCCAAATCTCAAGCTGATAAACCTGCTGCGTGCGGCTGGAGTCGACGTGGCGGTATGCGGCCAGGCCGTGGCAGAGCACCAGTTCGATTACGCATGGGTGGACAAGTCAGTCACCATCGCACTCTCGGGGCTCACTACAGTCACCCTGCTTCAGCAAGAGGGCTACAGCCTGATGCCGATGTGATCGGCGCGCTCCACTCCGCCCACTAGCTCATCGGGGATAACGCCATGAGAAAGAGCGTACTGCTGACGGGTGTCTTGTGCGCCGTACTCAGCACCTTCGCTGGTCCGTCGGTAGCACAGCAGGAAGATACGGCGAGGTTTGACCCAAGCCTCTACCCACCCTGGCAACATGGCGCCAACGATGATGTGGCCGTCCGTGGCCTTGAATTCACCGAACCCGATGCGGACAACCTGGCGGATTTCCACGGCGATCCGGTCGATCCTTTGTTGGCGCTGTATGTCGGCGGCAACTATTTCTTCGCCATGGCGCCGCTGGTGCAGACCTTCGAAAAGCTCCATCCGCAATATAAGGGCCGCATATATTGGGAGACCCTTCCTCCCGGCTTGCTGATGCAGCAACTCAAAGCGGGCGGTGTGATCACGGTCGGCAACATGACCTGGAGCGTCAAGCCGGACGTCTACCTCGCCGGTCTGAACAAGGTGCAGGAATACGTCGACGAGGGCACGCTGATGGCGCCAGCGGTGTCCTACGCCACGAATACGCTCACCATCATGGTTGCCAAGGGCAATCCGGCGGGCATAACCGGACTCGCCGATTTGGGCAAACCCGGCGTGAAGTTGGCGATGCCTAACCCGGAGTTTGAGGGCATCGTGCGGCAGATCCAGGCCGCCTTGACCAAGGCCGGAGGAGCCGCATTGATGACTGCGGTCTATGAGACCAAGCTGAAAGACGGCAGCACGGTCCTCACTCACATCCATCATCGGCAGACGCCGTTGTGGATCATGCAGGGTCGTGTGCAGGCGGGGGTCACCTGGCAATCCGAGGCGCTCTTCCAGGAGCAGGTGGGCCATCCGATCGCCCACGTGGATATCCCGGCCTCCGAGAACAGCACGGGGATCTACGCCGGTGCAGTGGTCAAGGGCGCCGCGCATCCCGAGGCCGGCCAAGCCTGGCTCGAGTTCCTGCGTTCACCGCGGGGCCTGGAGATCTTCGAGCGTTACGGCTTCAAGCCCTATGTCGCTGGCGCTACAAACTGATGGCATGGCCCTGCACAGAAGAACCCGGGAGCGGCCATGAAGAAATGCATTAGGTATACCGCCATCCTGACCGCCCTGTGCTCCCTATTTGCAGTCGCAACCGCCTCTGCAGCTGCCATCGATGCCGGGCAGATCACCGCTGCCGGGAATGGCCGCGGTGCGCCACCCTGCGCCAGTTGTCATGGCAAGGCCGGCGAAGGGGATCCGACGGACGGCATCCCCAGGCTCGCGGGTCTTCCTTCGGCTTATCTGCAACGTCAGTTGAAGAATTTCGCAAACGGCCGGCGTCAAAACCCGAAGATGGCGCCGATCGCCAAGGCCTTGTCGTCTGACGAGATCAGGGCGCTGACGCGTTATTACGCGGAGCTGCCTGCCCAGGCGATGGGTGTCACGCCCGCAGACACGTCGGACACCACCGGACGCTTGCTTGCCGAGCGT
Source organism: uncultured Pseudomonadota bacterium (assembly GCA_963817285.1). Classification (GTDB taxonomy): domain Bacteria; phylum Pseudomonadota; class Gammaproteobacteria; order Natronospirales; family REEB76; genus DASUBN01. The sequence goes on along the minus strand of CAWFOE010000029.1, from coordinate 63,619 downwards.
GGCCTCTGGCTCAAAGGCGTGCCGGCCTGCTCACGCTGCCATGGCGATGATGGCAGCGGCATCGGCGAGGATTTCCCGGCGCTCGCCGGACAATCTTCGATCTATCTGGTAAACCAGCTGAAGGCATGGCAAGACGGCACCCGCGACCCCGGTCCGATGGAATTGATGGGCGGGATCGCGAAACGGCTGTCCGATACCGACGTGCGCGCTGTGGCTGACTACTTCAGCCGGCTACCCCCTCGCTCTCCCGAAGCCAAACCATGAGAACGTCCCGCACGACACTCCACATCCTGGTGGCGACGCTGGTGGCAGGCGGCGCATTGTTGCTGAGCGGCTATCGATCTGCCGAAGCCGATGTGTCTGCGTCACCGGAACCTGCTCAGCCGGCTGCCGTGAGCTTCATGCCACCGCCCGAATCGGAGATGCCACAGGATGAGTTCGGGGAGATGGTCAAACTCGGCGAGATGATATTTGAGAATCCCGCGAAACACGCGCCCGACTACGTCGGCAACCAATTGAGTTGCAGCAACTGTCATCTGGATGCCGGCCGGATGCCGGACTCGGCGCCCATGTGGGCAGCGTATGTCTCATACCCCGCATACCGTGCCAAGAATAAGCACGTCAATACTTTCGAGGAACGCCTGCAGGGCTGCTTCCGTTTCAGCATGAACGGCAAAGCACCACATCTGGGCGACAAGGTGCTGGTGGCGCTGGAATCCTATGCGTATTGGCTCGCCAAAGGCGCGCCCATCGATCCCAACATCCCGGGGCGCGGATATCCGAAGTTATCCAAGCCGGCATCGGCACCGGACTATGCACGCGGTGCGAAAGTCTATGCCGCCCACTGCAGCCTCTGTCATGGCGCCGATGGCGCGGGTCAGCTGGCGAACGACGGCAGCATGGGGTTCCCGGCGTTATGGGGCGACCGGTCTTTCAACTGGGGCGCCGGCATGGGTGACGTCAACAATGCGGCGGCTTTCATCAAGGCCAACATGCCTTACAGCCGAGCCAACACTCTGAGCGATCAGGAAGCCTGGGACGTGGCGTCATACATGGACAGCCAGGAACGCCCCCAGGATCCACGCTTCACAGGCTCGGTCGCCGAGACCCGTCACAGTTTCCACGATTCACCGAGTTCCATGTACGGCATGACCGTGAACGGCCATGTATTGGGCAGCAGCTCGACAGCGCCTGGCGGGGATCTGCTCAGTAAACCAAAGCCCTGAGGGAAACTGATTTAAACGCCGGCAGAGTTCGAACCTCTCCGGGCGGAAATGAAAAGGCCTACCCGATGGGTAGGCCTTTAGCTTTATATGGCGCGCCCGGGTTCGGCGCATACGCCGAACGGGTTTGCCAGGGATGGCAAACCCTGGGCTTCTTGGCGAAGCATGGGCTCGAAGCAATGCTTCGAGCGGGCGTGCAGGACGTACGCCCTGGACCGCATGCGGAGCAGGATGCGCAGCATGCGGCGAGCCTAGAACCGATTCGAACCCGAAGGGTTCGGATCTCACCGGGCTAATAAATAAAAAGGCCCGCCGTTTCGGTGGGCCTTCATTAATGGCGCGCCCGGAGGATTACGGCGGGCTATCCTGCCCGCCGCCCTTCGGGCCAGCGCCGAAACGGCGCTGTTCAAAATCGCTCCCAGCGATTTTGTCGAACTCGGCCGATCACAACGTCGGGAGTTCGAATGTCTCCGGGCGGTTGAAGCAAAAAGCCCACCTTTCGGTGGGCTTTTCATATGGCGCGCCCGGAGAGATTCGAACTCCCGACCACCTGGTTCGTAGCCAGGTACTCTATCCAGCTGAGCTACGGGCGCGTGTAAAACTTCAACAGTCGCAATCTTCCCCATCCCTGGCGCTCCCACCAGCTCGGCCACAGCGCTGCGCATCCTGCTTCGCTTGTGGTCCAGGGCACCCATCCTGGGTGCCCGTTCGGAGCTACCGCTCCGAACCCCTGCCTCGCGTTCACCGGGCACCGGTCCTACGGACCGGTTTTATAACCCGGCTCACCTAGCTGAGCTACGAGCGCTTATATGCAGCTTTTTGGCCAGATGGGTAGGCCAATGGAAGGGGCGGAATTATCCCGGACGGGACCGTCAGGGTCAAGAAAAACCCAGGAAAAACACGGGGCTGGGCCCCAGGCCTGGCGTCCGGACTGCCTTAAAACCGCCCTATTGCGGCAGGCAGCCGACTTGGCCGAGGTCCTTGGTCAAGGTCAGGAAATCGGCGCGGGTGCACAGGGGGCGCAGGCTCGGCCACACACTGATGAAGGGCATCAGGGTGCTGATACTGCGCTGCTTATAGGCCGAATCCAGGACTGCATACGCATCGTCCGGCTTGCCCAGGTGCATGTAGGCATCCGCCAGGAAGACCGCCGTGAGCTTGCCCGAGGGGCCGGCAGCCGCATGCCGCGCATACCAGGTGAAATAGTTCACCAACGAGCCGGACTTGCTGTCCTGGACCGCGCCAGATCAGTCGGGCTGGCCTTGAGCGCCTGCATCTCCAGCACCGCCTGTCTGGCCGCGTCGGAGTATTTGCCCGCGCCCAAGAGGCTCAAGGTCAGGATGTGTTGGGCGAACAGATCCTGGCTGTTGAGGCTCGCATTGATGCGCGCGTTCGCTTCGGCCGCCTCGTACTGCGAGGCGATATAGGCGATCAGGGCCGGATCGTTGGTCACGCTCATAGAAGCCAGATCCAGCGCCCTGCGCGGTCTCCATGGCGTTCTGCATGGCGGCGTTGCGGCCGGTGGCCACCAGATACTCGGCGTACATCTGCCAAGTCCAGGCATCGCCGGGATTGAACTGCAGCGCTTGCTTGAACTCCAGCCCCGCCGCATCCAGGTCCCAGTCATACAACATGTCCAGCTCACCCTTGAGCTGATGCGACTCGGCCGAATCGTTGTCCAGGCTGAGCGCCCTCGCCACCAGCCCTGTGCCTTGCCCAGTTCGATCCTTGGTGAGCTCCGGCATGCGCAGCAAAGCGCGCGCCGCACAGGTCTGGGCAGCGGCGAAACGCGGATCCAGATCCATGGCTTTCTGGCAGTAGCCATAGGCCTTCTTGAAATCGTCCTGGCCTATCAGATCACGTCCCGTCTGGAAGGCGATGGCCGCATCCCGGTTGCTGGTGAACTCCAGGGGCTTGACTGCGGCACTGGGCGCGAGCAAGCGTCGCCACCTGGGTCGCGATGCGTATCACCAGCTGCCGGTAAGCACCGTCGGAATAGTTCGCATCCAGGTCGTATTCGTCGCCCCATACGTAGTTCTGATCCGCTGCGCGTATCAGACGCGCGGAGACATGGAACGTATGGCCTTGCTGGGCGATAGAGCCTTCCAGCACATAGTCCGCGCCCAGCTCCTGACCGATATCCTTGATGGTCTCGTCGCCCTTGGTGAAATGGGTGCTGGAAGTATTCGCGATCACCCCCATGCGGTTAGGCGCGATGGGCCCGAGCAGGTTGATCACCTCGCTCGAGAGGAAGCGCCGAGTACCCCGCTGTCCGGATTCTGGGAGAGGTTGCTGAAGGGCAGCACCGCCACCACGACACGTGGATTCGCACCCGCTTCGGAGAAGAGACCGTTGTTGCGGTACTTGAGCAGCGCGATCCCACGATGAGCGCCGCAGCCAGCAACACCGCCACGCTGTAATAGGCGGCCTTGTGCCCGTCTCGGCCCGCCGGAGGCGGCTTATCGGGCGCCGGTATCGCAACGCGTGGCCACGTGGTGTAGTGCCGCTTCGGCGGCACCGCCGCCTTCCAGCGCGTCACCGGGAATACGAACTTGTAACCGCGTCGGGAGATGGTCTGGATATAGCGTGTGCCCGAGGCACCGTCGTTCAAGGCGATGCGCAGCTGCCGCACACAGGCGCTGATGCCTTCCTCGAACTCCACCACCACATGGCTGCCCCACAGGTGGTTCCGGATGTCTTCACGGGATACGGTGTTGTCGGCGTTGCGTAGCAGGAGGTCCAGGAGCTTCGCCACCTGGGGGCGCAGCTGCACCGTCTTCTGTCCGTCGTTGAGTTCGCCGCTGTCCGGGCGGAAGCTGTACTGCCCGAAGGTGTAATGCACCCTGCTCTGGTTCCGGCGTGGAATTCATGCTGCGCTGTTCGCTGCCCCGGAGACGTTCGTGTTGGCCTTGATCACCCCATGGGTCGGCTCATGCGCGGGTCCCGTCTGCACGGGCCCTCTTACACCATCATATCGGGCCTCGGCCGGATGGGCCAATCGGTTCAAGGGCGTCGGATTCAAGGCTATCTCCCCGAGATATCCGCTTGTTGCCGTACGAAAGTCCCGGCCGTGGGCTGTCTGGCGGACGCTTAGGATGGCGCCCGCCAGCCAGTGATCCTCGGTTTCTGTCCTCAGCTCCGCAGCGTGTTGTCCGCTGTCACGTACAGCGAGCGGCTCAGCGACTTCGGCGCTTAGCATATCGTCCGGCGTCATGCCGTCGGTCACGATCGGCTTGGCCTCGGACACATCCACGCCGTCGCGCTCGGCAAGCAGCAGCCAGGCATAGGCCGTGACATCGTCCTGCTGCACGCCTTCCGCGTTGTGGTAGATGACGGCGAGGTTGTACTGGGCCGCCGCCAGGCCCTGGCCGCGGCCTTGGTGTACCAAACATCTCCTTATCCGGGCTGGCATCCACACCGTGGCCGAGTCATACATCATGCCCAACTGGAACTCGGCATAGCATCGTTGCGAGCTGGCCGCCTCCTGGAACCAATAGAGTGCCTGGGCGTAATCCTGCGGGAAGCCCTGGCCGTTGTAGTACAGCGTGCCCAGGTTGTAGGCGGCGGCCGAGAGGCCCGCCTCCGCCGCGCGCTTGTACCAGTTCGCTGCCTCCTGGTATTTGCCGCGGGTGGTCAGCATCACACCGAGGTTGGCTTCGGCTTCGGCGTCACCCAGCTTGGCGAGTTCCGAGGCCTGTTCGATGTCGGCATCCGTATACACCGTCTGGCCTGGTGTGCGGTCCACCGAAGCCGGGGGGTTGATATAGATGACCTTGATGCCGGGCGGCAGGTGATCTGCCAGGGCGGCCTGTCCGGTCACGGTAAGACCCAGTGCGAGCAGGCCCAGGAGCACCGGCTTGTATGAGTCCGAGAAAGTCTTAAGGTGGCGAATCATGACTGTATCCTCCGAAAATCGTTATCCCACGCGTACGGCTAAGGTATAGGCCAAGCCCCGGGAGGACCGGCCGATAATGTTATGAAATATGCCTGATTCATTTATGCGCCTCCGACCCGCCCGGGACGGGGCCCGGGCGGCGGGAGTAGGCCTGGCAGGACGCCCGTTCCTACAGGCTCTCAACCGTGCTGCAGTTCGCCCATATCCGCCACGATGTTGGCACCTTCCCGCAGTACTGCATCCTGGGGGTTGGCCACCGCCCCATCGGCCGCGCCGGTCGGTGGGCTGCCGGTGATGCGCTGCCAAGCCACGTCATCGCTGGCTCGCCAGGCTTCCTCCCGCTGCTCCTCGCGCTGCGCACGTCCAGCATCAGGGAGAGACTGGTGGTCGTATCCTCTTTCTTCAGGTGCTGGATGTCGGCCAGATACAGCTGGAACAAGGGGATCGTCCTTGGCCCGCTCCTCATGGCGTTTACGGAGTTCCGAGCAGCATCGTATCCACGCGGCCATGCACCGGAGTGAACGCCAGGGGCTCGACCGTATCCCAGGGCAGTGCGTTGTCCTCGGTCTCCTCACCGAACTGCTTGGGGTCGATGTCGGAGGGCAGCTGGATATCCGGCGGTCACCCCCGATCCTGGGTGCTCGCCCCCGTCACCCGGTAGAACTTGTCCGACACGAACATGAGCTGTCCGGCGTCGTCGCTGTCGCCCACCAGCTGTGCCAAGTCCACGAACTGGGTGGCGACGCCCTTCCCGTAGGTATCCGTGCCCACGATCACCCCGCGACGGTAGTCCTGCACCGCCGCGGCGAAGATCTCCGAAGCCGAGGCGCTCAAGCGGTCCACCAGCACCGCCAGGGGACCGGTATAGACGGGCGTGCTGCTGGAGCGCACCACGTCGATGCGGTCATCGGAGCTGCGCAGCTGCACCATGGGGCCCCGGGGGATGAACAGTCCCGCCAGATCCGCGGCCTCCTGGACCGAGCCGCCGCCGTTGTTGCGTATGTCGATGACCACCCCGTCCACGTGCTTGGCTTCCAGGTCCAGGAGCAGCTTGCGCACGTCGCGGGAGACGCTGTTGTAATCCGCTTGGCCCTCGTCCCGGCCGTCGAAATCGCTGTAGAACTCAGGGATCCGGATCACGCCGATCCTGGCCGTGCCCTGCTTACGCGGCACGCTGATCACGTCGCTGCGTGCCGCCTCGTCCGCCAGCTTGATGGAGTCCCGCACCAACCGGATGGGTTTCTGGGGCGACCCCGGGTGCGCGCCCGCCGGCAGGATCATGAGGCGCAGCACCGTGCCCTTAGGTCCACGCGTCAAGCGCACCACATCGTCCAGCCGCCAGCCGGCCACGTCCACGAAGTCGCCGCTCTCCCCCTGGCCTACGGACACGATCCGGTCGCCGACATGCAGAGGCGCACTGCGGGCCGCCGGACTCCCCGGCAGCACCCGGCCGATCTTCACGTAATCCTCGTCGCCCTGCAGCTCCACGCCTATGCCCTCGAGCTTGAGGCTCATCTGGGTCTTGAACTGCTGGTATTCCACCGGCGCGAAGTACTCGGTGTGCGGGTCGAGCGCCTTCGCGTAGGCGTTCATGAAAGTGCCGAACACGTCGTCGCTGCTGATCTTGGCCATCCCTCGCGAGGGTGCTGTAGCGGCGCTTGAGGAGCTTGGCGGTCTTGGGCCAGTCGTTGCCGTCCAGCATCAGGTCGATGACTTCGTTCTTGATCCGCTTGCGCCAGCGTTCGTCGAGCTGCTGCTGGTCCGCTGCCCAATCCTCGGGGCTGTCGCCGACCGGGAGCGTCTCATCGCTACTTGAGGTCCGGTTGTTTCGTCCAGCAGGCCGTGCGCATAGACCATGCGTTCGTCGAAGCGCTGGCGGAACACGAATAGATCGCGAAGGCTGGGGCCAGGTCGCCCTTCTTGATGTTGGCGCCGAGCGCCTGCGATAGACGGAGAAGGAATCGATGTCCGCCTTCAGGAAATACTCGTGTCCGCGGATCCAGTTCCTTCAGATACTCGTCGAATATCTTGGCGGAGAGCGTCGGATCCAGGGGCTCGCGGCTGTAGTGGTAATGGGTGAGCACGTAGGCCACCGCCTGATCCACGGAAGACTGATCCGGCTGGGGGCTCGAGGCGACGCCGTTGCACTCTCCGTCGTAGCGTCCGCGCCCGCCGTATAGGCCGCCGGGTAGAGACCAGGAGAGGCCGAGGAGCAGCAGGCTGGAGAGTTTCTTCATCATCTTGAGGGTCTTACCGGGATGAGGGGGTAGACCCACGGAAGTCGCCTAAGGGCGCCTTCTTAAGATTGTACCGGGCCGGGAGCCACAGGGCGTGGACCCGGTCTCAGTTTGGACCCCGGCGGGCCCCGTCAGTTCATTCCCGCAGGCCCGTACCCCAGGGGTCCAGGCCCGGAGACCTCACGGGGGTGGGCTGGCGCTGGCGGCGGCCGGCGCTGCGGTGGTGGCAGCCGGGGTTGGCACGGCGGCAGTAGGCGGCGGACCGCAAGCGCAGGCCTGGGGGACCGGCGGCGCGGGCGCCGGGGTGGGCGCGAAGGAATAGACCAGCGAGACCGCCGTGCTCCGGTCGGTGTTCTTGAACCCCGGCAGCACGCTGCTGTTGTGGCTGATGGTGTACGTGATGGCCAGGGCGAAGCTGCCGGCGATGTTGGTGGTGAGGCCCGTCACCGACTGGCTGGTATCGCTGACGCCGTGCTCCACGCTCACGTTCTCGGAGAAACTGCTGTTCTTGGCGAACTTCCACAGATAGGCGCCGGACAAGAGCTCGACCGCTTCTGACTTGCTGGTCTCATCGGTGTAACGCGTCTGGCGCGCACCGACACCGAACTGCGCATCCAGCTGCTGGGTATCTGAGGTCAGGATCCGCCGGCCGAGACCGCCCACTTCCGACGTGCGCCGGTCGTATCCGCTGAATATATCCCGCAGATAATCCAGGTTGCCGAACACATAGTCCTGGTCAGTGAAGTTGTAATCCGTCTGGCCGTTGCCGTTGATGGTCTCGGCCGTGAGCACGCCGTCGCTGCTCGCACGCAGCGCCTGGAACAGGATCGAGTCCTGCCAGTTGCCGCTCTTGTACCCGAACAGGGCTTTGGCGTTGCTGCTGGCAGTATCGGTGTTACCGGAGGTCTGCAAGGTTCCGAAAGCGAGGGAGCCCTGCCAACCGTCCGCCACCGCCGTCGTCTTGGCGGCACCGGCGTTGGCGTTCATGTCGGAGTAGGTGTCGGCGCGGGTGGTGGTCGACAGCAGCAGCGCACCGGTCAGGAATCCGCTGAGCAGGAATGCCTTATACATTGAGAGCCCCCGAGAGCATTTATAGTTATATAAAGAAGCATAGCAGGGGGCAGATGTGGAAAAGAATAAGAAGCCACAGGACTAAGAGGAGAGAGAGGGATTACGCCGGGTTGTCGGGCCCGCCTTCGGCGGTCCAAGTCGTTCTAAGCTCGGCTTTCCGTGCCTCGCTAAGAACCCGGGGTTTGCCATTCCTGGCAAACCCGTTCGGCGCATGCGCCGAACCCCGGCGATTTTGTCGAACCTGCCTTTGATATCGAGGGTTCGAATCCCTCTCGACAGTTCAAATAAAAAGGGGGCTTGGAAAGCCCCCTTTTTATTTGAAATTGGCGGAGAGAGAGGGATTCGAACCCTCGATACAGGTTTTAGCCCGTATACGCCCTTAGCAGGGGCGCGCCTTCGACCACTCGGCCACCTCTCCAAAAACGCTGCTATGTGTAATCTGGTCTTCTAACCCATCCCTGGTGCCCTCACCCGCCCGGACATCCTGTCCGGTCGTTCGGGCCAGTGGCCCGAACCCACTCGGCCACCTCTCCAAAAACGCTAATTTTTTCAATCTCGGTCTTCTAACCATCCCTGGTGCCGTGTCCGGCCTGCGCGTCCTGCGCAGTCGTGAGGGCTATCGCCCTCACCCACCTCTCCAAAAACGCTAATTTTTCATCTTGGTCTTCCAACCCTTCCCTGGCGAAATATGCGGCCATGAGGGCTAAAGCCCTCACCGAATGGTCTTAAGCCAAGGTCGGGGTCGTGAATGATACCGGGCGCCACGGCGCCCGGTCAAAGACAGGTCAACCGCCCTGCTAAATCAGGCGTTACCGGCTTCCGGCGGTTCGCCGCCGCCATCCTGTTCGCGCTTGATGCGCTCGTAGATCTCTTCGCGATGCACAGCAATGGTACGCGGCGCGTTCACGCCGAGACGCACCTGGTTGCCCTTGACGCCGAGCACCGTGACCGTGACTTCGTCACCGATCATGAGTGTTTCGCCCACGCGCCGGGTAAGGATAAGCATGTCATGCTCCTTGAGTAGCCTTCAGTCCCAATCACCTAAAAAAGTCCTTTTTATCGTCTTTATATAGCCGCCCTCTGCGGGGCGGTGACTATTCTCCGCTCTTTGGACCCTCGGCTCAACCAGGAATTCCCTGATGCAGGCTGTCCTCCCGGGGCGGCGTCGCGAGACCGAAGGCCTGGTGCAGGGCTCTCACCCCCTGTTCCAGGTATTTTTCGTCGACTACCACCGAGATCTTGATCTCGGAGGTGGACACCATGCGTATGTCGATATGCTGCTCCGCCAGGGCCCGGAACAGGATGTTGGCCACCCCGGCATGGGAGCGCATGCCCACCCCCACCACCGAGAGTTTCACCACCCGGTCGTTGCCCTGCAGGCCTTCGGCCCCCAGGCCTTTTAAGTTCGCCTGCAAAATATCCATCACCTGCCGGTAGTCGTTGCGGTGGATGGTGAAGGTGAAATCGAAGCGGCCATTCCGTGCCACGTTCTGCACGATCATGTCCACTTCGATGTTGGCATCCGACACGGGGCCGATGATCCGGTGGGCGACACCGGCTGCGTTAGGTACGCCGATGATGGCGACCTCCGCTTCGTCACGGTTGAAGGCGATGCCTGAGACGATGGCGGCTTCCACGGCTGCATCCTCGTAGGTGATGAGCGTGCCCTCCCCTTCCTTGAAGGTGGACAGCACACGTAAGGGCACATTGTATTTGCCGGCGAACTCCACTGCACGGATCTGCAGCACCTTCGAGCCCAAGCTCGCGAGCTCCAGCATCTCCTCGAACGTGATGCGGGAGAGCCGGCGGGCCTCCGGCACCACCCGGGGGTCGGTGGTATAGACCCCGTCCACGTCCGTATAGATATGGCATTCGTCGGCCTTCATAGCAGCAGCCACGCCGACCGCCGTGGTGTCGCCGCCGCCGCGCCCCAGGGTGGTGATGTCACCTGCCGGGTTTACGCCCTGGAATCCCGCTACCACCGGCACACAGCCGCGAGCTAAAGCTGCGCGCAGTGCGTCGGTGTCGATCTGTTCGATACGCGCCTTTGTGTGGGCGCTGTCGGTGCGTATGCACACCTGACCGCCGGTGAAGGACTGGGCCTTGAGACCGCGCTTCTCCAGCGCGATGCAGAGCAGCGCGATGGAGACTTGCTCTCCGCTGGCGAGCAACACGTCCATCTCGCGGGGGTTGGGTCGGTTGGTGAGCGTGTGGGCCAGACGCACGAGGCGATCTGTCTCGCCAGCCATGGCCGAGACCACCACCACGAGATCGTGGCCTTTGGCACGCCCCGCCGCCACCTTGTCCGCCACGTGTTCGATGCGGCTGCAATCGCCGACGGAGGTGCCGCCGTATTTCTGGACGATCAAAGCCAAGGGGAGACCCTGTGCGTGTACTTACCCAAGTTTACCGCGCACCCACTCGGGCACGGATTTGAGTGCCTCGCCAAGTTTGGAGGGATCAGTCCCGCCCGCCTGAGCCATGTCAGGCCGGCCGCCGCCCTTGCCGCCCACCTGCTGGGCCACCATGTTCACGAGCTCACCGGCCTTCACCTTGGACGTGAGGTCTGCGGTGACACCGGCGATGAGACTCACCTTGCCCTCGTTGGCAGCGCCTAGAACTATCACCGCCGAGCCGAGCTTGTTCTTGAGCTGATCCAAGAGGTCCCGCAACGCCGACGCATCCACGCCTTCCAGTTCCGCCGCCAGGAGCTTGGCCGAGCCTACAGCCACAGCCTGAGACAAGAGTTCATCGCCACGGTTGGCCGCCAGCTTGCCGGACATCTGGGCGAGCTGTTTCTCCAACTGCTTGTTGCGCTCCAAAAGCGCCTCGGTCTTGGCGACCACGTCGTCCTTGCCGGCCCGCAGCAGGTCTTCGGTCTTGCGCAACACGCCTTCGAGACCGCGCACGTAGGCGAGCGCCCCCGCACCGGTCACTGCCTCGATGCGGCGCACACCGGCGGCTACGCCACCTTCGCTCACGATCTTGAAGAGACCGATGTCGCCGGTGCGATACGCATGGGTACCGCCGCAGAGTTCCGTGGAGAAATCCCCGAACTTCATCACGCGCACCAGGTTGCCGTATTTCTCGCCGAAGAGCGCCATGGCGCCGAACTTGATAGCCTCGTCATAACCCATCTCGCGCACGTCCGCCGCTTCATTGCGCCGGACCTCCGTGTTCACCAAGTCTTCGATGCGCTGGAGTTCTTCCGGCGTCACCGCCTGGTAATGGGAGAAGTCGAAACGCAGTCGGTCCGGCGCCACCAACGAGCCCTTCTGGGTCACGTGGGTGCCGAGCACTGTGCGTAGCGCTGCATGCAGTAAGTGGGTCGCGGAATGGTTCAGCACCGTGGCAGCCCGCAGTTCCGCGTCCACCTGGGCTTCCACTGTGTCGCCGATCTTGAGCTCGCCCTTCACCACACTGCCCATGTGGGCATGGGCGCCGCCGCCCCGCTTCTGGGTGTCGGCGACCTTGAATTCACTGGCGCCCGACTTGAGCAGGCCCTGGTCTCCCACCTGACCACCCGACTCCGCATAGAAAGGCGTGTGGTCCAACACCACCATTCCCTGCTCGCCTGCGCTCAATTTCTGTACCGCGTCTTTGCCGCGGAACAGCGCCACGATCTTGCCCTTGTCCTTGAGGCTTTCGTAGCCCGTGAACTTGGTCTCGGAATCGATGACCACGTCCTGCGCGTACTCGGCGCCGAACTTGCTGGCAGCACGCGCGCGGCCGCGCTGAACCTCCATTTCTTTTTGGAATATAGCCTCATCAACTTTAATACCGCGCTCACGGCATATATCCATTGTTAGGTCGAGAGGAAAGCCATAAGTGTCATATAGGGTGAACGCTATATGCCCATCTAATATCTTGATTGGCGCGAGCTCTTTATCGCCGAATTTAAGAACACGGTGAGCGAATTGGTATTTCTTTAGATGAGAAGAAATTTTCTGTAAGTCTGATTCATTGATTTCACCAATTATTGAAAAAACATATTCTGCAATTCGAAATGACTTGCCGTGTTTTTCAAAAAACTCAAGTTTTTTAGCTGCCTTAGTCTCAATTACCTCGATGCTCATTTCATTCAGCCTGGCAAAATCAATAATTATTGATTGGTCATTATTAAGCTCAAGCTGAGCATCGTATTCAAAGCCAACAGCATTAGGGCCAATACCCCTTGTAGTGGCTCCTTCTACGCCTATCTCGATGACGGGCAACTTCTTCCTAAAGTCCGAAATAATGAATGATTCGGGTGAAATACCGCGCTCAAGCAGCGTAAGGCCACGCTGCAAAGTTTCAAGGAATTTTTCTTCTTCTTGCAGCAGCACTTTGTCCACATGGGACGCCGCCTTGTGCAACTCCGGATAAGCCGAGCCCATCTCGTGATCCAGGGGCGCCACTAGGGTGTGGAAGAAAGGTTTCTCCTGTCCCAGCTTGTAGCCGTGACGGATAGCGCGACGGATGATGCGGCGCAGCACGTAGCCGCGGCCTTCATTGGAAGGTAATACGCCGTCGGTAATGAGGAAGGAGCAGGCGCGGATATGGTCCGCGATGACCCGCAGGGAAGGACTCGTTTTGTCTTTCGCGCCAGTAGCCTTTGCCGCCGCGTCTATGAGCTTGATGAAGAGATCAATCTCGTAGTTCGAATGCACATGCTGCAGCACGGCGGTGATGCGCTCGAGACCCATGCCTGTGTCCACGCAGGGCTTGGGCAAGGGCGTCATGACGCCGTCCGGCGAGCGGTCGAACTGCATGAACACCAGGTTCCACACTTCTATATAACGGTCGCCGTCAGAGTGCTTACCGCCCGGCGGATCGCCAGGGATACCCTCGCCGTGGTCGTAGAAGATCTCGGAGCAGGGACCGCAGGGGCCTGTGTCTGCCATCTGCCAGAAGTTATCGCTCTCGAACTTGCGCCCGCCCGGCTTGTCGCCGATGCGTACGATGCGGTCCTTAGGGATGCCCACGTCCTTGGTCCAGAAACCATAGGCCTCGTCATCGGTCTCATAGACCGTGACCCAGAGTTTCTCCGGCGGCAGCTTCCACACCTTGGTGAGCAGCTCCCAGGAGTACAGGATGGCATCGCGCTTGAAGTAATCGCCGAAGCTGAAGTTGCCCAGCATCTCGAAGAAAGTGTGATGGCGGGCGGTGTAGCCCACGTTCTCCAGGTCGTTATGCTTGCCGCCGGCGCGCACGCAACGCTGCGACGAGGCGGCGCGGGTGTAATCCCGCTTGTCGCGCCCCAGGAACACGTCCTTGAACTGCACCATGCCTGCGTTGGTGAAGAGCAGGGTCGGGTCGTTGGCCGGCACTAGGGGGCTGGACGCCACCACCGTGTGGCCCTTGGACTTGAAGAAGTCGAGGAAGCTCTTTCTTATGTCGTTGCTGGTCATCATGGGCGGATATTATGAGGCTTCAGCCCTCTTCGCCCAAGCATGAAAGCAGGTTTTCCGGCTGAATTCCTAGTCTTCGAGGTCGCCCTTCAGGGCCTTGCGGATGTCTTCCATGGAGAAGCCACGCTGCTGCAAGAAGCGCGCCTGCCGGGCGCGTTCTTTCATGTCTTGAGGCCGCTCGGCCCCGAACCGCCGACGCCGGGCCTCTTCCGCCATGGAACCCCAGGCGCCCCGGTGGGCAGTCACCGCCTGGTCCACCAGCTCGGAGGCGACCCCTCGTCCCCTCAGTTCTTCGCGGATCTTCATGGGTCCGGAGCCCCGCCGCACGCGGCTCGCCACGAACTCTTCCACAAAGCGTGCGTCGCTCAAGAGCTTCTTGTCCGCCAGCGCGGCCAGCACCGATTCTATGGCTTCGCGCGCAAAACCGCGTGCCGCAAGCTTCCCCTGCAGCTCTAGGGAGGAATGCTCGCGGCGCGCGAGGAGACGCAGGGCCGAGGCCCGCACCCTCACCGGGTCGCGGGCCTCGTCTTGGTCAAGCTTCCGTTTCGACAGGCTCACTCGGCTCACTGGCGATAGGCGCCCCGGCCACTTTCTTCGGCAGCAGTTTCTCGCGGATGGCGGCTTCGATCTCGGCGGCCACGTCCGGGTTCTGCTTCAAGTACTCGCGGGCGCCTTCCTTGCCCTGGGCGATCTTCTTGCCCTTGTAGCTGTACCAGGCGCCGGACTTCTCGACGAGGTTCGTGGATCACGCCCAGGTCGATCATCTCGCCGGCGCGGGAGATGCCCTCGCCGTAGAGGATGTCGAACTCGGCGTCCGGAACGGCGGCGCCACCTTGTTCTTGACCACCTTCACGCGGGTCTCGTTGCCGATCACTTCGTCGCCCTTCTTGATCGCGCCGATGCGGCGGATGTCGAGGCGCACCGAAGCGTAGAACTTGAGCGCGTTGCCGCCGGTGGTGGTCTCCGGGTTGCCGAACATCACGCCGATCTTCATGCGGATCTGGTTGATGAAGATGACCAGGCGTGTTGGTACGCTTGATGTTGGCCGGTGAGCTTGCGCAGCGCCTGGGACATCAGGCGCGCCTGCAGACCCATGCATGCGAGTCGCCCATCTCGCCTTCGATCTCGGCCTTGGGCACGAGTGCCGCGACCGAGTCGATCACGATCATGTCGATCGCGGCCGGAGCGCACCAGCATGTCGGCGATCTCGAGCGCCTGTTCGCCGGTGTCCGGCTGCGAGATCAGCAGGTCGTCCACGTTCACGCCGAGCTTGCCCGCGTACTGGGGATCCAGCGCGTGTTCCGCGTCGATGAACGCGGCGGTGCCGCCGTTCTTCTGCATTTCGGCGATCGACCTGCAGGGTGAGCGTGGTCTTGCCCGACGATTCCGGACCGTAGATTTCGACCACCCGGCCGCGCGGCAAGCCGCCGACGCCGAGTGCGATGTCCAGGCCCAGCGAACCGGTGGAGACCACCTCGATATCTGCGGTAGCGCCTGCTGTCGCGCCAAGCCGCATGACCGAGCCCTTGCCGAACTGCTTCTCGATCTGGCTCAGAGCGGCGGCGAGTGCTTTCTTGCGGTTGTCATCCATCGGAACTACCTTCAGGACAGCGTTCATGTGAAATTTCCCTTGGCGCCCATTATTTCACAATCCCACCGGCGCCGAGGGCATACGTCGCGAGCGGGGAGTATTCACTGCCGGACTCTCGCGTGAGAGACCGGATCAGCACGAAATCTTTTGCGGCCCAGGCCAAGGGACCGATGCTGCCGAGCACGGCAGCGCGGCGCACTTTGCGCGCCAGGGTTACGTGGGGGACGAAGGGTTTGGTGTCGAGCTTTAAGCCCACATCCATGAGCCGCTGGCGCAGGCCATCGGCCAGCGCTCGGGCCGCCGCCGGCACGCGGCTCACGCCGCACCAGAGCACCTGGGGCTCAAGCCAGTGGCCGAGGTGATCCAGCTCCATCTGGAAGGGCTCGCTCTTCACGGACGCTGCCACGGAATGGGCGCGCTCTGCCGCTTCCGGGTCGAGCTGACCTAGAAACGCGAGAGTGATATGGAAATTGGATGGGGAGACCGGCTTGCCGTCGGTGGCCTCGACTGAGGCACGGCTAGCCTTATATAGAGCCTGGCGGATCGGGTCTTCCGGCCAGAGGGCGAAGAAGAGCCTGCTTGCGTTGCCCGCACCACCCGCTTTGCTATGGAGATCGCCCATGCGATTCGGCCTGCAACCGGCAGCGGTACAGGCTGTACCCAGGTCTTTACCGGTGACTGTGACTATATACAGTACTGTATAAATAGTCAAGGCTTGAGCAGACTAAATCCTAAGGCGCGAGACCCTCTATAAGCCCCTGCAGGGCCGCTAACACCGCGGCCCGCCGCACTGACTCCCGGTCACCAGGGAACATGAAATGCCGGGCCGTGACCTTCCCATCGGCCCAGCGCCAGGCCATCCATACAGTACCCACGGGCTTCTCAGCAGCTGCCCCCATCGGGCCCGGCGATACCGGAGACTGCCACCGTCACCTGGGCATGGCTCCAGCTGGCAGCGCCCGAGGCCATCTCCCGCACCACCGCTTCCGAGACAGCGCCGTGCTCATTCAGGATGCTCTGGCGCACCCCCAGCATGGTGGCCTTGGCCTGGTCGCTATAGGTGATGAAGCCCCGCTCGAACCAGCCGGAACTGCCCGCCACGTCCGTCATGCACTTGGCGATCCAGCCGCCGGTACAGGATTCCGCCGTGGCCAGCAGGTGCCCGCGGGCTTTCAGGCGGCTGCCCACGTCGGCAGCCAGCTCCATGAGGGTCTTGTCGTCGGTCTTCATGGGCTGAAGGTTAGCATCCTTGATATATCGGTACTGCGCCTCTAGCATCGCCCCTCCAGCGTCCTGGCCATCCCATGCAGCAGTCAGCCGACAACAGCTTCGCCGAACACACGCCGGTCATGCGCCAGTACCTGCGTGTGAAATCCGAGCACCCGGACGTGCTGGTGTTCTACCGCATGGGCGATTTCTACGAGCTCTTCTACGACGACGCCCGCAAGGCGGCGCGGCTCATGGACATCACCCTCACCCAGCGCGGCCAGTCCGGAGGCACACCCATCCCCATGGCCGGGGTGCCCTATCACCAGTTGGACAACTACCTGGCCAAGTTGGTGAGACTCGGGGAATCCGTCGCCATCTGCGAGCAGATCGGCGATCCGGCCACCTCCAAGGGGCCGGTGGAACGCAAAGTGGTGCGCATCGTCACACCTGGCACTGTCACCGACGAAGCCCTGCTGGAAGAACGCCGTGACAATCTCTTGGCCGCAGCTTTCGCACGCGACGGCCGATACGGCATCGCGGCCCTCGATCTCGGCAGCGGCCGTTTCACCCTATTAGAAGTGGAAGGCGACGAAGCTCTCTTGGGCGAACTGGAACGCCTGCGTCCGGCGGAATTGCTCTCGCCGAAGACGCGCTCCTGCCTAAAGCTGTCGCGCAACGGGCTGGCGGCCCGTCACGTCCGCCCTGGCATTTCGACGCGGATACCGCCACACGCCTCCTCACCGCCCAGTTCCGCACCCGCGACTTGGCAGGCTTCGGTGTCGAAGGCATGCCTGCCGCCGTGGCTGCCGCCGGTGCGCTCCTGCAATACGTTCAGGAGACCCAGCGTACCGCGCTCCCCCATATCACTGGCCTCACGGTAGAGCGGCGTGACGACGCGCTGATACTCGACGCCGCGACCCGCCGCAACCTGGAGCTGGAGACGAGCCTCGCGGGCCGCAACGAATACACCCTCGCCGGCGTCATGGATAAAAGCGTCACCCCCATGGGCGGGCGACTCGCTGCGCCGCTGGCTCAACCGGCCTCTCCGGGATCACGCGCTACTGAAGGCCCGCTATCACTGCGTGGCCACGCTTATAGAGAACCATCGCTATGAGAGTCTGCGAGAGCCCTAAACGGCATCGGCGATGTGGAACGCATCCTGGCCCGCGTCGCCCTCAAATCCGCACGTCCGCGGGATCTCGGCCAGCTGCGTTACACCCTGGGTGAACTGCCTGCACTCCAGAACCTGCTGAAACCCCTGGATACCCCCCTATCGCCGAGCTCGCCCAGCAATTGGGCGAACAGCCGGAACTCTACGCGCTCTCAAGAAAGCCCTGGCGGAGAACCCACCGGCCCTGGTGCGGGAAGGCGGCGTCATCGCCGATGGCTACGATGCAGAGCTGGATGAGCTGCGCCGCATCGGCCAGCACGGCACCGAGTTCCTGGCGGAGCTGGAGACCCGGGAGCAAGCCCGCAGCGGCATCAGCACGCTCCGAAGGTGAACTACAACCGGGTCCACGGCTATTACATCGAAGTGACCCGCGCTCAGGCGGACAAGGTGCCGGCGGATTACATCCGTCGCCAGACGCTCAAAGGTGTCGAGCGCTACATCACCCCCGAACTGAAGAGCGTTCGAAGACAAAGCCCTCTCCGCCGAGGAACGAGCCCTGGCCCGGGAACGCAGTCTCTACGACTCCCTCCTGGACGCTCTAATAGATAAGCTCGCGGATCTGCAGAAGACTGCCGCGGCGCTGGCGAGCCTGGATGTGCTGGCCAACCTCGCTGAGCGGGCCGTAGCCTTGCGGCTCTCGTCCCCGGAACTGAGTGACGCGCCTCAGATACTGATAGAAGGCGGCCGGCATCTGGTAGTGGAACAGGTCATCGACACACCCTTCGTACCCAATGACCTCAAGTTCGATGACACCCGCCGCATGCTGGTGATCACCGGCCCCAACATGGGCGGCAAATCCACGTACATGCGCCAGACGGCGCTCATCGCGATACTCGCTCATATCGGGAGTTTCGTGCCGGCGACGCGTGCGGTCATGGGGCCGCTGGATCGCATCTTCACCCGTATCGGCGCCTCTGACGATCTGGCGGGTGGGCGCTCCACCTTCATGGTGGAGATGGTGGAAGCCGCCAACATCTTGAACAACGCCACGGACAAGAGCCTGGTGCTCATGGACGAGATCGGCCGCGGCACCAGCACCTATGACGGCATGTCCCTCGCTTGGGCAGCCGCGAGCCACATCGCGCGCCAAGTGCGCGCGTTCACCCTCTTCGCCACCCATTATTTCGAGCTCACGGCGCTGGCCGATCTGGTGCCCGGCGTCGCCAACGTGCATCTGGATGCCACAGAGCACGCCCATGAGCTGGTGTTCCTGCATGCGGTGAAAGAAGGTCCGGCTGACCGGAGCTATGGCTTGCAGGTGGCGGCCTTGGCCGGCATCCCCAAGCCCGTCATCGCCCAGGCGAAGGAATATCTCACGCGCCTCGAGCACGCCCAGCGCCAGCCGAAAGAAGCTCCACCCTCACAACAGCAGATCGGCCTCTTCGCCCCGCCACCGTCGGCTGTTGAAGAAAAGCTTAAGACCATCGATCCGGACAAGCTCTCACCGAAAGAAGCGCTGGAGCTTTTGTACGAGCTCAAGAAGCTCAAGGATTAATGATGCGCTTCGTCGCCCTGCTGCTCTTGCTCTCCGCCATCAGCGGAGCCCAAGCGGCGGCGGTGGGCGATCTCATCCTGCGGGATGGCGCGATCTATACCCTCGATACCAAACAGCCCTGGGTCACTGCCCTCGTCATCCAGGGTGGGCACATCGTCTATGTGGGTGACGATGCCGGTACTCAGGCCTATCTCGGCCAAGGCACCCGCATCATCGAGCTGCACGGCGAGATGGTGCTGCCAGGGTTCCACGACGCTCACATCCATCCCATGTCCGGCGCTATGCGCCTGCTGCGCTGCGCTCTCGGCGATGCCAAGTCCCAAGCCCAGCTTTATGCCGAGGTAAGTGTCTGCGCCGCCGCGAAACCCACCCATCCCTGGTTCTTCGGTGAAGGCTTGCCAGACCCTCTGTTCGCCGGTCTCACCCGCGAGAAACTGGATGCCCTGGTACCCGATCGCCCTGCCCTCATCCGGAACGGAGACGGCTTCACCGCTTGGGCCAATTCCAAAGCCTTGATCGCTGCCGGCATCGATCCCGAAGCCACAGGGCCGGAAGTCGCGGGATTAGAGCGGGATCCCAAGACCCGCAGACCTACTGGTGTGCTCACGGGCGATGCTGCCGAACTCGTGCGCAACAAGATCCCGCCGCCGTCTGAAGCCGAATACCGGGAAGCCCTGCATCGCGCTACCGCCATGGCCAATAGCTTCGGCATCACGTCCCTGTTCGATGCCAGTGTCAGCGGGAGCATGTTCGATGCCTATCACGCCGCTGATGAAGCGGGTGAACTCACGGTGCGGGTCATGGCAGCCCAGTGGGTAGATCCTGAGCAGGGATTGGATCAGATAGATGAGATGGTGAAGCGCCGGCAAGCACTGCGCGGAAAACGCTTCCGGGCCGATGCGGCCAAGATCTTCCTGGATGGCGAGATCGACATGCACACCGCTTCCATGCTGGCGCCCTATGCCGATACCCCGGATTCTCGTGGCCCGGCCATCCCGCCCGATATCTTGGATGCCATCGTCCAGAGACTCGATGCGGATGGTTTCCTCATCCACATGCATGCCATGGGCGATGGCTCCGTGCGGGCAGGCCTAGATTCCATCGAGCACGCCATGCAGGTGGACGGCCCCGCGGACCGGCGCGACCAGATCGCCCATGTGGGCGTGGCGGACCCCTCCGATATCCCACGCTTCGCGAAGCTCGGCATCACCGCCAACTTTACTTCCATCTGGTTCCAGGCGGATGACCCCGCCTCCGCTGACACCATCAAAGTGTTGGGGCCAGAGCGTTCCAAGTGGATGTTCCCCATCGGCAGCATCGCCGCCACCGGTGCGCGCATCACCGCCGGCAGCGACTGGCCCCAGCTCTCCATGAACCCTCTCGAGGGAATCCAGTACGCCATGACCCGTCAGCCCCTGGATGGCAGCAAGCCGCCACTACAACCGGAGCAGCGGGTCGGCCTGCCCTTGATGATCGCGGCTTATACCAAGAATGCTGCCTGGGCGGTGCACGACGACAGCCTCGATGGGACCATCGAAGTGGGCAAAGCCGCGGACCTGGTAGTGCTGGATCAGAATCTGTTCAAGATAGATGTCATGTCCATACACAAGACGCGAGTATTATTAACACTGCTAGATGGTGAGCCCGTATATCGCGATCCCAAGTGGGGATGGCACTGATACCCCTCAAGCTGACCATAGCACTGCATCAACCAAATCTATCGATGACAGAAGTTTTTGCGAGGCACTTCATGCGTATAGCCACGTCACTGAATCTAATCGCCCCCGTGATCGCAGCCTCATGGATTGCGGCCACATTATTACTGGTGCCCGACGCATCTCAAGCAAAGCGCCCCGTGCATGCGGGTATTCAACCCGAATCGGATTTTCTTGCGTGCGTTGGCGGTTGCGTGGGAGACCCTATCAGTGCGGGCAGTGGAAATCTGTACGAGGGATACACGGATTATGAGAGCAAAGGCACCTCTCCACTCGTCTTTTTCCGCGCCTACAATAGCCTCATCGCAGAAGAAAACAGTAGCCCAGATGGTGCATTTGAGAATCTGGGGCGCGGCTGGACTTCCAAAATCAATCGCCATCTATTCATTAGCGTGAGTCCTATGCTGTCGAAAGATCCGGACACAGGACGCTCTTACGTGATGGGCCGAGTGATAGGCGTCACACTCTGGAACGGAGACGGCAGCCATGAGAGCTTCTATTATCGCGGTTCCGGGGCATCCATCGAGACCATAATTTTTAGTAACGAGCGTAGGACGACGGGCGAATTGAAGGTCGCGTCGATGAAGTCCGATGGCTCCATCGGTAGCTTCGTCTATCGACGCGAAGACGGCAGCGTAGAGAGCTATGACGGAGCAGGGAAACTCACTTCCGTGACTGATGGGCACGGCTTGCGCCAACTCTATCAGTACGATGCGAAAGGCGATCTAGCGAGCATTACTAACCCATTCGGCCGGGCGCTCAAATTCGGCTATGACGCCGGACACCGGCTGACCTCCGTGATCGATCCGGCGGGTGGGGTCATAAGTTATACATATGACAGCCTCGACAATCTGATTGCAGTCAGTTTCCCCGATAAGACCCAGCTGCACTATCTATACGAAAATGCTTCGTTACCACACGCTCTGACAGCCGCCATCGATCAGGACGGAAATCGCTATGTCTCCTGGTCATTCGACTCACAAGGTCGTGCGGTGAGCTCTAAGTTGGGGGATGGCACTCACGACGTCCACCTAATCTACAATCCAGATGGTACTACCGATGTCAGCGAGGTGGGAAGCACTGACCGTCATCTGACTTTTACTTCTGTCAACGGACGACAGATGATGGCGACATCGTCGACGGCAGCATCTCCGTCATCGGCGTGCGGGGGTTGTAACGTCAAAGCACTCACTTACGATAAGAATGGATTCGTTGAGAACGAGACGGACTTCAACGGCAATGTTACACACTACACCCATGATTCCGTGGGCCATGAGACCTCGCGTACGGTGCAATCGGCTACCGGAAACAATCCCATCGCCGCGACCGCTCTCGCTCAGCCTTACTATGACTATGATGCTCGGGGTCTGCTCATGTCGGCCACAGATCCAGCCGGCGTGAAAGTGTCACTGAGTTACGACTCACAAGGCAACCTGGCGCAGATCAAGGATAGTGATGGCAAGATCACCCGCATCCCACAGTACGATGCGCACGGGAACCCTCTCACCATCATCGGACCAACAGGCGATGAGGCGGACTATGTTTATGATGTGGAACAGCACATGGTGTCGCGAACCGCATCCGGACATAAGATTGACTATCGATATGATGGGGTGGGTCAGCTCACCAAAATAATTGTCGCCAGCGGAGCATACGTCGAGTTTGTGTACAACGCCGGCCATCATCTAACGACACTGGATGACAGCTTGGGTGATACCGTAGAGTTTGCACTGGACAAACACGGCGTACCCATCGGTGAGCGGGTCTATAACAAGACGCAGGGCTCGCTCGCCCCACCGCAGATCCTGGCACAGCTAAATGGCATCCTCCGTTAGAAATCTAGGGGAAACGTTCTCTACGCTCAACGTTTATCTTTAGCCATACCTGTATTCGGCCAAGAGCAGACATCCCTCAACGCTTGAATTCTCCCTCTCGTAAAAAACCACTCACCTGCTCCGCCAACTTATTGCTGAACAGCATGCTGGTATGAGCCAGATGCAACTCGATGGAATCCTTAGCCCCCGAGATGCGCGTCTCCTCCACCGAGACCACGCCGTCGTGAGGCGCCGGTATCTGGGCATGGAAGGGATTGATGCTGAAGGCAAGGGTGCCGGCGATTACCCCCAATTCCCGGGGCGCTTTCCAGGCAGCCTCATGGGGCAGCGTGAGCCCGGTCGGGCCGCTGCGACCCAGCATGAAGCCCAGACCCCGCTCCTGGAGAGTTACCGCCGCGCGGCTGCCCCGCACCGGCGAGCCCATGAACACCACCCGTCCGGGTGGCAAGTCCACCACCCGCTCGAACATGCGCAGGATCACCATGCCCCCGAGGCTATGGCCCACGAGATGCAGGCGCTCGGTCTTGATGCCTTTGAGGAAGCCCGCCAGGAGCAGCGCGTTCTCGTCCACGCTACGCAGGAGGCTGTGATAGTGGAAGCGTTGGGTGCTGAAACCCGTGGTTTCCACGCGCCGGCGCAGGAGTCCGAACTCCACGCCAGTCATATATAGCCCATGTACGAATACGGCCGTTTCCTGCATGGGAAACATGATAACCGGCCCTCCACCCGATTCCGGTATCATTTGCAGTCCATGAACGACAGCATCCAGCTCCTTAAGCGTCGGCACAGCGTGCCGGTGATGGTCGGCACCGTGAAGGTGGGCGGCGACGCGCCCATCGTGGTGCAGTCCATGACCAACACCGACACCGCCGACGTCACCTGCTACCACGAAGCAAGTAGCCGAGCTGGCCCGCGCGGGCTCGGAGCTGGTGCGCATCACCGTGAACACCGACGAAGCCGCCGCTGCGGTGCCCCACATCCGCGACCGACTGGAGGCACTCGGCATACGCGTACCCCTCATCGGCGATTTCCATTTCAACGGCCACAAGCTCCTGAAGGAGCACCCGGCCTGCGCCGAGGCCCTCACCAAGTACCGCATCAATCCGGGCAACGTGGGGCGCGGCAGCCAAGCGTGACCCGCAGTTCGCCGAGATGGTCGAAGCAGCGCTGAAGTTCGGCAAGTGCGTGCGCATCGGCGTGAACTGGGGGAGCCTGGACCAGGACCTGCTCACGCGCATGATGGACGAGAACGCGAAAGCGAAGGCCCCGCTGGATGCCAAGATCATCCTGCACGAGGCGGTGGTGGCCTCGGCGCTGCTCTCGGCGGAACGCGCCGAGGAACTCGGCCTCGCCCACGACCGCATCATCCTCTCCTGCAAGATGAGCGGCGTGCAGGACTTGATCGACGTGTACCAGCGCCTCGCTTCCCGCTGCGATTACCCGCTGCACTTGGGTCTCACGGAAGCCGGCATGGGCAGCAAAGGCATCGTCGGCCTCGACAGCCGCCGTCTCGGTGCTCCTGCAGCAGGGCATCGGCGACACCATCCGCATCTCCCTCACGCCGGAACCGGGTGGTGACCGCACCCGCGAAGTGATCGTGGCCCAGGAGATCCTCCAGACCATGGGCCTGCGCGCGTTCGTGCCGCTCGTGGCCGCCTGCCCCGGTTGCGGCCGCACCACCAGCACCTATTTCCAGCAGCTCGCCCAGGACATCCAGAGCTACATCCGCCACCAGATGCCCGAATGGAAGAGATCCTATGACAGGCGTCGAGCTCATGCAGGTGGCGGTCATGGGCTGCGTGGTGAACGGCCCCGGCGAGAGCAAGCACGCCAACATCGGCATCAGCCTGCCGGGCACCGGGGAGCGCCCGGTGGCCCCTGTTTACGTGGATGGCGAAAAAAGCAGTCACTTTGAAGGGTGAGTCGATAGCTGCAGATTTCCAGAAGATCGTGGACGATTACGTAAAGAACCACTATCTTCCCCGGAGTTAGCCGCTAACCACCCCGCTGACCCTGGGTCAGGGCCGAGACTTTTTATCCCGAGACGGGGTCTATATATAAGGGTCAGGCCACCCCGGCCGACGGCCGGGGTCCGCCTGCTAGAATCGCGCCCTCCGACGGCGCCAATTAGGAACTAAGGCCCCTCGAAAAATGAGGGATTTTGGACTCTGGCTAGGCGCGGACGGCCGAGAACCCGGAGCGTACTTTAAGAGTACGTGAGGAGTTCGAGGCCGGGCGCAACACCCCGAGGGCAAAAGATCCATTTTTAGAGGCGGAACGAATTCATGGGAAAGAGCAGCAAGTATGTAGCGAAGGTCCCGGACGCCACGGCTATATAGACTACAGCGAGGATGAGCACGCCGTCTGGCATGACCTCATCACCCGCCAGCGCCCCCTCGTCGAGAAGTACGCCTGCCCCGAATACCTGGACGCCCTGGACGTCATGCGCTTCCCCACGGACCGCATCCCCCAGTGCAACGAAGTCTCCGCGGTGCTGAAGAAGCACACCGGCTGGGAAGTGGCGCCGGTACCGGCGCTCATCCCCTTCGGCCAATTCTTCGCACTGCTGGCCGACAAGAAGTTCCCAGCGGCCTCGTTCATCCGCAGCCGCGAAGAGATGGACTACCTGCAGGAACCGGACATCTTCCACGAGATCTTCGGCCACACGCCCCTGCTCACGGACCCGCGCTTCGCTGAGTTCACCCACGCTTACGGCAAGGCCGGCGTGCGTGCCCGCAAGGAAGACCACGTGAAGCTGGCGCGGCTCTACTGGTTCACGGTGGAGTTCGGCCTGATCAACACTGCGAAAGGCATGAAGACCTACGGCGCCGGCATCGTCTCCTCCTTCGGCGAGACGCCCTATTCCATCGAGAGCCCGAAGCCCGTGCGCAAGCCCTTCGACCCGGTGGAAGCGCTGCGCACGCCTTACCGCATCGACATCTTCCAGACCACGTATTTCATCATCGACAGCCTGGAAGACATGTTCGAGCTGGCCCACCGGACCTGTTCGGACTGATCGCGGAAGCCGAGAAGCTCGGCATGCATGCACCCAACTTTCCGCCCGCTGATAAGAAAGTCAGCTGGGCTTAAGCCCCTAATCGAACCGAGGAATCCATGACTGAGACATCACTGGCCGAGAAGCACTGCGTCCCCTGCGAAGGCGGCATCAGCCCCCTCACCCGCGAAGAATCCGAGCGCTACCTGGACAACTGGGCCAAGGGATGGGATCTCAGTCCCGACGCCAAGGAGCTCCGCCGTAACTTCAAGTTCAAGGGTTTCCACGGCGTCATGGGGTTCGTGAACGCCGTGGCCTGGATCGCCAACCAGGAAGGCCATCACCCGGACCTGGAAGTGGGCTACGACCACTGCCTGGTGCGCTACACCACCCACGCCATCGGCGGCTTGTCGGAGAACGACTTCATCTGTGCGACCAAGGTGAACAAACTGATGAGAGAAAAGTGAGTACACACGCACTCGCGGACAGTAAAAACCCCTCGTTGAGAGGGGTTTTTACTGTCCGTAGATGTTCAAAACAGCACTTCAGCGCGCCAAAGTCGGCAAATCACCGCTCAAACCCATGGCATGGCGCACAAAAGCGTGTTTAAGCGGCGTAAAACGCTCTACAGCGCGTAATCCTGCGTTGCGCAGCTGAGGTAGTGGTGCAATATCGTTGCTGAAAAGCCGTTTAAAGCCGTCTAGCGCGACAATCATCGCGAGATTGTCACCCTTCCGCCAACGTTCGTAGCGACGCAGTACGCCGTGATCGCCGATGTCGCGTCCACGCTGTATCGGCATCGGTGATCACTTCCGCTAGCGTCGCCGCATCCAGCAATCCTAGGTTCACTCCCTGCCCCGCCAGCGGGTGCACCGCATGGGCAGCGTCCCCCGCCAGAGCAAAACGGGGGCGCACATACTCCCGGGCATGCAGCTTCTGGAGCGGGAAAGCGAGCCGGGGTGTGGTGTTCTGCACTTGGCCCAAGCGGGATGCACTCGCCTCCGTCAGCGCGGCGCAGAAAGCAGCATCGTCGAGAGCCATGATGCGCGTGGCTTCCGCCTCATCCGCTGACCACACCACCGAGACCCGCCCGTCTGCCAGCGGCAGGAAGGCCAGGGGCCCCGTGGGCATGAAGCGCTGCCAGGCGGTAGCCTGGTGCGGCAGCTCGGTACGCACATGGGCCACCACCGCCCGCTGCCCGTAGGGTTCGTTCTCCGCCTCGATACCCGCGAGACCGCGCGTCGCGGAGGCGGCGCCGTCCGCCGCCACCACGAGCTTGGCGTTGAGACGCCTACCACCGCTCACGCTGAGGGTCGCACCTTCATCCGTGATGCTGAGGGCTTCCGGTTGGGCCGGATACAGCAGCGATACCTGACGCTGATCCCTGAGCTTCGCCCAAAGGGCATGCTGCAGGAGCCGGTTCTCCGCGATGTAGCCCAGCTCAGGTTCGCCCAAAGCCGCGCTGTCGAAATGGATGCTGCCCTCGCCTTCCGAATCCCATACCCGCATGTCCCGATAGGGTGAGATGCGCGCGGCGGCCACGGCCTCCCAGGCCCCTACTGCCTGCAGGATGCGCCGGCTGGAAATAGAAAGAGCGAATACCCTGAGATCCACTTCGGCTTTCGCATCGAAGGATTTCGGTTCTTGTGCATCCAGAAGTGCAATGGAGAGTCCGCTGTCTTTGAGTGCGCAGGCGAGTGTGGCACCCACGACACCGCCGCCCACGATGATGAGATCGAAATCGTATTTCATGGCAGAGGCAGACCGCGGGCGAGTTTCGGCAGACGCCCACCGAGACCCATGTTGTGGCGCAGCGCGGTAAAGGGACTTACCGCCGCGGGACGCGGAGAAAATCGCGGATTCACTCCGCGATTTTCGAGCCTGAAAAGGTCAAGGAAGACCTTTTCAGGCTTCGGACTGGAGCGAGTGCGGTATCTGTACATCAGCGTAACGGTAACCCACGGGCAAGCTTAGGTTGCCATCCATCTAAGCCCATATTTTTCCGCATGAGCGCACGCCGGGCCGGCGGCATGAGTTCGAGCGCCAGCAGCCCCATGTTCCGCCCGAGAGCGACACTCATGAGCGGATTGGCGAATACCCGGTTGAGCAGATCCGTGAACACTGCCGTGCCTTGCTGATCGCCACTGCGCCCTTCCACATAGCGCGCGAGCACGCTGCTACTGCCGAGGTCCTCGCCATCACGGCGCGCATCTGAGAGCACTTCCGCCAGCATGGCCACGTCCCGCAGCGAGAGGTTGAAGCCCTGGCCCGCGATGGGATGCAGGCTGTGAGCGGCATTGCCGATGATGAGCGCGCGACCCTGCACCTGGGCGCTGGCCCGCACCATGCTCAAGGGATAACTCACCCGCTTGCCTGATTCGGTGAAGCGACCGAGCCGTCCGTTGAACCGCTCCGCGGCTTGGGCACGGAAGGTCTCGTCATCCAATCCGAGGAGGGCAGGGGCGTCCGCCGTGGCGGCGACCCACACGAAACCATAGCGATCGCCGCCCATGGGCAGGAGCGCCACGGGACCGTCGTCGGCGAAGCGCTCAAACGCAGTCTCGGCTTGGGGGTGCTCCACCCGCACATTGCAGACGATGGCGGTCTGGGCGTAATCCACGGTCTCGCCACTGATGCCGAGCTTGCTGCGCACCTCCGAGCGGGCGCCATCGGCGGCCACCAGGAGCTTGGCCTTGAGGCTGCGTTTGCCGCTGGCCTCGATGACGGCTTCGATGCCGCTCTCACCCAAGGTGAAAGACTCGAGCTTGGCGGGCGCCAGCATCTCGATGTTCTTCTGAGCGGCGATGAACTCGCTTAAAGCCCGGCCGATGGCCCGGTTGGGCACCACGTACCCTAAGGCATCCACCCGGGCCTCTTCTGCATCGAGCCGGGTCACGCCGAAACGGCCCCGGTCCGAGACATGGATATGGCGGATGGGATTCACTTCCGCCGCGAGCCGGGACCAGAGCCCCATGCTCTCGAAGATGCGGCGGCTGCCGTAGGACACGGCGGTGATACGGTCATCGAAACTCGGTTGGTTGAGGTTGCCGAAGGCCACCGCTTCCACCACCGCGATGCGCAGCGGCAAGGGTGCGAGGGCAGCGGCCAGACTTGCCCCTACAAGACCGCCACCGACTATCAGAAGATCGTATTCAGCAGCGGTGGATGTGCCGCTCATGCAGCATTCCTGGCCATGAAAGCTTCCACGGCATCCGGCTCCTTGATGAGCCCGCCCGTGAGCACCTCCGGCTCTCCGTCGGTCACCAGTACATCGTCTTCGATGCGCACGCCGATGCCCTGGAAACGCTTGGGCGCGCCCTTGGTGCCGGGGGTCACGTAGATGCCCGGTTCCACCGTGAGCACCATGCCCGGCTCCAGCTCACGCCATTCCTCGCCCACTTTGTAGTCGCCCACATCGTGCACATCGAGCCCCAGCCAGTGGCCGGTGCGGTGCATGTAGTAAGTCTTGTAAGCCTCGTCTTTGATGAGCTTCGGTACGGAGCCTTTGAGCAGTCCGAGCTTCACCAGGCCCGCCGTGATCACTTTCACCGCTTCCTCGTGGGGCGCATTCCAGTGGTTGCCCGGGCGGGCCTTGTCGATGGCCGCCAACTGCGCCTTCAACACCACGTCATAGACCGCCCGCTGCTCCGGCGAGTAACGGCCGTTCACCGGGAAGGTGCGGGTGATGTCCGAGGCATAGCAATCCAGTTCGCAGGCACAGTCGATGAGCACCAGCTCCCCATCCTTGAGCGGCTGGTTGTTCTCGTTGTAATGCAGGATGCAACCGTTCTCACCGCCACCCACGATGGGGTTGTAGGCCGAAGTGCCGCCGCGACGGCGGAACTCGTGCAGGAACTCCGCTTCCAGCTCCGCCTCATTCATACCGGGGCGACACACGCGCATGGCGCGCTCGTGGGCGCTCACGGAGATGGCCGCGGCCTCGCGCATCACATCGGCTTCCGCGCGGCTCTTGTAGAGGCGCATGTCGTGCAGCAGATGGTCGAGCGCCACGAACTCCTGGGGTGACTGCATGCCGGTACGGTACTGGGCCCGCAGCTGGTTCACCCAGGCGATGACGTTCTTGTCGAACTCGGGGGAGGCACCCATGGTGTAGAACACCCGGGTGCAACGCTCCATGAGCCCCGGCAGGATGTCGTCGATGTCCCCCACCGGGAAAGCATCGTCGGCAGCGTAGGTCTTGGTCGCACCGTCCGGTCCCGCGCGCCGGCCGTTCCAGGTCTCCATCTTCGGATCCCGGTCGCGGCAGAACAGGATGTACTCGGCATGTTTGCGCCCCGGCACCAAGACCGCCACCGCGTCCGGTTCCGGGAAGCCCGTGAGGTAGTGGAAGTCACTGTCCTGACGGAAGGGGTAGTGGCTGTCCCGGTTGCGGATCTTCTCCCGGGCCGCGGGGATGATGGCGATGGCGCCGTCACCCATCATGCGCATGAGCTCGCGGCGCCGCTTGGCGAATTCCTGTTGCTGCATCAGTGCACCGTGCTGGAGGGCTGCATGGCAGCGGGCTGCAACTCTTCGTATAGGAGCTGCACGCCGACCCGCACGTATTCCACGATCTCGGTGTAGGCCGCTTCGTCCTCGTCGCTGTCTGCATCGCCCTCGAAACCGGCCTGGGCGATCTGGCCCATGTCGCGCAGCACCTCGCCCGCCTCGTCGGCCAGCATGTCCACCCTGAGCTTCTCGCCGGCGAGACCCAGGCCATAGAGGAAACCCTGGCACCACTCGCTCAGGGCGGCGGTGCGCTCCGCGAGACCATCGTCGTCGTCCGGCAATAGCGGCGCGAATTCGAGCGTGCCGGCCTGCAGGAGCGCTGCGGGCTAGTGTCCCGCAGCTTCAGCAGCTCGCGGCGGCAAGCCGTGAGGCCGGCGGCATCGCCCGTGGCCTCGTCCAAGAGGTGCGCGACCCAGCCATCGCTGCCATCGGCCCCGGCGCAGAGTGCGCCGCAGACCGTGCCATGGCATTCCGCGGCGCTGCACAGCGTCCCGGCGCGGGCGAGGGTTTCCCTGAGGTCGATGAAAGGGGTGGAGGACATTGAGGATAGTGCGGGTGGCGACTGGACATATCCTACACCCCTGCCCGATAGCTCCCAATGGCACGTATGCGTTGACCCGCATCCTGTGCGGCCCGAGCGGTCCGGGCCTGTACCGGACTCGCCGTATTTCAGAATCTACATTTGCCGCCCCATGAGCAGTGAAAAAGCCCGCGCCTTACTCGACCAGGAACTGAAACGGCTTGAGACCCGTGTGGCCGAACTCGTCGGCCACCTGCGGCAAGCTCGGTGGCGAGAACCACTCCCTCAGGGAGCGGCTCGAATCCCTGACCACCGACCGTGCCTCCCTCCTCGCCAAGAACGACGAGGTGCGCGGCCGTGTGGAAGCCATGATCTCCCGCCTGAAATCACTGGAGGAGAGCGCATGAGCGAAGACCTGAACCGCGTCACCGTGCGACTCCTGGACAAGGAATACCAGGTGGCCTGCCCCGCCGACGAGCGCGAGGCCCTCCTGGAATCCGCCGAACTCCTCAACAAGCGCATGCGCGAGATACGTGACACCGGCAAGCTCGTGGGCATGGACCGCATCGCGGTCATGGCCGCCCTCAACCTCTCCCACGAGATGCTGCAGGAGCGCACTAGCGCGGGTCACGCCGATGAACGGCTACTGGGCCGGATACGTGTTCTGAACGATGCTTTAGCTGGGGCCCTTGGGGCTACTCACTGATTTTTTCAAGACTTGCCAGCGTCATTCCTTAGGCGCATGGTAATCCTCGGTACCTTCTGCGGTGTTCGAAAATAGGCTGGGTTACCCCTTGAGCCTAATTCAAAACCCCGGGACACGGTTTGTCGGTGACGGTGTGCAAGTCCACCTCGTAGTGGAAAGCCTAAAGCTCCGCTGCTGGTCCCACCTGAACCTTCGGTTCAAGGGCAATGGCTTATACCGGCACAGGCGGAAGGTGCCACTTATTCCCCTCGCAGGCCTGCCATGAAGCGTGACGAACTGCGTCGCCACATGCGCGGGCTGCGTGCCGGTCTCCCGGCATCCGAACGCCGCGCCGCGGCTCTCGCCGCCGCAAACTTACTCACTGCACTCCCTCTATACCGCGCTGCACGGCGCATCGCCGTGTACGTAGCAGTGGACAGCGAGCTGGATCCGGAGCCCCTGGTGCTGCAGGCGCGCGCTGCAGGCAAAGAGGTATATCTGCCGGTGCTGCCGCCCAGTAACAACCTTCCCCTCACGTTCTTGCCCTACGCCGCCGACACCGCACTGCGTCCCAACCGCTACCGCATCCCTGAACCTGCACCCACAGCCGATGCGCCGCTCGCGCCGGTGGAGCTCGATCTCGTGCTGGCGCCGCTGGTCGCCTTCGATGCGCGCGGCGAGCGATTGGGGATGGGCGGCGGCTTCTACGACCGCAGCTTCGCCTTCCTCAAAGAAGCGCGCGTACCGCGCCCGGTGCTCGTGGGTTATGCCTATGAGTGCCAACGGGTGGCTGCACTGGAAAAAGCTGAGTGGGATGTACCCCTGGCAGGTGTTGCCACAGAGCAACAGTTCCACGCCTTCGCGCCAGCCTGAAAACCCCTTCGGAGGACGGTGTCCATGCGTTATTGGTTGATGAAGTCGGAACCCGATGTGTTCGGTATCGAGCACCTAAGCAAGGCACCGAAGCGCACCGTCAGCTGGGGTGGAGTGCGCAATTACCAGGTGCGGAACCTCCTTCGCGACGAAATAAAGAAAGATGATCTGGCGTTCTTCTACCACTCCAGTTGCCCCGAGCCGGGGGTGGTGGGCGTGATGAAAGTGACGCGCGCTGCGCACCCGGATGCCACTCAATTCGACCCGCGTGACGAGTACTTCGACCCCAAGAGCAAGCACGCAGATCCCACTTGGTATGCAGTGGACGTGACGCTGGTGGAACGCTTCGAAACCCCGGTTTTCCTGCAGGAATTGCGCAGTTCTGCGCCGTTGAAAAACTTGCAGACATTGCGCCGCGGCAACCGTCTCTCCATCACATCGGTGACGCCGGTGGAATGGAAGTGCATCCTCAAACTCGCGCATCCGAAATGAGTGATGTGCACCTGCACGCACATCATCCGGAGCGCACACGCTGCAGATGCGGTATCACAAGTGCGTGATGCGCGTGTGCAAAAAGCCTTCCAAAACTGGAAATTTGTATTTTCTTGTATATACTCAGGGCGTGTTTGATCTAAACCCGGGAGGATCGTAATCATGGCTAAGAAAGCGAAAGCTAAGATGAAAACCAAGGTTGCTGCTAAACGCAAGAAGAAGGCCGCCACGAAGAAGGCCGTTCGCCGCAAGAAGAAAAAGAAGGCCGGTGGCCGCAAGAAAAAGAAAAAGAAGGCAGGCGGTAAGAAGCGTCGTAGAAAGGCAGCAATGATGCCTATGTAATTGACCGCAAGGTCGTTGCAGAGAACAGGCCCGCGAAAGCGGGCCTGTTTTTTTGACGCACAGGGACGTGCTAACGTCGCGGGAGGCACGCCTGCATGGATGCAGGCGGTAGAGCAACGCAGGAGCGGTTGCCGAGGATGCCGGGAGCGACGCGTATCCGGATGGCACATGGGTATTCGCAGGACGTGCGGAAGCGGCCCCCTCAGTTTTAGAGGTACCCTATGCCCACCAAGAGTGGGGGCATCCATGAACGCAGAAGACAAGAAGAAACGGGCGGCGGAAGCTGCCATGACCTACCTGGATGACGCCAAGATCGTCGGTGTCGGCACCGGCTCCACCGTCAACCACTTCATCGACGCTCTCGCCGCCATCAAGGGCCGGCTGGAGGGCGCTGTCTCAAGCTCCGAAGCCAGCGCCAAACGCCTCAAAGCGTTGGGCATCCCGGTCCTGGATCTCAACAGTGCCGGAGACATCTCGGTGTACGTGGACGGGGCTGACGAGGCCAACCGCCACCTGCAGCTCATCAAGGGCGGCGGCGGCGCACTCACCCGCGAGAAGATCGTGGCAGCCGCCAGCCGGCGCTTCATCTGCATCGCCGACGATTCCAAACTCAAAGACGTGCTGGGTGCTTTCCCCCTGCCGGTGGAAGTCATCCCCATGGCCCGCAGCTATGTGGCGCGGCAACTGGTGAAACTCGGCGGTCAGCCGGAATGGCGTCAGGGCTTCACCACCGACAACGGCAACGTCATCCTGGACGTGCACGGCCTCACCATCCTGGATCCGCCCAAGCTGGAATCCCAGATCAACGACATCGCCGGCGTGGTCTGCACGGGCATCTTCGCCCTGCGTCCTGCGGACGTGCTGTTGATCGCACGGGATGATCGAGTGGAGAAGATCACTAGGTGAGGTCGGTGATTCTATGGTCATGCCGGTAACATGACCATCCGGCCGAACGGGCAGGCAGGATAGCCTGCCCCGTGCTGCCCGCGGAGCAGGACGCGAAGCGGGGAAGCTGGCCGCTTCGGCCGGCCAGGTCTTTGTTCTTTATTGCTTCGCCATCTCACACACCGCTTGGAAATAGCGGGATTTATCCGCCGCGCTGAGATCCCCCAGTTCATGGGCGCCGATCACGATGTTCATCACATCCTGGGAAGAAGACCCCAGGAGCACCCCGCCGAACTCCGTCAGCCGCTGGGTATCCAGCTCGGCTTCCGCATCTGGGCCCTTGGGCGAGACGATGCCGCCATCGGCGGTGATGTAGTGCAGTTGCCCCACGGACACGTAATCCCCCGGCTGGCTGCCTGAGAGGGTGATCACCCGTTCCAGCAGCGGCAGGATGGTGAGTTCCATCTGGTTGAGCGGCACGTGGGGCACCACGTCATCCTGGTTCTCGTAACGGACGCCGTTGATCCCCTGGGCTGCGTAGCGGGAGGCGAAATCTGCGCCTCCCACCCTAGGTGCGCCGAAGGTATCTACTTCCGTCACCGGCAGGAGCTTCTCTACCCTGAGCTTGAGCGCCGCCAGCATGGCCAGCGCCCCGCCCTTGCTGTGACCCGTGATGTACACCGTCACCTGGGGGCCGAGCTTGCCTGCGGTCTGCCAGAGCTTGATCTGCTGCTGGATGCCGGGCCACAGATTATAGAACGCGTCCCGGAACCCCTGATGCACCTGCCCCAATTCTGGATCCGTCTGGGGCGCGAAATCCGCGTCGTTCAACCAATCCTGGATCGCCCGTTGCTGCGCCGCGCTGTCGGCGCTGGTGTAAGGCACCGTGCCGCGGAAGGCGATGATCACTTCGTTCCCTGAGAGCCAGAGGTAAGCCGCATCGCGATTCGTATCGGTCTGGCTAACGCCACCTGCCGCCACGCCATAGGCTTCTCCTGTCTCGCCCAGGAGACCAGCGAGAGCGGTATCCGGGCTGATGGGACCGGTGGTGTTCACCTGATAGGCATAGGCAGAGGCTTTCAACAGCTTGCAGGCCAGTGGGTTCTCCACCGCTGGCTGTGCGCTCGCGGCAACCGGTTGCGAACCCGAATCCGTGAGCCCAGCCGCATCCAGCAAGGAGCAGCCTGTAGTGCTCAAGCAGGTGAGGAGGCAGAAGAGTATCCCGCGGCCTGCACGGCGCGCGCTGAGCTGGCTTTGCATGGTCGAATCCCTGCTGCTTTACCGAAGCCCATAGGCTACCGCAGCCCTTGAGGTGCCAGGATTTAACAGTGAGGCACACAAAAGGCCCGCCGGATGGCGGGCCTGTCGGATCGGGGGGCATACCACCCTTATTAGGGTTTGGCAGCGTGGGCATCCAGCCAAGGCGCCAGAGACACGGACCAGATGTTGCTCACGCCGTCGTCCCAGCTGTCCATGCGCTTCAAATTCTGTTCCGCCTGTTCGCGGCTGAGCGGGTAAGCCCACCGGGAGGTCCAGCTGCTGGAGTAATACAGCGTACGGCCATCTGGCCCGAGGTGTGCGTCGGAAGGTTTGCTATCCGCATTTATGGCATCGCCGAGGTCCGTGGGCCTGCCCCAGCGGTCCCCTTCCCGGAACACGATGAACAAGCGGTCCGGATCGTCTTTCTTCGCTGGGTCATCGCAGCCGAACACCATGAAGGACTCGTCGCGCGCGATAGCCGGGTCCTCCGGATGCGCAGCAGGATCGCCCAGCGCCTGCTGCACCGCTTCCTGATAGCTGCCGTCCTTGTACTGCGAGCGGAAGATGTGGGAGCCACCGCCGTCGAAGCGGATGAAATACAGGCTCCCGTCACCTGCGATGCTGGGCGCATAAGTCTGGGACGTGGCGTTCACGGTCTTCGGCAAGCGCCAGGGCTCACCCCAGCCCTCGCCCTTGCGATCCACCCGCCACAGTCCGGCCTTGTCCTCCGGCTTGCCGCTTGGCCCCGGGCGATTGGAGGCGAACACCAGGAAGGAGCCATCCGGCGCCAGCACCGGATCGTGATCCAGCCACTCACCTGAGAACGGCGCGATCACCGGTTCCGACCAGGCCCCGTCCACCTCATGGGATACCAGGATCACAGAAGCATTGGGCGGCTTGCCCCGGTCGAAGTAGGCGGTCTTGCCGTCCGGCATGAAACTGATGGAGCTCTCATGGGCGGGGCCCGAGATGACGCCCGGTGAGAAGACCTGTGGCGTGGCGATGATATCCGCCGCGAGACAAGACACGGCCGTAGAGCAGCCGACCAATAGCACGAGACCGGGAAAGCGAAGCATGGGCAGCTCCGGAGAGTGATGTGACTGGTTAAGACAAGCAGGATCGAAAGGGAGTTCCCGCAAAGACCGTCAGCAAGAGGCTATGATTGGGCGGGAATCAGAGATCTGCAGCAGCCGGGGGACCACATGCCGATACTCGCGGAATGGGACAGCTTCTATGTGATCGTGGGCTCAGCGGCCGGCGCCCTGATCGGCCTTCAGTTCGTGGTCATGACCCTCGTGGCCGCCAATCCTCCGAAAGGCGTGGCGGAAGGCAGTGCCGCTTTCTCGACCCCGACCATCGTGCATTTCAGCAGTGTGCTGCTCTTGTCAGCGCTGCTGCGCATCCCCTGGCAGGCCCTCTCCTCCATCGCCCTGCTCTGGGGCCTGATGGGTCTCTGCGGCGTGTTGTACACCCTGGTCGTCGCCCGCCGCATGCACGTGCAGAGCGTCTACCAACCGGTATTCGAGGATTGGTTGTTCCATGCCCTGCTGCCGCTCGCGGGATACGCGCTACTGGGTCTGTCGGCCTTCGCGGCCCTCTCCTACGAACGCGAGGCCTTGCTCGGCGTGGGGACAGGAGCGCTGATATTGCTCTTCATCGGCATCCACAACGCCTGGGACGCAGTGGCGTATCACGTCACCGTGAATCTGCTGGGCAGGAAGACCGACTAGCGCCCGCGCCGATAGTTCAGGCGCCATGGCATCAGACTTTGTTTTCCTCGAACACCCGCCGGGCGATGCCCACAGCCGTACTCGCGGTGGGCCAGCCTGCATAGAACGCCAGGTGCGTGATCAGCTCCACCAACTCATCCTTGGTGACGCCATTCTCCAAAGCTCGTTTGAGATGGAAAGGCAGCTCGTTGGTGCGATAGAGCGCCACCAGGGTCGCCACGGTGACGAGGCTCCGGTCCCGAGGTGAGAGCCCGGGGCGCTTCCATACATCGCCGAACAGCACATCGTCGGTATAGCCCGCGAGCGCCGGCGCCACGTCGGCGAAGGGGCTGCGGTGGGCGGGTTTGTCTGCCATAGGTGTTCCTCCGTCTGGTAAGCGGTGGCGTGGCTCAGCGCCCGACCGTCTGCTGCAACTTCTCCGGATAGCGGGCGCCCTGCACGGTGATCTTGGCGGCAGCGTCGTGTATCTCACTCAAGTCCGCGGCGGTCAATTGCACGGCAGCGGCGCCTAAGTTCTCTTCCAGACGCGAGCAGCTTGGTGGTGCCCGGGATAGGCACGATCCAGGGCTTCTGGGCCAGGAGCCAGGCCAGCGCGATCTGAGCCGGGGTGGCTTGCTTGCGTTTGGCCATGGTCGCCAGAAGATCCACCAGAGCCTGGTTCGCCTTGAGCGCCTCGGGAGCGAAGCGCGGCAGGCTGCTGCGGAAGTCCTTGCTGTCGAAGGTGGTGCTCGCATCCATCTTGCCCGTGAGGAAGCCTCGCCCTAAGGGGCTGAAGGGCACGAAGCCGATGCCGAGCTCCTGCAGCGTCGGCAGGATCTCTTGCTCGGGCTCACGCCACCACAGGGAGTACTCGCTCTGCAGCGCCGTCACCGGCTGCACCGCATGGGCGCGGCGGATGGTCTGAGCGCCTGCCTCCGACATGCCGAAGTGCTTCACCTTGCCTTCCCGGATCAGGTCTTTGACCGTGCCCGCCACGTCTTCGATGGGCACTTTGGGGTCGACGCGGTGTTGATAGAGCAGGTCGATGGTGTCGGTCTTGAGCCGCTTGAGGGCGGCCTCGGTCACAGCCCGGATGTTCTCCGGCCGGCTATCCTGGCCGCTGTTGGCGACGCCACCCACGAAGCCGAACTTGGTGGCGATCACCACCTGGTCCCGCACCGGCGCCAGGGCTTCGCCCAGGAGTTCCTCGTTGGCGAAGGGGCCGTAGGCCTCGGCGGTATCGAAGAAGGTCACGCCCCGCTCCACCGCCTGGCGCAGCAGGGTGATCATCTCCTTCTTGTCCGGGGTGACGCCGTAGGCGTAGCTCATGCCCATGCAGCCCAAGCCCATGCATGAGACTTCCAGGTCGCTTTTTCCGAGTCTGCGCTTCTGCATGGTCTTCTCCCGGTCCGTTTCGGACCTCGCCTGCGGAGTAATCCTTGAGGTTACCACCCTTGAGAGCGCGCGGCAGGAAGCGCAGACTGGGCCTCAGGGGTATCCGCTATGCCTAGGCTATTCATCGCTTTCATCCTCTCACTCGTCCTGAGTGCTGCCTTCGCCGCCCCCAAGATCACCCAATACGACTCGGAAGATCAGGCCCAAGACACCTGCCCACAGGACACCGTGGTGTGGTTCAACCCCCATGTCCGCCTCTGGTACACCCGCAAATCCAAGCACTATGCCAACGATGGGCATGGCGGGTTCGTGTGCAAGGAGGTGGTGGTGAAGGCGGGGTACAAGCAAGGCGAGTGAAGACTTGCAGCAAAGATTTAGTTTTTGTAGTAAATTCATCTCTGCGGGAGGCTTAGTGAAGACCGGTTTGATTTGCCGTAGATTGCCCTCCCGGGGTCGGCGGCAGTTAAGGCGACGAGAGTCGTGTGTCATTAAACTAAAGGAGACCTAACCATGGCTAAGAAAAAAGTTGCCAAGAAAAAGAAGAAAACCAGCGCGAAGAAAAAGAAGCGCTAGTTATCGAAAAGCCCCGCGAAAGCGGGGCTTTTTTTGTTTCTGTCTCCCGGCCTTTTAGAGGCCCTGCTCACTCATCCCGCGTCAGAGTCGCCCTGAAATTGGGTTCCCAGGTCTTGCCGCCGTCATCCGAGAACGACTGTTCGAAATGGTGTGAATTAGGGGTGATATCCGACCAGACCTGCCGGACCAGGATAGCCCTGCCCTTGTAGGTCTCCTGGTCATAGAACTCCCCGCGCCCGTCCTTGAATTCGCCGAACATGGGCCGAGCGATCACGCCATCGTTGACGGCCGCCGCATTCAGGCTCCACTGGTGGGTGTCCGGGTTATAGAGGAAGACGAGCATGTCTTCGATGTGCCCCGTGGGGCAATCGGCCTCCAGTTCCTCCATCTGGGCGCGCCCATCCCAGACCTTCCGCGATACCAGGGTGCCTGCGCATTGGGTCCAGGTGGTGGAACCCGTCAGCGGATTCTTGAGGTGGGATATCTGGCTTTTCCACTTACCCAGATGGAAGTCGAAATCATGCTGCCCATCCCGCTGCGCGGCAGGTTCCGCGACGCTCTGGACAGGTTGTAAAGCGACCAACAAACCGCACAGGACGGCGAAGCTCATCGTGCGTATAACAGGGATTTTGAAGGACATTCGGCACCTCATTGATCGGAACGCCCATGATAGAGTGATGCGGATTCCATTCAAGAACCGCATAAGATAGGCAAAACAGACCGCTATCAGGAGATGTATGCCACGCCGCTCCCGAGGGGCGTTACTGCCGCCGCTGCGTAGCAGCCATCCGCGCCGCACCGATGTCTACCTCGCTCTACGCGACTCCGTGATGCAAGGTGTGCTTGCACCGGGAGAGCGTCTCCCCTCCACTCGCAAAGCCGCTGCCGACTATGGCGTCTCCCGTGGGCTGCTCGAAGAGGTGTACTCCCAGTTGGTGGAGGAAGGCTTCCTGGAGCGCATCTCCGGGCGCGGGACATTCATATCCAACCAAGTGCCAAAATCGAAGGCTCCCGCTCAGGGCGGGAAAGCGCCTGACCCCGCGCTATCCATCTCGACACGGGGGACGAAGCTTGCGGACGACCTGGCCGGTCGCGTGCCGCAAGAATTCAAGCCCTTCAATGCCGGCATCGCGGATACCACCGAATTCCCCTGGAAGATCTGGCAAAAGATCCAGGTGCGCGCCGCACGCGACCTCAAGCGCCCTGACCTGGATTTCACCGATCCGCGCGGACTGCCGGCGCTGCGCCGCTCCATCGCCCACCATCTCGCCCAACTGCGTGGCATCCGCTGCACGGCGGATCAGGTGATCATCTTCAACAGCGTCCAGCAAGCCTTGTTCCTGCTGGCCTTGCTGCTCCTGGATCCAGGCGATAAAGCCTGGGTGGAAGATCCCGGCTACCCGGCCGCGCGTGCGGCACTGGAGCTTGCGGGAGCCAAAGTCGTATCCGTGCCGGTGGACCAGGATGGCCTGCGGGTAGAGATGGGCTTACGCCGCGGGCGGGATGCACGCTTGGCCTACGTCACCCCCTCACACCAGTTCCCTACCGGCGTCGCCATGAGCCAAGAGCGCCGTGCTGCCCTGCTGGCTTGGGCGGATAGAC
Source organism: uncultured Pseudomonadota bacterium (assembly GCA_963817285.1). Classification (GTDB taxonomy): domain Bacteria; phylum Pseudomonadota; class Gammaproteobacteria; order Natronospirales; family REEB76; genus DASUBN01. The sequence continues at coordinate 22,947 of CAWFOE010000029.1, read as the reverse complement.
AAGGCGCCTGGGTGCTGGAAGACGATTACGACGGGGAGTTCGGCTATGTAGGCCAACCCGCCATACCACTGCATTCCTTCGACCCCCATGCCCGGGTGCTCTATCTCGGCACCCTCAGCAAATCCATGTTCGTGTCCTTGAGGCTCGCCTTCGCCGTGGTGCCCGAAGCCATGGTGGAGAAGCTCGCGAACATCCGCACCCAGCTCGACACCTTCAATGCGCCCCTGGCACAACTGGCCATGAGCCGGTTCATGGATGAAGGCCATTTCTCCACCCACGTGCGCCGTATGCGTGGCGTGTATGCCGAGAAATGCGCCGTCGTCACAGAGGGGCTTGCACCCCTCGCCGATCGCGGCTGGACCTGGGATAAAGACACGGTGGGCGTGCAGATCTTGCTGCGTCACCCGGATGCGCGGGAAGTGCGCCGCACTGCGGAAGCTAGCGGCCTGGCCCTGCATTTGCTCAATTCCTATCGGCACAAAGTCGCTGCTGACGATGGGCTGCTGCTGCGCTTCGGCGGGCTGGATATCCCAGCGATCCGCTCGGGTATCGAGCGCTTGGTGTCTGCGGCGCGGGCCCGGCGTTGACCGTGGATGTGACGGAGAAGAAACCAGGCCAATGAGGCACAGGCGTAGCGGTTGAGCGGGCAGAGGAGCAGACTTGAGACCTTGGGTATCGTGAAGGGAGTCCATGAGCGAACCGGAATCGAAGACCGCCTTGATCGTGGGCGCCGGACAGGGCTTGAGCGCCGCGCTGGCGCGGTGCTTCGCCGGACAGGGCATGCGCATCGGCTTGGTCTCGCGCGGGTCCTCCAAACTCGCGGCCCTATGCGCTGAGACGGGCGCCCTCCCCTTCGACTGCGACGTGACCGACCCCAAGCAGGTCACGCAGCTATTCGAGCAGGTGGACCGGCGTCTCGCGCCACTGGACCTGGTGGTCTACAACCCCAGCGCCCGTTCCCGTGGTCCCCTCGCGGATCTCGATCCCGCCGAGGTGGAACGGACGATCGCCGTGACCGCCTTCGGCGGCTTCCTGGTGGCGCAACAGGCAGCGCGGCGCATGCTGCCGCGAGGCAATGGCGCGATCTTCTTCACCGGTGCCTCCGCGAGCATCAAGGGCTATCCGCAGTCGGCGCCCTTCGCCATGGGCAAGTTCGCCCTGCGGGGCCTGGCCCAAAGCATGGCGCGCGAGCTCGCACCTCAGGGCATCCATGTGGCCCATTTCGTCATCGACGGCGGCATCCGCCCGCCCCACGGGGGCGGGCCGGACGCGAAGCCCGACTCCCTGCTCGATCCGGACGCCATCGCGGCCTCGTACCTGCAGATCCTCAACCAGCCACGCAGCGCGTGGACCTGGGAGATGGAGCTGCGGCCATGGGTCGAGAAGTTTTAGATCTGGAGTGATGGCATGAGACGCACATGGACGATCATCGGGGTACGCGATGTACCGCTGAGCTTCAGCTGGTACCAATCACTGTTCGGCCAGCCGGCGACGGCTCCCGCCCACCCCTACTTCGGCCAGATCCTGGATTCCGACGGCACGGTGCTGCTCTGCCTGCACGAGTGGGGCGCCCACGAGCATCCCACTTTGACCAGCCCGGACCTGGCGACACCCGGCAACGGACTGTTGTTGTTCTTCCGAGTGGATGATTTCGACCAAGCACTGGAGCGGGCGCGCTCGCTGGTGACGCGGCTCGAGGTAGAGCCACAGCTGAACCCCGCCACCGGGACCCAGGAGTTCGCGCTGCGAGATCCCGATGGCTACTATGTGATGGTGAGTGCGCTGGAAAGCTGAACAAGCCGCCCAGTCACGGCCACGAGAGAATTCAGGCAAGCAAGCGGCGATACGCTTGGATAGAGGAGAGGGCAAGATGGCCGAGATGAAACGTCTATGCGATTCAAGCGCCGTAAGCGAAGCTCAGCTTTACAGGTTCAGCCTGGGCGATATCGACATCGTGGTCTCGCGCATCGAAGGCAAGCCCGTGGCCCTGGAGGATCGGTGCGGACACATGGCGGCGCCCCTGTCCATGGGGAAGCTCGAGGGCTGCACGCTCGTCTGCCCCTTGCACGAGGCGGCGTTCGACATGCTCACGGGGAAACCCTTGAGTGAACCGCGCCTGCCCGCCCCGCCTCCGGGTGAAGCGCCCAGTCCGCGGCAGCGCATGTTCGCACTCGTCCGCACCTATCCGGTGAAGGTGTTTGCCGTCGCAGAGCGCGACGGCGGTATCTTCGTCGAGTTGCCGGCTAGCTAGACGCCGGCTCTTGGCCCATAAGAGAGCTTTCGGCGGGGGCCGTAAAGAGGAGGTCCTCGGCTTTAATGTGTCAGGGCCGGGATGATCCGGCACCGGGAATCGAACACGGGAGTCGTAAGGTATGAAAGTCGAGACCATGAAGCAGGTATGGGAGCGGGACGGGCGTCTCGCCTTGACCCTGGTTGTGTGTTTCGCGACGGCGGCATGCAGCGGCGGTTCGCAGGCCAAGACCGTGCAGATCGTGGCGGGGGACCAGTTCGTGGCCAAGGTCGTGGCGGCGGCCAACGGCAGCCTGTCGGCGCAATTCGTAGCGGTGGACAGCAGTACCCACGGCGTTTCCCTGGATCTGCGTGGCCTATCCCTGACAAACCAGATGGCCACGGGTCACTGCACCCTGCACGCTTCGCTAGCTACCATCTATGTTGATGCGCAGTACCAGCCGTCGAACCTGACGCTGGACTGTGGTCATGGGGTGCTTACGCCACCGTTGGCGCTCGAAGCGGCTGACGGGAATCCCGGGTTGCCGCCTGAGCGGCCGGGAGACTTCGTCATGCTACGCGCTACTGATCAGGCCGTCATCGACGTATCCCTGTATACCGGGACGCAGTAGCGAGATAGGGATGGACGCATGTCCGCTTTCGGTCAGAAGCGGGCTAGTAAGACGGCTCACACATTGCGGAGCAGGAGTGAAGCAAAAAGGATGCGGGGAAGTTGGCGGTCATCCGCCAACCGGAGTCCTGACTTGCGAGCGTTTGTGTGTGAGCGGGAGGCTAAGAGTGCGGGGATGAGGGGAAGTAAAGATGGGAGTTGATGGGCGAAAATTCGGAACGCTAGTGAGCATCGCCAGGTGGGCCCTGATCACAATCGGCATCTGGAAAATAAAAATAAACAAGCGGGATTCCCGTTTTGCGTTGAAGCGCTTTCACCATGTCCCGATGAACCACTTTCGGCAAGAAAATGACTTCGGGGTTCAATAGTGTGCTTTCGGGATTCTCAACCTCCAGGATTAAGCCCCCTTCCGCGATAGTCCCTTTTATCACATCGAATCGACTGAGCGTGGCAATAATTTGCTCACGCGGGAGCTCGCCATCATGGTCGCCTTGTGGAAGACGCATTCCGTCCCGCCTATTTTAGTGGGCGGAGACTTGCAGATATTGAACGTTTGTCGGGAACCGAAACGCGTCGATAACAGGGATATCGTGCTCGCAGTGTTCTTCGCAGATATGGAGAGATACTGACGTTAGCGTATGGAAATTTTTTATATCGCCAAAAGGCTCTAACGCTTCCTTCGGTGCAAAGCGTAAAAGTTTCTCAATTGTGCCGTATCGCTCAAGATGCAGATGAATCGTTGCGGTGAGGCCTTTCTCAAATCGATCCTTTACATCCTCAAGAGAATCGCCAGCTGCCGCATAGTCAACTTCAATTCCCTGAGCGAACCAATGGCTATTTGTTTCTTTCACAAGAACGCGTAGCGACCCGAATGCGACAAGATGTTCATTTTCATGTTGCGCATGAACAGCAGCAGTCTTGCCCGCGCGGGCAAAGCGCAAAGTCATTTTTTCCTGCCCCTCGGGCTTTTTATCTGTCTTTTTCACTTGAGAATCCTTGGCTCAGCTCACCATTTTCCGGCTAAATAAGTCGCCTCCGCAACCCCCCAATGATTACAAGCACTTTTCGAACAAAGCATCAGTTCAGAGAAGCGATTCAGCACTCTGTAGGTTTAGTCAGTGCATGGCCAAGCTGCCCTAAAAGCACGTAATACAATCGAATCGATGCCCATATTCAAATTTTCCGGGTGATCTTTTAGATACTTAGAGACAACTAACCCCATTTGCTGCCGCGTGGCATTTGACGGTAAACAAAACTGGAGAATTGCATTCACGCTTTTTTCAAGGGGTGGGCCTGGTTTCACTTTGGTATAGGTCAGTACTCCACCCATCGCCCCCGATTCCAGTCCATATTCCGTACCAGAAACTACTCCGATACAAAACCACCAATCGCCGTTGTTAGCACTACTGTTAGTCTCATTGCAGTAGCCAATTAGCTCGTTCCCTGTGCCCACCGTCGCATCATCTGCAACCGCAGTTTGACTTGCGGTAATCACGAAAATAAATGACAAAATCACTATTTTGAGTCCATTCATAGCGCACCCCCGACTGATTTAACTTGATTATAGTCTTAGAAATCACACCCAACTCTAGCTGCCATCTCTACTGAAATCAGTTCTTAGACTGGGGGGCTAGGGTTGCGCTAAGCCATCCCTGGCCCGTGCCCTCCGGGCCCGAAGCGGTCCAAAATCGTTCTAAGCTCGGATATTCATTCCTCGCTAAGAACCCAGGATTTGCTATCAAAGAAGAAGCGCATGTGATCAAGAGGCCCGCGAAAGCGAGGCCTATCTTTTCGATGGTCGGCCTCACTACCCTGTGAAATGCTTTGAAAATTTCTCCTTCAGCTCACAGTGAGCAGTCTGCAATTTATCGATTGCCTGAGATATTTTGCCTTCTAGCAGAGCAAGCGCTTCTGGGTCTCGTGCCCTAAGTTCTTCTAATGAACCAAATAGCATTTTATAGTGCATTCTTAGGTTGGTGATTCCATCTTCCGCCTGCCTATATTCATCAGCATACCCCTGGAGCTCAGCCAGCCAATCGGTAATATCTTCACTAAAAAGAAAATCGGCCTCAGCTATTGCTTCAGTAATATCTGTATATGCAGCTTTAGATATCTCTCTTGTTGTATCAACGTGATTAAGAAATCGCTTAACGCGCGTATACACGGACAACTGCGCTTGTCTTGATTCTCTGCGGTCACGGCGTTTATTTGTTTTGTATTGTTGATATGCAATATAGGTTGTCACGATGCCAATGATGGGAATTAGAAATCCAGAAATCGCTTCAAGAGTACTTTTGGCGTCCATGACTACTTCCCTAATTTCATATAAACAGAATTCGGCGATTTCTAACTAGCATACCCCTAGGCTACTAGGATCGCTCTGTACCGTCCCTCGGCAACTCGGCAATTGCTCCATGCATTGCTCTACCTACTGGGTCCCTCCAATCGTGCTCCCTGCGTTGCTCTCGGCACTCGCTCCAGGCAGTGCTCTCGACGGCTTGTTCCCGACGCCGTTCTACCGCCTACATCCATGTAGGCGTACCTCCTCGGTCCCTGCAGTCGTCGCCCGCGCCCTCTTCGGATCAGGGGGAGGGTAGCAATCGGCGTAATCCTGTGATGCAATCCTGGCATCGTGTGGCTGCGCAGCCGGATTAGCTGCACCTGAAGCGCACATTTATCCACAGGGACTGTCATAAAAAATACATAAAACTTTTTTGGTACATCGTCAGATGCGAGTGATGGTAGTTAAGGTGGGTTAACTGGCGAGCTAGGGTTGCGCCAGAAGCTGGCTGTATCTGATGGCCACTTTCAGATAGAAGCAGACAAACGATATCTTGATAAGCCAATCTCGGGAACTTACGTATGCGCATTTTGACCCTGTTGCTGACTGGTTTGCTGACCACCGGGACCTTTCTCTATCTCGGCGGCTGTGCTGGAGGTGCGCTAACTGACGATACCCAGAGTGTGGTTGTTGCTTACCAACACGAGATGCGGGAAGCCATCGATAAAGAGAAACGATACCCATATGGCGCACTGGATGCGAGAAGTCATGGGAAAGTAACCATCGCCTTCGACGATATAGGTGATGGGAAAGCCGATAATTTCGAGATTATGAAATCGAGTGGCGACGCCAATCTCGACCACGCCGCATTAATGGCTGTGTACTTTGCGAAACTCCCACCTAAGCCGCCAGAATTGAAAGGGATGACGCATTTTATTGTCGAATTAAATTTCCAATAGGCAGATCTTAAGCTGCCTACTCCTTTTAAGACATTGAAATTAGAGCCGGCTGGGGGACCCAGGATTACTCCGGGCTATCCCTGCCCTCCGCCCCTTCGGGGCCAGTGCCGCAAGACGGCACTGTTCAAAATCGCTCCCGGCGATTTTGTCGAACCCAAGGGTTCTCATCCTAGTCCCCCAAACCCCCAAAAGGAAAAGGCCCGCTCGATGAGCGGGCCTTTGCCTTTGGCTGGGGGACTAGGATTCGAACCTAGGTTGGCGGAGTCAGAGTCCGCAGTCCTACCGCTAGACGATCCCCCAAAAGGAAACTGATTTTAAACTAAGAAAAGAAACCTAGGTTGGCTTTGAGGTTCCGTCGCTTCGCATCCCGCTTCGCTCCGGCCACCCTGCCCCGACATCCTGTCGGGTCGTTCGGCGCTTTGCGCCTCACCCTACCGCTAGACGATCTCCCAAAGAAAAACCGCCAGGCCCGGTAGAGCCTGGCGGTATGTCTTGGGTATTAGCGCTTGCTGTACTGCGGGGCGCGGCGAGCCTTGTGCAGGCCGACCTTCTTGCGCTCCACGGCGCGGGCGTCGCGGGTCACGAAACCAGCTTTGCGCAACGCGGGGCGGAAGGTCTCGTCGTACTCGATGAGCGCGCGGGTGAGACCGTGGCGGATGGCGCCGGCCTGGCCGGTGGTGCCACCGCCCTCGACAGTCGCTTCGACGTCGATGGAATCGTTCATCTTCAGCACGTCGAGCGGCTGACGCACGATCATGCGCGCGGTCACGCGGCCGAAGTATTCGTCCAGCGGCTTGCCGTTCACGAGGATGCGGCCACGGCCGGATTTCACGAAGACGCGGGCTTTGCCGGTCTTGCGACGGCCTGTGCCGTAGTTGGTGCTCACTGCCATTTGATGGTTTCTCTGATTCTTACGTTAATTAAGTTGAAAACTAAAATCAGCCGAATTAGATATCGAGCTTCTGGGGCTGCTGGGCTTCGTGCTTGTGCTCGGCGCCGCCGTAGACCTTGAGCTTGCGGAACATGGCGCGGCCCAGCGGATTCTTGGGCAGCATGCCCTTCACCGCGATCTCGATGGCGCGCTCCGGGTGCTCCTGCAGCATCTTGCCCAGGCTCGTGTGCTTCATGTTGCCGATGTAGCCGGTGTGCCAGTGGTACATCTTGTCGGTCAGCTTGTTGCCGGTGACCGCCACCTTGCCGGCGTTGATCACGACGATGTAGTCGCCGGTGTCCACGTGCGGGGTGTACTCGGGCTTGTGCTTGCCGCGCAGACGGCGCGCGATCTCGGTGGACAGGCGTCCCAGGGTCTTGCCGGAGGCATCGACGATGTACCAGTCGCGCTTCACGGTCTCGTTCTTGGCGGAAAACGTCTTCATGGGACTCATGGGACCTGGAACTCCAAAAGGGGCATCGAAAAGAGCCGGCAATCTTACCGGGCAGACCCTTGTTTATCAAGCGCTTAGCGGGGATTCGGCCGCACTGGCGAGGCCGGAAGGGCACCTACCCGGCCTCAATTTAGGCTTCAAAATCAGTCGCTTAAAGGTCCCAGGCCTCAGATTTTCAGGCGCTGGACCACCCGTCCGTTCTGAAGATGCTCGGTCACTATCTCTTCTATATCGTCCTTATCCGCGTAGGTGTACCAGACCTCCTCCGGATAGACGACCGCCACGGGTCCTTCGCTGCACCGGTCGAGGCAACCGGCCTTGTTCACCCGCACCCCACCCGGACCGGAGAGGCCCAGCTCCTTCACCCGCTTCTTGGCGTACTCCCTGAGGTCGTCGGCCCCATGGTCTTGGCAGCAGGGCGAGCCGTCGGTCCGCTGGTTGGTGCAGAAGAATATGTGATGGCGGTAATAGGACATGGGATCGCGATTTGAGAACCTTAAGACCTCCATATTCTACGCCCGAGGCAGGCGTACCGCTTATGATGTTGAACATGTCGAGCCCTGCCCTGGACTTCCCACTGGCCGACGCCGACAAGTGCGTCAAATGCGCCCTGTGTCTGCCCCACTGCCCCACCTATAGAGTCACGCGGGACGAGGGCGAGTCGCCCCGTGGCCGCATCGCCCTCATGCAGGGCATGGCCACCGGCGCCCTGGAGGCGAGCCCCCGCCTCGCCGAGCATCTGGACCACTGCCTCGCCTGCCGCGCCTGCGAAGCGGTGTGCCCCGCGGAAGTGCCCTACGGGAAACTCATCGATGCCGCGCGCCAGGAGCTCAGCCGCCGCGGCTATGGCGAGCCCAAGGGTGCCCGCCTCTTCGCGCTCTTCATGGGCCGGCCGATCTTGCGGCGTCTGGCCCATCGCCTGCTCTGGTTATCCGGCCGCATCGGCTTCTCGAATCAGCTGCGTCGCTGGCACGGCCTCGGCTCTGCCGGGCTGCGTCGGCGCCTGGAGCTCTTGCCCACGGTGCCGAAGCCCCGTGCCTGGCGCACCGAATATCTTCCCCGGGCCAGCAGCGAGCAGAGCGTGGCTTTGTTCTTAGGCTGCGTGGCCGACATCACCCAGCCCCAAGTGAGCGCCGCGACCATCCTCGTGCTCAATGCGCTCGGCGTGGACGTGCGCATCCCGAAGTCCCAAGGCTGCTGCGGCGCCCTGGAACAGCACGCGGGCCGGAAGTCCGGCGCCGCCAGACTCGCCCAGGCGAACCTGAAGGCCTTGGCAGGAGAAGACGCCATCGTGGGCACCGCCAGCGGCTGCCTCGCCACCTTGAAGGATTATCCGGAGATCCTCGGCGCGGACGCCGTGGGGTTCGACAAACGGGTCTTCGACATCAGCGACTACATATCCCGCCACGAGCGCTTCAAGAAGATCGAGTTCCGGCCCTGGAAAGCCAAAGTGCTGGTGCAAAACCCCTGCACGCTCCGCAACGTGCTGAAGACCGGCGCCGAGATACCGGGGCTCCTGAGTCGCATCCCCGACCTCAAGGTGCGCACTCTCTCCGCCTCCCGCGGCTGCTGCGGTGCCGCGGGGAGCTACATGCTCACTCAGGCGAAACAGGCCGATGCCTTCGCCGACGAATTCGCCATCGCCATCGAGAAGATGGAACCGGATGTGCTGGTGACGTCCAACGTGGGCTGCAGCCTGCATCTCACGGCGGCGCTGGCCCGCCGGGGCATCACCATCCCTGTGATGCACCCCGTCGAAGTGCTTGCCCGCCAGCTGCCCGAAGCCCTCTATCGCCCGGTATGACCGGTTCCCAGGAGACTGAGGCTTTATGACCCTTCGCTCACATCGACGCCGGACGAACCGATGAGTGCCTGGAACGATCCTGATCGTTGGCCCGCTTTGTTAAGCGGTGAAGCCTGCCCCATATGCCGGCGCGGCCAACCCTTGGACGTGATCGGAGAACTCGAAGCCGCCTGGGCCACAATGCAGGAGGCGGCGCCGGTGCGGGGCTATGTCTGCCTCGTATCCCGGATCCACGTCGTCGAACTCCACGATCTGCCGGCCGATGGAGCCGCAGCCTTCATGCGCGACATGCAGCGCGTATCCAAGGCCGTCGCTGCGGTGACGGGAGCGGTGAAACTCAACTACGAGATCCACGGCAATTCCCTGCCGCATCTGCACATGCATTTCTTCCCTCGCTACCGGGGCGATGCATTCGAAGGGCAGCCGATAGACCCCAAGCGGACGAAGCAACCCGTCTATGCTGATGGCGAGTTCGTGGCGATGCGCCGTGCGATAGCCGCCTCACTCCGGGCCTGAACGCATGTGGAAACAGATAGCCCTCTACGGCCTGCTCCTGGCGGCCGGTACCTTCGCCTTGGAGTGGCTGGACTACCAGCGCCTGGCCCGCGCATATTCCACCGACGTCTACGTCTTCCTGATCGCAACTGCCTTCCTGGCTCTCGGTGTCTATATCGGTTCGCGGGTGCTTGGCAGGGTACGCGGGGCGACGCCCTTCGACGGCAACCCCAAGGCCCAGGCCAGCCTCGGCATCAGCGAACGGGAACTGGAAGTGCTGCAGCAGCTCGCGGCAGGCCATTCCAACAAGGAGATCGCCGCGAAGCTCGCGGTCTCGGCCAACACCGTGAAGACCCACACGGCGCACTTGTTCGAGAAACTGGGGGCGAGGCGCCGCACGGATGCGATCAATAGAGCGAGGGAACTCGGCATCCTGCGCTGAAATCGGGTGATTTTGCTGAAATCACCCTTTTGGCCGATGGTTTTGGGTCGAGAGAGCGTCCATAACTACAGCCACTTGATCATCGGGGAGCCCTTCTCATGCTGCGTCTCATCATCCGTTACGGTGTCATCGGCGGCCTGATTGTCGGTGTCCCGCTCTACGCCATGACCCTGACCCCAAGTACCCAACCGGGAGGCGCCTGGGGATACGTGGTCGGCTACCTCACCATGCTGATCGGCTTAAGCACCATCTTCATCGCCATCAAGAAGCACCGCGACACCGACCTCGGCGGCGTCATCAAGTTCTGGCCGGCCTTGGGGCTGGGTCTCGGTATCAGCTTCGTGGCCGGCATCATCTACATGCTCGCCTGGGAAGCGGTATTGGACTTCACCCACGTCGATTTCGCCGGCGAGTATGCCAAGGCCATGGTCGAGGCGGCCAAGGCCAAGGGACTCACCGGCGATCAGCTCGCCAAGGCCATCGCCGACGCGGAGCAATTCAAGACCCTGTACGTCAACCCTTTCTACCGGCTTCCCGAGACTTTCATCGAGATCTTCCCGGTGGGCGTACTGATCTCGCTGGTTTCCGCGGCCCTGCTGCGCAACGCCCGCTTCTTCGCTGTGAAGCGCGCCAGTTAGAGAGAATTTTCCCATCTAAATAGAAGTTAGGCATCTAAATCTAAGCGGAGACAAACGATGACACGAGTTCGCGTTCAGGGCTTCACCATCTCGCTCGACGGATACGGAGCGGGTCCGAATCAAAACATCGACAATCCGCTCGGCATTGGCGGGAGGGAACTGCACCAGTGGCTAATCCCAACACGCGCCTTCCAGCGGACCTTGTTCGGCAAGGACGGCGGCACGACCGGGGTTGACAATGATTTCGCCGACCGTGGCTTTCAGAATGTTGGGGCTTGGATTCTTGGAAGGAACATGTTCGCGCCCAGTCGTGGAGACTGGCAGGACACAAGCTGGAAAGGCTGGTGGGGAGACAATCCGCCGTATCACGCTCCAGTCTTCGTCTTGACCCACTATGCTCGCCCCCCCATCGAGATGGAAGGCGGCACGACGTTCCACTTCATAACAGGAGGCATTCACGAGGCGCTCGACCGCGCACGCGAGGCCGCTGGCGGAATGGACGTGCGGATCCCCGGTGGGCCGGACACAATCCGGCAATATCTCAGTGCCGGCCTCGTTGATGAACTGCACTTTGCTATCGCGCCGGTCGTGCTCGGCCAGGGAGAGCCACTGTTTAAAGGGGTCGACTTGCGGGCTCTGGGATACGAATGTGTGAAATTCGTAGCGTCGGAGAAGGCCACACATGTCGTCCTACGGCGACCCGGCGGCCCTGTAGCGCAATAGCCGCTTCTTCCGTGCCCGCCGCGGAAAAAAAGCCCAGGCCTATAATGGACCCATGACCACCCGCCGCCTCACACCCCTCGACCGCATGCTCTCGGAGTTGGAGCGTGCGCTACGCACCTCCCTCGCCTCCTCCAGCCACGCCGCCCAGCGGCCGAACCCGGCGCAGGCGCTGCGTGACGAGGACTTGTCGGATGCGGAACGGGTGGAGGCGGGCCGCCTGATGCGTGTGAACCACGCGGGCGAGATCGCCGCCCAGGCCCTCTACCAGGGGCAGGCCTTCATGGCACGCAGCCCCGCGGTACGTGAGACCATGGGCCAGTCCGCTGCCGAGGAGATCGACCACCTGGCCTGGTGCGAACAGCGCTTGAAGGAGCTGGACACGCCCGTGAGCCGGCTCGATCCCCTCTGGTATCTCGGCTCCTTCGCGCTGGGAGCACTCGCCGGCTTCGCCGGTGACAAGGCGAGCTTAGGCTTCGTGGGCGAGACTGAGCAGCAGGTGGTGGAGCATCTGGAAGGTCATCTCACGCGCCTGCCGGAGAAGGATCAGAAGAGCCGGGCGATACTCGAGCAGATGCGCGCGGACGAGGCCCGGCACGGCGCCAAGGCCCAGCGCGCCGGCGGCATGCCCATGCCGGCACCCATACGCCTCTTCATGCGGCTCACGTCGAAAGTGATGACCGAGACTGCTTACTGGCTCTGAGCGCAGCGCGGCATCACGGGTCTAGCCGCTGTATCCCCGTCTCACCGCGGATGGCCAAAGCCGTGGCGCTCTCGTACTGGGGATCGCTCAGCAGCGTCGCTACATGCTCACCGTAATCCCGCAGGCTGAGCGGTTTGCCGAACCCCGCCAGGAAAGCTTCGGTGCTCAGGCCCTTGCTTCGCGCGTAGGCCGTCGCCGCCGCATGACCGAGGGGGGTCGCACCGACGATCTGCCGCAGGAGCAGCGCCTGGAAGCGGATGCCGAGGTCTAGATTGCCGGCGACGCCATTCGCATAACTCGCCATCAGCCAGATCATCCGCTTCGCCCCCGCGTAACCGCCGGAGAGCGGTGAGCCTTCTATGGCGGCGCCGCTCGATGACAGCAGCACACGGCTGCCGCGTTCGAGGGGTAGCCGCAGGGCAGCCTGGACCCAGTGGAACGCCGCTTTCACGTCGACGTTCCATATCTCGCTGAAGGATTCCCAGGTCTGCTGATGCAGCGGCGCCATGGTGGGCGTGGCACCGGCGTTGAGCAGGAGCAGCGACGGGCGCACATCCCGGAGCACGGACCTGGCGAACCCAGGATCGGCAGCATCCCCGGGGATGACCGCGACACCGAGCCGGGATTTGAGTTCGTCGAGGCGGCCGGCATCGCGTGCCACCACCGTGACCACGGCGCCGCGCGCCACTAGAGCCTCGACCACCCCGAGACCGAGCCCGCGGCTGCCGCCGGTGATGAGGACCCGCCGTTTTTCGAATGTCTGCATGACTGCGCCTCTCATTCTTTCGGGTTGGGCTGGCCCTTGCCGGTGGCGATCAAGCTCCGCAAGCTGCCTTTGATATACGTGCTCCAGGCATCCGTGCAGACTTCATAGCATTCATAGTCCGGCACCAGCCCCACGTGGGTGAAATGCACCTCAGTCTTATCGCCTTTCCTGGCGATATCGAAGCTGATCTTGGTGCCCTTCCATTCGGTCTTGTCCTGGATGAAATTGAAATCGTTGTCCAGGACGAGCCACACGACCTTCTTGCCGAGTGCTGATTCGACCAGCCGCATCTTGCAGCGATGCACGTCCTTGTAGCGATAGTCGAACTCATCACCCACCTTGTCGGTGCTGCCGACGATCTCTTGCGACCACCATGCACTGATGTCCTTGATGGCATCGAAGGCTTGCTGTGGGGTCTTGTCCACCGTGAAGCTGGCGCTGAAATTCTGCTCTTTCATGGTTTTCTCCGGTTCAGTGCATACCGCTCATGTCGCGGGGAAGACAAAGCACGTCGCGATAGGCGCAGAGATCGTCGACGAGGGACTTCTCATCGGCCAGGATCTTGGCCTTCTCGGTCTCTCCGATGAGCTGGATCATGTAGCTCTGCTCGCCGTTGCCCTGTCTATCGATGAACGGATAGAGCAGGCTGGCATGGTCCGCCAGGTTCGGCATCGCGCCGATGTCTGCGTTCGTGAGGTTCGGTGCGTAGAACATCAGGTGCGGCATGGCCATGGTGTGGACTTTCAAGTCCGGCGGCCCCAGGGTACGCATGATCGGCCCGACCATGTAGGACAAGCCAGGCTTGTCCGGCACTCCATAGATCTTGTCCTGGTAACGCTTTTCCACTTCGGCTTTCACGGCAGCCGCGTCCATGCCCTGGGCGCGAAGTGCGGCTGCATCCATGATGACTTTCAGATACGTCGCCGTACCCGCCGCGTCATAGCAGATGGGGAAATAGATGTCGTCGCGGAAATCCCCCAGTTCCCACTGGGTGCGCTCCACGAGGCAGGCCACACCGCTCGTCCCCTGGCGAGCCAGCTGGTAGCCCACCTTGGGGTCGAGGAGATAGACCGTCGCCTTATCCCGCAAGGCCGGCGGCGCTGCACTTAAGGCGTATCGGGTCTCGAGCTGGGCCGGCATCGGCTGGATGACCGCCTCGGCCGCCAGACTTGAAGTCGCCACTGAGACCATGAAGCCGGTGGTGATGATGGCCAGGATCGATCTGATGTTCATATCGGTTGATTCCCATGTCGTTGACTACTCGATCACCAGGGGCTGGGTTGATCCTTGCCCGTGGTGATCAATTTGCGCAGATTGCCGTCCACGAGCATGTTCCAGGCGTTCGAGACTTCCTTGAAACACTCGCAGCCCGATGCCACGCCCCGATGGGTGAAGCGGAGCTCGGTCTTGTCGCCCTTCTTGGCGATATCGAAGACGATGTCCGTGCCTTTCCATTCGGCTTTGTTGTCCAGATATTCGAGACATGCGTCCGTCACGTGCCAGACGACTTTCTTGCCGGGGACTGATTCCGTTATCTTCTGTTTGGAGAGGTGCACATTGGGGACACGGTAGGTGAACTCGCTGCCAAGCTTGTGGGTGTCGCCGGTGATCTCTCCTGACCACCATCCCGGCACGTTGTTGATGGCATCGAAGACCTCTTGTGGGGTCTTGATCGACCGAGATGGCGACGGTCAGATCTTGCTTATCCATGGGTCGTTCTCCTCTTGTGTTGCGATGTGCGCGACGTCATGCCGATTTGGCCGCACTCGGCGGCACGAAAGCCTTGAACTGTCCCTCGAGGGCCTTGGCGACGCCGGTGCGCCAGCCCTCTGCGATGGACTGGGATACGGGATCCGGGAAGATGTCTTCTTCACCTTTCTTCAAGCCGTCGAAGATCCCCTGCGCCGTGGATGCAGTCGTAGCTTTGGGTATGTCGAAGCCGCGGTTCATGTCGGTGTCCGTCGGGCCTATGAAGACCGCATGGACCGTCACGCCCTGGTTCGCCAGGAGCGCCCTCTGTGCCTGCGTCATGTTCGCCGTGGCCGCCTTCGAGATGGAGTAACCGGATATGACCGGCAGGGGCGCGATACCCGCGAGAGACAGGTTGTTCACGATGGCTCCCTTGGAGCGCTTGAGCAGCGGCAGGAAAGCGCGAGTGACGTTCAGTGGCCCGAAGAGGTTGACCGCGAGCTGCTGCTCGACGGTCTCGGGGTCGCTCAGATCGTCGTAGAGGGCGATGCCGGCGTTGTTGATGAGCACGTCCAGGCTGTCGACTTGGCCGACTGCCTTGTGTATCTGCCCTGAATCGGTCACGTCCAGCATCAGGGGCATCACGCGCTTGTCGGGGTGCGGCACTGGACTGCGCATCGCGGCATACACCCGCTTCGCACCCCGCTTCAGCGCCTCTTCCACGAGGGCTTTGCCGATGCCGCGGTTGGCGCCGGTGATCAAGACTGTCTTGTTTGCGATATCCATGAACTACTCCTGCGATTGATTGTTCGTATGTCTGTTGAATGTGTCAGTCGTCGAGCATGCCCATGCTCAAGTTGGCGATGGTCCCGGTCATGGCGCTCGCCTTATCCGAGGCCATGAACGTCGCCACGTTGGCCAGCTCGCGCGAGCGTCGGCAGCCGGCGTCGGTGGTTCTTGCTCGACGATGATGTCGCTGGAACTGTTCGTGGGTGATCCCAAGCCTTGGCATGGATCCCGAAGACTTCCTTGATGGTGCCGTCTCCGGCATGCCGTCTGCCCGCAGGCCACGACGCGGATGCCGTGGGGTGCAAGTTCGGCTGAGAGGTTCCGGGTGAGCACCTCCACGGCGCCCATGGCGAGGGCGAAGCCGCCCAGGAGCGGGATGCCTGCACGCGAGACCACCGGCGTGACGGTCAGGATCACGCCCGAGCGTTGCGCCACCATCCGGCGAGCCGCCAGGCGCGCGGTCAGGAAGTTCGACGCGCGTATAGGTCGCGATCGGAAGGGAGAATTGGTCGACCGCCAGATCTCCACCAAAGGCACGCCCTGCAGGGTGGTGTTCGGGATGCCGACGGCGTTGAAGGAGATATCGATGGCGCCGGCCTTGGCGGTCACCGGCGTCGAGATGCCGGTCGATGGCGTCCTCGTCGAGAGCATCCACTTGGGCAGCTTCAGCCCGGCCACCGGCGGAGCGGATGTTTTCCGCCACTGAGTCGACCTTCGCCAGGTTGCGCCCGGTCAGGAATACTCTGGCGCCTTCACGGGCGAAAGCGCGGGCTGTCGCAGCGCCGATGGCGCCGCCGGCTCCGTAGATCACCACGTTCTTGTTCTCAAGCAGCATTGGTCTCACTCCTGTTCTTGCCACGAAGTACTGGTCTCTAGGTGGTGGGATAGACTAGTGACCGCCATGAAACGGCGTGAGTAACAAGTGTGGCGGGATTCAGATGGACTCTTTGATCACAGCCGCAGCGCGCGCGCTCGCCGCAGGTGACCCCCTAGGCGCACTGAAGCGGGTCGCCTTGCGCGAAGACGCTCCCGCGCTCGCGCTGCGGGGCATCGCCATGGCGCAGCTCGGCGATCTGGTCCGGGCGAAGGCTCTCTTGCGGAAAGCGGCACGCGCCTTCGGCCCGAAAGAAGCGGTGGCACGGGCCAGGTGTGTCGTCGCCGAAGCGGAGATCGCACTCGCTTCGCGCGAACTGGACTGGCCTGCGAAGGCGCTCGATGCGGCACGGGCGACTCTCGAAGAACACGGCGACCAGGTGAACGCTGCCCACGCGCGCTACCTCGAGGTGCGGCGCCTGCTCCTGATCGGGCGCTTGGACGAAGCCGAGCGCACCCTCGCCGGGCTCGATCCGACTCCCTTCCCGCCTGCATACCGAGCCGCTCACGAACTGGTGGTGGCGGGGATCGCCATACGGCGCATCCGCACCAAGACAGCACGCGCTGCCCTCGCCCGGGCCGGGCGCGCGGCCGAGCAAGCGGGCATCCCTGCGCTTACTGCGGAGGTCGAGAACGCTTCTCTCGTCCTTGAAGCACCCGCAGCGCGTCTGATCACCCAGAGTGGGCAGCAGACCCTGTTGCTCGAAGAAGTGGAAGCCTTACTGGGATCGAAAGCGCTGGTGGTGGATGGATGCCGTCATGTGGTGCGGCGCGGATCCACGGTGGTCTCCCTGGCGCGGCGACCGGTCTTGTTCGCGCTCGCCCGCGCCCTGGCCGAGGCCTGGCCTGGAGATGTGGCGAGAGATACCCTCGTCGCGCGGGCCTTCCGGGGCAAGCGTGCCGATGAATCCTATCGTGCGCGGCTGCGGGTCGAGATCGGACGGCTGCGCGCGGTGCTGCGGCCTGTGGCCGGCGTGAGCGCGACCGAGCGGGGATTTGTGCTGATGCCACGCCCTGCCCGTGAGGTGGTCGTGCTGGCGCGGCCCGTGGAAGAAGAGCATGCGGCCGTGCTCGCCTTCCTTGCCGATGGCGAGTCCTGGTCCAGCTCGGCCCTGGCCCTGGCGCTCGGGGCGAGCCAACGCACGGTGCAGCGGGCACTCGACTCGCTAGCTGCTGCCGGCAAGGCCCAGTCCTTCGGGCGCGGACGGACCCGGCGCTGGATGACCCCGCCCATACCCGGATTCACGACGACCTTGTTACTCCCCGCTCCGCTGCCGATAGACTAGGATTGAGGGATGAAACATTCAGCCGCCAAGATCGAACGCGAGTACGGTCCCTTCCCCGGTGTCGAGCACGTGGATGGGATCACGTATGACGGCCGGTACGTCTGGTTCGCGTCCGGCGAGAAGCTCAACGCCCTCGATCCGGCCAGCGGGAAGACACTCCGCTCCATCGACGTCCCCGCCACCGCAGGCACAGCCTTCGACGGCCAGCATCTGTTCCAGCTCGCCGACGAGCACATCCGGAAGATCGATCCAGAGACCGGCCGCGTGCTCGCCACCATCCCGACGCCCAACGGGGGCGGCTCGGGACTCGCGTGGGCCGAAGGCTCGCTATGGGTGGGCCAGTATCGGGCCCGCAAGATCCTGCAGATCGATCCGCAGACAGGCGCGATCCTGCGCACCATCGAATCCAATCGCTTCGTCACCGGGGTCACCTGGGTGGACGGCGAACTCTGGCACGCCACCTGGGAAGGTGACGATAGTGAGCTGAGACAGCTGGATCCGCGCACGGGAGAAGTGCTGGAGAAGCTCGAGATGCCGCCGGGAGCCAACATATCGGGACTCGAATCCGATGGTGGCGAACAGTTCTTCTGCGGCGGTGGTAAGACCGGCAAAGTGAGAGTCGTCCGCCGTCCCAAGCGGGACTCTGCAAGCCGCTCTAAGTGAAAGCCATCACCAATAGTGCGAGACCGATCCCGATCATCGCGTAAGCCCTGCCCTTGCTTTTGCTGAAACTGATGTTCTGCCGGTCGGGGCGCATCAGATAGCGCATGTTCTGCAAGCTATTGAAGCGGCTCTTGGTCACCTCTTCCGAATTCAGCCAATCCTGTTTGTCGCCCTCCCGGTCCGCATGCTTGGCGCTCCATAAAAGTAGCAGGCCGTAGGCCAGGGCCATGAGTCCCGTCACCGCGTACAAGATGCTTACTTTCGACACGTAAGGTTTCCCAAGGCTTTATAAAGAAGCTGCCGCGGATCTCGCGGCGGCCCATTCTATCGGCTCTATCACAGCGCACCTCCGCTTGTAGGCCCCATCCTACATAACACCCTGTTCTGCTTGATAAAATCGACCTGGCTCCGACGCCTTTGGCGCGGATAAACATGGTAGTTTATACAGCGCGTACGCCCTCTTAAGGACACGCAATGATGCAGGAACAGACCAAGAGTTTCGACCTGCCGGTGCTCGACCGGTTCGTCAGCCATTGCCATCTGCGCCACTTCCCTGCGAAGACGCCGGTGGTGAACGCGGGCGACGCTTCCAACAGCCTGTTCCTGGTGATCACCGGATCCGTCGCAGTCATCGTGGAAGACGAAGACGGCAACGAGATCGTGGTGGCTTACTTGAACCGCGGCGAGTTCTTCGGCGAGATGGGTCTGTTCGCGGACGAATCCCGCCGCAGTGCCTGGGTGCGCACCCGCACCGAATGCCAATTGGCCGAGATCGGCTACGCCCGCTTCCGCGAACTCGCCCACAGCGACCCGGATCTCCTGTTCGAGCTGGCCGGCCAATTGGTGGCGCGCCTGAAACGCACCACCCGCAAGGTCAGCGACTTGGCGTTCCTGGACGTGACCGGCCGCATCGCCCGCGCCCTGCTGGATCTCTGTCTAGCAGCCGGACGCCATGACCCATCCGGACGGCATGCAGATACGCATCAGCCGCCAGGAGATCGGCCGCATCGTGGGCTGCTCCCGCGAGATGGCCGGCCGCGTGCTGAAGTCTTTGGAAGAGCACGGCCTCATCAGCGCCGCCGGCAAGACCATCGTGGTCTTCGGCGCCCGCCCCGACAGTGATTCGACCATCCCCCTGAGTCGCCAGCTGGCCCATAAGCAACACGGCTACGACTCACCCAAGATCAGGCGCTAAGACGCCCGTCGATCTCAGCCGCTCTGGCCCCTCTCCTCGACCACGCCCTGGCGTAACTGCGCCACGTCCCGTAATGGCGGCGCACCATAGACCCGGCTGTATTCCCGGTTGAACTGCGAAGGGCTCTCGTAACCCACTTGGTGCGCGGCCGAGGCGGCGTCGCGCATCTCCACCAGCATCAGCCGTCGCGCCTCCGAGAGGCGCAACCGCTTCTGGTACTGCAACGGACTCATGGCCGTCACGGACTTGAAGTGGTGGTGCAAGGAAGAGACGCTCATGTTCACGGTATGGGCCAGGTTATCCACCCGCAGCGGCAGCGTGTAGTTGCGTCGTATCCAATCTATCGCCCGTGCCACCTGATGGGTCTGGGAGCCGCTGACGGCGATGTGCCGCAGGCGTTCGCCCTGCTCGCCGGTGAGCAGCCGGTAGAGCACCTCGCGCTCGATGAGCGGCGCCAGCACGGGGATGTCTGCGGCGATCTTCCAGCAACCGTGCCAGGCGCAGCATCGCGTCCAGCAAGCGTGCAAGGACAGCGGGCTCACCGAGAGCCCGCGCTGCACCGGCACGGTGCGCGGCGCCGGTGCCGGCATCTCGGCCATCACCTCCGCGATACGTGCAGCATCGAGCGCAAGGTGAAACAGAAGCAGGGTTCCTCGCGCTCGCCTGGATCACCTGCGAGACCACCGGCAAGTCCACCGAAGTCACGAGGTAATGGGCCTGGTCGTAGACGTAGCTTCTCCCGCCAAGGTCACGCGCTTCGCGCCCTGGGCCACCACCGTGATCACCGGCTCATAGAGCCCGCAGGCGGGAGCGTTGGGAGCCGAGCTGCGGAAGATGGTCAGGGCCGGGAGCGGGGTCCTGTGCAGCCCATCACCCCTGGTGAATCGGGCAAGGATACGGGCAAGCTCCCGGCGCGCCGTCTCGAGGGAAGCAGGGGTATCCAGCATATTACAGCCTTGTTTCATAGCGGTTTAACCTACATGGGCCCGGGCTAGAGCATAACCAATCCCAGCGGCTGGATCCCGCCTTGCAAAGGATTCTTGCAGGATCGGGCAAGCATCCGGCAGAATCGAGCTATCGCGCGCAGGCTCCGTGCGCCCACACTTCCACTCCGACGGTGCGCCCCGGCGCATCCCGACATCTGACATCTTAAGAATCCAGGAGAACACCATGTCCATCGCAACCCGTGGCTACGCGGCCCAGTCCGCCACCGCCCCGATGGCGCCCTTGAGTTCACACGCCGCGATCCGCGCGCCGACGACGTGGTCATCGACATCCTGTATTGCGGCGTCTGCCACAGCGACATCCACCAGGCCCGCAACGAATGGGGCCGCAGCAACTATCCCATGGTGCCGGGCCACGAGATCGTGGGCCGAGTGGCGAGCGTGGGCTGCGCCGTGCAAAGCTTCAAGGCCGGCGACCTGGTCGGCGTCGGTTGCATGGTGGATTCCTGCCAGAGCTGCGCTCCTGCGCCGACGGCCTCGAGCAGTACTGCGAGAAGCGCGCCACCTTCACCTATAACGACGTGGACCGCCACGACAAGCTGCCCACCTATGGCGGCTATTCCGAACGCATCGTGGTCACCCGCAAGTTCGTGGTGCGGGTGCCGAAGGAACTGGACCTCAAGTCCGCCGCGCCCCTGCTCTGCGCCGGCATCACCATGTACTCACCCCTGCGCCACTGGCAGGTGGGCAAGGGCAGCAAGATCGCATCGTGGGCCTGGGCGGCTTCGGCCACATGGGCCTCAAGTTCGGCAAGGCCTTCGGCGCGGACGTGACGCTCTTCACCCGCACCCCGGGCAAAGAAGCGGAAGCCCGGCGCTTGGGTGCGGACCACGTGGTGCTCTCCACGGATCCAAAGCAGATGGCCGCCGTCACCGGCCGCTTCGACTTCATCATCGACACCGTACCGAACGACCACGACATCAATCCCTACGTGGCCACGGTCAAGCGCGACGGCGCCTATGTGATCGTGGGCCAGCTCACGCCCCTCACCAACCCCGTGAGCCCGGGCGCTCTCATCATCGGACGCCGCGCCATCGCGGGTTCCGTGATCGGTGGTATCGCTGAGACTCAGGAGATGCTGGATTTCTGCGCCGAGCACGGTGTGAACTGCGACGTGGAGATGATCAAGGCCGAGGACATCAACAAAGCTTACGATCGGATGCTGAAGAGCGATGTCCGCTATCGCTTCGTCATCGATATAGAATCCCTCAAGAAGGATTGATCGCTGGATGACCTGGATATGGGGCGCCGGACGATGCTGTCTGGCGCCCCAAATGTT
Source organism: uncultured Pseudomonadota bacterium (assembly GCA_963817285.1). Classification (GTDB taxonomy): domain Bacteria; phylum Pseudomonadota; class Gammaproteobacteria; order Natronospirales; family REEB76; genus DASUBN01. The sequence goes on along the minus strand of CAWFOE010000029.1, from coordinate 1,116 downwards.
GCCTCATAGGAACCGGGTATCGGCGGGCGCCCGATCGAAGCGGTCATGGCGTCCATCCACGTACTGGATCGGCGCGGCTGCCAGCTCGTCCCTGTCGATACCGTCGAGCAATTGGACTTGCACCGCGTAGAAGGCCCCGCCCAGGGCTTCCATCTCGCCGCGGCCCGGCGTCCGATGCCGCATGTCTTGCAGAAATGGAACTGGATCGTCGGTTCGGGTCGCCCCGGCGGCGTCCACTGGTACTCCCCCTGCGACCTGGCCCCTGAGATCAGGCGGTAGCGGCTGGCCGGCACGATCGCCAGCCACGAACGGGCCTTGGTGCAACTTGAGCAATTGCACTTGACGGTCCCCAGAGAGATGTCGACTTCAGCTTCGAATCGCACTGCCCCACAATGGCAGCTGCCCGTGTAAGTCTTGAGCGCCATGGATCGGTCCTCCGGTCTGGCATTTTGAGAGTACGTACAAGCGACCCCTGGCCGATGCCTGCGCTGGCATGCTGGAAGTCGCTCTACTACTACGTATCCCAAGAGCCGGAAGATACGCCGGAGATACCCTCGCTCAGGCTTCCAGGACAGTGACGGTCGTCGCCAAATCCAGGACCCATGGAGACTTGATGTAGTCGGTGATGCCGACGACACGACCGGCTTCGAGATCGAGACGGACGACCGAATATGGCACGGCCCCAGCGGGGTCATCGTGCAAAATCACGATCACCGTCTCGCCGTCCACCTCGCCGAGTGCCATCCGCCATGGGATGATCGGGCGGTCATACTCCACAAAATAGGGCGAATCAGCCAGGCGTCCCGCAAAGCAGTCGGTCACCCGCAGCCGCGCGTCCGCGCTGGCGAGCTCCCGCACCCCGTCCCAGTCGTGCCTGTTGAACCTGTCGATATAGAGCCGGAATAGTCTCAGTGCTTCAGGGCTCGCTTTCGGCTTGTCCTCCAGTACTGGGGATCCCGTCGCGAGTTTCGTGCGCCCGCGGCTCAATGCGGCCTTCACCCCGCCCACCGTGGAACCGACCAGATCAGAGATCTCTTCCAGGGAGAAGCCCAATACATCCTTCAGCAACACGCAGGCGCGCTCCATCGGCGGGAGGTTTACGACGAGGCGCTCGAG
>CAWFOE010000028.1:0-14688 GCA_963817285.1 uncultured Pseudomonadota bacterium | reverse complement strand
TATGGCTCGACGACGTCGCTGTCACAGGGAACGCATCTGGATGAGGACGCAACAGCTCAATGGCAGCAGGATTGAGTTCGAGATCCCGCGAGGTCGAAGGCCCTGGATACGAAGCCCACTTCCTCGCAGGCCTGACGCTTGTTGCGCACGTATATCTGCGAAGCCGGGTCCTGACCCACCAGGACCACTGCGAGCCCCGGAGCACGGCGCCGGGCGCTGACCCGGGTCCGGACGTCCCGGCGGATATCGGCGGCGAAAGCTTTGCCGTCTATGAGCTGGGCTGGCATGGCACCCTAGATCCCTGCGGTTACTGCGCCGGATTGTCGCATGCGCCCACCTAGGGCCACCATCCGTAAGCCCTTGAAATTGACTGGGGACTGGCCTCCCCGTATCATTCCCGCCCTTGACGCGGGGCATAGCGCAGTCTGGTAGCGCACCTGCTTTGGGGCGAGTCCCCGAGCGACGGCTACAGGATGTAGCCGGCCGGGTTGCTTGGCGAGGCACGGAGCCGAGCCTAGCAACAGCCTGCTCCCAAAGCAGGTTCGCTGATAGATTTGTATAGATGCGGGGCATAGCGCAGTCTGGTAGCGCACCTGCTTTGGGAGCAGGGGGTCGGGGGTTCGAATCCCTCTGCCCCGACCAAGATTGAACCCTGGCACTGGTTCTGGAGTCGAGACGTCGAAGCGCCCGTAGCTCAACTGGATAGAGCACCGGCCTTCTAAGCCGGCGGTAGCGGAGTTCGAGTCTCCCCGGGCGCGCCAATCCGTGGCGCAAGAGGCCGGATGTCGGTATCAGTTGCTATGGTGGGCGTAGCTCAGCTGGTAGAGCCCCGGATTGTGATTCCGGTTGTCGTGGGTTCGAGTCCCATCGTTCACCCCAATTTTTCTGAGAATGTTTGGTGGGCCGTTAGCTCAGTTGGGTTCGCGGCGACAGCCGCGAACGCTCCGCCAGGCTGGCGGAGCGGGTAGTTGAAAGTACCCCAAGCTTGCGCCAGGGATGGCAATCCGAGAAATGTTTGGTGGGCCGTTAGCTCAGTTGGTAGAGCTGCTGACTCTTAATCAGTAGGTCGTAGGTTCAAGTCCTACACGGCCCACCAAACATCTCTTAATCTCATAAATTCTTCTTCTATCCATCCCTGGAGTCGCGACCGGACTTGCCATCCCTGGCAAGTCGTTCGGCCGGACAAGAACCCGATGGGTTCTCATGTGAATCCGGCCTCACCCTACACGGCCCACCCAACATCTCTCATCAGACCTCTCAGCGATTCTCATTCCCCATCCATGGTGCTAAACGGCCTTGCCATCCCTGGCAAGGAGCTCGGCGCAGTGCACCTGCCCTTGTTCATTTTCTAGCCAGCCATAGACAGCCGGTGCCTGTCACATTCGGATGTTCCAAGCCCAAAATGCGCATTTCCTGGCCGATTTACCTCGGTTTTGCCGTGTTACGGCTCAAAATTCCGGGTTTTTACCGCTACCCGGTATAATGTCCTCATCGGGTACCCCGCGACCGGGCTGGGGTGCCGTCCCGGCAAGCCGCCGGCCTTGCGAAAGTGGCGGAATTGGTAGACGCGCTGGATTTAGGTTCCAGTGGGGTAACCCGTGAGAGTTCGAGTCTCTCCTTTCGCACCATCACGGTGGCTGCCCCTTAAGGTTTTAGACGTTTAACGCATCTAGAGGAAGCAAGATCAATGCAGGTTTCTCTCGAAACGACCGGCGGGCTCGAGCGCCGCATGAAAGTCCAAGTCCCTGCCGAGCGCGTGGAGCGCGAGGTGGAAGAACAGCTTAAGTCGCTGACCAAGAAGGCGAGGGTAGATGGCTTCCGGCCCGGTAAGGTGCCGCTGAAGGTGTTGCGTGAGCGCTTCGGCGATCAAGTACGTTCCGACGTGGTGCGTGATCTCCTGCAGTCCAGCTTCACGGAAGCCCTAGCTCAGGAGAAACTGAACCCCGCGGGTGGCCCGCGTATCGATTCCATCAACACTGCCCCGGGTAAAGGCCTGGAATTCACGGCGGTGTTCGAGATCTATCCCGAAGTGAAGCTCTCCGGGACCCAGGGCATCAAGGTCGAGCGCCCCGTCGCCGAAGTGACCGGTGCCGACGTGGACGCCATGCTGGACAACCTGCGGCGTCAGCGCGCGGAGTGGGAGCAGGTGAGCCGTGCTGCCGCCGATGGCGATCGAGTGCAGATCGATTTCGAAGGCTTCCTGGATGGCACACCGTTCCCGGGCGGCAAGGGTGAGAAGGTGCCGGTGGTGCTGGGCGAGAAGCGCATGCTACCGGACTTCGAGAAAGGTCTCGTGGGCATCAAAGCCGGCGAGTCCCGCGAGTTCGACGTGGACTTCCCGGCTGATTATCACGCCCCTGAGATGGCCGGCAAGAAAGCCAAGTTCAAGGTGAGCGCCCACGCCGTCGAGGCGCAGGTGCTGCCGGAGCTGGATGACGCCTTCTGCAAGAGCTTCGGCATCCAGGAAGGCGGTGTGGACAAGCTGCGCGCGGAAGTGACCGACAACATGCGCCGCGAGCTGGAAGAGACCGTCCGCCGCAAGCTCAAGGATCAGGCTCTCGAAGCGCTGCTCAAGGCCAACGCCCTCGACCTGCCCAAGGCCCTGGTGGACGACGAGATCGAACGCCTGCGCCAGGACGCGCTCTTGAGAATCGGCGTGCGCGACCCCAAGAAAGCTTCCGAGCTGCCCCGCGAGCTGTTCCAGGAACAGGCGGTCAAGCGTGTGAGCCTCGGGCTCCTGGTGGGCGAGATCATCACCCAGCAGCGCCTGATGGTGGACCCGAAGCGCGTGGACGAGCGTCTCGCGCGCATGGCGAGCGAGTACAGCAAGCCCTCGGAGGCAGTGCGTAGTTTCCGCAGCAATGCCGACATCATGCGGCAGGTGGAGACGGTGGTGCTGGAGGAGCAGGCGGTGGATTGGCTGTTGGGCCAGGCTGCCTTCACCGATAAGCCCATCTCCTTCAAGGAGCTCATGAACCTGCATGATCACGAGCATGATCATGCGGACCACGATCATTGAGCCTGACAACCTAACGGTGACCGGAGCGTTATGAAAAACATGCAGGATCCACAGGCCCTCAACCTGATCCCCATCGTGGTGGAGCAGACCGCCCGTGGCGAACGTTCCTACGACATCTACTCGCGCCTGCTCAAGGAGCGGGTGGTGTTCATCGTCGGCCCCATAGACGACTACATGGCCAACGTGGTGGTGGCGCAGCTGCTGTTCCTGGAGTCCGAGAACCCGGACAAGGACATCAGCGTGTACATCAACTCGCCGGGCGGCGTGGTCACTGCCGGTCTCGCCATCTACGACACCATGCAGTTCGTGAAGCCGGATGTGTCCACCATCTGCGTGGGCCAGGCGGCCAGTGCCGCGGCGCTCTTGCTGGCGGGCGGCGCCAAGGGCAAGCGCTACAGCCTCCCGCATTCCCGCATCATGATCCATCAGCCCCACGGCGGCGCCCAAGGCCAGGCTTCAGATATCGAGATCCAGGCCCGGGAGATCCTCTACCTGCGCGAGCGGCTGAACGACATATTCGTGAAGCACACCGGCCAGACGGTGGAACAGATCCAGAAAGACACTGACCGGGACCGCTTCTTGAGTGGCGAGGAAGGGGTCAAATACGGCTTGATAGACAAGGTCTTGGACAAGCGCACGACCCTGCCCTCAGGGGCGTGAGGCGATAGTCGGGGCAGGGGAGCGGTCCTCCAGTATTGAAGGGCCGGCCCCGAATCCCCATAGTGTGAGTGACGCCCCGTCCATGACGGGGCATACAGAGGTGATCCAGAGATGGCGGAAGAAACACGCGGCAAGGGTGAAGACGGCAAGTTGCTCTATTGCTCCTTCTGCGGCAAGAGCCAGCATGAAGTGCGCAAGCTCATCGCCGGTCCCTCCGTGTACGTATGCGACGAGTGTGTGGAACTGTGCAACGACATCATCCGCGAGGAGATGCAGGAACAGTCCCAGACCTCGCGCAGCAAGCTGCCACGGCCCCAGGAGATCAAGGGCGTACTGGACCAGTACGTCATCGGCCAGGAGCGCGCCAAGAAGATACTCTCAGTCGCGGTCTACAACCATTACAAGCGTCTGGACGTACGCAGCGCCCGCAACAAGGATGACGTGGAGCTCGCCAAGAGCAACATCCTGCTGATCGGCCCCACCGGTTCGGGCAAGACTCTATTGGCGGAGACCCTGGCGCGCCTGCTGAACGTGCCTTTCACCATCGCCGATGCCACCACACTCACCGAGGCGGGCTACGTGGGTGAAGACGTCGAGAACATCATCCAGAAGCTGCTGCAGAAGTGCGATTACGACGTCGAGAAGGCCCAGACGGGCATCGTCTATATAGACGAGATCGACAAGATCTCCCGCAAGTCGGATAACCCCTCCATCACCCGGGACGTGTCGGGCGAGGGCGTGCAGCAGGCTTTGCTCAAGCTCATCGAAGGCACCATCGCCTCAGTACCTCCACAGGGCGGTCGCAAGCATCCCCAGCAGGAGTTCCTGCAGGTGGACACGAGCAACATCCTGTTCATCTGCGGCGGCGCCTTCGCCGGCCTCGAGAAGATCATCCGTCACCGCACCGAGAAGAGCGGCATCGGCTTCATGGCTGAGGTGCGTGGCAAGGCCGACATCAAGAGCGTCGGCGAAGTCCTGCACGAAGTGGAGCCGGAAGACCTGATCCGCTTCGGCCTGATCCCCGAGTTCGTCGGCCGCCTGCCGGTGGTCGCCACCCTCGAGGAGCTGGACGAGATCGCGCTCATGCGTATCCTCACCGAACCCAAGAACGCCATCACCAAGCAGTACCAGAAGCTGTTCGAGATGGAGAGCTGCGAGCTCGAATTCCGCGATGACGCGCTGCGTTCTGCGGCCAAGAAAGCCATGGAGCGCAAGACCGGTGCCCGTGGCCTGCGCACCATCCTCGAACATGTGCTGCTCGATACGATGTACGAGCTGCCCTCCATGGAGAACGTCTCCAAGGTGGTGATAGACGAATCAGTCATCAACGGCGACAACAAGCCGTACATAATGTACGAACGCGAGAAGAAACAGCTCGCGGCGTCTGCGCGCGAGTGAGCCGAGGACCTGGGTGAAGCCCCGCTTCACTGCTGCTTCCGATCCAGGGTGCCTCGGCACCATCTAACCAGGAATCAATCGTGGCCGAAAACCGTCAATCAGATCTGCTCGAAGGCCAACCCATGCTCGTGCCGGTGTTGCCGCTGCGCGACGTGGTGGTCTATCCGCACATGGTGATGCCGCTGTTCGTGGGTCGCGACAAGTCCATCAAGGCGCTGGACCACGGGATGCAGGCCGGCAAGCAGATCCTCCTGGTGGCTCAAAGGAGCCCCGAGGTGGACGACCCCTCCGAGAAGGACCTGAACAGCATCGGTACCCTGTCCACCATCCTGCAGCTGCTGAAGCTGCCGGACGGCACCGTCAAGGTGCTGGTGGAGGGCGGTGACCGTGCCCGCATCCAGCAGATCAGCGATGGCCCGTTCTTCTCCGCCATGGTCACGGTGCTGCGCCAGCACACCCAGTACGACGAGCGCGAGGCCGATGTGCTGATGCGCTCGGCCCTGTCCCTGTTCGACCAATATGTGAAGCTCAACAAGAAGATCCCGCCCGAGATCCTCACCTCGCTGGCCGGCATCGATTCTCCCGGGCGTCTCGCGGATACCATCGCGGCCCACATGCAGCTCAAGCTGGATGAGAAACAGAAGATCCTCGAGATCGAGGACGTGCGTGAGCGACTGGAACACGTCATGGCCCTCATCGAGGGCGAGATCGACGTGCTGCAGATCGAGAAGCGTATCCGTACCCGCGTCAAGCAGCAGATGGAGAAGAGCCAGCGCGAGTACTACCTGAACGAACAGATGAAGGCCATCCAGAAGGAACTGGGTGAGTTGGAAGACGCGCCGAACGAGCTGGAAGAGCTGGAACGCAAGATACAGAAATCCGGCATGCCTAAAGAGGCCAAAGAGAAGGCCAACTCAGAGCTCAACAAGCTCAAGCTCATGTCGCCCATGTCCGCGGAAGCGACCGTGGTGCGCAACTACATCGACTGGCTGGTGAACGTGCCGTGGAAGCGCCGCACCCGCATCCGTCATGACCTGGCCGGTGCACAGAAGGTGCTGGACGAAGATCATTATGGGTTGGAGAAGATCAAGGAGCGTATCCTGGAGTACCTCGCGGTGCAGCATCGCGTGCAGAAGCTCAAGGGCCCGATCCTCTGCCTCGTAGGGCCGCCAGGCGTGGGCAAGACTTCATTGGGCCAGAGCATCGCGCGTGCCACCAACCGCAAGTTCGTGCGCATGTCCCTGGGTGGCGTGCGGGATGAAGCTGAGATCCGTGGCCATCGCCGTACCTATATCGGCTCCATGCCTGGCAAGATCCTGCAGAACATGTCCAAGGTTGGCGTGCGTAACCCGTTGTTCCTCCTGGACGAGATCGACAAGATGTCCATGGACTTCCGCGGCGATCCCTCGTCGGCACTGTTGGAAGTGCTGGATCCCGAGCAGAACGCCACCTTCAACGATCACTACCTGGAGGTGGATTTCGACCTCTCAGAAGTGCTGTTCGTGGCCACCGCCAACACCATGAACATCCCGGCACCGCTGCTGGACCGCATGGAAGTCATCCGTCTGCCCGGATACACCGAGGACGAGAAGCTCAACATCGCCCAGAACTATCTTGCGCCCAAGCAGATACGCAACAACGGCATAAAGCCGAATGAGCTCTCCATCAGCGAGAGCGCGGTGATGGACATCATCCGCCACTACACCCGTGAAGCCGGCGTGCGAAACCTGGAGCGTGAGCTCTCTAAGATCTGCCGCAAGGTGGTCAAGAACCTGATGCTGAAGCCCAGCGACAAACAGGTGAATGTCACCCCCAAGAACCTTGACGATTACCTGGGTGTGCGCCGTTTCCGCTACGGCCGCGCCGAGGATCACGACCAGGTGGGGCAGGTGACCGGTCTCGCCTGGACCGAGGTGGGTGGCGAACTGCTGACCATCGAAGCCACGGTGGTCCCGGGCAAGGGCAAGCTCATCCACACCGGCCAGCTCGGCGCAGTGATGCAGGAATCCATCCAGGCCGCCATGACCGTGGTGCGCAGCCGCGCCGCGGTGCTCGGCATCGAGGCGGACTTCCACCAGAAATACGACGTGCATATCCACGTGCCTGAGGGTGCTACCCCCAAGGACGGTCCCAGCGCAGGCGTCGGCATGTGTACCGCCCTGGTCTCGGCCCTCACCAAGATCCCGGTGCGGGCAGACGTGGCCATGACCGGTGAGATCACCCTGCGCGGTGAAGTGCTGCCCATAGGCGGCCTGAAAGAGAAACTACTGGCGGCCCACCGCGGCGGCCTCACCACCGTGATCATCCCCCAGGAGAACGAGAAAGACCTGGCGGAGATACCCAAGAACATCAAGGGTGCCATCGACATCAAACCCGTGCGCTGGATAGACGATGTGCTCAAGATCGCCCTCCAGAGCATGCCGGAAGCCAAGCCTGCGGAACCGCCCGCTGCTGAGGTCGCCGGAGGCAAGGGCGAACCCGAGGGCGTGCGGCCGCATTGAGGCGGTCCCGTTTTGACTTAAGTCGGTGGTGGCTGGCGCGGGTGGGGATTCTCTTTATCCAGACAGCTCAGCCACTTGCCGCGCAGGGTGGAGAAATCTGCTGTGGATATGTCCACCGACCCTCAAGGTGCGAAAATTTTCCGGTTGACATGGCTTTTCCGCGCTTGGTAGCTTGATGATGCCCTGGCGAGTGGATGGGGTCTGCCGCCGGAGCCAAATTAGATTTTTGTAATGACTGCGTCGGCCCCCCTCATGGGGGATACTTATTGCATGCCCAAGGCAACCTTTTAAGGGATACGAACATGAACAAGGCTGAACTGATCCACGCTGTGGCAGAAGCGACCAAACTGTCCCAGGCCGATTCGGACCGGGCCGTGGCCGCGGTCCTGGGTGGCATCACCGGCGCCCTCGTGAAGGGCGAGCAGGTGGTCCTCGTCGGTTTCGGCACTTTCACGGTCAAGCAGCGCGCTGCCCGTACTGGGCGCAATCCGCAGACCGGTCAGACCATCCATATCGCTGCCAGCAAAGTGCCCGGTTTCAAAGCTGGAAAAGCCCTAAAGGATGCCGTAAACTAGCGCGCTCTGCCGGCTAGGGGTGCTTAGCTCAGCTGGTAGAGCGCCGCTTTTACACGGCGGAAGTCGTGGGTTCGAGTCCCTCAGCACCCACCAATCTCAGCGGAGCGGTAGTTCAGCTGGTTAGAATACCGGCCTGTCACGCCGGGGGTCGCGGGTTCGAGTCCCGTCCGCTCCGCCATTTGCCTGAAGTCACGAAGGGCGCCTTAGGGCGCCCTTCTTGTTCGAGTTGAGAGGTCGATCGCATGGTGATTCAAGCGCTGCGGGACAACATGCCCAAGTGGATCACGGCCGTGATCCTCGTCCTGATCATCGGGCCGTTCGCGCTCTGGGGGATCAACTCCTATTTCACCGCTTCCAGCGACAACTCTGTCGCTACCGTGAACGGTGACGAGATATCCCCGGCCGACTTCCAGCGGGCCTACCAGAACCAGTACGCACGCCTGCAGCAGTTCTATGGCGCGAGCTTCCGGCCCGGCATGATCGACGAGAGCCAGCTCAGGCAGCAGGTGCTGGACGGGCTGATCAACCAGACCCTGCTCAACCAGCAGATCACCAAGCAACACTATTCCGTGGGTGATGCCCAGCTGGTGGCGGCCATCCAGAAGATCCCGGCTTTCCAGGTGGACGGCAAGTTCTCCGCCCAGGCCTATAGCTCCGCGCTCGCGGCCTCCGGCATGTCACCGACCGAGTTCGAGAGCCGTGATCGTCAGGACATAGAGGTGGGGCAGGTACAGAGCTCCATCGAGGACAGCGCCATCGCCACGCCGGCGGAATTGAGCGCCCAGATCGCTGTCCGTGATCAACAGCGGGAAATCTCCTACATCGACGTGAGCACCGTCTATCTCCTGGGTTCCCAGCAGGTGAGCGATGCGGATGTGGCTGCTTACTACAAGGACCACGCCAAGGAATTCATGACGCCGGAGAAGGTCAGCCTCGCCTACGTCGAACTCGACGAAGCGGCTCTGGCCAAGCAGGCGCAGCCGACGGATGCTGACCTGCAGGCCGTGTATCAGCAGCAGATCGACAGCTTCAAGCAGAGCGAGTCCCGCGACGCTCGCCACATCTTGATCGCGGTGAATGGCAATGATCCGAAGGTCGATGCCGCCGCCAAGGCCAAGGCAGAAGACGTGCTCAAGCAGCTCAAGGCCGGTGGGGATTTTGCCAAGCTCGCCGCCGAGTATTCCGACGACCCGGGTTCCGCCAAGAACGGCGGCGACCTCGGCAAGATCTCCCGCGGGATCATGGTCAAGCCTTTCGAGGATGCGTTGTTCGCCCTGCAGAAGCCGGGTGATATGACAGGCCTGGTGCGTACCCAGTTCGGTTATCACATCATCCAGCTGGTGAGCATCGACGCGGCCACCCAGAAGCCTTTCTCCGAGGTGCGCGCGCAGTTGGCTGCCGATTACCAGAAGAAGAAGGCAGACGACCAATACTTCTCCATGGGCGATCAGTTGGCCAACCTCGCCTATGAACATCCCGCTTCGTTGGATGAGGTGAGCAAGCAGCTCAACCTGCCGGTCCAGACCGTGGACGATGTGACCCGTGAAGCGGGCACCGGCATCGGCAGCAACACGGACGTACGCAAGGCTGCGTTCAGCGAGCAGGTGCTGGCCCAAGGTAACAATAGCGAACCCATCCAGCTCGGCCCCAACCATGCGGTGGTGATCCGGGTCAAAGGCCATGTGCCGAGCGTGCCCAAGACGCTGGACGATGTGCGTTCCCAGATCTACAGCATCCTGAAGCAGCAGCGCGCCACTGAGGCCGCCTCCAAGCTCGCCATCGGCATGTCCCTGGAAATACAGAAGGGCGCGGATCCGGCGAGTTTTGCCAAGGCTAAGGGCGGCGTGAGTTACGTGAAGCCCGCCTACGTGGGCCGCAGCCAGGCCGGCGTGCCGTCCCAGATCCTCACGGGTGCCTTCCAAGCGCCGGATCCGGCTGTGGCGGGGCGTACGGTGAAGACCGTGGCCTTGGACAATGGCGACCAGGCGGTCTTGCTGGTGACGGCCATGAGGCCGGGCGACCCATCCACCCTCAAAGATGAGGATCGAGCCAAGCAGATGCAGGCCCTCTCCCGGGCGGACGGCAGCGCTGAGTTCGGCGCCTATATCGCCTATCTACGCCAAGAGGCCAAGATCAAGATCAACTCCAAGAACATGGAACAGTCGGACCAATGAGCTTGGTCTGAAGTCTCAAGTAATAAAAAAGGCCCGCTACACGCGGGCCTTTTTCTTTCTGAGATAGTCGTCGCCTATCCGAGGTTCATGGCCACATGGCTGTAGCCCGCATCCACGTACAGCACTTCGCCAGTGATGCCTCCGGCGAGATCTGAGCAGAGGAAGGCGGCAGCATTACCCACGTCCTCCGTAGTCACATTCTTGCGCAGGGGTGTCATTCCTTCCACGTGTTTCAGGATGTCCCGGAAACCGCTGATGCCGGCCGCTGCCAGGGTCTTGATGGGGCCGGCCGAGATCGCATTCACGCGGGTGCCCTCCGGACCCAGTGAATAGGCCAGGAAACGCACGTTGGCTTCCAGGCTCGCCTTGGCGGGACCCATCACGTTATAGCTCGGCAGGGCGCGCACCGCGCCGAGGTAGCTCAAGGTGAGGATGGAGCCGTTGCGGCCCTGCATCATGGGGCGACCGGCCTTGGCGAGGGCTGCCAGGCTGTAGGCGCTGATGTCATGGGCGATGCGGTAACCCTCGCGGGTCACCACGTCGATGTAGTTGCCGGCCAGCTGTTCCCGTGGTGCGAAGCCTACGGAGTGGACGACGATGTCCAAGTGGCTCCAGTGCTTCTTGAGCTCGGCGAAGGCACTGTCGATCTCTGCATCGCTGGCCACGTCCATGGGATAGACCAGTTGCGAGCCGAACTCGCGAGCCATCTCGATCACCCGATCCTTGAGGCGCTCGCCCTGGTAGGTGAAGGCGAGTTCGGCGCCCTCACGATGGAACGCGGTGGCTATGCCGTGGGCGATGGAGCGGTCGCTGGCGAGGCCGACGATGAGTGCACGTTTACCGGCGAGGAAACCCATAGATGCTCCCGGCGTTCAGTCGTGTTGTGAGATCAGCCGCTGGACGCTTCTGCGTCCGTGTCGCTATCCAGCTTGCGTCCGCGCCAGATGACCAGCCGGTCGCCCTTGTGCAGCACGTGGTTCTGGCCGAGCTTGTTCCAGTGACGTATGGCGCTGACGGTCACGTGATAATGGTGGGCGATCGCCCACAGGGATTCACCGTCGCGTACCTTGTGCACGATGCGCCCGCCAGGCAGGTGCATGTCGCTCATGCCGGCGACCCGTGCTTCAGCGTGCAGGGTGGCGTCAGCCAGGGTCTGGCGCGCCACCGGCACCAGCAGCATCTGGTTGAGGTGCAGCATGTTGCTGTGCATACCGTTTAGCTGCTTCAACACCACCACGGTGGCGTGATAATCCTTGGCGATGCCGCCGATGGTGTCGCCCTGTTTCACCTTGTGGGTGGCCCACTGCACCCGGTCATGGGGCGGCAGGGTGGCCAGCGCCTGCTGGAAGTCCGCCTGGGAATCCAGGGGCACGAACAGCGTATACGGTCCGTCCGGGTCCGTGGCCCAGCGGTTGTAGCCTGGGTTGAGCAGGTACATCTGTTCCGTGGAGAGCCCGGCGAGCTTGGCGGCGGTGGCGAGATCGATCTGCCCGCCCGTGTCCACCTGGGCCAGGTAGGGCGTGTTGGGGATGGTGCTCAAGTCCACGCCCATGTGCCTGGGGTCCGCCACCAGCTTGCAGATGGCGAGCAGCCGCGGCACATAGGCGCGGGTCTCCGCCGGCAGATCCAGGTGCCAGAAATCCGTGGGCAAGCCATGGCGCCGGTTCACGGCGATGGCGTGTTCTACAGTGCCGGGGCCTGAGTTGTAGGCGGCCAGAGCCAGCAGCCAGTCGCCGTCGAACTCATCGTGCAAAGCCTTCAGGTAATCGAGGGCCGCGCGGGTGGAGGCGGCCACGTCACGACGGCCGTCGTACCACCAGTTCTGCTTCAGTTCATACATGTGGCCGGTGCCTGGCACGAACTGCCAGAGGCCCGAAGCCCGACCGTAGGAATAAGCGAAGGGGTCGAAGGCGCTCTCCACCACAGGCAATAGGGCGATATCCAGCGGCATCTTGCGGGCTTCCACCTGCTGGACGATGTAATAGAGGTAGGGGCGGGCGCGGCCTGCGACCCGATTCAGATATTCGCCGTGGGCTGCGAACCAATCGAGCTCACCCTGCACGCGACCATCACCTTCATCGTTCGGCAGGGTGAAGTGCTGGGCCAGGTATTGCCAGAGGTCGTCGTAGGTGGGCTCTGCGGGGCTTAAGTGAGATCACTCCACTCGACTACGGGGCTCGCGTCGCCGGGGTTCAGGTCAGGGATGGGAGTGCTGCTGTCGGTGCCCGTGAGGCTGATGCTGGCAGCCGCAGGCGCTGCACTGGTTGCCGGGGCCGGGGCAGCAGCAGTGTCGTTCTTCACCGGATGGCCGGCACAGGCATACAGCAGCAAGCTGCAGGCCAGGGCACAGGCGATGGCATATCCCGATCTTTGCATCATCCGGTCTCTTTCAGCTAAACCCGTCTTTCCAACTGCGAATCGCGGCGAACACGTCCACCGCGCTGGCTGGTTCCTGCCCCAAGCGGCGCCGGGCCGCGTCCCGCACCGTGGCCAGGCCACAGCGCAGGAAGGGGTTCACCCGCCGCTCCCGGCCGAGGTGCGAGGGGAGCGTGGGCTCACCCCGGGCGCGCCTCTCGGCGCATTCGTCTGCATAGTCCTTTATGTCCCGGTTGTCCGGTTCCACCTCGGCTGCGAAACGCAGGTTCGCGAGAGTGTATTCGTGGCCGCAGCACACCGCCTTATCGTCGGGCAGGGCCGCGAGCTTGGCGAGGGAAGTGCACATCTGTTCCGCGGTCCCCTCGAACAGCCGGCCGCAGCCAGACGCTGAACAGGGTATCCCCACAGAAGATTATACCGTGACCCTGATAGGCGATATGACCGGCGGTATGGCCGGGGATGTCCAAGACCCGGAAACGAGCCCCGAGAGCCGGTAATTCCACCTCCGACCCCTCCCGTAAAGGCTGATCCACGGGTTCTATGTCTTCACCGGCGGGTCCGAACACCGGGCAGCCGTATTCCTCAGCCAGCGCTTCGGCCCCACCCATATGATCGGGATGATGGTGGGTGATGAGCACGGCTGTGAGCCCGAGGTGCCGCTCCGTCAGGGCGATGCGCACCGGCGCCGCATCGCCCGGGTCCACCACGGCGGCGACGGACCCCTTCACGAGCAACCAGATGTAGTTGTCGCTGAACGCAGGGATGGGGTGAGGTGAAATCCATGACCCATCCTAGCGGAGGGCGGCGGTCGCAGCTATCGGGCCATGCCTGAGCCCAGTCGGGCCACATGGAGGGCAGGCGGCGGCGTCGAATTTCGGCGCGGTCGAGCGGTCGGGTCGGACCGTCGGCGTTCGGCGAGGCAGGTCGTCGGTCGGCGACGGCGGCGCCGTCGGTCGCCGGGCTCGGGCGTTCGGCCAGGCGTCGCCGGCGGTTCGGCGGGGGGGCGCTCGGCGACGGCGGGGCGCGGGGGCGAGCGACGGTTCAGGCGTTCGTCGGACCGTCGTTCGAGGCAGAGGGTTCGACGGCGCGTTCGGGCAGAGGCGGACCGTTCGGGTCTCGTTCGTCGGTCGGCGTTCGTCGGTCGGTCGCTCGACGGTCTCGGCCGTTCGTCCGTCGGTCGGTCGGGCAGGCGGTCTCGGGGAGGGCGGGGCAGGCGGAGGACGGTCTCGTCGGTCGAGCGGCGGCGCAGGCGACAATTTCGTCGTTCGGCGGTTCGTCGGGCGGCGACAAACGGCGGCGTTCGTTCGGTCGGCGGGGCGTTCGCGGTTCTCGTTCGGGCGGCGCAGGCGGCTCGTCGGCGAGGGATTGACGTCGGTATCGACGACTCGCCGCCGGCCGGGTGTCGGTATCGTGGTTGACGGCGGCGGCGTGGACTAGGTGAGTGTGTGACGTGGTCGGTGTGTGTGTGTCGGGTGGACGGGTGTCGGCCGGCGGGTGTCGGGTGATTGAGGGGGGGGGAGGGGTCGGTCGGGCGGGCGCTCGGCGTCGGTCGGGTCGCTGCGCGTCGTGCATTGGTGACGTGGCGCGTGACGGGGTCGGGTCGGGCGCTCGCTGTGGAGAGAGAGGTCGGGTCGGGCGGGCTGGATCGGATCGCCGTGGTTCGCGCGTCGCGGTCGGGGTCGGGTGGAGGGTCGGGGTTGGGGGAGGGGGGGACAAGAGGGGTCGGTCTCGGGGTCAGGCGGGTCGGGCGGCGGAGACGGGGTCGGGGGGCTCGCGGTTCAAGAGGTCGCTCGTCGGGCGGCTCGGACGGGGACCAGGTCGGGCAGGCAGGCGGACGGGTCGGAGACGTCGGGCGGCTCGGGCGCGTTCGGCTCGGGTCGGGCGCGGCGGCGGGGGGGGGTGTGGATGGAGCGGCGGGGTGGACGGGCGGGGCGGGCGGCGATTCGCGGTCGACGCGGTCCGTCGATCGACGGCGGCGGCTGCTC
>CAWFOE010000027.1:0-20873 GCA_963817285.1 uncultured Pseudomonadota bacterium | reverse complement strand
TGCCTGTTCTTCGTACAGTTGCGTTGCTGCCAAGAACACAGCTATCCGGCTGAAGCAGGGCAATACCGAATACCGGATCAACATCGTCGATACCCCCGGCCATGCGGACTTCGGCGGCGAAGTGGAGCGGGTGTTGTCCATGGTGGACTGCGTGCTCCTGGTGGTGGATGCGGTGGACGGGCCCATGCCCCAGACCCGCTTCGTCACCCAGAAGGCCTTCTCCCATGGCTTGAAGCCCATCGTGGTCATCAACAAGATCGACCGTGACGGCGCCCGGCCCCACTGGGTACTGGACCAGACCTTTGACCTGTTCGACAAGCTCGGCGCCTCCGACGAGCAACTGGACTTCCCGGTGGTCTACGCCTCGGCGCTGAATGGCTATGCCACCCTGGATACGGACGTGCCTGGCACGGACATGAAACCGCTGTTCGAGACCATCATCAAGCACTGCCCGCCGCCGCCGGTGAACCTGGATGGCCCATTCCAGCTCCAGGTCAGCCAGATGGACTACTCGAGCTACGTGGGTGCCATCGGCATCGGTCGCATCGCTCGCGGCCGCATCACGCACGAACAGCCAGGTGGTCGTGGTCGACGCCGAGGGCAACACCCGCCGTGAGCGGGTGCTGCAGGTGTTCGGCTTCATGGGCCTGAACCGGGTGGAAGTACCCGAGGCCCAGGCCGGCGACATCGTCGCCTTCACCGGCATCCCGGCGCCGCGCATCTCCGAGACCCTGTGCGACCCCGAGCATGTGGAAGCGCTGCCGTCCCTGACGGTGGACGAACCGACCATCAGCATGATGTTCGAGACGAACAGCTCGCCCTTCGCCGGCCAGGACGGCAAGTTCCTGACCAGCCGCCAGGTGCGCGAGCGCCTGTACCGCGAGACCCTGCACAACGTGGCCCTGCGGGTCGAGGACTCCGAGGACACGGAGAAATTCCGCGTCTCCGGCCGCGGCGAGCTGCATCTCTCGGTGCTGCTCGAGACCATGCGCCGCGAGGGCTACGAGATCGCCGTGTCCCGCCCCCAGGTGATCTACCATGAGGTGAGACGGCGAGCGGCACGAGCCCTACGAGAACCTGACGGTGGACGTGGAAGACCGTCACCAGGGCGCCATCATGGAAGCCCTAGGGTTCGCGCGGCGGCAGCCTTGCAGGACATGCGTCCGGACGGCCAGCGGTCGCGTGCGCCTGGACTACATCATCCCGGCCCGCGGCCTCATCGGTTTCCAGACCGACTTCCGCACCCTGACCTCGGGCGCGGGCCTCACTGCACCACGTGTTCGACCACTACGCCCCGGCCAAGGCCGTGGGCATGAACCAGCGCGCCAACGGCGCCCTCATCTCCAACGGCACCGGCAAGGTCGTGGCCTACGGCCTGTTCAACCTGCAGGAGCGCGGGCGCCTGTGCGTGGCCCCCGGCGAGGACATCTACGAAGGCCAGATCGTCGGCATCCATGCCCGCGACAACGACCTGACGGTGAATCCCCTGAAGAGCAAGCAGCTCACCAACATCCGTGCGGCCGGACGCGATGAGAACATCCTGCTGACCCCGGCCCTGCGCTTCACCCTGGAGCAGGCGCTGGAGTTCATCGAGGACGACGAGCTCGTGGAGATCACTCCGCAGAACATCCGTCTGCGTAAGCGCCATCTCAAAGAGCAGGATCGCCGGAAAGCCGGCCGCGGCACCGAAGCGGCCTGAACTGGTCCCATGCGGGATATCCGCCTGGATCAGCTGTGAAACAGAGGATGCAGATGGACTTACATGCCGAGGCCGTGAAACGTTTCCGCGACTTGTACGAGCGCGCCCGTGCCCTCGACATGCCCGAGACCTCCGCCATGAGCCTCGCCACTGTAGACGCCGATGGGCGCCCTTCGGTGCGCACGGTGCTGCTCAAGGCCTTCGATGAGCGCGGTTTCGTGTTCTACACCAACAAGCTGAGCCGCAAGGGCCGGGCGCTGCACGCTGACCCGCGGGCTGCCCTGTGCTTCCTGTGGCAGCCACTCATGGAACAGGTGCTGGTGGAAGGCCTGGTGGAGAACGTGAGCGTCGCCGAATCCGATGACTATTGGGCCACGCGCATCCGCATCAGTCAGATCGGCGCCTGGGCTTCCCAGCAGTCCGGCGAGATGGTGGACAAGGACGAACTCAGTCGTCGATTCACTGAGTTCGAGAAGAAGTTCGCCGACCGGCCGGTGCCGCGCCCTCCCCATTGGGCCGGGTTCATCGTCTGAACCCGGACCGTCATCGAGTTCTGGTCTTCCCGCCCGGACGCCTGCACGAGCGGGAGCGCTACTCCTCGTCGACGGCACCTGGAAGCACGCCTGGCTGTTCCCGTGAACGCTGCTGTCCACCCGCTGCCCACAGCTGCGCTGCACCGGGTGTGCGTGGCACCCATGATGGATTACACCGACCGGCATTTCCGCTATTTCATCCGGCTCATGAGCAGGCATACGCTGCTCTACACCGAGATGGTGACGAGCGGCGCCATACTGCATGGCGACCATCGGCGTTTCCTGGAATTCCATCCCGCCGAACATCCGGTGGCACTGCAACTTGGAGGCAGTGAACCTGCAGCCCTCGCCGCTTGTGCGCGTATCGCAGGTGACTACGGCTACGACGAGGTGAACCTGAACGTCGGCTGTCCCAGCGACCGCGTGCAATCGGGTCGCTTCGGCGCCTGCCTCATGCAGGAGCCGGAACTGGTGGCGGAATGCGTGACCGCCATGCGCGCCGTGAGCCGGGTACCGGTGACCGTGAAGACCCGCATCGGTGTGGACGACCGCGACAGTTACGAGCATCTCACCGGTTTCGTCTCCACAGTGGCTGCGGCCGGTTGCTCGGTGTTCATCATCCATGCCCGCAAGGCCTGGCTGAAAGGTCTCTCTCCGAAAGAGAACCGGGAGATACCGCCGCTGCGCTATGACGTGGCGGCGCGCCTGAAGCGCGATTTCCCGCAGCTGACCATCGTCGTCAACGGTGGGGTGCAGACCCTCGATGCCATGCATGATCATCTGGGCGCCTTCGACGGCGTCATGGTGGGCCGCGAGGCAGTGAGCAATCCCTGGTTGTTCGCCGATGTGGATCGGCGTTTCTTCGGCGTGCAGGGCCCCATGCTGACCCGCGGCGACATACTCCGGGCCTGGATGCCCTATATCAGCGCCCAACTCCAGGAAGGCGTACCTCTCGCACGCATGACCCGTCATGCTCTAGGGCTCTTCCACGGTTGCCCAGGCGCGCGCGCCTGGCGTCGCGCCTTGAGTGAGGAGGGAGCGCGTCCCGGTGCGGGTCTCGCCGTGCTGCATCAGGCACTCGATTCCCTCAAAGCCGCGGCATGAGTGCGATGCGAGGCGGGCTATCGGTTAGAATGCCCGCCCTTGCCAAGGTATAGATCAGCCATGAGCCTGTCGCGCCGCAAGTCCAATCCGACGAAACAGCTTCGCCGCCCCACTCAGGCCGAGCGGGCGGATCGCTATGACCTCTACCAGCGCTCCGTGCAGGACCCCGAATGGGAAGTCGGCTTCATGTCCGACACCTTCCGGGCCCTGCGTGGACGTCAGCCTCTGCGTCTGCGGGAAGATTTCTGTGGCACGGCGCTTTTCGCCTGTGAGTGGGTCAAGAGCCGCCGCGACCGGGAAGCCATCGGCGTGGATCTGGATGCCGAGGTGCTGGCCTGGGGGCGTGAGCATAATGTGGCCAAGCTCGGCGCATCCGCCTCCGGCAGGCTGAAGCTCATGCAGGCCGATGTCATGGAGGTCCGCAGCGCGCCCGTGGATATCGTGGCGGCCTTCAATTTCAGCTATTGGGTGTTCCAGGACCGGCCCACCCTCAAGCGCTATTTTGAGCGGGTACGGGCCTCTCTGGCCGAGGGTGGCCTCTTCATGCTCGACGCCTTCGGTGGGTATGATGCCCAGAAGGTGGTGCGGGAACGGGAGGATTTCGGCCGTTTCGTCTATGTCTGGGAACAGGCTGATTACGACCCAGTGACCGCCAAGACCACCTGCCATATCCATTTCACCTTCCAGGACGGTTCACGCCTCAACCAGGCTTTCAGCTATCACTGGCGGCTCTGGAACCTGGTGGAACTGCGGGAAGTGCTGGTGGAAGCGGGGTTCAAGGCCAATACCGTCTATTGGCAAGGGACCGACCCCAAGACAGGGGAGGGGACGGACGAGTTCAATCCCGCCGAGCGTGGGGACCCGGACCCGTCCTGGATCGCATATATAGTGGCGGAGAAATGACCTCTGGGCTGGCTCAGCGGGTCATATATTGGTAAATTGACCGCACCGTGGGGGCGGCTTAAGGCTTGCTAGTCCTTTGAAGGGCCAATGAAAGAAACCAAGCTCACTATCCTGTTCGCCGATGTCTGCGGCAGCACCAAGCTGTACGAGACCCTGGGGGACGCTGTTGCGCGCGATACCGTCGCGAAATGCGTCTCCATCATGGGCGAGGAGACCCAGCGCCAGTCCGGTCGGGTGGTCAAGACCATCGGCGACGAGGTGATGTCCGTATTCGAGGACCCGAGCGCCGCGGCCGATGCCGCTGGCGGCATGCAGGAGCGCATCTCCAGCGGGCTCGTGGTGCAGGGCAAGAATATCGCCATCCGTATCGGCTTCCATTTCGGCCCAGTCATCGTCGAGACCGATGGTGACGTGTACGGCGACGCGGTGAACACCGCCGCCCGTATGGCCGGCCAGGCCAAGGCGGGGCAGATACTCACCACTGCCGCCACCGTGGACATCATGTCCGATACCTGGAAGGCCTCCACGCGCCAGATCGACCGCGCGGTGGTGAAGGGCAAGAAAGACGAGATCGACATGATCGAGATCCTGTGGCAGCGCGAAGACGTGACGCGCATGTCCACCTCGTTCAAGCCGTCTGCCGCTGCCGTCAAGAAGGCGAAACTCATGCTGCGCTACCGCGACCAGTCGGTCGAGGTGAACGAACTGAATTCTTCCGTGGTCATGGGCCGGGCCGACGAGAGCGATCTCGTGGTCAAGAACACGCTGATCTCACGGCTGCATGCCCGTATCGAATACCGCAAGGGTAACTTCGTGCTGGTGGATCAGAGCATCAACGGCACCTACGTGCGCACCAGCGGCGGCGAAGAGCTGTTCGTGCGCCGCGACAACTATCCCATCAAGGGCAACGGGATCATCGGCCTCGGACAGAGGCTCGCCCCGGAGTCTCCGGATGCGATTTCCTTCCAAAGCGAAGAATAATAGATGAGCTGATGTTGAGTGGTTTGAGGCTCGCCCTCACCGCTTAGCTACGCATCCCGCTCCGCACGCGGCCCAGGGCGCACATCCCTGTCCGCCCGTTCGCGGCAGTGCCGCGAACCCCGACGCCATCTTGTTCCAATCTGAAGAGTGATCTGAAGGGTCTTAATGACGGGGTCAGGGCGCGGTGGTCACGCCGAGCGTCTTGGCCACCTTCTGCAATGCCGCGAGGTGCAGGTCGGCTCCCCCGGCTGCCACCGCTCTTTCCGAAGTGATCTGCTGACGCAAGTCTGACACCAGCCGCGGGAACATCAGGCTGGCGCGGGCTTTCGCTTGTTCGTCTGCCGGCAGCGCGCTCCAGCGCCGCGCGAAACTCTCGAGGCTGCCGTCGGTCCAGTCATCTGCATCCACGAAGGTGTGTACCAGACCCGGGCCCGGTGCAGGTGGCAGGGCGGGGGGCTGTGCCGCCATCGCGGCGGCCTGACGCGCGGTCTGATGGTGGCTGGAGTCGCCGCTCTTAAGCAGCATGCTGATGACCACGCCGGCCACGAGCACGGCCACCACACCCATCACCAGCAGCTTGAGACCGGCACGACGGATGGACACCGCATTGCCGTTCTCTTTATAGGTGAGCGGCTGCTGTCCGTTGGCCACAGCATCGATGAGCGTGCGCCGCTGGCTGCGGTAGTTCTCCTGGTTCAACTGGCCGGTGGCGTAGCGACGGGCCAGCTCGCGTATCTGTGAGGACTTCACTGGGTCACATCCCTTGCCACCCGGAAGCCGGTCAGGGCATCCGCCGAGCCATCGGTGGGCCGGCTGAGGGAGGTGGTGCACTGGGACAGCGGGTCTTGATAGTCGCCGCCCATGGCGGTGATGCCGCCACCGGTGGTGACGAACTCTTGCACGTTGCCCACGTAGTTCACGAGACCCCAGGCGTTACCGCGGCCGGTGCCGACCGGCACCAGCGACAGGCCTTTCAGCACCTGGTCACCGAGGGTCACGTGACAGTTGAAGTCACGGTTCGTATCAGTGCCGCCGACGCTGGCGGCGTACTGCCACTGGTCAGAGTTCGGGATGAAGTAGTGGGCGCCACTCTTCTGCGCGAGCCAGGCGGCGTACGCCTTGGCCGTGGCGAAGGACACGTTCGTCGCCGGCATACCGCTGTCGCCGGGTAGCGCGCTGCACTGGCCGGTGGCCTGGCAGAAGGCATTCACTTCACCCACTGATGCTTCGTACTTGCCGATGGCGAACGGAGCGCTGAAGGCGCCGCCAGCCGGCACCACCACGAGGGTCGGGCCGCGGGTGTTGCTGTCCACCATGTCGAAGCACTCAGCGCGACCGGACTTGCCGTAGCCCGCGAGATCCGCAGTGCAAGGCTTGCCGCCGTTGGCGCTACGCGTGGGTTGCTGCGCGGTGCTGAAGTTGCGCTTGTACTCGGACTGCCAGGCGCCATTATCCGTCCATCGGCGCAGGGCCTCGTTCAGGTATTGCTCCGCCTGCTGCGTCTGGCCTGCCTGCATGTACTGCTGGTAGGCGACGAAGTACTGGTTGGCATCCGCCTGGGCTTTCTGCAAGGTCTGGCCGAACTGCGCCAGGTCCTGGTTGCCCGATTCCTGTTGCTGACCCTGATCGTAATCGCCCTGCGCCTTGGTCAATGCATTCTGTTTCATCGCATCGCGACCGAGAGCGGCGTACTTCGAGGGACGTGCCGGCGGCGCGACCTTGAGGTTCACGATGGCAGCGCTGTCCGGGAAGGCCGCCTTGGCGGCGGTCCACAGGTCATAGGCGAGGCCGGCGTCGGTATCACGCAAGCCGTCTATATGCTGGGCCAAGCGCTTTGTGAGAGTGTCGGCGATGCTCGTCTGCTCCTTGGGGAACTGGCGTTGCACTTCGCCGAGCTTCGCTTTGAGGTCGCCCATGGCAGACGGCTGTACGCTATCCACCGTGCTGAACAGGTCACCCTTGGATTGCTGAGCGGTGTAGTCCGCCAGCGCTTTCTTCAGGTCATCCAGCGGCGAGTACTGCAAGCCGGTCTTGACCAACTGCACGGCGCCGCGGAAGTCGTTGTTCGCGGCGCGCCCGCGTGCCAAGTTCAAGTACGCGAGGGCGTAGGCCTTGGGTGCCGTATCGGTGAAGAAGCTGTCGCTCGCCGGCAGCGATTGCTGCAAGGCGGCGTAGGTCTTCTTCGCATCGTCCAGCTGGCCTGCGTTCAACTGCGTCTGGAACTGGTTCTTGGAAGCGTCGATCTGCGCGACGCGCAGTTTCTCTGCCTGCGCCTTCTCGAAGTTCTGCTGGGCAGCCGCCAGAGCCTGTTCGGCGTTGGCGAAGTCCGGCAACTGCGGCGCATACAGTTTCCCGCTCGCCAGCAGGTTGGTGGCCGCGTCGAAACGGCTCTGCTGGATCATCTGCTGCGACAGCTTGATGTAGGTCTTGGCGGTGTTGTCACGCAGCTCCTGGTACCAGTCCATGTCGTTGGGCTGCAGCAGGGCAGTGGTCTCCTGGAACTGCGCCAACAGCTGGTTGTCCCAGTCGCTGTCGTACTTGGAGTCGTTCAACAGGGCCTGCACAGCGTCACGATGCTGCTTCACGAGACCGAGGCGCGCCTGCATGTCAGCAGGCACGTAGCCGCCCGTCACTTCCACCTGGTTGAGAGCCTGGCGTTGTTCGAGCAGGTCAGGCAAGGCGAGCAGATGCGAGTAGGCATACAGCGTCTTCTCGCTGTCTTCCCAATGCTTCTGTTGGGCCGCCGAGGTGAGCGACGCAGAGAGCGCGTTCTTCAGCGGGTCGTTCATCCTCTGGATGACGGAGTCGCCCGGGTTCAGGTTATGCAACTTCAGCATGTCGTCGCGGACCTTGTCGAAGTCCGACAAGGTGTGCAAGCCAGGCAGAGCTTGTTTCAACGTGCCCTCGAGCTGCGCGATGAGCTGAGCGTCCTGCTGGCGCTTAAGCTCACGCTTCACCTGGTCTTCCAGGTTGAGCAGCGAGGAATCGCTGGGCGCGTAATCCAGGCCGACCTTCAAGACGGAATCTGCACCGGCGTAGTCGCGCTGGTCTACCGACGACTGCACCATCTGCGCGTAGCGGTTGGCGAGACGCGCGTCTTTCAGCATGCTGTTGTCGGGATCGGTGACGCGCAGGATCTTCACCACGTCGGTGACGTTGGCACCGCTGCTGGGCATCAGCTTGCCGGACGACAACATGGCGTTGAACTCCGTGGTCAACTGGCTGAGGAGGGTGGCCTTGCGCTGCTGCAGGCTCAGCTTCTCCTGGGCGAGTTCCGCCGAGTCGGGATAGTAGGTGTTGGCAGTGTTGATGGAGTCGAGGGCCACAGCATAGTTGTACTGTGACTTGCTCTGGTCGACATTGCTCTCGGCGATGCCTTCGAAATACTTGATGACCTTGTCCTTGGCATTGTCCAGGATCGTGCGCTGCGAGTCGGTATCCAGGGCGGACACGAGTTTGAGTATGCTCGGGATATCAGACTGGCCGGATTCGATCTCCGCCACGATCTGGTTGTTACGACGCGCGTGCACGTAGTTCATCACCGGGATATAGAGACCGGCCGTCAGCAGGATGACGGCAGCGATGCCGCCCGCGGCGAACTGCTTGGTGCGGCTCTTGCGCGGGCGGATGTTCTCCCAGAATTCTTCCACCGAAGCTGAGCGCTCTTCGCGACGCAGGGCCAGTGCCTTGAACAGCGCGCGGTTCTGTCGCGTGGTCAGCTTGGCGACGGGCGCAGGCTTAAGACCCTTCTCCAGCACCTTGGGCGCCGAGAGTTTGTTGAAAGGGTGTTTGCCGGTGAGCAACTCGTAGGAGACGCAGGCCAGCGCGTAGATATCATCGCGCTGATCGGGGTCGACGCCTTCGAACATCTCGACGGTGGCGTAGGCGGGCGTGAGCGCGCCGAGCTGACCCGGATCGAAGACCGTGGTCTCACCAGAGGTGTCTTTGCGCGTCTTGGATGCGCGCGCGATGCCGAAGTCCAGCAGCTTCACCGTGCCGTCTTTGGTGAGGAAGGCGTTGCCGGGTTTGAAGTCGGAGTGCACCAACTGTTTCGAATGTGCGTAAGCGAGACCGTCGCACAACTGTTTGATGATGCGCATGGCGTCTGCCACCGGCAGACCGCCGGCAGGCAGGTGCTTGATGTATTTGGCGAGCTCGTCGCCTTCCATCAGCTCCATGGTCATGTACACGGTGCCGCCATCGCGGTCGAAGTCGAACACGGTGGCGATGTTCGGATGCGCGAGGCGTTGTGCCTTGCTGGATTCGCGCTGGAGAGCGATGAAGGATTCCGGATGCTGCTTGAAGTCGCCGGTCAGGGTCTTGACCGCGATGTACGGGTTCTTGTCCTTGGCTTCGACCTTGAGCAGATCGCGCGCCTTGTACACCTTGCCCATGCCGCCTTCGCCGAGCACGTCCATGAGCTCGAAGCGTTCTTTCAGTACCGACCCTGCTCCCAAGTTGTCGCCGCCGCCGGTGGCCTTGAGGCCCGTGCTGGTGCGCCAGCTGGTGCCGGTCACGGACTTGCCGCTGCGGCCCGAGGTCGGATTCGAATCCATCGCGAAGGGATCGGTCTCGTGACCGACGCGGGTGGCCGCGCCACGGCCGCGGTTAGTGGTCGGGTCTTCGCCGCCCTTGCGCGTGATCACCGTGCGTCCCTTATCGGTGCGCATGGTGATGCTCGCTTCTTCACCCGCCGGCTGCTGGATCACAGTGCGGTCGCTCGGCACGCTCACGGCACGTCCCGCAGCGCCCGGCGCCGTGGAATCACCCTGCTTGGTTATCTGGGTCTTGTCGGCGCGCTTCTTCGGATCGAGCTGGGTCTTCTCTGCAGCGCGAGCGGCAGCTTCTTCCGGCAGTGGCTCGAGCTCGAAGGGGAATTCTTCATCCGCGGGTCCGCTAGGGGCAGCGGAAGCGGGCTTCACTGATTCGATGTGGGTGCGGATAGCGCGCCCCACCGGCTCCGAGAGGCCGGCATCCAGCGCCTTGTCTAGCGCGCTGATCAACGCTGCATGGTCGCAATCGGGTTTGGACAGGTTCTTGTCCAGCCAGCCGCGCACCGGGGCAAGGTTGCCCTTGCCTTGGATGACGTCGTTGAGCAGTTTTTCGAAATCAGTCACTGGCCTTCTCCCAAGGCGGTCATTTCAAGGGTGCCTGGTTTGCGCATCCTGCGCGGGGGCTCATTTCAGGTGAAACGCACCGCTATCGCTGTCACATTATCCCGCGCGCGGCGTTCCAAGGCGAGGTTGATCAGGGCATTTACAGCCTGTTCGTCGCCATTCAGGGTCTTGCCGATATCGGCGTCTGTGAGCTCTTTGTACAGGCCGTCGCTGCAGAGCACGTAGATATCGCCCGGTTCCAGGGCGAAGAGCTCCACGTCCACGAATAGACCCGGCATCGCCCCGATGGCACGGGTGATGCGGTTGGCCTGGGGGTGGCTACTGGCCTCGTCCCGGGACATGAGGCCGCTGGAGACCAAGTCTTCCACCATGGCGTGGTCCTGGGTCATGCGTTCCACACGTTTGCCCCGGATCCGGTAGGCGCGGCTGTCGCCGGCCCACAGGCAGGCCACGTGGTTGCCGCGGGCGATCAGGGCGACCGCCGTGCTGCCGATGGTGCGCTGATGCTGGTCAACGGCCAGAGCCAGAAGCCGGCGGTTGGCCTCCAGAAGCTTGTCTTCGGTCACGTCCACCATGGCGCTTAAGCTGCCGTTGGCGGGTACCTGGCCTAAGCATTCCACCACTGTCTGGCTGGCCACGTCACCGGCGGAATGCCCGCCCATGCCGTCGGCCACAGCCCAGATGCCAATATCCGGCCGGTGGAGGTAGGAATCCTCGTTATTCTTGCGCACCACGCCCACATGGCTGATGGCACGCGAAGTCCACCGCAGCTGCTTGGATTCACTCATGCAGTTCCTGCCTGTTTTTGGCCATTCTTCGGACTCGAAATCAGCCCCCCTGGAGGGCCGGAGCACAATGTTACATAACTGAAAACCCGCTGTCCCCAAAAAAGCAGGCCCGCCCCTATCCAGCACTATATATATATCAATTTCCTTATCCAGATGTTACATATGTTGCAAAAACCCCTCCAGAGAGGCTATCTTGTGCCACCTGTTAAAGTGTAGAAACCACTTTAAGGAAGCGCTCCACATAGGGCCCTGTGGACAGGGTTTTTGGACCACCCGGAGCGGGTGGGGGGACTGGGGGATCATGGCGGTAATAGAAGGGCTACAGATGCAGGCCAGTCAACGATTGCGTGTCGCGTACAGCCTATCTTCGGCGTGCATATTATCTTTAGTGCTGCTCGGTTCGACCGCAGTCTCTGCGGCTCCGCCGCCGTTGCCGCCTCCACTGCCGCCGCCGTTGCCTGCAGCCGCGCAACCTGGTGGCGCGCAGCCGGTGATGCCGCCGCCCACCATCCCTATCCCTGAGACCAACATCGATCTCAGCGTGCCGCCGGTATACGAGCGTCCGCTCGGCGCCGAGGAAGGCGCGCGGGTGTTCGTCAAGAAATTCGTGATCACCGGTGTGATCGGCGACCGCAAAGCGGGCATCGACCCCGCTGACATCCAGGCGGGCGTGGACGCGCGCTTCAACGAACTCGAGAAGCAAGTCGAGTCGCAGCGTCTCGACAAGCAGAACCTGGCGAACCAGAGTCCCGAAGGATTCACGCCGGACGAGCAGCAGAAGATCATCACCTTCATGCAAGGCGCCGTGCGCACCCAGTCGCCGGATGAACAGCAGAAGGCTTATCAGGAATTCATCCGCCAACTGATGCTCGAGCGCCTGCAGCGCTTGCAGGGTCTCACCATCGGCCAGTTGCAGCAGGTGGCAGACACCATCACCAAGTTCTACCACGACCGCGGATATTTCCTCGCGCGCGCCGTGATCCCCGCGCAGGAGATCAAGGACGGCGTGGTGAACATCCGTGTGCTCGAAGGCCGACTGGAGAAAGTGCAGACCAGCGGGAACAAACGTTATGCGGACGATGTGCTGGCTAAACCTTTCAAGCCGCTCATCGGCGAGCTCGTCACGGTGCCGCGCACCGAGAACGCCCTGCTCACGCTCGCGCAGTATCCGGGCCTGAGCGCCGCCGGCGTATTCCGTCCGGGTAGCGATGTCGGCACCACCGACATCATAGTGAACGTGCAGAGTGAGAAACTTTTCGATGGCAGCGCGCGCTTCGACAACGCCGGCACCGAGTTCACCGGTCGCAGACGTCTGATCGGCTCGTTCGATTGGAACAACCTCACCGGTGGCGCAGACGTGCTCGGTGTCACTGCGCTCAAGACTTTCGGCGGCGATGAGACTGGCGCCTCTTCCAAATATGGCGATGTCAATTACCAACATCCGGTGTTCGGCGCCTACAACCAGCTCAGCATCGACCTCAGTCGTAACTCCTTCGACGTGGGCGGTTCCACCGGCATCACCGGCATCGGTGGTATCTCCAAGATCGCGACGCTGGCGTTGAAGCATGACTTCGAGCGCACCCGCGAAGAACAAGTCAATGGCACGCTCGACCTCAGCCGCAAGCGTGCCGACACGCTGGACAAGAGCACGCTCATCGGACGCGATGACCTCGCCGTGCTGGGTTACCAGCTCGACTACGACACCGTGAACACGGGTTCCAACACCATCTCTACCAGCTACGCGCGTTTGGAGCATGGATTCGGTGGCTTGCTCGGCGTGCCATCTACGTTTCCGAACCCGAGTCGCTTCGGCAATGGCAACCAGAAAGACCCGATCACTCCGGTCTATACGCGCTTGGTCTTGAACTATCAGTTGTTCAAGAACCTGCCGGACAACCAGGGTCTGTTGTTCCGTGTGAACGGACAGTATTCGCGGAATATGCTGTCGTCCCTCGAACAGTTCGTCATCGGTGGACCCGACAACGTGCGTGCAGCACCCACGTCCCAGTTCCTGGTGGACAACGGTGTATTCGGTTCACTCGAGTACAGCGTCCGTGCTCCTGGTTTTGCCGACAAGCATGCCTTCGGCAGTTACACCTGGGGTCAAGTGCTACGCCTGCGCATCTTCGAGGATCACGCCTTCGGTTGGAATAACCAGCAGTCCACGGCACCCGGGACATCGAACCGGGTTCAGGCCGGCGGTCTCGGCCTTGGTCTCGAGTTCACCGTGCCCGGCAGTTTCACCGCCGATGTGCAGTGGGCTCACTTGAATGGTGGTGCGCGAGAAGTGGCCGGCAGCTTCGCCAGCCCGCTCGCCATCAAGGACTCTTCTCAGTTCTGGTTTGATCTGACGGCGAATTTCTAACCCTGCGCGCCAGTTATATATAGGTATAGGTGGGGTGCAGAAGAACTGGGCTGGCGGGGCGGTGACCGCCCATCCAGCGACCGGCGGTACCGGGGGGTGGTTACCCGGCTGCTAGACTTTTAGACATAACCATGTGGATGCCCAGGATGGGCGGGTCTCATTGGCTCGAAAGCTTATATTATAGATGGGGCAAGACGATGAAGCTGCTACACGGCGCGGTTGATGGCATGGAGACGCGGGCCTGGCTCAAAGCCTTGGGGCTTTCCCTGGTCTTAAGCTCTGTCACTCTCACGGCTTGGGCCAATCCCCAGGGTGGGCAGGTGGTGGCTGGCAAAGGCTCCATCAGCAACCCGAACGGCAACACCACCGTCATCACCCAGAACTCCAATAAGCTCATCATCAATTGGTCCAGCTTCAACATCACCAACGGCCAGAGCGTCCAGTTCAAGCAGCCTTCGATCTCCGCTTCTGCGCTCAACCGGATCTTCGACCAGGATCCGACCCAGATATTCGGTAGCCTGACCTCCAACGGTCAGGTCTTCCTGCTCAATCCCAACGGCATCATCTTCGGGCGCACTGCGTCCGTGAACACCGGCGCCTTGTTCGCCACCAGCCTCGGCATCAGCGACAGCGATTTCATGGCCGGCAAGCTCGACTTCTCCGCACCCGCGGGTGAAGACGGCGGCGCCATCGTGAACCACGGTCTGCTGCAGGCCGCCGCCGGCGGCTCTGTCAGCCTCATGGGCGGTACCGTCTACAACGACGGCACCATCCAGGCGACCTTAGGCCAGGTGGACATGGTGGCCGGTCATGCGGTCACCATCGATTTCGACGGCGATGGGCTCATGCAGTTCGAAGTCACCCAGCCTGTGTTGAACAAGATGTACGACGCCGACAGCGGCGCCGCGGTCACCAACGCCGGCACCGTGGAAGCCAACGGCGGTACCGTGATCATGACCGCCAACATCGCGCAGCAGGTGTTCGCAGCTGCTGTGAACAATTCAGGCGTAGTGGAAGCCGCCGGCGTGCGCGAACAGGGTGGCAGCGTGTTCCTGGCGGGTGCGGACGATTCGTCGGATGCCATGCAGCGGTCGGGTCATGCGTCTTTGAGTGCCGTCGCGGCGACTCCGGATGACGGCGGCTCCATCAAAATCACCGGCATCGGCGGCGATGTTGTGGATAGCGGCAGCCTCATTGTGAATAGCGCATACGGCGATGCGGGCAGCGTGTTGATGCAGTCGGATGCCGGCACCATGGTGACAGGCGAGGGGCTGGTCAGCGCCCAGGCTGCCAACGGCATCGGCGGCGATATCCAGATTCTCGGCGATCACGTGGCCCTGTTCGATGACGCCATCGTCGATGCCTCCGGTGCCTATGGTGGCGGGGCCATCCTGGTAGGCGGCGATTTCCATGGTGCAGCGGGCACCCAGCGGGCCTCCACCACGGAGATAGCCGACGATGCGAAGCTGTTGGCCGACGCCTTCACCTTGGGTGACGGCGGCAAGGTGGCGGTCTGGTCCGATGACTACACCGGTTTCTACGGCAACATCAGTGCCCAGGGTGGTGTCCAGGGTGGCGACGGTGGCTACGTTGAGACCTCGAGTCACGGCGACCTGCAGGTTTTCGGCGATGTCACAACATTTGCCCGGGAAGGCGCGTCCGGTAGCTGGCTACTGGATCCCGCCCACAACGTGACCATCACCAATGCCGCTGGCAATACGGCGGAAAGCTGCGTTGGAGCCGGGACTCTTATCTGCACACCCACGGCGAATACCACCGCCGTGGTTGCCGCCACAACCATCACCACCGCGCTCAATGCCGGTACCAATGTCACCATCCTGGCCGATAGCGGCGCCACTACCAGCAGCATCACCGTCAGCAACCCGATCACGGCCACTTACGCCACTGGCAGCCCGACCCTTACTCTCGATACGAAGAGCGAGGCTGACGGCACCACCATAGCCATCAATGCTGCCATCTCGAACTCGGGCACCGCACCGCTCAACATCGATCTGAATTCCCTCACCACTGTGGCTGTATCTGCTGCCATCACCACCAAGGGTGGCAGTTTCACCAGTGTCGGCACCACCTTCACCAGCGTCGCGGCCGGCACCATCACCACCGCCGGCGGCAATGTGAACCTCAGCGGCATGACCGGCGCCATCAACATCGCCGGTGCCATCGACACCGGTACCGGTGCCACCACGGGCGGCAGCTTCACCAGCGGCGGCACCACCTTTACCACCAGCGGTACCGGCACCATCACCACTGCCGGTGCCGGCAGCACCACCGGCGGCGCCGTGAACCTCAGCGCCATGACCGGAGCCATCAGCATCGGTGCCAACATCAACGCCGCCGGTGGCGCTACCACCGGCGGCAGCTTCAGCGCCGGTGGCACCACATTCAGCAATACGGCGACTATCAGAACCGACGGCAGCACCACCGGTGGTGCCTTCACCCTCAGCCAGAGCGGCCTGATCACCATCGGCAACTTGATCACTGTTGGTACCGGTGCTGTGAACTTGACCGGTGTGGGCATCACCGAGACGGCGGCGGGCGATGAAATCGTCCAGACCGGCACTTTTGCTACTGCGGGTACTGTTAGTCTGGCGGCCGGCGCCGGGGCCATCAGCATGGCTCAGAACAACGTCTTCATCGGCGGCGTGACCTTCGGCAATTCCGGCGCGACCCACGCCGTCAGCATCACCAATGCGGGCAGCAACCTTGATATCACTGGTGCGTCCAGCGCCGGCGGCGCCCTGACCCTGACTACGCAGACCGCCGGCAGCATCCTCATCAACAACACCGTGACCGCCACCGGCGGCGCCACCATCTTCAATTCGGTCGGGGGCATCACCCTCAATAACACCCTCACGGCTACGGCCCAGAACGTCAACCTCAACGTGGGTGTTGTGCTCGGCGCCGGCGGAACCTTGAGCGGCACTACCGGTGTCGTCAACAACACTTCCGGCACCCTGACCATAACCGGCGGGACCGGCAACGATACGTTCAACCTCAGCGGTATCACCACCAACACCACCAACGCGGTGAGCGTGACCGGCGGCGGCGGCACTGACACCCTCATCGGTAACAACAGCGGCGACACTTTCAACGTCACTGCCAACAACGCCGGCAACGTCACCGGCCTGTTCGCTACCACCGTGAACTTCACGGCCATATCCAACCTCACCGGCGGCACCGGCTCCGACAACTTCGTGTTCAGCAACGGTGTGACCCTGTCCGGTTCCATCAATGGTGGCGGTGGCGGCACCGATTTCCTGAACCTGTCGGCCTATACCACGGCGGTGAACGTGGCGCTGACCAGTTCCACGGCCACGGGTTACACGGGCACTACCTCTGGAGCCACCAACCCCGTGGGCGGCGGCTTCTCGAACATCACCAAGATCACTGATGGTACGGCGGCTAACACCCTGACGGGTGAGAACACGGCGAACACCTGGGCCATCACCGGTGCCAACAGCGGCACCCTGAACGACACGACGGCGACCTTGACCTGGAGTGGTTTCGGCAGTCTCACGGGTGGCACAGGCAACGACACCTTCACGTTCAGCAACGGCGCGACCTTGAGCGGTACGCTGAACGGCGGCGCGGGCGGCGTGAACATCCTGGATATGTCGGCCTATACGACTGCAGTGAACGTGGCGCTGACCAGCTCCACGGCCACGGGCTATACCGGCACCACCTCGGGCGGTGTCACGGGCGGGTTCTCCAACATCACCCAGATCAAGGACGGCAGCGGCGCCAACAGCCTGACGGGCGAGAACACGATCAACACCTGGACCATCACCGGTGCCAACAGCGGCACCCTGAATGACACGACGGAGACCTTGACCTGGAGCGGCTTCGGCAGTCTCACGGGCGGGACCAGCACTGATGCGTTCGTGATCTCCGGCGGCACCCTGTCGGGCTCGATCAACGGTGGTGGCGGCACCGACACCCTGACGGGTGACAACGTGACCAACGCCTGGACCATCACCGGTGCCAACACCGGCACGGTGACGGGCATCACCAGTGGCTTCAGCAACATCCAGAACCTGGTGGGCGGCACGGGCAACGACACGTTCACGTTCAGCAACGGCGCGACCCTGGCCGGCACGGTGAACGGCGGCGCGGGCGGCGTGAACATCCTGGATATGTCGGCCTACACGACTTCAGTGAACGTGGCGCTGACCGGCTCCACGGCCAATGGCTTTGGCGGCACCACCTCGGGCGGTGTCACGGTCGGGTTCTCCAATATCACCCAGATCAAGGATGGCTCTGCAGCCAACAGCCTGACGGGCGAGAACACGGCGAACACCTGGACCATCACTGGCGCCAACAGCGGCAGCTTGAATGACACTACAGCGACCTTGGCCTGGAGCGGCTTCGGCAGCTTGGTGGGCGGCACGGGCAACGATACGTTCACGTTCAGCAACGGCGCGACCTTAAGCGGTACGTTGAACGGCGGCTCGGGCGGCGTGAATATCCTGGATATGTCGGCCTATACGACTGCAGTGAACGTGGCGCTGACCGGCTCCACGGCTACCGGTTATATCGGCACCACCTCGGGTGGTGTCACGGGCGGGTTCTCCAACATCACCCAGATCAAGGACGGCTCCGCGGCTAACAGTCTGACGGGCGAGAACACGGCGAACACCTGGACCATCACCGGTGCCAACAGCGGCACCCTGAACGACACGACGGCGACCTTGACCTGGAGCGGCTTCGGCAGTCTCACGGGCGGGACCAGTACTGATGCGTTCGTGCTCTCTGGCGGGACGCTGTCGGGCTCGATCAACGGCGGCGGCGGCACCAACACCCTGACGGGTGACAACGTGACCAACGCCTGGACCATCACGGGCGCCAACACTGGCACGGTGACGGGCGTCGGCGGCACGTTCAGCAACATCCAGAACCTGGTGGGCGGCACGGGCAACGACACCTTCACGTTCAGCAACGGTGCGACCTTGAGCGGTACGTTGAACGGCGGCGCAGGCGGCGTGAACATCCTGGATATGTCGGCTTACACGACTGCAGTGAACGTGGCGCTGACCGGCTCCACGGCCAATGGCTTTGGCGGCACCACCTCGGGTGCGTGTGACGGGCGGGTTCTCCAACATCACCCAGATCAAGGACGGCTCCGCGCGCTAACAGCCTGACGGGTGAGAACACGGCGAACACCTGGGATATCACCGGTGCCAACAGCGGCACCCTGAACGACACGACGGCGACTTTGACCTGGAGTGGGTTCGGCAGTCTCACGGGTGGCACCCTCGCGGACGCGTTCGTGATCTCCGGCGGCACCCTGTCGGGTTCCGTCAACGGCGGTGGCGGCACCAACACCCTGACGGGTGACAACGTGACCAACACCTGGACCATCACCGGCGCCAATGCCGGCACGGTGACGGGCATCACCGGTGGCTTCAGCAACATCCAGAATCTGGTCGGTGGTTCGGCTGCGGACAGCTTCACGTTCTCCAACGGCGCGACTCTGACCGGCACGATCAACGGCGGCGCGGGCGCCAACAGCCTGAGCTACAGCGGTTACACCACGGCGGTGAACGTGATCCTGACGGGGTCGGGCGCCACTGGGTACAGCGGTACGGACGGCGGTATCACCAGTGGCTTCAGCAACATCGGCACCCTCACGGGTAGCTCGGTGGCGGGCAGCCTGACGGGCGAGAACACGGCGAACACCTGGACCATCACTGGCGCCAACAGCGGCACTCTGAACGACAGCACCGCGACTTTGATCTGGAGCGGGTTCAGCAGTCTCACGGGCGGGACCAGTACTGATGCGTTCGTGCTCTCCGGCGGGACGCTCTCGGGTTCGATCAACGGCGGTGGCGGCTCCGACACCCTGACGGGTGACAATGTCGCCAACACCTGGACCATCACCGGTGCCAATACCGGTACGGTGACGGGCGTCGGCGGCACGTTCAGCAACATCCAGAACCTGGTGGGTGGCACGGGCAACGACACGTTCACGTTCAGCAACGGCGCGACCCTGACCGGCACGATCAACGGCGGCGCAGGCGCCAACAGCCTGAGCTACAGCGGTTACACCACGGCGGTGAACGTGATCCTGACGGGGTCGGGCGCCACTGGGTACAGCGGTACGGACGGCGGTATCACCAGTGGCTTCAGCGAACATCGGCACCCTCACGGGTAGCTCGGTGGCGGGCAGCCTGACGGGCGAGAACACGGCGAACACCTGGACCATCACCGGTGCCAACAGCGGCACCCTGAACGACAGCACGACGACCTTGATCTGGAGCGGGTTCAGCAGTCTCACGGGCGGGACCAGTACTGATGCGTTCGTGCTCTCCGGCGGGACGCTCTCGGGTTCGATCAATGGTGGCGGCGGCTCCGACACCCTGACGGGTGACAACGTGACCAACAGCTGGACCATCACCGGTGCCAACACCGGTACGGTGACGGGCATCGGCGGCACGTTCAGCAACATCCAGAACCTGGTGGGCGGCACCGGCAACGATACGTTCACGTTCAGCGACGGCGCGACCTTAAGCGGTACGTTGAACGGCGGCTCGGCGGCGCGAATATCCTGGATATGTCGGCCTATACGACTGGAGTGGACGTGGCGCTGACCGGCTCCACGGCTACCGGTTATATCGGCACCACCTCGGGTGGTGTCACGGGCCCGTTCTCCAACATCTCCCGGATCAGGACGGCTCCGCTGGCGATTGTTGACGGGCAAGACCGGCGAACACCTTCACCATCACGGGTGCCAACAGCGGCAACGTGAACGGCACGTTCACCTTCAGCAGCATCGAGAACCTGACCGGCGGTACGGGCGCGGACAGCTTCGTGCTCTCCGGCGGGACGCTGTCGGGTTCTATCAACGGTGGCGGCGGCACCAACACCCTGACGGGTGACAACGTGACCAACGCCTGGACCATCACGGGCGCCAACACCGGCACGGTGACGGGCGTCGGCGGCACGTTCAGCAACATCCAGAACCTGGTGGGCGGCACGGGCAACGACACGTTCACGTTCAGCGACGGCGCGACCTTGAGCGGTACGGTGAACGGCGGCGCGGGCGGCACGAACATCCTCGACCTGTCGGCCTATAGCACCGGAGTGGACGTGACGCTGACCGGCTCCACGGGCAATGGTTATGGCGGCACCACCGCCGGGACCCCGAACCCCACGGGCGGGTTCTCGAACATCACCCAGATCAACGATGGCTCTGGCACGAACAGCCTGACCGGTGAGAACACGGCGAACACCTGGGATATCACCGGCGCCTTCAGCGGCACCTTGAACGACACGACGGCGACTTTGACCTCGATGGCTTCGGTAGCTTGGTAGGTGGCACGGAGACAGCAACACCAACGAAACCAAGGAAGACGACAAAAAAAA
>CAWFOE010000026.1:0-68259 GCA_963817285.1 uncultured Pseudomonadota bacterium | reverse complement strand
AGTAGGCAGAACCTGGCCATGCCAGGGATGTTATATTGGCGTCACCCAGTCTCCGGCGGTCCAGCATGAGCGTCAGCAAACCGCATCTCTCTATCGTCCTGCCCGCCAAGGACGAAGCCCAGAGCCTCGGTGCCCTGATACCGAAACTGCGCAGCCTCTACCCCGAGGCTGAGATCGTCGTGGTGGATGATGGCTCCCAGGACACTACCGCCGAGACCGCTCGACAGGCAGGCGCGCTAGTGATCAGCCATCCCTATTCCCTGGGCAACGGTGCCGCCATCAAAGCCGGCGTGCGTGCGACTCACGGTGAACTCGTGGTGTGCATGGATGCCGATGGCCAGCATGCACCGGAAGACATCGCCCGGCTCCTGGAGATGCAGGCCGGGCGCTATGACATGGTGGTGGGTGCACGTACCGGCGCTTCCCAGGCTTCCCTCGGGCGCTACGCCGCCAACGGGGTCTACAACCTGCTGGCGAGTTGGATGGTGGGACACCGCATCCCCGATCTGACCTCCGGGTTCCGGTTGACGGATGCAGTGCGCTTCCGCGAGTTCCTGCATCTCTTGCCCAACGGCTTCTCCTATCCCACCACCATCACCATGGCGTTCTTCCGCGCCGGTTATCGGGTGGGGTATATGCCTATCCAGGCGAGCCGCCGCCAGGGGCGCGGCAGCCATATAAAACCCATCCGGGATGGTGTGCGTTTCCTGCTCATCATATTCAAGATCGCGACCCTCTACTCGCCCCTCAAGATATTCCTGCCCATCAGCGCCCTCTTCTTCCTGCTGGGCTTGGGGCATTACGTGCAGACCTTCATCGTCTCCCACACCTTCACCAACATGAGCGCGCTCCTGTTCATCACTTCCATGCTGGTATTCCTGATTGGGCTCGTCTCGGAACAGATCACCACCCTGCTGTTCATGCGCCAGCAGTCTTGAAGCGGCGAACAAGCCCCCGTTCCCGCCCCTTAAGATTCCCCTCCTGGATGCTCCGGACGGTGCAGGGTCCAAGCCCGCTGAGCAGCCCTGCGAAGCCTCCACAGCCTGCCCCCACCCTTCGGAGCGGCGCACGCCCCCAAAAGCCGGGATTTCAGGTGGCAAATGGCCGCTAGACCCCTGTCCCGTTGGACAATTTCCCCCTATTACCACTACTATCTACGCCAATATGACCCGCGTCCGGGCCTCCCGAAGTCCATGGGGTAGAGATATGGCCACCACCACCGTCAGGACGAATTTGACCGGCCTTCCACGCCGGCTCGTGACCGCCGGCCTGCTCACGGAGGCCGAGGCAGGCGAGGCCCAGCGCGAGGCCGCTGCCGAGAAGCTGCTGCTAGTCAGCTACCTCATCCGTCACAAGAAACTCAATGCCCGCACCGTCGCGAGCGCCGCCTCCGAAGAGTTCGGCGTACCCACCGTGGACCTGGATGCGGTGGACCTCGGCCAGGCTCCGCTCAAGGAAGTGGAAGCCCAGCTCATCGAGAAGCACCACGCCCTGCCGTTGTTCCGTCGTGGCCGCAAACTGTTCGTGGCGGTCTCCGATCCCACCAACCTCCAGGCCCTGGACGAGATCAAGTTCAAGACCGGCTTGACCGTGGATGCGGTGATCGCGGAAGAGGACAAGCTCGCCAAGGCCATCGAGAAAGTCCATCCAGTCCATGGACACGTCCATGAAGGACCTGGCGGACGGCGATGTCGGCGATCTGGACATCTCCGCCGGCGACGACGATGCGCCCGCCGATGACGCAGGCAGCGCCGACATAGACGACGCGCCGGTGGTGAAGTTCATCAATAAGGTGCTACTCGACGCCATCAACAAGGGTGCCTCTGACGTGCACTGGGAACCCTACGAGAAGGAATACCGGGTGCGCTTCCGCCAGGACGGCATGCTGCGGGAGGTAGTGAAACCCCCCATGGTGCTCGGTCCCAAGATCGCAGCGCGCCTCAAGGTCATGGCCAAGCTCGACATCTCCGAACGTCGCATACCCCAGGACGGTCGCATCAAACTCAAGCTCTCCGCCACTCGTGCCATCGACTTCCGCGTCGCCACCTGCCCCACGCTCTTCGGCGAGAAGATCGTGATGCGTATCCTCGATCCCTCCAGCGCCAAGCTCGGCATCGATGCCCTGGGCTACGAGGACTTCCAGAAGAAGCTGTATCTGGAGAACCTGGAACGGCCCTACGGCATGATCCTGATCACGGGGCCAACGGGTTCCGGCAAGACCGTGTCGCTCTATACCGGCATCAACATCCTCAACACCGAGGATCGCAACATCTGCACCGCCGAAGACCCGGCGGAAATCCAGCTGCCCGGCGTGAACCAGGTGAACGTGAATCCCAAGGTGGGCCTCACCTTCGCCGCGGCGCTCAAATCCTTCCTGCGTCTCGACCCGGACATCATCCTGGTGGGCGAGATCCGCGACCTGGAGACCGCCGAGATCGCCATCAAGGCGGCCCAGACCGGCCACATGGTGCTCGCCACCCTGCATACCAACGACGCACCCAAGACCTTGACTCGTCTAGCGGACATCGGTGTCGCGCCCTATTCCATCGCCACCGCCGTCAACCTGATCATCGCGCAACGCCTGGCGCGGCGCCTCTGCAAGAACTGCAAGCGCCCGGCCGAGATACCCCGGGAAGCCCTGCTCAAGGAAGGCTTCACCGAGGCGGAAGTGGATGCCGGCATCATCGTCTTCGAGCCGGTGGGCTGCGATCAATGCAATGAAGGCTACAAGGGCCGTACCGGTATCTACCAGGTCATGCCCGTCTCCGAACCCATGGGCAAGATCATCATGGAAGGCGGCAACGCAATCCAGATCGAAGAGCAGGCGACCAAAGACGGCATCCCCGACCTGCGCCGCTCGGGCCTCACCAAGGTCAAGCGTGGCGACTTCGGCCTGGCCGAGCTCAACCGCATCACTGTCGAATAACCTGGACGAGCTAGAGCACCATGGCTGAAGCAGCTGCAGTAAAGACCATAAACTTCGTCTGGGAAGGCACCGACAAGAAGGGCAACCGGATAAAGGGCAAGACTGTCGCTGTCAATGAGGCCGCGGTCAAGGCAGATCTGCGCCGCCAGGGCATCGCGCCCCTCAAGATCAGCAAGGCCCGGCGCAAAGCCGGTAAAGCGATCGAGACCACTGACATCGCGTTCTTCAGCCGCCAGATGGCCACCATGATGAGCTCCGGCGTGCCGTTGGTGCAGTCCATGGACATCATCGGCAAGGGCCATGTAAACCCCAGGATGCAGGACTTGGTGATGAGCATCAAGGCCGACGTGGAGGCCGGCAACAACCTCGCCGACGCCCTCGCCAAGCAGCCGCTGTATTTCGACGACCTGTTCGTGAGCCTGGTGCGGGCCGGCGAACAGGCGGGCGCCCTCGAGACCCTGCTGGACAAGATCGCCACCTACAAGGAAAAGACCGAGCGCATCAAGAAGAAGATCAAGAAAGCGCTCTCCTACCCCATCGCCGTACTGGTGGTGGCCTTCATCGTCACGGGCATCCTGCTGGTGTTCGTGATCCCGCAGTTCGAAGAGCTGTTCAAGGGCTTCGGCGCGGACCTGCCGGCCTTCACCCAGTTCGTGGTGGACCTGTCCCGCTCGGTGCGCTCCCAGGGCTATATCTACCTCATCATCATCGGCGCCGCTTTCGCGACCTTCACTTATTTCAAGAAGCGCTCGCGCAAGTTCCGCGAGAACCTGGACCGCCTCTCACTCAAGCTCCCGGTCGTCGGCGACATCCTGACGAAGTCAGCCCTGGCGCGCTTCGCCCGCACCCTGTCCACCATGTTCGCCGCCGGTGTGAACCTGGTGGATGCGTTGACTTCCGTGTCGGGCGCCACCGGCAACATCGTCTATGAGCAGGCCACCATCAAGATCCGCGACCAGGTGTCCACCGGTCAGCAGCTGAACATGGTCATGAGCCAGACAGGGCTATTCCCCCACGTCATGATCCAGATGATCGCCATCGGTGAAGAAGCGGGCTCCATCGATGCCATGTCCGCCAAGGTCGCGGACTTCTACGAAGAAGAAGTGGATAACGCGGTGGACAATCTCACGAGTCTCATGGAACCGCTCATCATGGCGATCCTGGGCGTGCTGGTGGGTGGCCTCGTGGTCGCCATGTATCTACCCATCTTCAAACTCGGTTCGGTGGTCTGATACCGCCGGAGCGGGATGTCGGCGGCGACGATAGCCGCCGGATCATCTCCAAGGACACCGGATGACCATCACGCTCTTTCTTGAGAACAGCCCGCTCGCGTTCACGATCACCTGCCTCGTGCTCGGCCTGCTGATCGGTAGTTTCCTCAACGTGGTCATCCATCGCCTGCCCATCATGCTGGAGCAGGAGTGGAAAGTGGAATACGGCAACGAGGCGCCACCCACCGAGAAGTTCAACCTGGTGGTGCCGCGCTCCCGTTGCCCCCATTGCGGTCACGGCATCACCGCCCTCGAGAACATCCCACTGCTGAGTTACGCATTCCTGCGCGGGCATTGCAGCGCCTGCCATGCGCGCATCTCCCCCCGTTATGCGGTGGTCGAAGTCGTCTGCGGCCTGCTCTCGGCCTGGGCTGCCTGGCACTTCGGTTTTGGCTGGCAGGCGCTGGGAGCGCTCATCCTCACTTGGGGTCTACTCGCCTTGAGCGGCATCGATCTCGAGACGCAGCTCCTGCCCGACAAGCTGACCTTGCCACTCCTTTGGTTGGGTCTCCTGTTCAACCTGGGTCACGTGTTCACGGACATCAGCTCCGCCGTGATCGGCGCTGTCGCCGGATATCTCGCGCTCTGGAGCGTGTACCACCTGTTCCGCTACGCCACAGGCAAGGAAGGCATGGGTTACGGCGACTTCAAGCTCTTAGCGCTCTTGGGAGCCTGGTTCGGCTGGCAGCGCCTCCCAGTGGTGATCATCATGGCGGCGGGAGTGGGAGCTGTGGTGGGCTTGCTGCTGCTCAGCAGCAAGCTCCTCAAGCGGGGTGCACCTATGCCCTTCGGGCCCTTCCTCGCGGCCTCCGGCTGGCTCGTGCTCTTCTGGGGTACACCGCTCACAGACGCCTACCTGGGCTTCACCGGCGTGCGTTGAGTCTCATGCTTAAAGTGGGTCTGACCGGCGGCATCGCCAGCGGAAAATCCCAGGTCGAGCGGGAATTCGCCATCTTGGGTGTGCCTGTAGTAGATGCGGATACTTTAAGCCGGGAGCTGACCGCCCCAGGAGGTGGGGGCATCAAGGCCCTTGTGCAGGCTTTAGGGCCGGACATCCTGGATACCGACGGCGGCCTGCACCGCAAACGCCTACGGGAGCGCCTGTTTGCCGAACCTGAGCTCCGCCTGCGGGTAGAGCGCCTGCTACACCCCCCGATCCTCGGCCTGCTCAAGGAGCGCCTGGACGCCTCCCACGGCCCGTATAGCCTCGCGGTCATCCCCCTCCTGACGGAGGTGCCCACCGCCCGGGTGCTGGTGGACCGTGTGCTCCTGGTGGACTGCTCCGAAGCCCTACAAGTCTCCCGCCTTATGTCACGAGACAGCGTGAGTGAAGCGGCTGCCCGTTCCATCCTGGCGGCTCAGGCCACGCGAGCCGAGCGCCTCCGGGCCGCGGATGATATTCTGTTGAACGAGGGAGATGTGGGTGCATTACGGGAATATGTCGCTCGTTTGCACAGGTTTTACCTGGAGCTGGCTGCGTCGAGAGATCCACGCCGTCCAGGCCTGAGATTGCCATGAAGCGGGCGTTCCGATGCTGAATGTGGAACAACGCGCCGAAGAACAACCATCGGCGGAATGGCTCATCTACGAGCAGCCGCTCAACGAGCGCGTGCGCATCTTCCTGCGCCTGGAATTCCTGCTGGAACAATGTGCACACCACGCGGCTCTGTCATCCATCTGGGACAGCCGCGCAGCCGTAGGCGCCATCCTCGACATCGCCTCCCTGCTCACCCGCGGGGACGTGCGTACCGAAGTGCTGAAGGAGCTGGAGCGTTGCGGCATTCTGCTGCAGCGTCTGAAAGGCAGCCCCGAAGTGGACAACACCCGTCTGCAGACAGTGCTCGCGGACCTGGAGCGCTTGCGCCATGAGATGGACGGCGATGGCCGCCCCCTGG
Source organism: uncultured Pseudomonadota bacterium (assembly GCA_963817285.1). GTDB lineage: Bacteria > Pseudomonadota > Gammaproteobacteria > Natronospirales > REEB76 > DASUBN01. The sequence continues at coordinate 62,167 of CAWFOE010000026.1, read as the reverse complement.
GTGCCCTGCTCAAGGAGAGCGAATTCCTGAACTCCATCAAGAACCGTCTGGCGATACCGGGTGGCACCTGCCAGTTTGACCTGCCTCTCTATCACGCTTGGCTCACGCACCCATATGCGCGGCGTGCACGCGACCTGCAGGGCTGGATGGCTGAACTGCGTCCGCTCAAGGACACCATCGCCCTGCTCATGGCCTTGACCCGGGAGAGCGCCCTGCCCACCCGCGAGGTGGCGGAACAGGGTGTGTTCCAGCGCAACTTCGACAGCCACGCCCTATCACCCATGGTGCGGGTCATGGTGCCGGTGACGAGCGCCGTGTTCCCCGAGATCAGCGCTGGCCGCCACCGCATGACCATCCGCTTCCTGGAACGCCACGAGGCCAACGCGCGTCCGCAGCAGACCAAGCGCGACATCGGCTTCAAACTGGTGTGTTGCCAACTCTGATGTATTCTTTAAAGTAGCTATCACCGTTTTTTGAACGCACTTCCTGAGCGTGCTTCCTGCCCGCTCAGGAAGTCCAGGCCCTACATCCATGTAGGCCCGCGACGCGCATGCGCGGCGCCCCTGTGCTGCTCACGGACTAACGAATGACCGAGATAGAGACGGTGCCCTGCCCCCACTGCGGCAAATCCGTATCGTGGACAGAAACTTCTAAGTGGAAACCTTTCTGCAGCGACCGCTGTCGGCTCATCGATCTGGGTGACTGGCTATCGGAGCGCAACGCCATCGCCGCCGAAGAACGGCCTGAAGAACCCCTTGCCGGGTCAGGATCCTTCCGAGAGCTGAGCGATATCCCACAAGCCGCGGATGGCAGCGATGCCATGGGCGCCGTGCGGCGCGCGCCGTCTTAAGGTCTCCGTGGTCCAACCCCCGATGGCATAGACCGGTATCGGGCTTAAAGCGACGAGCGCCGCGAAGCGCTCCCAACCGAGTGGCTTGCGCCCCGGGTGGCTAGCGCTCTCCTGCACCGGACCGACGCACAGATAATCCGGGGCATATTCCAGCGCCTTACGTATCTCTTCTGCGGAATGACAGGACACTCCCGTCAGCAAGCTCCCATCGAGCACCTCCGGTTGCAGGCTGCGCAGACGTCGTTGGCTGAGATGTACGCCATCTGCATGCAACATGCGTGCCATCTCCATGGAAGTATTCAGGATCACCCGTGCGCCGTGGTCGTGGCACAGGCTCAAGACCGCCAGGGCCAAGACATCGAAACGCTCGGGTTCGAGGCCATGGGCCCGCAGTTGCACGAGGTCGATGCCTGCACCCAGTGATCGCTGCAGGCGCTCCAGGAACGCCGATTCATCATCGGGTTCCGGCGTCACCAGCATGAGCGGCGGCAGCGTGAGCGCTTTCACGATCGGCTCATCGGCCGGCAAGCAGACTCCAATCCTTGCAGGGCTTCCGGTGCCACCCAGGCGAGTTCCTGGCCCTCGCGGGACTCAAGTTCACCGGCGTGATGGGTCACGCGCCAGACGTCCAGGTGGACGCGGCGTTCGGGATAGTCGTGGGTGAGTCGCAGCAGGCGATGGGCGTGATGGACCGTGATACCGAGTTCTTCGCTGAGTTCGCGTTTCAGTGCCTGCTGAGCCGGCTCACCCGCCTCCAGCTTGCCACCCGGGAACTCCCAGTAGCCCGCCATGGGTTTGCCGGCAGGGCGTTCCGCGATGAGCACCCGGCCCTCGCGGTCGCGCAGGACCGCCGCCACCACCTGGATGCTCAGGGAGCGATGATCCGGTCGTGCCCATGGGAGCGTTTCAGACTGAGACGTCCGTGGCACTGTTTGTATTTGAGCCCGGAGCCGCAGGGACAGGGTTCGTTGCGGCCCACTTTGGCGTTGTCGCGCACGAAAGGCGCCACGGGCTGACCAGTGGCGGCCGGTTGCTGCCGGTGCCGCTTGACGGCTCCACAGGGACTTCGGCGGTGGCGCTCGGTGCTTCCGCGTGTTGGAACTGCATGGCGCGGACACGACGGCGCTGCTCTTCCATGGCAGCCACGTCCTGCTCGGTGCGCACCTGCACCTTGGCGATGGTGGTAGTCACTTCGTATTTGAGGCGGTCCAGCATGCTCGCGAACATCTCGAAAGCATCGCGCTTGTATTCACGGCGCGGATCGACCTGAGCGTAACCCCGCAGATGGATGCCCTGGCGCAGGTAATCCATGTTGGAGAGGTGTTCACGCCAGAGGTTATCCAGTACACGCAGCATGAGCGCTTTTTCGAAGTGACGGATCACCTCTACACCAGCCTGTTGCTCTTTGGCATGGTAGGCATCTAGGAATGCGCCCTGGATCTTCTTGCGCAGCGGTTCCTCGTGCAGATCGCTATCCTGCTCGAGCCAACCCTTGATGTCCGCCTTAAGGCCGAACTCCCGCTCGAGAGCCTCCATCAGGCCCGGGATGTTCCACTGCTCTTCCACGCTTTGGGGTGGGATGTGGGTGTCGATGACACCGTTGACCACGTCGGCCATCACGGCACGCACGGTCTCGGACAGATCTGCTGCCTGCAAGAGCTCATTGCGTTGTTCGTAGATGACTTTACGCTGATCATTGGCCACGTCGTCGTATTCGAGCAGCGACTTACGGATGTCGAAGTTGTGAGCTTCCACTTTACGCTGGGCGTTCTCCACTGCCTTGGTGACCCAGGGATGCTCGATGGCCTCGGTCTCTTGCACGCCGAAGCGCTGCATGATGGCCTTCACCCGGTCGCCGGCGAAGATGCGCATCAGGTTGTCGTCCAGGGACAGGTAGAACCGGCTGGAGCCCGGATCGCCCTGGCGGCCGGAGCGGCCGCGCAGCTGGTTGTCGATACGACGGGATTCATGGCGCTCGCTGCCGATGATATGCAGACCGCCGGAGGCCAGCACATCGTCGTGGCGCTTCTGCCATTCGCCCTTCACCCGTTGCCGGTCACTGTCCAGCACCTGGCCTTGCATGGCCGCGAGTTCAGCCTCAAGGCTGCCACCCAGCACGATGTCCGTACCGCGGCCGGCCATGTTGGTGGCGATGGTCACCGTGCCGGGGCGGCCCGCCTGGGTGATGATCTGGGCTTCCAGGGCATGTTGCTTGGCATTCAGCACCTGGTGCTTGATGTTCTGTTTCTTGAGCAGCTCCGAGAGGTGCTCCGAAGCTTCGATGGAAGCGGTACCCACCAAAACCGGCTGGCCGCGCTTCACGCAGTCCTGGATGTCTACGATGACTGCCTTGAACTTCTCCTTCTGGGAGAGGTACACGAGATCCGGCATGTCAGCGCGGACCATGGGCTTATTGGTGGGGATCACCACCACTTCCAATGCATAGATCTCGTGGAACTCACGCGCCTCGGTGTCCGCCGTGCCGGTCATGCCGGACAGCTTCTTATAGAGACGGAAGTAGTTCTGGAACGTGATGGAGGCGAGCGTCTGGTTCTCGGCCTGGATCTTCACGTTCTCCTTGGCCTCGATGGCCTGGTGCAGGCCGTCGGACCAGCGCCGGCCAGGCATGGTGCGGCCGGTGAATTCATCGACGATGATGACTTCGTTGTCCTTGACGATGTAATCCACTTCGCGCTTATAGAGCGCGTATGCGCGCAAAGCTGCGTTCACGTGGTGCATGAGCATGATGTTGCCGGCATCATACAGCGAGGCGCCTTCCGCCAGCACGCCTTCGCGCGACAGCAGGTCCTCGATGTGCTGGTGCCCGTCTTCCGTGAGGTAGACCTGCTTGGCTTTCTCGTCGACGCTGTAGTCGCCCGGACCTTCCTCTTCTTGCTGGCGGGTGAGGCGCGGGATCAGCACGTTGACCTTGCGGTACAGCTCGGTGTTATCGTCCACCGCACCAGAGATGATGAGCGGGGTGCGCGCCTCGTCCACCAGGATCGAGTCCACCTCGTCGACGATGGCGTAATGCAGCTTGCGTTGCACTTTGCTCTCGAAACTCAGCGCCATGTTGTCGCGCAGGTAATCGAAACCGAATTCGTTGTTGGTGCCGTAGACGATGTCAGCGGCGTAGGCAGCGCGCTTGGTGTCCGGGTCCTGGTTGGCCAGCACCACGCCTACCGTCATCCCCAGGGCTTCGTACACCGGGCGCATCCAGTTGGCATCGCGCTGGGCGAGATAATCGTTCACCGTGATCACATGCATCCCCTCTCCGGGGATCGCGTTCAAGTAGGCGGCGAGGGTTGCCACCAGGGTCTTGCCTTCGCCGGTGCGCATCTCGGCGATCTTGCCGCGGTGCAGGGTCATACCGCCGATGAGCTGCACGTCGAAGTGCCGCATTCCCAGCTGCCTGCGGGCAGCCTCACGCACGCAGGCGAAAGCTTCCGGCAATAGCGCGTCGAGATCTTCGCCTGCAGCGAGGCGCTTGCGGAACTCCTCAGTCTTGGCCTTAAGCGCGGCGTCATCCAGCGCCTGCGTCGCGCTCTCCAGCGCGTTGACGCGCTCCACCGAGCGACGCATGCCACGCAACAGCCGCTCGTTGCGGCTGCCGAATACCTTCTTGAACAAACTCGATACCATAGATGCTCTTCGGTCCTTAAGCTCGCCTAAAACCACGCCGGTGAAGGTCGCGGAAAATATGACTTGTCCGCCAGCGCGACAGGCGACGCACCGGGACAAGCTGTTGCTGGGAGGATTGCCGTACCGGCGTCCGCCGGTCAGACCGACGGGTCGATTAGTCCAGGCTCCGCGACAGCACGGCCACCTGCGATCCCCCGGCGGCCTTCACGAAGCGTGCCGGGTCCACCGAGACGCCATTGTAAAGGACTTCAAAATGCACGTGGGGACCGGTGGAGCGGCCGGTGGAACCCATGAGGGCGATCACTTCGCCCTTCTTCACCACTTCGCCCACATGCACCAGGATCGTCTCGTTGTGCCCGTAGCGTGTTGCATAGCCGTTGCCATGGTCTATCTCCACCAGGTTGCCGTAACCGGAACGATCGCCGGCCCAGGTGACGACACCCGCCGCCACCGCGTTCACCGCTTGTCCTTCGCTCCCTGCAAAGTCCATGCCGCTATGCATGGAGAGTTCGCCCGTGAATGGATCGGTACGCATACCGAACAGCGAAGATACATAGCCGCCGATCACGGGGGCGCCGGCGGGCTGGGCTGCCAGTTGTACATTGCGGCTCAGCATCAGGTTTTCAAGCACCCCGAGCTGCTGCTCCCGGTCCTTGACCTCGGCCGAGAGCTGGTCGAGACTGGTGATGAAATCCGGCAGGTTGGCATGCTGCATGCCGCCCTTCACTTCCGGGCCGCCCTCGGCGGGCGGAGCGTTGAAATTGAACTCGCCGTGCTTCAAGCCAGCCAGGTTGGTGATCTGCTCACCCATGGCGTCCAGGCGCATGATATGCACCTGCAGCTCTGCCACCTTGGCGGACAGGGCATCCACGTCGGCCTGGGCCTTGTGCTTGGCGCGCTCGATCTCGTCGTTCTGGGCCTTGAGGGCGGTGCGCACAGGGTCGGCGGCGATGGCGACATCCGCGCGCCAGCTGGCGGTGTAATATCCACCGGCGAACAGAGCGGCAGCGACCAAGAGCGCCGAGAGCGCGATCCCACCCCAGGCGATGGGATGGGCGAGGTTGATATGGCGTGACTGCCCATAGCGGGTAAATACGATGAGATTCATCTCGACCCCGTTGCTTCCGTTATCTCAAGGCCCGCGTTAGAGCATGACCGCCAAAAAACCTTCGTCTCTGAGCAAGCTGCTCTCCGAACGCGATGCCGGGCTCGCGGCGCTCACCGCGCAAGCGCAGCGGCTGGAAGGCCTGCGCCGGCGAGTGGTCGCTGAGCTCCCCCCGGAAGTGGCGCCCCATTGTCTGGGAGCTGACCTCAAGGACGGCGTACTCACTCTCTTCCTGGACAGCGGCGCCTGGAGCACCTTCCTGCACTACCGCCAACAAGCTCTGCTGACCGGTTTGCAGAAGGCCCTGGATCAGCCCTGCCGGACCCTGAAGTTCAAGGTCCTGCCGGAGCCGATACCCGGCGTGCCACCCAAACCACCACCGAAGACCCTTTCGGAGGAAACCCGATCGATGCTGGAGAGCACCGCCGGCAGTCTGGAGGACGCAGCCTTGGCCGAGGCCTTGAAGCGTCTTGCCCGCGGCAAACCGCCGCGGACCTGAAAACTATCTCTTAAAAAATATCCCTGACTGGCTTAGAGCGCGTGGGCGGGCGCCAGATAGGAGATGGGCGCAGTCGCCGCATCATCGAACGTGACCTCTTCCCAAGTCTCCTGCTGGGCGATGAGCGCGCGCAGGAGGCTGTTGTTGAGGCCGTGGCCCGACTTGTAAGCGCTGAAGGCGCCGATCAGGCTGTGGCCCAAGAGATACAGGTCGCCGATGGAATCGAGGATCTTGTGCTTCACGAACTCATCTTCGTAGCGCAGGCCGTCCTCGTTGAGGATGCGGTAGTCGTCCAGCGCGATGGCGTTGTCCAGCGAGGCGCCGAGCGTCAGGTGCTTCTGGCGCAGCATCTCGATGTCGCGCATGAAACCGAAGGTGCGCGCCCGGCTCACTTCCTTCACGAAGGAGGTGGTGGAGAAATCCACGGTCGCGGTCTGGGTGTGCTTCTTGAATATGGGGTGATCGAAGTCGATCTGGAAGCTGACCTTGAAGCCGTCGAAGGGCTCGAAGCGCGCCCACTTGTCACCGTCCCGCACTTCCACCGGGCTCTTGATGCGGATGAAACGCTTGTGGGCGTTCTGCTCTTCGATGCCGGCGGACTGCAACAGGAACACGAAGGGTCCCGCGCTGCCGTCCATGATGGGCACTTCGGGAGCGGACAAGTCCACGTAGGCGTTATCGATGCCGAGGCCAGCCAGCGCCGAGAGCAGATGCTCCACGGTGGAGACCCGCACGTCGCCGTTCATGATGGTGGTGCCGAGCATGGTGTCGCCCACGTTGGTGGCGAACGCACGCACTTCGACCGGCTGTTCCAGGTCGACACGGCGGAAGATGATGCCAGTATTGGGAGCGGCCGGGCGCAAGGTCATATAGACCTTCTCACCGGTGTGGAGACCCACACCCGTGGCCCGGATGCTGTTCTTGAGCGTCCGTTGTCTCAGCATTTAATCGTGACCCATCAGCTACTTACGGTTGAGCCGACGGGTCTTGCAGACAGGGCCCGAAAAGGCTCCTGTCGCACCCGCGGCGACCGAGTACGTTAGCATAGACCCCGTCGCCCGAACAAGGTTCGGGCGCCTTGGGGACCCAATCGCTCCGCCCTCAATCGGCTTGGCGCCGCAGGAATGCCGGGATATCCAGGTATTCCTGGCTATCGGTGCTCGGGCCCTCGCCCGAACGCTGCCGACGCTCATAGGTAGGCCGCTCCAGCCGCTTCCAGTCCAGGTTGCCGTCTGTCCCGGTGGCTTTCACCACCTGGACCACCGTCTGCTGTACCGGTTCCGGTTTCTGGATAGGGGCCGGGATAGGCTTGACCGCATGGGCAGCCCGGCCGAGACCGGTGGCCACGACCGTCACCCGCACCTCGCCGCTCATGGAGGGGTCCAACACCGTGCCTACCACCACCGTAGCATTGTCGTCCGCGAAGGCCTCGATGGCCGCGCCCACCTCTTCCAGCTCGCCTATGGTCAGGTCCATGCCGGCGGTGATGTTCACCAGCACGCCCTTGGCGCCGGCGAAGTTCACGTCCTCCAGCAAGGGGCTGGCCAAGGCCGCTTCGGAAGCACGCCGCGCCCGGTTCTCGCCGGAAGCTGTGCCCGTACCCATCATGGCCATACCCATCTCGGACATGACCGTACGCACGTCGGCGAAGTCCACGTTGATGAGGCCCGGACGGGTGATGATGTCGGCAATACCCTGCACCGCTCCCAAGAGCACCTCATTGGCCGACTGGAAGGCGTTGATGAGGGTGATCTCACGCCCCAGCACCGCCGCCAGCTTGTCGTTGGGGATCACGATGAGCGAGTCTACGTACTGGGAAAGCTCTGTGATGCCCTTCTCCGCCGCCGTCATGCGCTTGTTGCGCTCGAAGCCGAAAGGCTTGGTGACCACCGCCACCACCAGGATGTCCATCTCCTTCGCCACCTGCGCCACCACCGGCGAAGCGCCGGTGCCGGTGCCACCGCCCATGCCGGCGGTGATGAACACCATGTCGCTGCCCTTCAGCACTTCCTCGATGCGATCCCGGTCTTCCAGGGCCGCTTGTCTGCCCACGTCCGGGTTGGCACCAGCGCCCAAGCCCTTGGTGAAGCTGCCGCCGATCTGCAGGGTGGTCTTGGCGTTGGCCTTGCGCAGCACCTGGGCATCGGTGTTGATGGCCACGAAGTCCACGCCTTCCACGCCGCGGGACACCATGTATTGCACGGCGTTACCGCCGCCGCCGCCCACGCCCACGACCTTGATCACCGCGTTCTGGTTCATTTCATCCATTAGTTCAAACATAGCCGGTCTCCTCGATATATAAGTCGAAACTTTCAAGCCTCTTCCCGCCCGCCGACCTCCCGGATCGGCGGCGAGCTGCACATCCTTCTCAAAACGATCCTTGAAACCATTGCTTCATGCGTTCCCACACGTCCTGCACGTTGTTCTGCACCCGCCGTTCTCCGCCACCGCTCGCCTGCAGGCTCTGAGCGCCGAACAGGAGCAGGCCGACACCGGTGGAATGGATCGGGTTGCGCACCACGTCCACCAGGCCCGATACATGCTGCGGAAGCCCCAAGCGCACCGGCGCGTGGAACACTTCCTCCGCCAGATCCGTCGCGCCTTCCATCTTGGAGCTGCCGCCAGTGAGCACGATGCCCGCGGGTATCTGCTCCTCGAAGCCGCTGCGGCGCAGTTCCGCCTGGATCAGGCTGAACAGCTCCTCGTAGCGCGGCTCCACCACTTCGGCGAGCGTCTGACGGGCCAGGCGTCGAGGCGGGCGCTCGCCCACGCTCGGCACTTCGATTGTCTCGTCGGCACTCGCGAGCTGCGGCAGGGCGCAGGCGTATTTGATCTTGATCTCTTCGGCGTGGTGTGTCGGCGTGCGCAAGGCCACGGCGATGTCGTTGGTCACCTGGTCGCCGGCGATGGGGATCACTGCCGTGTGGCGGATAGCCCCGTCGGTGAACACGGCGATGTCGGTGGTACCGCCGCCGATGTCCACCAGGCAGACGCCGAGGTCCTTCTCATCCTCGTTCAGTACCGCATAGCTCGACGCCAATTGCTCCAGGATCACGTCATCCACCTTGAGGCCGCAGCGCTCCACACAGCGCACTATGTTCTGGGCGGCGCTGGCGGCACCGGTGACGATGTGTACTCGTGCTTCGAGTCGCACGCCGGACATGCCGATGGGTTCGCGGATGCCATCCTGGCCGTCGATGATGAAATCCTGGGGCAGCACGTGCAGGATCTTCTGGTCCGCCGGGATGCTGACCGCGCGAGCGGCGTCGATGACGCGCTCCACGTCGCCGGCAGTGCATTCCTTGTCGCGTATGGCCACCACGCCATGGGAGTTCAGGCTACGTACGTGGCTGCCGGCGATGCCGGTGTAGACCGAATGGATCTGGCAGCCCGCCATGAGCTCCGCCTCAGCTACCGCTCGCTGGATGGATTGCACGGTGGACTCGATGTTCACCACCACACCCTTCTTGAGGCCGCGGGAGGGATGCGAGCCGATGCCAACGATCTCCACACCGCCTTCGGGCAGTATCTCGCCCACGATAGCCACCACCTTGGAGGTGCCGACATCGAGGCCGACGATGAGATGCTTGTCCGTCTTTCTAGGCATTGGGTCCGTTCCTCAGGTTTCCGGAGATGGCGTTCGCCGCCTTCCAGCCCACGGCAAAGCCGTTGGTGTAACGCATATCCACGTAAGCGACGGTCGTGAGCTTCGCGCCCAAAGCCGGTAATGCCATGGCAGTGAAGCGCGCGAGCCGCGCCACCGCATCTTCCCGGCCGAGGCGCACCTCGATACCGTCGTTCAGGAGCACCGTGGCCGCGCCGCGGGCGTCCACGCTGAGTTCGGTGATCACGAGACCGCGGGGCGCCACCAGGTTTGCCAGCGTGTTGTATTGCGCTAGCACATCCTGCTCATCGCCGTCCCGTCCCATGAGCAGGGGCAAGGCGCTGTAAGCCGCCTGCTGGCCGCGCACGAACACGTGGCCCTCTGCATCCATGAGGCCATCGCTGTTCCAGCGGGCCACCGGCGCTTCCTCCACGATCTCCACATGCAGGGTGTGGGGCCATTCCCGACGCACGTCGGCTTCCGCCACCCAGGGCAGCTGCTTAACCGCATCGCTCACCCGCTCCACCCGGGTGTTGAAGAAACCGCTGCCCACCACCGGCGCCACTGCGGCACGCACCGCTGCCGGATCCACGTGTTGCAGGCGGCCAGTCACCGTGAGCCGGGTGAGCGAGGGCCCTGCGAACAGGGGAGCAGCGAGCCAGAGCGCGAGCCCGAGGCCTATCGCCAGGAGCAAGGCGGCACCGGCACCCAGCACCACCACCCGGCGGCGCCAGAACTTCACTTCCACATCAGGCTTGCGTGTGTTCATGCTCTGCTCGCTCCGCTCGCCAAAGTCTTGGGTAATTCTGCCGCCACAGCGCCGATGTCACCGGCACCCAGAGTCAGCAATAGGTCGTTCGCCTTGAGCACGCCCGCCAGGGCCTCCGGCAGGTCCTGGGCACGTTGCACGAACACCGGATCCACTCGACCACGGTTGCGTATGGCTCGGGCCAACGCCCGGCCATCGGCACCGGCGATGGGTGTCTCGCCGGCGGCATAGACTTCCGTGAGCAGGAGCGCGTCCACCTGGGACAGCACTTCGGCGAAGTCGTCGAAGAGATCGCGGGTGCGGGTGTAGCGATGGGGCTGGAATGCCGCCACCAGGCGCCGCTCCGGCCAGCCTTCCCGCGCGGCCTGCAGAGTGGCGGCCAGTTCCCGCGGGTGATGGCCGTAATCGTCCACCAGCAGCACGGGACCCGCGGCGGTGGCTACTTCGCCCAGCATCTGGAACCGACGCCCCACGCCCTGGAACCCGGCCAGCGCTCTCAGCACCGCGTCGTCGGCGATGCCGAGATCGTGGGCGATGGCGATCGCCGCTAGAGCATTCAATACGTTGTGGCGCCCGGCGAGGTTCAGTTGCACATCCAACGGCGTGCCGCGCTTGGGCAACCAGGCCTTGAAATGGGTGATACGCCCTTCCCGGCGGATGTCGCTGGCATGGAAGTCCGCGTCTTCGGCGGTGCCATAGGTCACCACCGGGCGGCCCACGTCCGGCAGGATGCGCCGCACTTCCGCGTCATCGGCGCACAGCACCGCGAGACCGTAGAACGGCAGATGCTGGAGGAACTCCACGAAGGTGCTCCGCAGCTTGGCGAAGTCGCCGCCGTAAGTGCTGAGGTGATCCGCATCGATGTTGGTGACCACCGCGATGAGCGGCTGCAGATGCAGGAAGGAGGCATCGCTCTCGTCCGCTTCGGCCACCAGGTATTGGCCGCTGCCCAGGCGCGCGTTGCTGCCGGTGCTGGTGAGCTTGCCGCCGATCACGAACGTGGGATCCAGGCCGCCTTCCGACAGCACGCTCGCCACCAGACTCGTAGTCGTGGTCTTGCCATGGGTACCTGCTACGGCGATACCAGAGCGGAAGCGCATGAGCTCCGCCAGCATCTCGGCCCGGCGTACCACTGGTATACGGCGCGCTCTCGCTTCCAGTACTTCCGGATTGTCCGCGGACACGGCAGCTGAGACCACCACCACGTCCGCATCGGCCACGTGGCTGGCAGCATGACCGATGGCGACACGTGCGCCCAGGGACTTGAGACGTTCCGTGACGGCATTGGCCTTGAGGTCCGAGCCCCGCACCTGGTAACCCAGGTTGATGAGCACTTCCGCGATGCCGCCCATGCCGGCGCCGCCGATACCGACGAAATGGATGTTGCGGATGCGGCGCATCAGGTTGCTCATGCGAGCCCTCCCGCCGCGAGGCATACGTCTGCCACCAGATCCGCCGCATCGGCGCGGGCCAGGGCCCGGGCGTTCTTCGCCATGCCGAGCAGGAGGCTGCGTTCCTTGATGAGATCGCCGAGTGCCTCCGCCAACACATCCGGTGTGGCGGAAGCTTGCGGCAAGCAGCAAGGCCGCGCCCTTCTCCACCAGGAAGTGGGCGTTCACGGTCTGATGGTCGTCCACCGCTGCGGCGAAGGGCACCAACAAGGCGCCGAGACCCGCGGCAGAGAGTTCCGCCACCGTGAGCGCGCCGGAGCGGCAGACCGCGAGATCGGCCCAGGCATAGGCTGCGGCCATGTCATCTATGAAGGGCGTAACCCGGGCTTCTATCCCACGTTCGCGATAGAGCGTGGTCACCGCTTCCGCATCCTTGACGCCGGTCTGATGCAGCACTTCCACTGCCGAACCCAGGCGGGCGATGGCCACGGGCACATTCTGGTTCAACACCCGGGCACCCTGGCTGCCGCCGATGACCAGCAGACGGATAGCGCCTTCACGTCCCGCGAAGCGCTGCTCCGGCACCGGCAATGCGGCGATGGCGCTACGCACCGGATTACCCACGTAGCGCGCACGGCGCTTGGCGGGGAAGCTCTCGGGAAAACCTTCCAGCACATTCCGGCTCATGCGGCTCAAGATGCGGTTGGTGACGCCGGGCACCGCGTTCTGTTCGTGCACCACTAGCGGGCAACCGGCGAGCCGCGCAGCCACGCCGCCGGGTCCGCTGGCGAAACCGCCCATGCCGAGCGCTGCCACCGGTTGCAGGCGGCGGAATACGCTCAAAGCCTGGAAGAGCGCGCGGCTCAACATGAAAGGCGTCTTGAGGAGCGTGCCGGCGCCCTTGCCGCGCACGCCACCCACATCTATCCATTCCATGGGTATGCCAGCGGCGGGTACGATGCGCGCTTCCAGCCCCTGGCGGGTACCTATCCAGGTGACCGTGTGGCCGCGGGCGCGCAGCACATCCGCCACGGCGAGTGCCGGGAAGACGTGGCCACCGGTGCCCCCAGCCATGATCACGATGCCGGAAGAACGCGTCATGCTTCTTCCTCTGCCGCGCCGGCTTTCCACTTGCCGCTCTCGCGGCTCTCCCGGTCCACCCGCAACAGCAGCCCCACGGCCGCGCAGGTCACTATGAGGCTGCTGCCACCGTAGCTCATGAGCGGCAGCGTCAGGCCCTTCGTCGGCAACACCCCCATGTTCACGCCGATGTTGATGAAGGCCTGCAGACCGATCCAGATGCCGATGCCGTAGGCGAGGTAGCCACCGAAGAGCTGGGAACGTTTCATAGCGCGGCGCGCCACCAGGAGCGCGCGCCAGGTGAGCGCCAGGTAAAGACCGATGATCGCCAGCGAGCCGAATAGACCGAACTCCTCGGCAGTGACAGCGAACACGAAATCGCTATGGGCTTCCGGCAGGTAGAACAGCTTCTGCACACTCTCACCCAAGCCCACGCCGAACAATTGGCCGCGACCGATGGCGATGAGAGATTGAGTGAGCTGGAAGCCGGTGTCGAAGGGATCCTGCCAGGGGTTCAGGAAACCCGTAAGGCGCGCCAGACGATAAGGTGAGGTGAACACCAAGACGATAGCGCCCATGGCGCCGATCCCGGCGAAGAGCGCGAAGTCTCTCAGGCGAGCACCACCCAGGAAGAGCATGGCCATGGCCGTGACCGTGAGCACCAGGGTGGCGCCGAAATCCGGTTCCGCCAGCAACAGGATGCCTGCGCAACCTATCAACAGCATGGGCTTGATGAAGCCCTTTATGCCGGAAGCCAGCTCTTCGCTGCGGCGCACGATGTAGCCCGCGAGATAGACCAGTATGAGGAGCCGCGCCGGCTCCGACACCTGGAGACGGAATGGCCCCAGCACGACCCAGCGGATGCTGCCATTCACATGCCGACCGATGCCCGGCACCAGCACCATGGCAAGCAGCGCGAAAGCCAGCACCAACAAGAGATAACCAGAGCGCTGCCACCAGGAGAGAGGCAGGTTGTACATGGCCATGCCGACGCCGGCGCCCACGGCCGCGAAGATGAGCTGGCGCAGCAGGTAGTAGAACGGGGCCCCGTTGGCCTTGTCTGCCAGGGAGATGGATGCGGACGCCACCATGATGAGGCCGATCACCAGGATGAGCCCCGCCACTGTGATGAGGAAGCCGTCCATGCCGCGGGCCTCGGTGTCGCCTGCGATGACTCTGGCTTCACTCACCCGCGAGCCTCCTCACCGCTGCTGCGAACACGCGGCCGCGATGCTCGAAGTTCTCGAACATATCCAGACTGGAGCAGGCCGGAGACAGGAGCACCATGTCGCCCGCTTCTGCCAGTTCCGCCGCGGTCTGCACTGCCGCGTCCATGTCCTTCACTCGCTGGGTCTTCACTCGGCCCGCGAAAACCTGCTCCAGGAGCGGCGCATCTTTTCCCAAGAGCACTACAGCCCTCGCCTTGCCGGCGATTGCTTGCGCCAGCGGCGCGAAATCCTGGCCTTTGGCATCGCCGCCGGCGATGAGCACCAGGGGCTCGCTCACGCCCGCCACGGCGGCCAGCGTCGCACCCAGGTTGGTGCCCTTGGAATCGTCGTAATAGGCAGCGCCCTGCACCGTCGCCACGTATTCCATTCGATGGGGCAGACCGCGGAATTCCTGTAAGGCATCCAGCATGGCCGGCATGGGCAGGCCTACCGCTTCACCAAGGGCGAGCGCTGCCAAAGCGTTCGCCAGGTTGTGGCGGCCGCGCATGGCGAGAGCCGAGACCGGCATGAGTTGCTCGGTGCCGCGCATGAGCCATTCAGCAGCGCCTTCACCCGCGACGCCGTAATCCCCGGCCGTTGGTTTATCGAGACCGAAGCTCACTCGCCGTCGGGCGCCCGCGCCCATGTTGCTGACTTCCGGATCCTCCCGGTTCAGCACCGCAGTACCGCAGCTGCGGAAGATGCGCGCCTTGGCGGCGGCGTACTGTTTCAGATCCGTGTAGCGGTCCATGTGATCCGGCGAGATGTTGAGCACCGTGGCAGCGGTACATTCGAGGGACTCGGTGATCTCCAGCTGGAAACTGGAGAGTTCCAATACATAAAGTTCTGGCTCCGCGTCCTTGAGGAGATCAAGAGCTGGCGTACCCAGGTTGCCGCCGACACGCACCGTACGACCGGCTTTCTCGGCCATGTTGCCGAGCACCGTGGTGACGGTGCTCTTGCCGTTGGAACCGGTGATGCCCACCACCGGTGCCCGCGCGTAATGGGCGAAGAGCTCGATGTCGCCCATGATGGGGAGACCGAGAGCCCGCGCCTTGGCGATGAACGGCGTACCCATGGCCACGCCGGGCGACAGCACCACCCGGTCCGCATGTTTGAGTGCATCCTCGGAGAAACCGCCCAGGAACACCGCCGCGTCCGGCAACATGGCGCGCAGATCCTTGAGGCCCGGCGGATGCTCGCGGCTGTCCGTCACGGCGATCTCCTCGCCGTGGGCCGTGAGGAAACGCGCGCAGGAGAGCCCGGTCTTGCCGAGTCCGACGATCAGCGTCTTGATCCTGCGTTTATGGGCAGCTAATGCCATCTCATCTCACCTTGAGGGTGGACAGGCCCACCAACACCAGGATCACGGTGATGATCCAGAAACGCACGATGATGCGTGGCTCGGGCCAGCCCTTGAGCTCGAAGTGGTGGTGCAGCGGCGCCATGCGGAAGATGCGCTTGCCGGTGAGCTTGAAGGAGCCCACCTGCAGGATCACCGAGATGGTCTCCGCCACGAACACGCCACCCATGATGAAGAGCACGATCTCCTGGCGCACGATCACCGCCAGGGTGCCGAGAGCGGCGCCGAGCGCCAGTGCACCCACGTCACCCATGAACACCTGGGCCGGGTAGGCGTTGAACCACAGGAAGCCGAGGCCGGCGCCTACCAGGGCACCGCAGTACACCACCACCTCGCCGGCGCCCGGCAGATAGGGGATGGCGAGGTAATGGGCGAAGTTGAAGTTGCCCGAGGCGTAACCGAACACGCCGAGGGCGCCGCCGACGAGCACTGCCGGCATGATGGCGAGGCCATCCAGGCCGTCCGTCAGGTTCACGGCGTTGCTGGTGCCCACCACCACGAAATAAGTCACCACCACGAACAACACGCCGATGGGCAGGGAGACCTGCTTGAAGAACGGCAGGATGTAGGCGATCTCCGCCGACTCGTGGTGGGTGAAGTACAGGATGAGTGCCACTGCGAGGGCGAACGCCGATTGCCAGAAATACTTCGTGCGCGCCTTCAGGCCCTTGGAGTTCTTGAAGCGGAGCTTCAAGTAATCGTCTACGAAGCCGATGAGCCCGAAGAAGAAGGTCACTCCCAAGAGCACCCACACGTAGCGGTTACGCAGGTCCGCCCACAAGAGCGTGGCGATGATGATGGCCGCGAGGATCAGCGTACCGCCCATGGTGGGGGTGCCGGCCTTGCTGAGATGAGACTGGGGGCCGTCCTTGCGCACCCGTTGACCCACTTTCACCGCCGTCAGCCAGCGGATCATGGCGGGACCACACACGAAGGCGAAGACGAGCGCGGTGAGCACGCCCAGGATGGCCCGCAGCGTGAGGTAGGAGAACACCCGGAACACCGAGTGATAGCGCATCAGATATTCGCTGAGCAGCAACAGCATCTAATGGTCTCCGTTGGCGGCTTTGGCCGGTTGCAGACGCAGCGCTTCCACCACGCGCTCCATGCGCATGCTGCGGGAACCTTTCACCAGGAGCGTCACGCCTGCTCCCGCGTCCGCGCGCAGGGCACGCGTCAGGGCATTCACGTCGTCGAACCAGCGGGCGCCGACGCCGAAAGCTTCCACCGCGTGGCGACTGTTCTCGCCCAGGGCATACAGGCGTTCGATGCCGAGGCCGCGGGCCCGGGCGCCGCATTCTGCATGCAGGCGTACCGTGGAATCGCCCAGTTCGCCCATGTCCCCGAGCACGAGCCAACTGCGGCCACCCAGGCTCATGGCGAACTCCATGGCCGCCGTCAGAGACAGTGGGTTCGCGTTGTAGCTGTCATCTATCAGGCGACTGCCGCTCTGGCCTTCCACCACGATCAGGCGGCCCGCGGTGGATGGCGCCGCAGCAAGACCTGCGCGCACGTCGTCCAGCCCGGCACCGGCGCTCATCGCAGCAGCGGCAGCGGCGAGCGCATTGGCCACGTTATGACGGCCCGGCAGTGACACGCACACATCCGTCTCGCCCTGGGGTGAGACCAGACGGAACTGCCAGCTGCCGTCGGCAGATTGGCGCAGCGTATCGGGTTGCGGATGGAAGTCGGCCTGTTCACCGAAACCGAAGCTCACGGCCTTGCGGGCACCGGCCATCTCGCGCCACAGCCCGGCGTAGACGTCGTCGGCGTTGATCACTGCGACGCCGCCAGCGGCGAGGCAGGCGAATATCGCGCCCTTCTCCCGGGCCACCCCCGCCACGTCCTTGAGGAACTCCAAGTGCGCGGGACCGGCGTTGGTCACCACGCTCACGCTGGGCAGCGCGAGGCGCGCCAGGTATTCGATCTCGCCGGGATGGTTCGTGCCCATCTCGATGACGGCATAACGGTCCGAGGCGTCCAGCTCCAAGAGGGTGAGCGGCATACCGATGTCGTTGTTCATGTTGCTGCGGGTCGCGAGCGTCGCGCCCCGCTGCTTGAGGATGCTGGCGATCATCTCTTTCAAGGTCGTCTTGCCGCTGGAACCCGTGACGCCTACGAGCGGCAGCGCGAAACGGCGGCGCCAGACAGCAGCGTAGGCACCGAGGGCCTTGCGTACGTCCGCCACCAGCACCTGAGGGAGCGCGGCGGAGCGGCGACGCTCCACCAGAGCGCCGGCGGCGCCGAGTTTCTCCGCCTGCGTGAGGAAATCGTGGCCATCGAAGTTCTCGCCCTTGATGGCGATGAAGAGATCGCCTTGCCCCAGCTTGCGGCTGTCCTGGGTGACGCGGGCGAACTCCCGATCTTCACCGAGCAGCGTGCCGCCGGTGGCGGCGGCCAGATCCGAGAGGCGGCGCACGCTCATGCTGCGTCCTCCCCGAAGAGACCGGCCACGGTCTCCCGATCGCTGTAATGTAGTTCCCGGCTGCCGATCACTTGCTCCGTCTCGTGGCCCTTGCCGGCCACCAGCACCACGTCACCCGGTGCCGCCGCATGCACCGCGAGAATCACCGCTTCAGCGCGAGCGCGTTCCACCTGCACGCGGCTCTGGTCACGTATGCCGGCCATGATCTCCGCCACGATGGCGTCGCCGTCTTCGCCGCGAGGATTGTCATCCGTGAGCAGCACCCGGTCCGCCAGCCGTTCGGCGATGGCACCCATCTGGGGTCGCTTGCCCCGGTCCCGTTCGCCGCCGCAACCGAATACGCACCACAGCTGACCGCGGCAGTGGGCCCGAGCGGCCGTGAGCGCCTTCTCCAGGGCATCAGGTGTGTGAGCGTAATCCACCACCACCAAGGGACGGCCCGCACCGCCACCGAAACATTCCATGCGCCCCAGCACCGTGCGTGCGCGAGTCATGCAACGCAGGGTCTCTTCGAAAGACATCCCCAGAGCCAGGAGCGTGCCCTGCACTGCCAGGAGGTTCTGGGCATTGAAGCGGCCCAGGAGGCGTGAGTCCACGTGACCGCGACCGAAATCGCCGCTCACGTCGAAAGTGAGCCCGCCGCTGTTGAGAGCGAGCTTCTCCGCCATCAGGGTACGCCCTGCGGGGCTGCGCTTGCCTTCGAGGGTATAACCGGTGCATTCGACGCCCTTAGGCAGGTGTGTTGCCAGCTCCATGCCGAAGGCATCGTCGAGATTGATGACTGCCTGCTTGAGGCCGGGCATCGCGAACAGGCGAGCCTTGGCATCGCCGTAGGCCTGCATGCTGCCGTGATAATCCAAGTGATCGCGGGTCAGGTTGGTGAACACCGCAACTTCTATATGAGTGCCGTTTATCCGGCCCTGATCGAGCGCGTGGCTCGACGCCTCCATGCTCACGTGTTTCAGGCCCTGGTCGCGGAACCGCGCGAGCCAGGACTGCATGCTCACGGCATCCGGAGTCGTGTGGCTCGGCTCTTCCAGCTTGCCGTAGGTGCCGAAGCCCACCGTACCCAGTACGCCGCAGGCCTTGCCGGATTCGGCGAGGGACTGGGCTGTGATCAGGCTCACGGATGTCTTGCCGTTAGTGCCTGTGACCGCCACCACTCTCTGAGCAGCCGTGGGGTCCGCGTAGAAACGCGCAGCGATGAAACCGGCCTTGGCCGCCAGATCCTCTATCGCCGCCGAGGGCAGACCCTGAGGCAGGGGAAGATAAGCATCGGCACCGGCGGGGTCATAGACCACTACCACCGCGCCCCGGGCGCGGGCGTCAGCTAGATGCTTCAGACCGTGGTGATCGTGGCCCTTGCAGGCGAGGAACAGGTAACCCGGCCGCACTTCTCTGCTATCTAGCGACAAACCCAGCACCGGCACATGGCTATCCATGCTGCCGTAACCTTGCAGCAAGGCGGCGAGATCCACACCGGCGATGGCTTTCGACTTCGCCATCATGAAGTGGGCACCGGTTTCAGCAGGTATGCAGTGGCCGGCAGGCTGGAGAGATCGTCCGGCATGATGTTGAGCAGGCGGAGCGCATCGCGCATCACCTGGGCGAACACCGGTGCCGATACCTTCGCCGCAAGATATTGACCGTTGGTGGGCCGATTGATGACCACCACCGCCACCAGGCGCGGATCGCTGGCTGGGACCATGCCGGCGAAGACCGAGTTGTATTCGTCCGCCGAATATCCGCCGTTGACCGCTACGTGCGCAGTGCCGGTCTTGCCGGCCACGTGATAACCGATGATCTCCGCGAGCTTGCCGGTGCCTTCCTGGGAGACCACCGTCTCCAACATGCTGCGCAAGTCGCCGGCGATGTTGGGCGGGATCACGGGCTGGGGCTGGGGCACCGCATCCAGACGCAGGAAGCTCGGCGCCTCATGCTGGCCGTCGTAAGCCAGGGTGTCGTAAGCATCGGCCAATTGCAGCGCGGTGATGGCCACGCCGTAACCGTAGGAGATGGTGGCCTGGCGCGCCGGGTTCCAGCCGCGGTAGTCCGGCAGGTCGCCACCGCTCTCGCCCGGGAAGCCGCTGCCGGTATTGCGCCCGAAACCGAAGGCCGAGAGGGTGCGCCACATGAGTTGCGGCTCGAGGGACAGGGCTATCTTGCTCGCACCCACGTTACTCGATTTCTCGATGATGGTGGTGAGGTCGATGCGGCCGAAGTTCTCTTCGTCATGGATGGTGTAGCGCGCAAGCTTCAGGGTGCCGGGCGAGGTGTCGATGACGGAGCTGGGTCGATATTTGCCGGAGAGCAGCGCTGCCACCATGGTGAAGGGCTTCATGCTGGAACCGGGCTCGAACATGTCGGTGACAGCGCGGTTGCGGAAGTCGTCGCTGTCGGCATCGCTGCGGTTATTGGGATTGAAGGACGGCTGGTCGGCCATGGCCAACACTTCACCGGTACGGCAATCCATGACGATGATGGAACCAGAGCGCGCGCCCTGGGCTTGCACCGCCTGCTTGAGGGCGCGGTAAGCGAGATATTGGATACGCAGGTCGATACTGGTGGTCATGTCGCGGCCGGGACGCGGGATGCGCAGGCTCTCCACGTCCTGCACCGAGCGGCCGTAGCGATCCACGATCACCCGCTCAGCGCCGGGCACACCCTTCAACCAGTCGTTGTACCCCAGCTCCATGCCTTCCTGGCCCAGGTCGTCCACGTTGGTGAAGCCGAGCACATGGGCTGTCACTTCACCGGCCGGGTAATAACGGCGGTATTCCCGCTGAGTGTAGATGCCTGGGATGCCTAAAGCCGTCACTCGCTCCGCATCGTAGGGATCCAGGCCCCTAGCGAGATACACGAATTCCTTCTCGTGGTTGTCGCGCACCAACTTCGTCAGCGCGCTGGTGGGCAGGTTGAGTGCCCGAGCCAGTTCCGGCAGGCGACCGATACCCGTGGAGAGTTCCTGAGGGTTCATCCACACGGAATCCACTGGTGTGCTCACTGCCAGAGGTTCGCCGTTCCGGTCCAGGATCATGCCGCGGTGAGCCGGGATCTCCATCACTCGCAGATGACGCTCCTCGCCCTGCCCCACCAGGAAGCCCTGGTCCACCACCTGTAGATAGACGGCGCGTCCCGCCAGCGACAGGGCGATGAGGCAGAAGAAACTCAGCACCACGAGGCTGCGCCAGCCGGCGGCAGGAGTGGATTGCGTCTGAGTGCGGCTCACGGCTGCACCACCAGGATCTCGGGATTCACCGGCGTATGCATGCCGAGCTTCTGGGTGGCCGACTGCTCTATATAAGCGTGGGTGGACCAGGTGCTCTGCTCCAACAGGAGCCTGCCCCACTCGATGTTTAGCTGGTCGCGCTGCTCGCGCAGCTGCTGGGACTCTTCGAACAGGATGCGGTTCTGGTGGCGCGCGTCGATGAGCGCCAGCGCCGAGAGGAACACCGCCACTGCGAGCAAGGCCACCACGGCGCGGCTCAGGTTCATGGCAGCTTCTCCGCCACCCGGAGCACCGCGCTGCGGGCGCGCGGGTTCTCCATGACTTCCGCATCGCCCGGCTGCACGGCCTTGCCGATGCTGCGCAGCACCGGGTTGCCCGCGGGTTCGAGCCAGGGCGCCTTCAGGTCAGGCTCCGGCAAGCGCGCATGGTCGCGGATGAACCGCTTCACCATGCGATCTTCGAGGGAATGGAAACTGATGACGGCGAGCCTGCCAGCCGGCGCCAGCACCTTGAGACATTGCTCGAGGCAGGTGGCCAGCTCTTCGAGTTCGCGGTTGATGAAGATGCGGATGGCCTGGAAGGTACGCGTGGCCGGATGCTTGTGCCGCTCGTGACGCGGCACCGCGCGGCTCACGATCTCCGCGAGTTGCAGCGTGTCGGTGAGCGGGGTGGTGGTGCGTGCGGTGGTGATGGCGCGGGCGATGCGCCGCGCATGGCGCTCTTCGCCGAATTCGTGGATGGCGCTGGCGATATCTTCTTCTTTCGCGCGCATCAGCCAATCAGCTGCGCTCTCGCCAGTCGCGGGATCCATGCGCATGTCCAGGGGGCCTTTCTGGGTGAAACTGAATCCGCGGCGCGCATCGTCCAGCTGCGCCGATGAGACACCGATGTCCAACAACACACCGTTCACCCGACCGCTCACTCCCGCTTGCGTCGCGATGTGCCCCAACATGGAGAACGCCGCGCGGTACACCGTCACTCTCGAATCAGTCGCCGCCAAAGCTTCAGCCGCTGTATGGGCTTCCGGATCCCGGTCCAGCGCCAGCAGCCTGCCCTTGGGTCCGAGCCGCGCC
The DNA here is from genome assembly GCA_963817285.1 of uncultured Pseudomonadota bacterium. Taxonomy (GTDB): domain Bacteria; phylum Pseudomonadota; class Gammaproteobacteria; order Natronospirales; family REEB76; genus DASUBN01. The sequence goes on along the minus strand of CAWFOE010000026.1, from coordinate 39,929 downwards.
AGGATCTCCCGGCTGTGGCCACCGCGGCCGAAGGTCCCGTCCATATAGATGCCGTCGGCTTGTACCGCCAGCGCATCCACCGCCTCTTTCAGCAATACCGGCCGGTGGACGGCGTTCAAAGCACCAGCCTGGCGAGTTCATCCGGTAAGCCACCCGACCTGTCTGCATCGCCCGCGAGGCTCGCCTCACGACGCGCATCCCAATTGGCCTGCTGCCACAACTCGAACTTGCGGCCGAGGCCGAGCAGGACCACGTCCCGCTCAAGTCCGGCGAAGGTGCGCAGTTCCGGCGGCAGCAACAGACGCGCATGGCTGTCCAACTCCACTTCCGTGGCATGGCCCAGCAGCAGGCGCTGCAATTCACGTGCTTCTTTATTGAGGCTGGGTAGGCGCACCAGGCGCTCCTCCAGGGCCTCCCACTCAGGCATGGGATAGATGAGCAGGCAGTGATCCCGATCGATGGTGACCACGAGTTGTCCGCGGCAAGCCTCGGCGATGCGCTCGCGATAACGCGCAGGCACGGCCAGGCGCCCCTTCGCATCCAAGGTCAGATTGCTGATACCACGAAACATGCGCTGCTACAGCCTCCCGTCTATCCCATTTCATTCCACTTTTTCCCACCTCCGACACTATAGGAAGCTGTTTAAGGCACGTCAAGTACAAAATTGGGGAAATTTGCTTGTGGGACAGGGACTTAGCTGCGTTTTTGCTCAAAAAATCGCCTTACTAACCATTTAAAAATCATATAGTTATAAGAAGCATCTTATGCACCGCATTAACTGAAAAATGGAGAAAATCGGCTTATTTTGCCGATTTCGGGCTTTTTGCCCTTTAGGAGACACTGCGCAGGCTGGAGTGAGCAAAAAATAGCCAGCCTGGAGGCTGGCGCTGACCGGAGGTCAGAGATCAAAAAAGAAGGAGTCGGCCTATAAGCCGGGTTCTGTCGTGGACAACCATTCCTCTGGGATGCGCGTCACCACGCACCTCAAGCGGCCTACCCGGGAACGGTGCGGACCACACCTGCGGATTGCCCCGCGTGTTCCCCTATTTGGCCTTGCTCCGGGTGGGGTTTTCCGTGCCGCGGACGGTTACCCGCCGCGCGGTGCGCTCTTACCGCACCTTTTCACCCTTACCGGCGCTTGCGCGCTTAGGCGGTATGTTTTCTGTGGCACTTTCCATGGGCTCACGCCCCCCAGGCGTTACCTGGCACCCTGTCCTGTGGAGCCCGGACTTTCCTCAGTGCTTGCGCCCTGCGGCTGCCCGGCCGACTCCAGACTCAATTATAGCGGTGGGGGGCCAGGGGCCCGGACGAGGGGCGCCTATTTCTTTCCCTTGAGGCTGAGGGCCTGCTCGTAGAGCTGGTTCTTCTTGAGGCCGGTGATCTCAGCCGCCAGGGCGGCAGCCTGTTTCACCGGCAATTCCGCCAGGAGAGTCTTCAGCACCCGCTCCGCTTCGGTGTTAGCCGCCTGCCCTTCCAGGGCCGGGGCTCCCGCAACCAGGATCACCACTTCACCCTTGGCGGCCATGGGGTCCTTGCCGGCCCATTCGGCGAGGGCGGCCAGAGCCGCTTCCCGCACGCCTTCATGCAACTTAGTGAGTTCCCGGGCCACCACACCTAATCGCTCCGCCCCAAAGATCTCCGCCATATCGGCCAGGGATTCCTGCAGGCGATGCACGGATTCATAGAACACCAGGGTGCGGGGCTCGGCAGCGAGAGCCGCGATCCGATCGCGGCGGGCAGCGGATTTCGCTGGCAGGAAACCCTCGAACACGAAGCGGTCGGTGGGCAGGCCGCTCACGCTCAAGGCCGCCACCAAGGCACAGGCCCCGGGTATGGGACTCACGGTGATGCCGGCCTGGCGTGCGGCGCGCACCAAGTCGAAACCGGGATCGCTGATGAGCGGGGTACCTGCATCGGAGATGAGCGCCACGTCTTCGCCGGCCTTGAGCCTCTCGAGCAGCCGGGCAGCGCGCTCCGCCTCATTATGTTCATGTAGCGAGATGAGCGGGGTGTGGATGCCGAAATGGCTGAGCAGCGCGCCACTGTGCCGTGTGTCCTCGGCAGCCACTACATCTACATCGGACAATATCTGGCGGGCGCGGGGCGTGAGGTCATCCAGATTGCCGATGGGGGTCGCCACCACGTAGAGCACACCCGGACGCTCGGCCACGAAGACTCCTAAGCCCGATGCCGGCCCATGGCCGGAACGGGTATCATTGGGGTTCGCGCCCATCCTGCAATGAAGCCCGCATCCATGCAAGGCACGCCGCACTTCCATCGCATCGCCCGACTGCTCGCCGCACTCATGCTCGTGCTGCTGGCGGCCTGCTCTGTCGCGCCCTCCAAGCAGCCACCGGCGACCCGAGAAGCCCAGGCGCAGCAGCTCATGCAGCAGGGCCGATACGCAGACGCCGCCAAGCTCTATGAAGGTCTATCGGCCGGTACCCAGGGCATCCAGCAGACGGAATTCCTGGTGAGCGCAGCAGAAGCCTGGTCCGGCGCGGGCAACACCCAGCGCAGCTGGACGCTTCTCGGTCAGATCAAGAACACCAAGGCCCTCTACCCCGCTCTGCAGGCACACATCGAGATACTCAAGGCAGAGCTGGACCTCGCTGGCCACCAGCCCCAGGTAGCTTTGAGCCATCTGCGCTTCCCCACGGACGCCTTGCCGGATGAGCTCAAGGCTGCCACGCTCATGGTGCGCGGCCGCATCCATGTGGCCATGGACGATCTGCCTTCTGCCGTCGAGGACTGGAGCGAGCGCGAGACCTATCTCCCGCCCAACAGCAAGGATTCTGCGGCCAACGAGCAACTCATCTGGCAGACCCTCACGGCGACCCATACGGCGCTGGATGTGACCAAGTTGCCCGCGAGCCTCTCACCCACCGCCCGGGGTTGGCTCGAATTGGCGGACATCGCCCACACCAGCTGGCAGCAGCCGGATAAGTTCACTCAAGCCATCAAGGATTGGGAGAGCCGCTACCCGCAACATCCGGCCATGCAGCAGTTAGTGCCCGAGCTCCTCGCCAAACAACAGGCGCTCACTGCCTTCCCGCCCCGGGTCGCCGTGATGCTACCCTTGAGCGGCAACTTCCAGGCACCATCCGATGCAGTGCGCGATGGCCTCCTCGCCGCGTACTTCCAGTTGGCGGGCAATGGCGCAGCTCCCGCACTCACTTATTACGATTCCGGCACCGATGCCGCCAGCGCCCAGGCTGCTTATCAGAAAGCGGTGGCTGATGGCGCTAGCATGGTGATCGGCCCTCTCACCAAGGATGCGGTGGCGGGCATCGCGGCCCTGCCTTCACTGCCGGTGCCGGTGCTGGCGCTCAACTATCTCGATGCAGGCAAGACTGCGCCTTCAGGTTTCTATCAGTTCGGTCTCCTGCCGGAAGGGGAAGCGGAACAGGCGGCGGAACGCGCCATAGCCGAGGGTTACACCCGTGGCATGGCCTTGGTCTCCAGCGATGATTTCGGCAGGCGCATGCTGAACGCCTTCTCAGCACGCTTCACCCAGCTGGGCGGCACCCTTCTCTCCACCGGCACTTACACGCCCGGCGGCGACAGCTACGCCACCGCCATCAATGTGCTGCTGGACCTGGATTCGAGCCAGGACCGAGTGGATCATCTGGCCGCGACCCTCAACACCCACATCGAATCCGAACCACGTCGCCGCCAGGACGTGCAGTTCATCTTCCTCGCGGCCAGCGCTGACGATGCGCGGCAGATCCAGCCGCAGATCGCCTATTACCATGCAGATGACGTGCCGGTGTTCTCCACCTCGCGGGTGTACGAACTCAACAGCAACGTGGACAACACAGTGCTGAACGGCATCACTTTCGATGACATGCCCTGGACCTTGGTGGACTCCGGCTCGATGGCTGACATGCGCACCCAGCTCTCCAAGGACTGGCCCAGCAACTTCGCCGCCAACAGTCGCCTCTACGCCTTAGGGTTCGACGCTTACCGCCTGCTGCCCCTGCTCTACAACACCCATGCCATCGGCGAACCGGTGCAGGGCGTGACGGGACTCTTGAGCCTCGATGATGCGCGCCGGGTGCATCGCAGCCTCGACTGGGCGAGCTTCGACGACGGCAACGCCAACCTGCTGCCGCCCCTCACCCTGCCGACCCCGCCGGTGACGACTCCCGCGACCATCACCCCCGCCCCGAGCCCGTGAGCCTGGCGCCACACCTCGAGTCCGGCCAGCGGGCTGAGGAGCTGGCGCAGAAGACTTTGGAAGCTCGCGGCCTCCGACTCCTGGCCCGCAACTACAGCTGCCCACTGGGGGAACTGGACTTGGTGTTTCTGGACCAGGGCTGCCTCGTGGTGGTGGAAGTCCGCTACCGCCGCGACGGGAGCCACGGCAGCGCCGCCGAGACCGTGGGTCCGGAGAAACGCCGCAAGCTCACCCGTGCCACTGAGCACTTCCTACGCAGCCATGCGGACCTGCGGCGCAAGCCTCTGCGTTTCGACGTGGTAGCGGTGGCGGGAGAAGGCGAGGCTCTCGCGGTAGAATGGATACAAGACGCATTCCAGCATGGCTGAACCGAGGACTCTATGAAGGCCGATGACCGCGTTACCCAGATGTTCAACGACAGCATCGCCACCAAGCAGGCGGCCCTCAAGATACTGGTCCCGCCCATCGTGGCGGCGGGGAAGCTCATGGCGGATGCCCTGAAGAAAGACGGCAAGGTCATGAGTTGCGGCAACGGGGGCTCGGCGGCGGACTCCCAGCATTTCTCGGCGGAGCTGCTCAACCGCTTCGAGCGGGAGCGCCCTGGCCTCGCCGGCATCGCACTCACCACCGATACCTCGACCCTCACTTCCATCTCGAACGATTACGAGTACAACGAGATATTCTCCAAGCAGGTGCGGGCCCTCGGCCGCGCCGGCGACGTGCTGCTGGCCATCTCCACCAGCGGCAACTCACCCAACGTGATGCGCGCCATCGACGCCGCCCACGAGAAGGGCATCCACGTGGTGGCCCTCACCGGCCGGGACGGTGGCAAGATGGCACCGCAATTGAAAGCCGGCGACGTGGAGATCCGCGTGCCCGCCAAGGTGACGGCACGCATCCAGGAAGTGCATCTGCTCGCCCTGCACTGCCTCTGCGACCTCATCGACGAGCACCTCTTCGGCGCGAGCAAGTAACTCCATGGCAGGCACACTGCCGCCGCAGTTCCTGGCGCGGCTTGCCGGCATCGTCGGCGCTGAAGATCTCTACACGGACCCCGCGGATCGCTGGCCCTACAGCTACGACAACAGCCGCCGCCAGGCCCAGCCGGATGCAGTGGCTTTCCCCGCGTCCCACGAAGAAGTGCGAGACGCGGTGCGTCTCTGCAATGAATTCAAGATCCCCCTCACCGCTCGCGGCCTGGGCAGCAGTACGACCGGCTCCGCGGTACCGGTACAGGGTGGTCTGGTGCTGGCGCTGGAACGCATGAACCGCGTCATCAAGCTGGATGCGGCCAATCGCGCGCTCGTGGTGGAGACCGGCATCACCAATAGCGCGGTGCAGGACGCAGCAGGACAACAAGGATTCTTCTGGCCGCCCGATCCTACCTCCGCGGGTTATTCCACCGTGGGCGGTAACCTGGCCTGCGGAGCTGGCGGTCCCCATGCGGTGAAGTACGGCACCACCCGGGACAACGTGCTGGGTCTGCGGGCAGTGCTTGGCTCAGGGCAAGAACTCCATGCGGGCGTCTACACCACCAAGGGCGCCATGGGCTATGACTTCACCCGGCTCATCATCGGTTCGGAAGGCACCCTCGCCATCATCACAGAAGCGACCCTGAAGCTCACACCCAAACCCGCCGCGGTACGCACCCTGCGCGCGGTGTATGCGGATATGACCGGTGCAGCGGCGGCGGTATCGCGCATCATGGCCCAGCCGGTCACCCCTTGTGTACTGGAGTTCATCGACCGGACCTCCATCGGCATGATCCGCGGTTACGCGGGTAACGACTTGCCTGCGGATGCGGGTGCGCTGCTGCTCATAGAAGTGGACGGCGCAGAATCCCAGTTAGACGAAGCGGCGGCGGCCATCGAGAAAGCCGCCCGAGGCGCGGACTGCATCGAGTTCCGCGCTGCCCGCGATCCTCAGGAAGCGGCAGCCCTCTGGACCTCCCGCAAGGCCCTCTCGCCTGCTTTACGCAAGATCGCCCCCAAGAAGATCAACGAAGACGTGGTGGTACCCGTCTCCCGCATGGCGGACTTCATCGGCCATCTGGAAGAACTATCGAAGCGATATGGCATCCAGATCGTGAACTTTGGCCACGCGGGCAACGGCAACATCCACGTGAACCTGCTGGTGGATCCGGACAACGCGACCCAGATGAAGAACGCCGAGCCTTGCCTGAAGGACGTCTTCAAGACCGTGCTGGATATGCACGGGACCCTCTCGGGCGAACATGGCGTGGGTCTGGAGAAACGGCCGTTCATGGCGCTCGAGTTCGATGCGCCGACCCTCGACCTCATGCGGCGCATCAAGAAGGAATTCGATCCCAACGGGATACTGAATCCGGGCAAGCTCCTGCCAGACTGACCGACTCAGATGTTCCGGAACCGATACGAGATAGGGACGGGTTTCACTGTTGGCCTTGCTGGCCTTTCACAGTCAGATCGTTCGTCACGGAAAGCACGCCTGTAGCGGTCTTAGCCGTCGCGACGGCGAGATCGATCATCGCCTGGGTATCCAGGAACCCGCTCAGCTTCACCGCCCCCTTGAAGGTCTCTACGGTGATCTGGTTCGAGTCTATGCCGGACGTCTTTAGGAGGAGCGCTTTCACGTTCCCAGTGATGACCGAATCATCGATGTAGCCGCCTGTGCCTTCCCGGGTCGCGGTCGAAGTGCAGCCCACCGCAGCTATCAACAAGATGGCACACATGAAGATGACGGGAATCCTATTGATGGTTTTCATGATGCTGCTCCGGAGCAGGAATGAGCTTGTCAGATATGTTAGCGGGAATCCCCTTGAGTATCGACACCCTGAATATGTCATGAACTGATCCAGTCGTAATCTGCCCGATCATCGCTGATCAGGGGGACGACACGGGTTCATGACCGGCCTGCCTCAAACGATCGCCGATATATTTCCGCATCGTCCACACTGAAACAGCAGGCGATGATGCGCTCGACGCTTGCCTCATGCTCCCGCATCACTTGGACAGCGATGTGCGTTGCCGCTTCTTTCGGATACCCGTATACGCCCGTACTGATGCAGGGGAAAGCGATGGATCGCGCGCCCTGAGCTTGAGCCAGCTTGAAAGAATTCCGGTAACAACTTTCTAGTAACTGCGATTCACCTTTGCCGCCACCCCGCCATACGGGGCCGGGCGTGTGGATCACCCACTTGGCCTTCAGACGGAAACCAGGAGTGAGTTTCGCTTCGCCGGTGGTGCATCCCTTCAGCTTGCGGCAGGTCTGCAGCAACTCCGGCCCTGCCGCCCGATGGATGGCGCCGTCCACACCACCGCCGCCCAGGAGACTCTCGTTGGCGGCGTTTACGATGACATCCACCTCCAACTGAGTGATGTCTCCCTCTATAACTTCAATCATCTCTTTTTAGGCCGCCAAGCCCAGATGAATTCCGCTTCTACCGTCGGCTCGCCGGTCTCATCGGTGATCTTCACCGGCACCGCGATATCGCCCTTCTCGTCGTTCAGGATGCGGTTCCGCTCCTGTTCCGAGAGGGTAGCTTCCGCACGCAGGTCTCCGTTCGAGCGCTTCACGTAGTTGATGCGCATGCTACGCAGGAGCGGGATCTTGTCGTCCGGCACGCTCATGCCGAAGACCGCGCCGGTAGCGCTCTCACCCAACAGAGCCACGGCAGCCGCGTGGGCTGTGTGGATGTGGTTCTGCACCTTGCGCCGGTTGGGCAGGTGCAGCAGCGCCCGCTCCTCCCGCAGATCCTCGAAACGTACCCCAGCGGTGCGCACGAAACGCACCGTGGCGCCGAAGGCGTAGCTGATGAGCCAGGCGCGCAAGCCAGCCGGCAGGTTATCGAAGCGGTGTACAGTGCTGCTGAGACGGTTGCTGGGAGGCATGGGGGATATCCTGTTATATTCACCTCACTATATATAACTCCTGCCCGCGGGTGACAGGAAAGCCCCGGTCCCGGGGCGGCCCTCAAGCTGCATGAACGAACCTTCTCCCCAGACCGGCTCCGCATTGCGCCAACGACTACAGGGTTACCTGGACGCGCTGCTGCTGGATCTGCGTTCTACCGGCGAACGCGGCCGCTTGGTGCGGGAGATGCTCGTGACCATGGGCCTGCGCATCGGCGCCCTCGGCATCGCCTTCGTCGCCAGCGTCATCTATGCCCGCACCCTGCAAGCCCGGGGTTACGGTGTCTATGCCTATGTGATCGCCTGGTACGACGTGGCACTGATACCTGTGGGCCTGGGTCTTCAGGAATACTTGGTGCGCGAAGCGGCCAAAGACACGCGGCCGGAGCGTCTGCGCGGCATCCTGCGCTGGGCCGACAAGCGCCTGCTCATCTCCGGCATCCTGGGCGCCCTCGCCCTCAGTGGTATCGGTTATCTCTTGCCCGCAGCGGCGAATTTCCGTCCGCTGTTCCTGGTGGCTGCCTGGTTGCCTTTGTTGGCCACTCTCGCCTTCGCCCGCCAATCCATACTGCGTGCCAGCAACGCAGTGGTAGCGAGCCAATGGCCGCAACTGCTCATGGCGCCCGCGCTGATGCTGGTGGCGTTACTCATCTGGTGGCTGGTCACGGGCTATCTCACGCCCACGGTGCTGATCGCGGCCATGCTCGCCTCACTGGTCGTCTGTCTTGTGGTGCAGTCCTGGCAGGTACGTCGTCACCTATCCCACGGCCAGCACACACCGGCCGACAGTCTCTCCCTCAAGGGGGCTTTCCCCTTCATGTGGTTGAGCGCCATCTGGTTGGTGAACTCCCGTATGGATCTTCTGATCCTGGGCTCCCTCAAGTCTTCCACCGACGTGGGCGTGTATGCCGTGGTTGTACGGGTGGCGGGTCTCGTGACCCTCACCACCGTCACCGTGAACACCATCATCTCCCCGCGCATCTCTGCCTACTTCCATGGCGGTGATCAGACGCGTCTGCAGCGGCTCGTAGGCGCCAGCGCCCACCGCACCTTCCTGCTATGCCTACCTCTCGGGCTAGTGCTCATATTCGCTGGCGGCCCGCTCCTGGGGCTGGCCTTCGGCGCTGAATACGCCCGGGGCTGGGCGGCCTTGGCTATCCTCAGTTTCGCCCAGCTCCTGAACGTCATGTTCGGGCCCGTGGGCGTAACCCTCTACATGACCGGCCATGAGAGCATCGCCAATCGCACCTTCACCCTCTCGGCCATCCTGAATGTGATCCTGAACTTCCTGCTGATCCCCGACTTCGGCATCGTCGGCGCCGCGGTAGCCACCTCCATCAGCCTCGTGGCCTGGAACCTGGGCCTATGGGTGGTGGTGCGTCGGCGGTTGGGATTGCGGCCTACCGCCCTCGGCATCTGAAGAGTTTCGGCACGAGATACGGGATAATCCCTGCCCATGGACAAGCACCAGACCGACACCCCCATGGGCCGCATGGCCGCGAGCTTCAAGAAGCGCGGCCTCACGGGTTTCATCAGTCATATCTTCCTGGATATCTTCAGCGTCATCGGCAGCCACCTAGCCTGGATACGCGACCATTCAAGCGCGGCGAAGCTCACAGGCACTCCCCGGGATTCAGATTCTCTGATCGTGATCTTGGCCGGCTACAAGCCCGTCATCTGGCCCCTGGTGCTGCGCCGCATCGCCAAATACGCCCCCGCAGATGTGGCGGTGTGCGTGGTCACCGCCGGCAAATCCGATGCCAAGCTCGCGGAGTTCTGCGCGCATCAGGGCTGGTGCTATCTCAGCGTGAGCAAGAACAAGACCGGCCTCGCCTTGAACAAGGCCATCGCCCTGCACCCCAAGGCGCGCTGGATCTACAAGCTGGACGAAGACATCTTCATCTCGGCAGGATTCTTCGAAGGCTTGCGTCAGGGCTACGAGCAGATCGTGAAAGAGGGCGTCTATAACCCCGGCTTCTGCTCTCCGACCCTGAACCTGAACGGCGTGAGTTACCGACACTTCCTGGAAGTCACGGACAACACCGCAGGATACCTGAAGAAATTCGGTGAGCTCTCGGTGGCCTGCGATGGGGTGAAAGCCCATTACGATCCGGAAGCGGCGGTATGGCTGTGGCAGCGCAGCCTGCCTTTGGATAAGGTGGCGGCCAGCTTCCGCAAACAAAAGGGTTACTTCCTCTCCGGCACCAAGTTCAGCATCGGCGCCATCTTGCTGGAGCGCTCTTTCCTGGAATCCGTGGGCGGCTTCCGCTCCACTTGGCGCGAACGCATGCTCGGCATCGATGAATCCTTCCTCTGCGCCGCCTGCGTGGAGAAGTCACGGCCCATGATCGTGCTCAAGGATGTATTGGCTGGGCATTTCTCCTTCTATACCCAGGAGAAAGCCATGCTAGCTGCCTTGCCCACCCTCGCGACCCAGGATCCGGACTGCTTCGGTAGCGAGGCACCATCATGACCCGTGTCTTCGGCGTGGTGGTCACCTACAACCGGCGTGCCCTGCTGGAGGTCTGCTTAAGTTCGCTCCTGGCCCAGACCCTACCCGCCGAACACATCGTGCTGGTGAACAATGCGTCCACCGATAGCACCCACGAATGGATAGAACAGAGCGGTATAGCCCGGGACCCGCGCATCGCATACACGCGCCTGGAACAGAACCTGGGCGGTGCTGGCGGTTTTGCTGCGGGCATGCGTCAGGCTTTCGACCTGGGCGCCGACGCGGTATGGATGATGGATGACGACGCGACACCGGAGAAAGACGCGCTGCAGAAGCTGATGGAGATCTACGGCAGCGACCAGGCCATATATGGCTCCATCGCCATCATCCCCGACGGGCGCCTGTGTTGGCCGCTGGTGGCGAGCGACGGCCGCAGCTTCGATCACGTGGATGCGATTCCTCATGAAGTATCCGTAGGCGCGCTCCCCTTCCTCGGCATCCTGATCCCCCGGGCCGTGGCCGAGAAGATCGGCTATCCCGAGACCGGCTACTTCCTGGCCGGCGACGACACCGAATACTGTTTCCGGGCTCGCGACGCGGGCATGAGCATCCATGCCGCCGGCAACAGTCGCATCCAGCACCCACCTTCCGAATATTATCGTTTCGGCATCGGCGCCATGGCTCCATTCTGCTTCCGCATGCCGCCCTGGAAGCGCTACTACGATGTACGTAACCGCATACTCACCATGCGCCGACGCGGTCTCTTGCATGTGCTGACCCGCACCCTGCCGGGCACGCTGCTCAGGCTAACAGGCACACTCATCAACGAACCTCGCAGGTGGCGCCAACTGCAGGCCTACGCAGCCGGCATCCTGGACGGCCTCGGCGGCAAGCTGGGCATGCGTCATGGGCTCTGGCACATCCCCCGCTAGATTCACTACCGTGTCCGAACTCATCTCCGTCATCATGCCCTGCTACAACGCCGTGCCCTGGCTGGATGCGGCCATCGCCAGCATCCTCCAGCAGACGCACCGCGACTTCGAGCTCCTAGCTATAGACGATGGTTCCACGGATTCCACGCCCGAGATATTGCAGCGAGCCGCTGCTCGCGATTCGCGGATGCGCGCCCTGGGGGGCGGCAGTAACGCCGGCATCGTGGCCGCTCTCAACCTTGGATTGGATCAGGCACGCGGCGACTACATCGCACGCATGGACGCGGACGATGTTGCCATGCCCCGGCGCTTCGAGCGTCAATTGGCTTTTCTGCATGAGACGGGCGTCGATCTCTGCGGCAGCTGGTTCACGGAATTCGGCGGCGGTATCCCGCGGGACGTGCGCTGGCCTCACGGCGAGACAGCGCTGCGCACCGCTATGTTGTTCCAGAACAGTATCTGCCATCCCACTCTCATGGCGAAACGACAGGTGTTCGCCACGCTGCACTACCGGGAGGAATACCGCCTCGCGGAAGACTACGACCTCTATGCCCGCGCCTACCGCGGATTTCGCCTGGCGAACGTGCCGGAGATATTGCTGCGCTACCGCCGCCACGGCGGTCAGGCCACCCAGGCCCGGCGCGACGCCATGGAGGACGTGACCCGCCGCATCCGTCTCGAGGTGTTGGCAGCCCAGGGCCACGCCCCCAGCGCCGAGGAAGCGCGATTGCATAACCTGGTGCGGGCACCCGTGTCCCTGCATGATGAAGATGACCTCAAGGGGATAGAGATCTGGCTGCTCAAGCTTCATGGGGCGATGCAGGATGACGAGTCCCGCCGCATGGTGGCGCAACAGTGGATACGCGCCTGCATCCGGGCCGCACCCTTAGGTTCGCGCATGTGGACGCTCTATAAGGCCTCGCCCCTGCGCAGCGCAGCGCAGGCGAGCCGGGTCCATGATCTGGATCTCTTCTTGCTCTCCTTGGCCCGGCTCGAATACCGCTCCCGCCCCTTCGAACTCCTGCGCCGCTTCGGCTTGAGCGCCTGAGACGCCGCATCAGTACACGCCGGCGCATGGGCGGGCCAGGGGAAATGCGCTAACATACGCCGTCTTTTTGCCTCTTCCGCGCTATCTCGCGGCATAACCGGGTGAGTTCGATGGGGTCCAAGCGTTTTCTGGTGGTGGGAGCTGGCTTCGCTGGCAGCGTCATGGCGCGGGAACTGGCCGAGGCCGGCTATCACGTGAAAGTCATCGACAAGCGCCCCCACATCGCGGGCAACGCCTACGATGAGTACGACAGCCATGGCATCCTGATCCACCTCTACGGACCGCACATCTTCCACACCAACGGCGAGCGAATCGCCGAGTTCCTCACGCGCTTCACCGAATGGCACCCCTATGAGCACCGGGTGCGGGGCGTGTTGAATGGTGTGACTTATCCCTTCCCCATCAACCGGGACACGCTAAACCGGCTCTATGGACTGGACCTGGACGAGGCCGGTGCCGCCGCCCACTACGAGAAGGTGCGCGAACCCAGGGACCCGGTAATCACCAGCGAGGACGTGATCCTCAATAGTGTGGGCCGGGATCTCTACGAGAAGTTCTTCCTCAATTACACCCGCAAGCAGTGGGGACTCGACCCTTCACAGCTCAAGGCGGGCGTGGCGGCCCGCATCCCGGTACGCACCAACACCGACGACCGCTATTTCACGGACAGCTTCCAGGCCATGCCTAAGCACGGCTACACGCCGATGTTCAAGAACATGCTGGACCATCCCCACATCAGCACGGAAGTGGGCGTGGACTTCGCGGACATCCGCCAGAAAGGCGGTTTCGATCACGTCATCTACAGTGGACCCATCGACGCCTATTTCGACTATTGCTACGGCCATCTGCCCTACCGCTCCCTGCGCTTCGAGCACGAGCATCTGCCGACCACCGAGCGCTTCCAGGAGACGGGTACGGTCAATTACCCGAACGACCATGCTTACACCCGCATCACTGAGTTCAAGCATCTGACCGGCCAACAGCACAAGGGCACCTCCATCGTGCGGGAATACCCCCAGAGCGAGGGTGACCCCTACTACCCGGTGCCGCGCGCCGAGAACGAAGCCCTGTTCAAGCGCTACGAGACCCTGGGCGAGAAAGAGAGCGGCGTGAGCTTCGTGGGCCGCCTCGCCCAGTACCGTTACTACAACATGGACCAGGTGGTGGGCGCCGCGCTCGCCGCAGCGAAGAAGTTCACGGCCTAAGTCCATGCGCGTCGCGTTCCTCTGCAAGCGACAGTACATGGGCAAGGATGTCATCGTCGACCGCTACGCCCGTCTCTACGAGATACCGAGCCAACTCGCCCGGCTCGGCCACACGGTGTATGGCTTCTGCCTGAGCTACCAGGGCCACGAGGAAGGTAGCTGGGAGCATGCGGCTCCTGGTGGCAAGCTGGTCTGGGAATCCCGCTCTCTCGGTCCCACCATCCTGCCGCGCCTGCTAGCCTATCCCCATCTCATGCTACGCCGCCTGCGGGAGTTCTCTCCTGACCTCATCATCGGCGCGTCCGACATCCCCCAGGTAGCGCTCGGCGCTTGGGCAGCGCGCAAACTGCAGGCGCCGTATGCCGCAGACCTCTACGACAACTTCGAGAGCTTCGGTCAGGCACGTATCCCCGGCATGGTGGGCGCGCTGCGTCGCGCCGTGCGCAGTGCAGCACTGGTGACCACCACCAGCGAACCCCTCAAGGAGTTGGTGCAACAGGATTACGGCGCTCGCGGCGAGATCATCGCCATGCCGAGCACCGTGGACAAGACCATCTTCAAGCCACTGGATCGTCTCGCTTCCCGGCGCGCCCTGGGGCTGCCGGAAGATGCACAGCTCGTGGGCACGGCCGGCGGCCTGCATCGGGAGAAAGGCGTGGACGCCCTATATACCGCCTGGAAGACCATCGCGACCCAGCATCAGGATGCTCACCTGGTCCTGGCGGGACCGATCGACCCCGCTTTCCCGCCCCCCGCCGATCCACGCGTCCATTATCTGGGGCAACTGCCCCATCCTCGCACTGCGGAATTGTTCTCGGCCCTCGACGTGGGCGTGATCTATCTGAGAGACACGGCCTTCGGCCGCTACTGCTTTCCTCAGAAAGCTTACGAGATGCTCGCCTGCGAGTTGCCCATCGTGGCAGCGCGGGTGGGGGTCATGACTCATCTTTTGGCGGAATTGCCGGATTCGCTCTATGGTGCCGACGATGCGGCCGGTCTCGCCCAGGCTGTGTCAGCACAGCTCGCGAGACCCGCGCGTCCGCAAGTGTCGATCGATGATTGGGCTAAGGTGATACGCGGAGTGGAGCCGAAGCTGCGCGCCCTGGTGGGCTGAGAGTCTCAGTACCGTGGCTTGCGGTGCCAGCCCCAAGCGGTCTCGATGATGGCATCCATGCCCGCATAAGCAGGCTTCCAACCCAGTTCACCACGTGCGGCGGTACTGGTGGCCACCAGGGACGGCGGATCGCCGGCCCGGCGCGGGCCGATCTTGCAGGTGATCTCCTTGCCGGTGATGCGCCGCGCCGCCTCGACCACCTGCATCACGCTATATCCGCTATCGCTGCCTAGGTTGAACCGATGGGCTCCAGGATGCTTGTCCATGTGATCCATGGCCTGCATGTGGGCCTGGGCCAGGTCGTTGATATGCACATAGTCGCGTATGCAGGTGCCATCCGGTGTCTGGTAATCGTCCCCGAAGATGTTCACCACCGACCCATCCAGCGCTGCTTTCAGCACGTTGGGGATGAGGTGGGTCTCGGGGTGATGGGACTCGCCGATCTCGCCGGAGGGGTCCGCTCCCGCCGCATTGAAATAGCGCAGGGACACGGAGCGCAGACCGTAAGCCGCGGCCGCATCCGTCAGCATGCGCTCCACCATCATCTTGCTGGCCCCGTAGGGGTTGATGGGTTGGATGGGCTGAGATTCGTCTATGGGTGACTTCTCCGGCATGCCGTACACCGCCGCTGTGGAGGAGAACACCAGCTTCTCGACCCCGGCCGCGCGCATGGCGCCGATGAGGTTGAGGCTGCCGCCCACGTTGTTGCGGTAATAGGCATGGGGATCCTTTACTGACTCACCCACCAGGGAGAAGGCGCAGAAATGCATGACGGCATCGAAGCGCCGCCCCTTGAACGCATGGCCGAGCGCATCCGCATCCAGTACATCCGCTTCGATGAACTCGCCCCAACGCACGGCTTCCCGGTGACCCGTGGACAGGTTATCCAGCACACTCACTTGGTGACCGGCCTGCGCCAGCCACTTGGCCATGTGGGCGCCGATATAACCGGCACCGCCGCAGACGAGTATGTGTTTCATGATCCGTTTCCCGCTTTCACCGATGTCCCCATGCACTCTTTCAGCAAGCGCCCATAACCCGCCGTGATGGCCGTCCAATCCAGTCTCTGCAGCACATTCTGTCTGAGTTTGAGGGCACGCGCTTCCGCCCCGGCCGGATCATCCAGTGCAACGAGTATCGCGCCACTGAGAGCCCCGCTGTCCCTAGGGTCCACACAGATATCTGCCGATGCCGCACCCAGGAGATCCTGTATACCCTGCACATCTCCGGCCACTACCGGGCAGCCACAGGCCACCGCTTCCATGAGCGCCACCGGCAGGCCTTCCTGATCGCCCACCGCATCCCGTACGAAGGGTGCCACGAACAAGCTGGCATTGCGGTAGAGAACGGGTAACTCGGTCTGCGGCAGAGCACCGCGGAATTCGACTTTGCCTTCAAGACCAAGTCGCCGCACCTGACTCCGCAGAGCATCTTCCTCCGGACCGAAGCCCACGATAGTGAGCCGCACCGTCGGGCGACGAGCCAATACGAGGGGCAGCGCATCCAGCAGATGGACGAGGCCTTTCTTGGGCACCAGACGACCCACGAACAAGAGCTGATCAGCGCGGCGTACACCTGAAGTATCCAGGAGGAACCGACCCTGGAAATCCACACCCATGGGCAGCACGTCCAAGCGCGGCGGATGCATGCCGATGCGCCCCGCTTCTTCCCGCATCGCGGTGCTCACCACCGTCATGCCAGCAGAGGATCGAGCGATGCGTCGCTTGAGGGCGCTCAATAGACGTCCCCGCAAGGAATACAGATCTGCTCCGTGGGAAGTGACGAGGAAAGGCGGCGTGCGCCCGAATACGTTCAGCAAGGTCATGGTGAAGCCCTGGGGCACCAGCCAGTGGGCGTGGATCACATCGGGTCGGTAGCGACGGATCAGGCGCCGAGCTACCCACGCCTGGGAGAGGAAGAAGCCTGGCACCAACGACCACTTCCAGGGGCTCTTCCTGAGGTTGCCCACCATGCCGCCTTCGTTCACCAGGGTCTCCCAACCGGCGGGCGCGTAGCGGTGACGATGCACCTCCACCCCATCCAGGGTCTCCTGCACCGCGGCGCCGTGGGCGTGGGGTGCTAGCACCATCACTTGGAAATCAGCAGTGAGGCGCTTGGACAACTCGTGCACGAAAGCAGGTTCCGGATCGTCCTGCCAGCGCGGATAAGTTGACGTGAGCACCAGGAGTCGCGGCTTCGCTCCCTCGCTCGGCGAGAGATTCATGTGCGCACGGCCAAGAGGCGGTAGAAAGCCGGCATGAAACGAGTGGCCGGCAGCCAAGAGAGCGCCTTACCCATGAGGTTCGTGAGCAGTACGCAGAGAGCGAGCACCGGCAGGAGCGGCAACAGCCAGCGACGCCGCAACAACATTTGCTCCCCGGCATCGGCGAAGGCGAGGCACAGCATCAGGCTCGCAGTCTCGATGGGGCTGAGCACGGTCTTGAGTTCCGTCACCTTGAGCCCATGACGCGCCAGATATTCCGTGAGACCGTGTTCGGTGTAGCGCTGGAAATCGTGGGGTGCGTCATGGATGGGATAGATGAAAGGCATCCAGAGCACCAGCGTGCCGCCCTGCTCCAACACCCGTCCGATCTCCTTCAGCGCTGCCTCGGGGCCTGGCACGTGCTCCAGCACATCCTTGAGGATGACGCCCTGGATCGTGGCATCCGGGAACGGCAGGCCGCGCGCGTCAGCGAACACGTCGGGCCGCGTGTGGTACATGCCGAGGGCGGTGTCGGGGTAATCGAGGCCGATGTACTCGCAGCCGGTGGGCAACAGGGCCGCCAGACGCCGGTCAGCGCAGCCTATGTCCAGGACCCGACCATGCAGCTGCGACAGTGCCGCGACGAGCGCACGCTCCTCGCCGCTGACCGCAAGCAGCCATTGGGGATGCAGGGGCAGTCTGCGGATCTTGCCGATCCATCGACGGATCAATCTGGCACGCATTCTTTTCTCGTCCGGTGCTTAGACGGCCACAGGGCCCCGGCTTATTTGATGACCTTGAGCGTCGGCTTCTTGCCGCCGCTCTCCCCGCCGGCCTTGGGCGCGTCTTCCGGCAGCGTATTCTCCGCACCATCTTCGGCATCGAACAGCATGCCCTGGCCGCTCTCGTGGGCATAGATGGCGAGCACCGCCATCATGGGCACGCGCACGTGGCGCGAGACCCCGCCGAAGCGGGCATTGAACTCGATGTGTTCGCTGCCGATGTCGAGGCCGTCGGTGGCACCATAGCTCACGTTCAGCACCAGTTTACCGTCCTGGGCGTAGCCCGGAGGTATCTCCACTCCCGCCACGTTCGCATCCACCACGAGATAAGGCGTGGAATCGCTGTCCACGATCCACTGGTGCATGGCACGCAGGAAGTAGGGTTTTCTCGGCAGCATTCTCGGGGACGGCGCAGCCTCAGGCGGCTTCGCGCATCTCGCGTTCGGCTTCGGTAAGACTGAGTTTAAACGCCGGCCGGTTGAACAGCCGCTCTGCATATTTATGCAGGGCTTTCGCCTGGGCAGGCAGATCGATCTCGTAGCGTGGCAGGCGCCACAGGATCGGGGCGATGCTGCAGTCCACTAGGGAAAACTCGTCGCTCAGGAAGTAAGGCTTCACGGCGAAAGCGTCCGAGGAAGCCAGCAGACTCTCGCGCAGCATCTTCTTGGCGCGGGCATGGGGCTTGGTGGGTGACTGCTCGATCTCATCCACCAGGGTGTACCAGTCGCGTTCGACGCGATAGAGAGCCAGACGGAAGCGTGCGCGGGTCACCGGGTCCACCGGCATCAGCGGCGGATGTGGGAAACGCTCTTCCAGGTATTCCATGATGATGCGCGGGTCGTAGAGCACCAGTTCCCGGTCCACCAGCGTCGGCACACTGTTGTAGGGGTTCAGGTCCAGCAGGTCCTCCGGCAGCTTGTTGCCCTCGATGTTGATCACATCCATGGCGATGCCCTTCTCGGCAAGCACCAAGCGGACGCGATGGGAATGGGGGCAAGCAGGTCTGGAATACAGTGTCATGAGGATGCCTTGGGTGGAAACCCGGTGCGCTGCGTAGCGGGAAGCCGGTGGCTTCCCGCTACGCGACGCTCAGTGGACTTTTTTCCAGATCTCGCGCTTCAGCATGAAGGCGAAAAGGAAGAACAGGATGAGGAAGCCGATGACCTTGAGACCCAGGTCACGGCGTTCCAGCTGCACCGGCTCGGCGATGTAGCTCAGGAAGTTGGTTAGATCCATGGCCACCTGGTCGTACTGCTCAGGATTGAGCTTGCCCTGGGTGACCTGCTCGAAATGGTCTATCGCCTGGTAGCTGCCGCCGTCTTCGCTCTTGACAGTCGCGAACACCGGCTTCTGTAAGCCCTGCAGCTCCCACAGCACGTTGGGCATGGCCGCGTTCGGCAACACCGTGTTGTTCGCGCCGGTGGAGGACTTCGGGTCCACGTAGAAGGACTTCAGGTAAGTATAGATCCAGTCGGCACCGCGGCTGCGCGCTTCCAGCGACAGGTCTGGCGGCGTACGGCCGAACCACTTCTCGGAATCGGCGGCCGGCATGGCGCTATCCATGGTGTCGGAGACCTTGGCGCCCGCTGGCATCAGGTAGCTCTCGAGCTGTGCATCGGTGAGCCCTAGATCTTCGCCCACACGGTTGTACCGCACGTAGTGCGCGGAATGGCAGCCCATGCAGTAGTTGACGAAGTACTTGGCGCCGCGCTGCAAGGAAGCGGTGTTGTTGAGGTTCACATCCGCATTCAGCAGGCCGTCTTCAGCCTGGGCGAAGACCGGCACGAGCGCGAGGATGGCTATGAGAAGCAGCTTCTTCATTTGTTGGTCACCCTTTCCGGCACGGCTCCCGACTGGTTCAACTTGGGGAAGAACGCCGGCAGCAACAGGAACACTGCGCAGTAGATGCCCGGGATCAGCCAGGTGGTCAGCTTGAAGTTCTGCTCAGCAGGATCCCAGCCGATGATGTCGAACACCGTGATGAGCCCCATGAGGATCGCGAAGGCGCCCACCATGTAACCGGTGGAGCGCTGCTTCGAATAGATCCAGGACACCACGAAGAACAGGAAGTAGAGCTCCGCGCAACGCTGTCCGAGCTGCGCCCAGGTGGGCGCCGCGGCCTGCATGCCGATGAAGCCCAGCACCGCGAAAGTGGCGCCGAACAGGATCACCATGTAGCGGTAGAGCGTGCCGCGGTAGCGTATCGACTTCACCGGGTTCTTATCGATCCATGGCAGCAGGAACAGCATCAGGATCGCGCCACCCATGGTGATCACACCCGTGAGCTTGTCCGGGATGGAACGCAGGATGGCGTAGAACGGCCCGAAGTACCACAGCGGATGGATGTCATCCGGGGTCTTGAGCGCGTTGGCCGGCTCGAAGTTGGCTGGCTCCAGGAACATGCCATGCAAGGCTGGGGCGAAGAACACGATACCGGCGAACACCGCCGCAAACACCGTGACACCCACGATGTCCTTGATGGTGTAGTACGGGTGGAAGGGTATGCCATCCAGCGGGATGCCGTTCGAATCCTTCTTCTTCTTGATCTCCACGCCGTCCGGGTTGTTGGAACCCACTTCGTGCAGCGCCACCAGGTGGAACACCACCAGGCCGATGAGCACCAGCGGCACCGCCACCACGTGCAGGGCGAAGAAGCGGTTCAGCGTGATGTCGGAGATGGTGAAATCGCCGCGTATCCACTGGGCCAGGTCCTCGCCGATGCCCGGGATGGCGCCGAACAGGGAGATGATCACCTGTGCACCCCAGAAGGACATCTGACCCCAGGGCAGCAGGTAACCCATGAAAGCCTCGGCCATCAGGGTGAGATAGATGAGCGCGCCGAATATCCACAGCAGTTCGCGCGGCTTCTTGTAGGAGCCGTACATCACGCCGCGGAACATGTGCAGGTACACCACCACGAAGAACATGGACGCGCCTACGGAATGCATGTAGCGGATCAACCAGCCCCAGTTCACGTCGCGCATGATGTACTCGACCGAGGCGAAAGCTTCGTTCGCATCGGGCTTGTAGTTCATGGCGAGGAAGATGCCGGTGACGATCTGGTTCACCAGCATCAGCAGCGCGATGGAGCCGAAGAAGTACCAGAAGTTGAAGTTCTTGGGTGCGTAGTACTCGGAGACGTGCTTCTCCCAGAACTCGGTGAGCGGGAACCGCTCATCGATCCAGTCACGCAGGCCAGCGAGCCAGCCGCCCAGGACGTCTATCAGGTCGCGCTTCTCGGTCTCTTTAGCCATCACGCAGCCCCCTGGTCTTCACCCACGCGGATGACCGCGTCGGAAACGTACTTGTACGGCGGCACCTGCAGGTTGAGCGGCGCCGGCACACCCTTGAACACGCGTCCGGCCAAGTCGTACTTGGAGCCGTGGCAGGGGCAGAAGAAGCCACCCGGCCAGTCCATGCTCACGGTCGGATCGGCGACCTGGGGTTTGTACAGAGGTGAGCAGCCGAGATGGGTACAGATGCCCACCACCACGAACAACTCGGGTTTGATGGAACGGTATTCGTTCTTGCAGTAAGGCGGCTGCTGGTCTTCCTTGGAGGCAGGGTCCCGCAGGCGGTCGTCGACCTTGGCAAGGTCCGCGATGGCGGGTTGGCCGCGCTGCACCACCCAAGTGGGCTTACCGCGCCACTTGGCCTTGATCTGCGCGCCTGGCTCGATCTTGCTGACGTCGATGTCCACCGGGCCGCCCAACGCCTTGGCGCGGGCACTTGGCTCCATGGAGGACACGAAAGGCACCGCGGCCATGACTGCGCCGACGGCGCCGGTCACCACCGTGGCCACCGTCAGGAAATGACGTCGGCTCTGGTCGATCTCTTCGCTGCTCATTACACCCAATCTCCTGAAGGTCTGGATTTGGATCGCCCCCCGCATGGGGACCTTATCTATAGGGTGGTCCGCATCGGAGAGAAACGGGCGGAAGTCACACAAAATAACGGCGCATTATACACAGCGGCTTCCGGGGCTCGCCAGCAGAAGCCTGACGGGACGCGGCCCGCGTGCTAGCGTATGCGCATGAAAGCCCTTGCCAAACTGCTGTTTTTCCTGTTCCAGGCCGCAGTCGTGGGACTGGCGGCCGCCTTCGTGGTGGTCTGGCTGAAACCCGGCCTCCTGGGCTCCCATAGCCTGGATAGCGACCCGGCGACGGCATCCTATTCACAGGCGGTCTCCGCCAGTTCGCCCTCGGTGGTGAACGTCCACAGCGCCCGCCACGTGCGCCAGCTGCAGGGTATAGCCGGCTCCAGCCCCTCGGCCGGGCTGCCTAACGGCCAATACGGCCTGCCCGTGGCCCGGCTGGAGAGCAGCCTGGGGTCTGGGGTCATCGTCAGCGACGATGGCTATATCATGACCAATTACCATGTCATCAATGGTGCCGAGGCCGTCCAGGTCGGCCTGCAGGACGGGCGCACCGCGCCGGCACGGGTGGTGGGCGTGGACCCGGACACGGACCTCGCCCTTCTGAAAGTGGACGTCCCGGGCCTGAAACCCATCGAACTCGGCCGCTCCGACGACATCCGGGTGGGCGATGTGGTGCTCGCTATCGGCGACCCCTACGGCGTGGGCCAGACCGTGACCCAGGGCATCGTGAGCGCTCTCGGCCGCAGCCAGCTCGGGCTCTCCACCTTCGAGAACTTCATCCAGACCGACGCCGCCATCAACCCTGGCAACTCCGGCGGTGCCCTAGTCAACGTGCGTGGAGAGCTGGTGGGCATCAGCACCGCCCTCTTCTCTCCAAGCGGCGGCTCCAACGGCATCGGCTTCGCCATCCCGGTGAACCTGGCCCACGGCGTCATGCAGCAGCTCATCGACTACGGTCGCGTGCATGCGCGGCTGGCTCGGCGTCGAACCCCAGGACATCACCCCGGAACTGGCCCAGGCCTTCCAGCTCAAGGACACCACAGGCTTCCTAGTCACAAGCGTCACACCCTCGAGCCCTGCAGCGAAAGCCGGCCTCATGCCGGGAGACGTGATCAAGTCCATCGACGGGGATGAAGTGCAGAATAGTCGCGACGCCCTCAACCGCATCGCCGCCAAGGCGCCGGGCACCACCATCACGGTGGACGGCCTGCACAACGGCAAGAGCTTCAAGTTGAAAGTGACGGTGGCGGAACGTCCCGTGCAGATCAGCAGCTAACTCTTAATGGCCGCCAAAAGAAATTCCACAGACGATTGAAGCGAGAGATTTTGCTTTCTGGCTAGGCAAAAGCGACCGAGTATGCGGAGCGTACTTGAGAGTACGTGAGCACTACGAGGACGCTTTTAACGACGCCAGGGAGCAAAAGATCCGCTTCAATCAGGGGTTCGACGGATCTTGGCGCCAAGCTGTCCGAGTTTTTCCTCGATGGTCTCGTAGCCACGGTCGATATGATAGATCCGCTCTACGGTGGTCTCGCCCTGGGCCACCAACCCCGCCAGCACGAGACTCGCGGAAGCACGCAGATCCGTCGCCATCACTGGCGCGCCGGTGAGCCGCTCCACCCCTTCACTGATGGTGGTGTTACCTTCCAGGCGCAGGTCGGCGCCCATGCGCTGCATCTCCTGCACGTGCATGAAACGATTCTCGAACACCGTCTCGGTGATGGTGCCGGTGCCCTCGGCCACCACGTTGAGCGCAGTGAACTGGGCCTGCATGTCCGTGGGGAAAGCGGGATAGGGCGCGGTCTTCACTGCAACTGCCTTGAGGCGCTTGCCGCGCATATCCACTTCGATCCAGTCCTTACCCTTGTGGAGGGTGGCGCCGCTCTCCTCCAGCTTCGCCAGCACCGCATCCAATAGATCCGGCTGGGTCTCCTTGAGCCGCACCTGGCCACCGGTCATGGCGCCGGCGCAGAGATAGGTGCCGGTCTCGATACGGTCCGGCATCACTTCGTATTCGGTGCCGTGCAGTTTCTTCACGCCCTGGATGACGATGGTGTCGCTGCCCATGCCGCTCACCTTGGCGCCCATCTGGTTGAGGCAGAGAGCCAAGTCCACCACTTCCGGTTCCCGCGCGGCGTTCTCGATCACTGTTTCGCCGTCGGCGAGCGCCGCAGCCATGATCAGGTTCTCGGTGCCGGTGACCGATACGGTATCCATGAAGATACGTGCGCCTTTGAGGCGCCCAGCCTTGGCCCGGATGTAACCGTTCTCCACCTTTATATCCGCACCCATGGCCTCGAGGCCGGCGATGTGCAGGTTCACCGGACGCGTGCCGATGGCGCAGCCGCCCGGCAAGGAGACTTCGGCCTGGCCGAAGCGCGCCACCAGGGGGCCCAGCACCAGGATGGAAGCGCGCATGGTCTTGACCAATTCGTAGGGCGCGCTGAAATCGCTTGATGGTGGTGGCATCCACCTCGATGCGCATACGGTCGTTGATGGTGACACCCACGCCCATACGACCGAGCAACTCGATCATGGTGGTCACGTCGTGCAGATGCGGCACGTTGCCTACGGTGGTGGGCGTATCCGCCAGTAGCGTGGCGGCGAGGATCGGCAGAGTGGCGTTCTTCGCGCCGGAGATGCGTATCTCGCCTTCCAGGGGGCGGCCGCCGGTGATGAGCAGTTTGTCCAAGTCTAAGTGTCCTCGATATATACGGTCAGGTCAGGCGTCGCTCAGCCGCGGCGCTGTTCCTCGGGCGTGAGGGTGCGCAAGCTCAAGGCATGTATCTCACGTCCCATGGTCGCGCCCAATGTCGCGTACACCATCTGGTGGCGTACGAGCGGGCGCTTGCCCTCGAACTCCGCCGAGACCACCAACGCCTCGAAATGGGTGTTGTCCGAGCTCTCCACCTGGACTTCAGCCAAGGGCATGCCCTGTTCGATGAGCCGTTTTACTTCCGCGGGATTCAAGCTTTGGGTCGGCTTTGGCGCGTGGCGTGGGACGCAGATGATACTCGAAACCGGCAGACCCCCGGAACGGCGCCGTCCGAGCGGGGGCCCGGCGGGCGTAGCGTGTATCATTACGCTTCCACCGGGACCGCAGGATCCTCAAGACCATGACCGCCGATCCGGCCACCCTCATCCGCTTGGCCCGGGAAGTGCTGGAGACCGAGGCCAGCGCCATCACGCGCGCTCATCCAGCGTCTCGACGACTCCTTCACCTCCGCCTGCCGTCTCGATGCTCGCCTGCCGGGGCCGCGTGGTGGTCACGGGCATGGGCAAGAGCGGGCATGTGGCCAACAAGATCGCCGCCACCCTCGCCTCCACCGGCACCCCGGCGTTCTTCGTGCATCCGGGCGAAGCCAGCCACGGCGACCTCGGCATGATCACCGGTGAAGACCTGGTGCTGGCCCTGTCCAACTCCGGCGAGACTGCCGAGCTAGTCACTATCCTGCCGCTCATCAAGCGGCTCGGCGTGAAGCTCATCGCCTTCACCGGCAAACCCGATTCCACTCTCGCCAAGCTCGCCGACGTGCATCTGGACGTGAGCGTGGCCAAGCGAAGCCTGCCCCCTGAACCTGGCGCCGACCGCCAGCACCACTGTCGGCGCTGGCCATGGGCGACGCCCTGGCCGTCGCGCTCCTGGAAGCCCGCGGCTTCACTGAAGACGATTTCGCCCGCTCCCATCCCGGCGGCAGCCTCGGGCCGGCGCCTGCTGCTGCGGGTCGAAGACATCATGCACAAGGATGAAGACATCCCGCGGGTGGCGGAAGGCACCACCTTGAGCCAGGCGCTCATGGAGATGACCCGCAAGGGCCTCGGCATGACCGCCATCGTGGACACCAAAGGCCGCGTGGCTGGGATCTTCACCGACGGAGACCTGCGCCGCACTCTCGATAAACGTGTGGATGTGCACAAAGCCCTCGTCGACGAGGTGATGACGAAGAACTGCACCACCGTGTCCGCCGAGGCTCTCGCTGGCGAGGCGCTGCATCTCATGGAGAGCCGCAAGTTCAACGGCCTCCTGGTAGTGGGCAAGGATCGCGAACTCCTGGGTGCATTGAACATGCACGATCTCCTCCGCGCAGGTATCGTATAGATGGATATCCGGAAGCGGGCAGCGCGCATACGCCTCGTGGTATTCGACGTGGATGGCGTGTTCACCGATGGCCGGCTCTATTACGGGCCCGGCGGCGAAGAACTCAAGGTGTTCCATGTGCACGATGGCCAGGGCGTGAAACGCCTGCTGCGCCAGGGCGTGACGGTGGCAGTGATCTCGGGCCGGGATTCGGCGGCGGTGAGCCGCCGTATGCAGGACTTGGGCATCGCCCATGTATTCCAGGGCGATGAAGACAAGTTGCCTATCTTCGAACGGCTGCTGAAACAACTCGAGCGTCACCCCCGAAGAGACGGCTTGTGTCGGCGACGATCTGCCGGACCTGCCCCTGCTGAAGGTGGCTGGGCTCGCGGTGGCAGTGGCTAATGCCCAAGCAGCGGTGCGTGCGCAGGCTCACTTCGTCACCGGGGCCACCGGCGGCCTGGGAGCGGTGCGCGAGGTCTGTGATCTGATCATGACGGCGAGGGAAAACCTCGCGTGACCCTGCGTTTCTTCGCTATGCTCGGCGTGTTGGCCTTGATCGCCGCGGGTACCCTGTGGCTGCTGCGTCAGACCGCCCTGCAGAGCATCCTGGGCGAGCAGCCCAAGACCCACATACCGGATTACTATTTCACCGACGCCACGGTCACGAGCCTAGACGTGAAGGGCAAGCCCGCCTCGGAGCTCACGGCGCCGCGTATGGTGCATCATCCGGACGACGACAGCGTGGAAGTCTTCGACCCCCGCATGCGCTACTTCGCTGCCGGTGACCCACCCTGGTTCGCCCAGGCAGATCATGCTCTCGAACCCAGCGGCGGCCAGCTCGTCTATCTAGATGGTCATGTGGAGATGCGCCGGCCTGATGTGAACGGCGGTCCGCCTCTGATAATAGATACGGATAAGATGACCGTGAACCTGGATACCAACATCGCGAGCACCGACGATCCTGTGCGCATGACCAAAGGTATAAGCCTCACCACCGGTATAGGTATGGATGCCTACATGCTGGACAACCGGATGGTGCTGCGGACAGACGTGAAGAGCTTCTATGTACCCAAGACCCATTGACCGAAGCGCGCTGCTCCTGCTCTGCGGCCTCCTGGCTGCCGGCGGTGCCTATGGGCTCAAGAGCGACAAGAGCAAGCCAATCAACGTCCAGGCGGACCACGCGGATTTCCGTTCGGACCCCAAGGACAACAGCAATCGGCACCGGCATCTACACCGGCCACGTTGTCATCACCCAGGGCAGCATCATGCTGACCGCGGACAAGGCCATCCTGCACGTAGTCAACAATGAGCTGGACACGGCGGATATCACCGGCGATCCCGCCACCTTCCAGCAGCAACCGGACACCGGCGGCATGATCCACGGCTAGCCCTGGAAATCACCTACGACGCCGCCAAGAACCAGATCGACCTCATCACCAATGCGCGCATGACCCAGGCGGTGGACCAGATGAACGGCGTCATCCTCTCGGCCGCACCCGCCACGGTGAATGCGCCGGTCACGGCCACCAGCAGGCTCGCTCCTTATGTAGCCCAGGGCGAACGCCTCATGACCGCGGACCATATCCGTTACAACACCGATACCCAGCGCATGATAGCCACAGGCGGAGGCAAAGACGACGACCGGGTGCACATCACCTTCCCGCCGAAGCAGGTACCCGTCGAGACCCTGGAAACAGCAGACCAGAGACGTCTCGATTTCCAAACCGAGCAAGCTGCTATAGCCGCCTCCCGCGCAGCCGCGACCAAGGCCGCCCGGCTGAGCGCAGCCCACGCTGCTGCCAGTGGCGTCGCACCGACCGCAGCCACCCATGTGCCCGCTCCGGCCGCCGCCACCCACCCAGGAGCACTGCCTTGAGCAGCCTGAATGCTGAGAACTTGATGAAGCGCTACCGGCGCCGCGAAGTGGTGCGCGGCGTCTCCATGAACGTGACCCGGGGCGAAGTGGTGGGGCTCTTGGGGCCCAACGGCGCAGGCAAGACCACCTCCTTCTACATGATCGTGGGACTCGTGCCCGCCGACGGCGGCCGCATCACCCTGAACGGCCAAGACCTGACCAAACTGCCGGTACATTCACGAGCGCGCCTCGGACTGGGGTATCTGCCTCAAGAAGCCTCAGTGTTCCGCAAGCTCACGGTGGAAGACAACATCCTCGCCATCCTCGAGACCCGCGCGGAACTGACCCGCGCCGAGCGCATGAAGCGCCTGGAAGAACTCCTGGATGAACTGCATATCCGTCACATCCGCGATGGCCTCGGCATCTCACTCTCGGGCGGCGAACGGCGCCGGGTGGAGATCGCCCGAGCGCTGGCGGCGGATCCGGTGTTCATGCTACTGGACGAACCCTTCGCCGGTGTCGACCCCATCTCGGTGATCGACATCCAGCGCATCATCGAGCACCTGAAGGCGCGCAACATCGGCGTGCTGGTAACGGACCACAACGTGCGGGAGACTCTGGGGATCTGCAGCCGGGCCTACATCATCAATGCGGGTCAGGTGATAGCGGAAGGCACTCCCGACAGCATCCTCGCCAACCAGGAGGTGCGTCAAGTCTACCTGGGTGAGAATTTTCGGCTATAACTTAAGCATGGTCCGTCCACGTCTTTCCGCCTCCCCTCAGCATGGGGTAGGTGCGGTCGTCTCCCCCCGCAGAATCAGGGGGGTCTTCGCGATAGAATCCAATCCCTTGATACGCTTGGAGATTCGCGCGCGTGAAAGCGACCCTCGCGCTACGCCAGAGCCAACGTCTCAGCCTCACCCCTGAGCTACGTCAGGCCTTGGGGCTGCTGCAGCTCTCGGCGGCGGAACTCGCCCTCAAGGTGCAGGAAGCCCTGGAGGGCAACGTGCTCCTGGAGCGCGGCGACGAGGAAGAGCAGGAGCAGGCCCCGGTCCAGGCGGCGGAAGAGCGCGTCCGAGCCCCGTGAGGCGCCGCCGGCGGAGACCAGCGTGGACTGGGACAGCAGCGTGAGCCTCGGCGGCTCGGACTGGGATGACGATGACGGTGAGCGCCCGGAAGCCCCGGAACGCACCGGTCAGAGCCTCAAGGAATACCTCCTGTGGCAGCTGGAGCTGGCGCGCCTCTCCGCCCGGGATGCCGCCATCGGCGCGGCCATCATCGACAGTCTGAATGACGACGGTTACCTCACGGAATCCCTGGAAGATATCCGCGGGGCCCTGGCCGACAGCGACGCCTCGCCGGAGCCGGATGAGATGGACGCGATGCTGCACCGGGTGCAGTCCTTCGAACCGCCGGGTATCGCGGCCCGGGATCTCAAGGAGTGTCTACTGCTGCAGCTGCGCCAGGACAGCGCCCCGGACCCCGCCCGGCACCTGGCCATGACCTTGGTGAACGGCCACCTGGAAGCCCTCGCCACCCGGGACTACGCTCCACTCTGCCGCAGCCTGGGCGTCGAACGCGGCCTGCTGGATGCGGCCGTAGCCACGATCCTCGGGTTGCACCCGCGCCCAGGCACCGTCATCGCCGGCGCGCCCGTGGACTATGTGATCCCTGACGTGCTGGTGAGCCGCAAGAGCGGCGGCATGGCGGGTGGAGCTCAACCCCGAGGCGGTGCCGCGGGTGCGGATCAACGCCCGTTACGCCGCCGCCTTGCGGCGCGGCGACAGCGGCAGCGACATGGCGCGCCAGCTGCAAGAGGCCCGCTGGCTGGTGCGCAGCATCCGCATGCGCAACGAGACCTTGCTCCGTGTGGCGCGCAGCATCGTGAGCTCGCCAAGGCGCGTTCCTGGAGCGCGGCGAGGAAGCCATGCGGCCCCTGCTCATGAAGGATCTGGCGGCCGAACTCAACCTGCACGAATCCACCGTCTCGCGGGTAGTGGCCAACAAACACATGTCCACGCCGCGTGGTACCTCGCCTTCCGGCATTTCTTCTCGACGGAGCTCGCGGCCGACGATGGTGGCGCCTTCTCAGCCACTGCCATCCGCGCCATGATCAAGAAGCTCGTGGCCCAGGAAGACCCGCACGCGCCCCTGAGTGACAACCACATAACCCAGGAACTGTCCAGCCGCGGCATCCGCGTCGCCCGGCGCACCGTGGCCAAGTACCGCGAATCCATGACCATTCCGCCCGCGCACGAGCGCAGGCGCCCTGATTCAAGGTGAAAACGACGACGAAGAGTCACTAGGAGTCGAGCATGCAAATAGACATCACCGGACATCACGTGGACATGAGCAAGACGCTGCGCGATTACGTGCAGAACCGATTCGAGAAACTCGAACGACATTTCGATCACGTCACCGGCATCCACGTGGTGCTCACGGTCTCCAAGCTTGAGCATCGGGCAGAAGCCACCCTCAACGTCAGCCGCGGCAAGCTGTTCGCGGACTCCGTCGAGCAGGACATGTACACCGCCATCGACTGTCTGGTGGACAAGCTCGATCGGCAGGTGAAGAAGCACAAGGAGAAGCTCACCAGCCACCATGACCGCGCCACGGTGCGCACCACCGCCCCCACCTGAGGGGCAGCCAGATCGTGAACCTAACCGGCGCAGCGGGCCATCGCTGCGCCGGTTTCTCATGGGGCAGGCGAAATATGCTAGCGTTACATCTCCACCCTGCGCGTAAGCCTTAAAGCATGCGTCTCGTCATACTGAGCGGCCTGTCCGGTTCCGGGAAATCCGTGGCCCTCCACATGCTGGAGGACTTAGGCTATTACTGCGTGGATAACATCCCGGCCGGCCACCTGCAGAGCTTCGCCCGGGAGACCTTGCTCACGGGCGATCCCGCCTATCAGCGCATGGCTGTGGGTGTGGATGCCCGCAACCGCATGGAGGACATCCGTTCGGTACCCCAGACGGTGCGCAAGCTGAAAGCCGAAGGCATCGAATGCGAGATCGTGTTCCTGCACGCCGAGGACAGCGTGCTGCTGAAGCGCTACAGCGAGACCCATCGGCCCCATCCCCTGGCGGGCGAAGGCCGCTCCCTCAAGGATGCGATCCGGGCGGAGCGAGAGCTCTTAGGGCCTCTAGCCGATGAAGCGGATGTGGTGCTGGACAGCTCGCGCACCTCGGTGCATGAACTCCGGGAACTCGTGCGGGCACGCATCCACCGGGAGGCGCGCGAAGCCCTCTCCCTCATGTTCCAGTCCTTCGGTTATCGCCACGGCCTGCCCGGCGATTCGGATTTCGTGTTCGACGCCCGCGGTCTGCCTAACCCCTATTGGGAACCCACCCTCAAGACCCTGAGCGGCCGCGACCCGGCGGTGGCGCGATATCTCGAGAAGCACGAGATCGTGCAACGGTTCCTGAAGGACATCACCGCGTTCCTGGAACACTGGATACCCCACTTCGAGTCCTCGAACCGGCGTTATCTCACCGTCTCCATAGGCTGCACCGGCGGTTACCACCGCTCGGTGTATGTGGTCGAAAGATTGGCCGAGCATTTTCGCGCCCAGGGGCGGGATGTGCTCTTGAGACACAACGAACTCAAATAACTTCTTTAGCTGTCGGATTTCCCGGCAGCTTTCTCTCCGATGAACTCCAAGAGCTTGTCCGCCTGGGCCTGGGCATCGCGCATGCCGAGGTCGATGAGGTCGCGGCAATATTTCCCCTCGAACAACAGGTAGCTCAAGAGCTGGCTGCCGCTCTTGTGCAGGCCACCCACGCCCCGTAACAGGAACTTCACGCTGTGCGGGAACTCGTTCTTGTGCCGCTGAGCGATGTCGCGGATGTCTTCGCTGGGGGTGATCACCATGGTCTCGATCACCTTGAGAGGGATGTCGTCGCCGGATTTGCCCGAGATGCGGCTCACGGTATTGTTGATACGCTGCAAGCGCTCCAGGTCACCGTAGATGCTGTCCATGAACAGCGTATCCAGAAGATAACCCGCGATCTGGCCGAGGGAGGGATAGGGTACCGACTCCTCCTCCAGCGGTAATCGGTTCGGTTGCTCGTTGCGCAGGGCGATCACCAACACCCTGTCCGCACCGAGATGCAGCACCGGGCTCAAGGGCGCAGATTGGCGCATGGAACCGTCGCCGAAATATTCGCGACCGATCCGCACTGCCGGGAAGATCACTGGCAGTGCCACCGAAGCCATGATGTGATCGAGAGTCATGATCTCCACCGGCTCGCCGAAACGGCGCTCGCGATGCCAGGGCTTGAGATCGGCGCGAGCCTGGAAGAAAGAGATGGAGCGGGCGGAGGTGTAACCCGAAGCGGTGATGGCGAGGGCATCCAGCACGCCCGCATCGATGGCTTGGTCCAGCTGTTCGAATACGATGTGCTGGCGCAGGAGTTCCCGCAGGGGCGCGTTGTCCAGGAGCGAAATAGGGTTGTGCCGGTCCATGCCGCCGGACAAGAGCGTGAATAGCCAATGGGCGCCGGTCTTCAGGGCCGTGCCGGTGCCGGTCTTGAATACCTGCTCGCTACGGATCCCACGCCAGAGGTTATCGAGGTATGCGACGCCGGCGCGGAAATTCTGCGCATGACTCGCCAGCATGGCAGCGTTGATGGCCCCCGCCGAAGTGCCAGCGATGACAGGGAACGGTGAGGTCGCATCCTGGGGCAGGAGCTCTGCCAGGGCCTTGAGCACGCCTACCTGGTAGGCAGCGCGAGCGCCACCGCCGGGCAGCACCAGCCCGACCTTGGGGCGCGAGGCGGTCATGGGGCTCATGCGGGATACTCCGACACCGTGGAATGGGGGGCCCGGCAGGTGTGTCTTGAATCCATGGTATGCGGTCCACTATGGCAGATAGCACCGTAGGACAGGCGGGTTTCCGCCCGACCAGACACCCAGCCTCTGCGTACCCTGGGGCTTACCCAGATGGGAATAACCATGCCGCCCTCCTCCACAAAGGTTAAATGGGCTGGACGCTGGCGTAAAGCATACTAAAATCAATATCATTCAAGGCGCTAGCCTCGGATTTTGAAGCGATGGGTTGAGTGAGCCGACCGCTGCCAACACCGCCACCGGCGGAGATGATGGACCCATGCAAAGCCTGAATCTATGGATCCAACGCTCCGGCGAGTCCGACCCTGACACGGTCGAGGGTGAGCCGCGTACCCAACGTCCCCTGCTCAAGTTCGTCGTGCTGAACTCCAAGGGCGGCTGCGGCAAGACCACTCTCTCCACGAGTCTCGCGGCCTACTATGCCGTCCGCGGTTATCACACAGCACTGCTCGACACCGATCCCCAGGGTTCCAGCCTGCGCTGGCTCGCCAACCGCGGCGACCGCAAACCCGCCATCACCGGCCTCACGGGCTACGACCGCAGTGGGCGTGTGACCAAGAGCTTCCTGATGCGCGTGCCGCCCGAGACCGAGCGGCTGATCGTGGATACACCGGCGGCCATGGATCCTCTCAAGCTGCAGGACGTGACCCGCGGCGCCCATGCCATCCTGATACCGGTGCTGCCCTCGGACATCGACATCCATGCCGCTTCCCGCTGCATCGCCGACCTGCTTCTCACCGGGCGCATCGAGAACCGTCGCGAGCGAGTGGCCGTGGTGGCCAATCGCGTGAAGAAACAGGCGCGTATGTTCGAGACCCTGAAGCGTTTCCTACACAGCTTGGACATCCCCTTCGTGGCCACCTTGCGCGATACCCAGAACTACATCCATGCGGTGGAACAAGGCTTAGGGGTGCACGAACTCAAAGACCGCAACGTCAAGGAAGACGTGTATGAATGGAGCGCGCTCATCGAATGGTTGGAACGGCGCAACGTGGTGCCGTCCCAGCAGCAAGCCTATGCGCGCCCGCTGACGGGGACTCACCCCGGGGATTGAAACACCAGCGTGTGCTCAGCTTTGCCGGGCAAGAACGGCGTAGCCTCTCCCTGCTCCCAAGCCGATTCACTGTTCCGATAATAAGGCGATAGCGGCCAACCGCTCTGCCCCGTGGGCATCTCGAAGATGCCCTCCGCTTCATGGCCTGGTTCCACCACCATGCGTTCCGAGGCACCGAAATCCACACCCTGCACACGCGGCATGTTGCCATCCCCCGGCAACTGCACCGGCGCCATGTCCAGGAAACGGGACAGGAAGGAAGGTAGAGCCAGACTCAAGGGATGGCGGATGCGCACGGTGTTGCGCTCGCCCCAGGTACGGGTCGCGAGACCCGTGTCTGGCAACGAGAGTTGGCTGATCACCTGATCCACGGAATCCAGCAACAGCCCATCCCAGGTCTTATAGCGCGGGTTGAGCAGGTTCGGCGGCTGCTGGCTCACCAGAGCCCACAGAGGGCCTTCCAGCTGCGAGAGCATGTGGTAATCGAAGCGCGTATCCGCATCGTGGGTATCAGAGAAGAGCGGCGTGAGCGCAGCATCTTCCACGTCGAGCCGGAAAGCCCGCACCAAGCGATACCCCACTGAGTCGATAGAGGCGTGCTCGCCCCAATGCTCCACCTGACGGCGGAACTCGGCCCGCTCCGGATGCCCACTGAGGTTCTCAGGGTTGAGCAGAGTCAATAAGAGCGAACGCCAGCGGGCCAGGAACACCGCCCGATCGTCCAACTCGATGCCAAGCATATCGACAGGAACGAACTTATCCTTCGCCATGAGGTCGTCGCGTATCTGCCGAGCCCGAGCGCCGAGGTCGTAGCCACCGTCACCGATGGCTTGCAACATGGCACCGTCCACCACCCGGGCGTTGGCGGTCCACAGGCGGCCCGCAGGCGGGTTCACCACCCGGGGATAGCGTTCCGGCGGCAGCCAGGCAGTCCAACCCACGCCGGGCCTGTCCCAGTAAGAAGGTAGCTGCGGATCGAACCCGCTGCGCACCGGGATGCGTCCGGCGATGGTCCAGGCGATGTTGCCGTCCGCATCCGCCGTCATGAAGTTCTGTTCCGGCAGACCAGCCCGGTTCGCCACTGCCATGGCTTCAGTCACGTTGCGTACCTGGTCCATGTCCGCCAGTTCCAGGTTGGTGGCTTGCGGGTCCACGGCCACCCAATGCACCGCCCTCAAGACACCGTTGTGATCCTTGTCCAGCACCGGCCCCCATATCGTGTCCCGCACATCCAGCGTCACATCATCCCCACCCTTCACGTGGATGATCTCCGGGTGATGTTCGAAATGCCGCCAACCGTCGGCGGTCTGGTATTGGTCTGCATCATCCGGGTTCATGTGCAAGAGCACGAGATCCACCCAGTCGCCGTAGCTATTGGTATAACCCCAGGCCACGTGCCCGTTACTGCCTACCACCATGGCTGGCACTCCCGGCAGGGTCACACCCGTGAGAGTGACGCCGCCGTAGCTCAGCTGCGCCCGATACCAGGTGTTGGGCACGCTGATGCCGAGATGCATATCGTTAGTGAGCAGGGCGTGACCGTCGGCACCATGGGCTGAAGTGACGGCCCAGTTATTGCTCCCGATGCCTTGCGTGAAATCGTCGCCAGCATCGCTTTGCAAGGCGAGAGTGTTCGCCGTCGCATGCTTCCTCAGATCCAGCACGTCCGCTCCGGGGATAGCCGGTGTCTCCACGGGCACCCCCACCACCGGCGCATCCCACTGGGTGCCGGACGCGCTCAAGAAACGGAACAAGGGCCCAGGCATCAGGTCGTGCATCAGCGCGAGATCGGACTCGCGCCGGTCGTCGGGCCGCTGCAGGTCGAAATACATGGCGTAGATGACCAGCACGGAATCTTCCGGCTGCCAGGGCCGCGGCCGCTTGAAGAGGATGGCGTATTCGAAAGGCCAGGTGGCGAGCGCCTTGAGACCGGCGTTCACACCGGCGCTGTAAGCTTCCAGCATGGCGCGCTGTTCCGGCGTGGCAGCGGCCACCACCTGCTTCGCTACATCGCGCAGGCGGAACAGGCGGTCGCGCTTGTCCACGTCGAGAGCGGCAGCACCCACGAGTTCAGTGAGTTCGCCTGCTGCCACCCGGCGCAGGATATCCATCTGGAAGAAACGGTCTTGGGCGTGGAGGAAACCTAAAGCTCGAGCCACATCCACCCGGTTAGCGCCGCTGATGGCCGGCACGCCCAGGCTGTCGCGGGTCACAGTCACCGGCGCCGAGAGACCGGCGAGGGCCACCTGCCCGTCGAGACGCGGGGCTGCGCCGCGTAGGAAGCCGTAAGCCAGCAGGAGCAGCAACAGGAAGAGCACGACCACTGCCCCGACCCACTTAAGCACGCGCCCCATACCCTGCTCCCGGACCCGGTTTTGGGAAACCCAGACTATAGGCTGAGACCCTGCTTGTCACTCGCGACCGTGCACTCAGGGGTGACAAGCGTCACGCTGAAATCCTGACGGACTGGACTACCTACTCCTGGGGCCGGGAACCATGCTACGGCACACACCAGACCCCAAAGGAGCTGCCATGAGAGTAGTGATAGGCTAAACCGATGGAAACCCACGCCGTCAGCCTGTCTTCACGCCTCGTGCGCCCCATCCTGTGGCTGCACCGGAAGCTCCTGCCCAATGCTCCCTGGGCGGGCTGGACACCCTATCTGTGGCTCCTGTACCTGGGCTTCCTGTTCGTGCATTGGCCAGGGATGGAGCCCTGGGGCGTCACCAAGTGGACGCTCACGATCCTGGCTTCAGTGATCTTCCTGGTGCTGTATTTCCGTAGCTTCAACTGCACCACCCGGGAGCTGCCGCGCATCCTGGCGGGGATGAGCACCCTGGGTTACGTGTTCGTGCTCTACACCGGCACAGGCCACACCTTCATCATCTACGCCTGCGCCATGACGGCGCACTACGGCAACCTGCGCAAGAGCCTTACAGCCCTGGCCCTGGTCCTGATCGGCTTCATGCTCGAAGCCAGCACGATGTATTTCCTCCCGGGCCTGGACTACGCCCACTCACTATGGTTCTGGTTGCCCACGGTGATGATCGGCGGCATCATCGGCGCGGCCAACGCCTGGTTCTCGGACGATGAAGCCAAGCGCCGCGTCATCATCCAGTCCCAAGAAGAGATCCGCCGGCTAGCGGCAACCGCCGAGCGCGAGCGCATCGCCCGGGACCTGCATGACATCCTGGGCCATACCCTCACCCTCATCACCGTCAAGGCCGAACTCGCAGCACGACTCGCGGAACGGGACGTGACCGGCGCTGCAGCCGAGATGCGCGAGCTGGAGAAGATATCCCGCGATGCCCTGCGCCAGGTGCGTGAAGCAGTGGGCGGCTACCGCAACGGCGGCTTGGTAGGTGAAGTGGCCAATGCGCGCGCAGCCCTGAGGGCCACCAACATCGAGCTCATGTCCGACGTGGATGGTCATAACTGCCCGCCCACCCATGACAACCTGCTGGCGCTGGTGTTGCGAGAGGCCGTGACCAACATCGTGCGGCATTCCCGCGCGCAGCACTGCGGTGTGAAGCTGGAATGCCGGGACAAGGCAGCGATACTCACCGTCGAGGACGATGGTCGCGGCGGCAACTTCCGCGAGGGCAACGGCCTGCGCGGTATGCGCGAGCGGCTGGCGGCCCTGGATGGCGTGCTGCAGATCGAATCCAGCCGGCAGGGCACACGTCTCACAGCCAGCCTGCCTCTTCCGGAACCGACGGATGAGCCGGCCGAAATCCGTGGTCACGGTACAGTGAGAAGCTACGCATGATCAAGGTACTGATCGCGGAGGACCAGTCCCTGATCCTGGGCGCCCTGGCCGCACTCCTGGAGATGGAAGACGACATCCAGATCGTGGCCCGTGCTGCCAACGGCAAGGATGCTTTGAAGCTGGCCCTGGAGACCCAACCGGACGTGGTAGTCACGGACATCGAGATGCCGGGCATGACCGGCCTGGAGTTCGCTGCCGCCCTCAAGGAGAAACAGCATCCCGCCAAGGTCATCATCGTGACCACCTTCGCCCGGCCGGGTTACCTGCGCCGTGCCCTCTCGGCCGGTGTACGCGGTTACTTGCTGAAGGACGCGCCCGCCGAACAGCTGGCGGAGGCCATCCGAAACGTGCAGCGAGGCGGCAAAGCCATCGCACCGGAACTCGCCGCCGAAGCCTGGGACAGCGCAGATCCCCTGAACGATCGCGAGCGCCAGGTGCTGCGTCTCGCCGGTGAAGGCATGAGCAGCAGCGACATCGCCAAACAACTCTTCCTGTCGGAAGGCACGGTGCGCAACTATCTCTCGGAAGCCATCGGCAAATTGGGCGCGGCCAATCGCATCGAAGCTGCGCGCATAGCTCGCCAAAAGGGCTGGCTCTAACACCTCATACAAGACGGGGCCCATTAGGGCCCCGTCGCTCTTTATCATGATAGATGCTTAGCTGCGCCGCTTCCGCCGCACTACCCAGGCCAATCCCAGCAGAGCCAGAAGATCCAGATCGCCGCCGCCACCCTTGCTCGAGCCCTGGGTCACGGTGGCTGTAACGGACAACACGATCTGGGGATTGTTGGAAGCATTGCCGCTCACGCAGGCTCCACCCGTGTAAGTACCTGCTGCTTGATTGCCACCAGAGTAGGTAGCGGTGACAGTCTCGCTGCCACCCGCCCGCACGTTTCCGCTGGCTGGGCTGAAGCTTAAGCCTGCCATAGCCCCACCGGTGCAATTGAGTGTTCCGGACAAGGTGAATGCCAGGGACTTATCTGCAGACTCCCATGTGGTGCCCTGTCCCAGCAGATTACCCGGATCGATGACCATGGCCTTGCCGGTGGTGGACGCAGTCTCGAACCAGAACCAGGTCGGATTGCTGCTGATGTCCACCGGGTTATCGAAGGTAGGGGCCACGATCAGCCAATAGTTGCCCGCATCGATCGCTGCATCCGGTTGTCCGGCAGTGGCGAGATCCAGGGTGATCACACCGTTGCTGACATCCACACCGGCAGACGCCGCATCGGCGCTGTAATGCCAGACATAGTCTTTCTTGCCATCATCGGGGTTACCTGCAGGCTGCCCGGAAGCATCGGCGTAGATGTACCAGTTCACTGTGCCGGTGATGGTGACTGGGCCACTGCCAGCCTGGGCAAAACCCTGGGCCAGGATCTGGGAGATATCTGCTTTCACGGGCAGTACGAAGGTATCGGCGCTGTAGATGCCGTGGCTGTCTGGAGTGAAGAAATCTGAGACGAAACCGCTGCTACCATCCCCGGTCTGGTTCCAGATGGTGCTCGTGGAGAGCGGCGCCGCTGAAGATGCAGCCAGCCGAGATACGATGGACTGGGTGCTCGTGCCGGCGACTGAAGCGAGTTTCCAGTTGAGAGTGAGCTGACCATCGTTGCTGATAGTGAATTGCTGCGTGCCCTTGGCTCCCTGGACCACGCTGAAACTGAGACCCGACTGACCGATGCTCATGTGGGCGGAAGGCGCTGTGGACTCGACTGCGACTGGCAGGTGCATGGCGGGGATGGCCGCGCCGCCGTCACCGGTATCACTGGTCGTGATGTCGATCTCGCCATATGCCCACTGGCCCGATTTCACGCCCCCCGAATCTGCACTCACAGTGAGCTGTTGGGTGGCGCCGGGAGCCAGGGCAAAGGAACTGGGGGAGACGGTGACCTGGAGACCTGAGGTGAGCCCGCTCACGCTGACGCTATAGGTGGCGCTGGCACTGGTGAACGCGCTCGCGAACGTCCGGGTCCACTGGCAGGTGGTGACGCATCCCGCATTGGCAAGCCCCGGCAGATTGAGAGCGGTGAGATCACCACCGTTGTCCGGGTCAGCCTTCAGGTAATCGGCGCCGTTCTCATCTAACAGGAGTCCCGTGCGGTGCGCTGCTTCCACGTCGATGCGACCTGCACCCCGCACTTGGGGCGAAGGCAGAGTGCTGCCGGCGACGCAGTTACTGTTGGAATCCAGGCTGGCACACTGATCAGTGATACCGGGGCTGGGGCTGTTGGCGACAGTCACTGCGGTCAGCATCAGGGCGGAGCGGATCTCTGCCGGTGTCCAGGCGGGATGTAGCGCCATGATGAGGGCCGCCGACGCCGTGTCATGAGGTGTCGCCATGGAGGTTCCGTCCAAGAAACCAAAGGTCTCAGCGACGTTGTTGCCACCTGGTGTGGCTGCGGTATAGGCGGGATTGGACAAGGCCGCCAGCACGCCTACACCGGGTGCCGTGAGTTCGGGCTTCAGCAGGTTATCGAATACGGTACCCGTGGGTCCACGGGAACTGAATCCCGCCACCTGATCTGCCTGACTATCATCGGTATCGATGGCACCACCTGAGAGCTGCGCTTCAGCGGTGCCACTGCCGAAACTAGCTATGAGCCAGGCCCTCAGGGCATCACCATCCGTCTGATC
>CAWFOE010000025.1:0-90833 GCA_963817285.1 uncultured Pseudomonadota bacterium | reverse complement strand
AGCACCATGCTCTACCCCGAACTCTTCCGTTCCCTGGAGAAGCTCCGCTGGAGCATGGATAAGGACGTGCCCTGGAGCGGTTTCGACGGCAGCAAGCTCTCGGACGAGCAGGCCGAGACGATCAAGATGAACGCGATCACCGAATGGTCTGCGCTGCCCGCTACGGAAATGTTCCTGCGCGACAATCATCACGATCGCGATTTCTCCGCTTTCATGAGCGTGTGGTTCTTCGAAGAACAGAAGCATTCGCTGGTGCTGATGGAGTACCTGCGCCGCTTCAAGCCGGCAATGTGTCCGACCGAAGAGGAACTGCACGCGGTGCGCTTCGAGTTCGATCCGGCGCCGCCGCTCGAAACGCTGATGCTGCATTTCTGCGGTGAAATCCGTCTGAACCACTGGTATCGCCGTGCCGCCGAATGGCACACGGAGCCGGTCATCAAGGCGATCTACGAAACCATCTCGCGCGACGAAGCGCGTCATGGCGGCGCTTATCTGCGCTACATGAAGAAGGCCATCGAGCGCCAAGGCGACACGGCGCGCATGGCTTTCGCCCGCATGGGCGTGCTCATGGCGAGCATCCGCACCTCCCATGCCTGCACCCCACCAGCCGCCACCCACCGCCGCCGACGACGACGACAACGCCGCCTCCCTACTGCACACACGCCACCACACACGATCAGTGCGTGGTGGCGGGTACGCGACAACCGCCGAGGGCCTGCGCTACCTGTTGCTGCGGGCCTATAAGCACTGCATCTTCCCAAGGGCATGGTCGAGATTCTTGGTGAGGAGCCCCTCGCCGCGGCACGCCGTGAGGTGGCCGAAGAGACGGGACATGCCGGCCGCCTGGGCGAAGTCTTCCGGCAGCGCCTGCACGCCCGGGGCAAGGTCGCGCTATGACCTGGCACGTACCCACCACGAGCAGGTGACCCTGGCCGCACCTGATACCGGCATCCATGAGCACATGGAATACCGCTGGGTCAGACGCGAGGAGGCAGTGGCCCGGCGACGCCACGGGTACGACATATCTTGGATTGGGCCGAGGAACGGCTCGCCGAGGCCTGAGGGGCCGCATCTTTACCCACCGACCCTCCTTCCGTACAGTGCCGCACGTTCCTGCCCTGCCTAAATCCAGCAATCCTAAGGATCGAGTCACATGACAAGGGAATCCTGGCCAGCTCCATCTGCGCCTCCCTCCTCGTATTCGGGTCCGCCCAGGCGGACGTGGGCGACGATGGCTGGACCCCCGGCGACCACTGGGTGATGGACGCCGGCATCAACGGCGGCGGCGACACCCTCGCCACGATCAATTGGAGCGACGACACCACGAGCGGCATCTATGCCGGTAACGGCCTATTCGGCGATTTCGGTATGCAGCGTAACTTCGCCGACACCGACTGGAGCCTGAAAGCCACCCTCGGCTTCGACTACAACTTCGTCAGCGGCAGCAACGGCCGCATCACCTTCAACCGCTA
This sequence comes from uncultured Pseudomonadota bacterium, assembly GCA_963817285.1. Lineage (GTDB taxonomy): Bacteria > Pseudomonadota > Gammaproteobacteria > Natronospirales > REEB76 > DASUBN01. The sequence goes on along the minus strand of CAWFOE010000025.1, from coordinate 89,361 downwards.
TCCGCTGGACCTGCTGGCCATCTACAGCTCGGGCGACAGCCACATCGGCTTCGGTGTGACCGAACACTTCGACCCGCGGCTGAAACTCGACGGCTTCGGGCCGAACGAGGACTTCGATAACGCCACCGGCGTGATGGTGCAATACCAGTATTGGTTGTTCGGCATACGCGCCACCAGCATCCGTTATGAGATCTCCAGTGAATGCAGCGCCAACTGCCGGCGCAACGGCAGCAGCATAGGCGTGTTCTTCAACTACCCGTTCTGAGCCGTCATACAAGGAGAAGTAACATGACAAAACAGATCATCATCACCCTCGCGGGCACTCTCTGCCTCCTGGCTTTCGGCTCCGCCCATGCTTTCGGCGACGATGGCTTCGATCCCGGCACCACCAAGCTGGTGGTGGATGCGGGCTTCGGCTTCGGCGGCGACAAGCTCGTCACCGCGGTCTATACCAACGGCGACACCCGCTCCATCTACGCCGGTGATGGCGTGTTCGCGGACTTCGGCGTGCAGCGCAACCTCTCGGACACGGACTGGAGCCTGAAAGCCACTCTCGGTTTGATACTGGGCGGTAGGCGCCCGCAACGGCACCCAGTCTTTCGACCGCTATCCGTTGGACGTGCTGGCCATCTACAACATCGGCCGCAGCCACATCGGCTTCGGCGTGACGGAGCACTTCGCGCCCCGTCTGGACCTGGATGGCTTCGGCCCCAACACGGACTTCAGCAACGCCACGGGCGTGATGCTGCAGTACCAGTACTGGCTCTTCGGCGTGCGCTACACCAACATCCGCTATAAGGTCTCCGGCGGCTGCATCGGCGATTGCAGCGTGGACGGCAGCAGCCTGGGCGTGTTCTTCAACTACGCGTTCTGAACGACATGCAGACGTCAAAAACGATCCTGGCGGCGATGACGGGAGCCCTCTGCCTCCTCGGGCCCGGTATGGCTTCAGCCGACGATGGCTACGTGCCCGGCACCACGCCGCTGGCGATCGACTTCGGCTTCACCGCCGGCGGTGACAAGCTGCCACCAAGACCCACGACATCGGCGGCACCGACACGCTGTACGCCGGGGACGGCGTGTTCTTCGATATCGGCGTGCAGCATAACTTCGCCGACACCGACTGGAGCGGCAAGATCACGGCCGGCGTGGACTTAGGGCTGCTCGGCGCCAGCGATTCGGACAGCGTGTTCATCCGCAACCCGCTGGACATCCTCGCGGTGTACAACCGCGGCAACCACCACATCGGCTTCGGCCTGACCGAGCACTTCGGGCCGCGGCTGGACATGCGGGGCAACGCCCCAACGTGAATTTCAGCAACGCCACCGGGTTCGTCCTGCAGTACCAGTACCGGTTCTTCGGCGTGCGCTACACCGGCATCGACTACAAGCTCTCCAGCCCCTGCACAGGGAGCTGCAGCATCACGGGCTCGAACAGCGTGAACGGCAGCAGCCTCGGCGTCTTCTTCGATTTCGTGTTATGAATCGCCTGCGATCGCATCCGCGAACTGTCACATGCAAATATCTCGTCGTATCGCTCACGCGACACGTGCGTGTGAGCCCTTTTGCGCTCTACGCTGAGAATGTCGGTCTGCGGACCTGACACGCAACAGAATCGGAAGTAAAGTCGGAGGCCGGTTCGCCCGTGCGCATGTCGCTCCATAGTCACTGACGTGTACTGAGAAAGCGTCAGAAGGAGTCAAGACATGAACAAGACCAACATCCTCGCCCTCACGGGCAGCGCTGGATCTCGCCGCGCTGCCCCTCGCGCACGCGCGGACGACGACGGCTTCACCCCCGATACCACCCACGTCGTGATCGACTTGGGCGGCCATCAGGGCGGCGACAACCTGGTGAACACCACCCTCATCAATAACGGTGAGACCAAGAGCGTGGACGCCGGCGACGGCATCTTCGGTGACATCGGCTTGCAGCATAACTTCGCCGACAGCGACTTTGGCTGGAAGCTCACTTACGGCCTCGATACCACCAAGACCTCCGGCAACACGGGCGACATCCGCTTCCGGGACAACCCGGTGGACCTACTGGCGCTCTATAGCATCGGCGAGAACCACATCGGCTTCGGCGTGACGGAGCACCTCTCCCCGCGCCTGGACCTGGATGGCCTAGGTCCCAACGCGAACTTCGATGCGGCCACCGGCGCGATACTGCAATACCAGTACTGGCTGTTCGGTGTGCGCTACACCAGCATCCGCTACAAGGTGTCCAGTGACTGCTCCAGCGGCTGCACCTTAACGGCAACAACCTGGGCGTGTTCTTCAACTACGTATTCTGAATCGGCTGCAACCGAACCGCCGTCACCGTCGCGCGGTGACGGCTTTTTCATGCCTACTCATCGGCCGATGCCGAGCACTGCCAGGAGAGCCACGGAACCCATGAACAGCCAAAGCATCACGCCCTGCAGGAGCGGCTTGTAACCCACGGCGCGTATGGCGGCCACCGAGAGGCTGGCGCCTATACAGAAGAGCGTGGCCGCGAAGCCGGACTTGGCGAGATAGGCCAGGAGCGGCGCCCATTGCTTGAGGACCGGGATGAGACCCGAGAGCAGCGAAGCCAACAGGAAGCCGACGATGAACCAGGGCAACGGCAGACGCTTGCCGGCCTTCTGCGTCCTGCCGCCGTGGAAGATGAATGCAGCCACGAGGGTCACCGGCACTATCCACAGCACCCGCGAGAGCTTCACCACCGTCGCGGTGCGCAGGGCCTCCTCGCCGTAAGCCGTGCCCGCGCCCACCACCGACGAGACGTCGTGGATGGCGACGCCTGCCCAGGTGCCGAACTGGTCCTGGGAGAGGCCGAAGAGATGCCCCAGCACCGGGAAGAGATACAAGCGCCACGGCATTCAGCAGGAACACCGTGCCCATGGCGACGGACATCTCGCTGCGGTCCGCATCCACCGCCGTGCCCACGGCAGCGATGGCCGAGCCGCCGCAGATGGCGGTGCCCGCCGAGATGAGCAGCGAGGTGCGCCGGTTGATGTCGAGCAGCTTGGCGAGCCAATACCCTAAGGTGAACGTGGCGAAGATGGTGACTGCCGCGAAGAGGAGGCCATGCATGCCCACCCGGAACACCGAGGCCAGATCCATGCCGAAGCCCAAGAGCACCACGCTCACCTGCAGCAGGTAACGCACGTAGCGACCACTCGCTTCGCGGTAGGGATTGTCGAGAGTGAGGGCGAACGCGAGGCCGAGCGCGAGCGCGATGCCGGGCGAGGACCAGGGCGTGAAACAGAAGACGAAGCCTAGGGCATAGATACCGAGGGCCAGATACTTGGCGCGGGTCGTCTCTATGGCGTGGACTTCTTCAGCAAGGGTTTGAGAGCAGGCCACACGTTATCCAACACGATAGGTTCACCCACCGCCGTGGGGTGCATGTCATCCCCCTGCATGAGGTCAGGGTGGTCCGCCACGCCCTTCAGCAGGAAATGCAGATAGGCGGTGCCGTACTGCCGGGAGATGTCCAGGAAGGCGCTCTCGAACTCACGGGTGTATTCGGCACCGTAGTTGGGCGGCATCAGCATCCCCAAGAGCAAAATCTTCGCTCCTGCCTGCTTGGAAAGCCGGATCATCTGCCCCAGGTTATCTCTGATGACCTTGGTCGGGGTGCCGCGCAGGGCGTCGTTGCTGCCCAGTTCCAGGATGACGATGGCGGGCTTGTGCTGGGCGATGGCGGCGGGCATGCGCGCGAGGCCGCCGGCGGTGGTCTCGCCGCTGACGCAGCCGTTCACCACGGTATAGTCATAGCCCTGGGCCTTGAGCCGGGCATCCATGAGAGCGACCCAGCCCTCGGATTCCTGGAGGCCATAGGCGGCACAGAGGCTGTCGCCCCAGGCGAGGATCACGGGCGAGGCGGCGGCAGGCAGTGCCGTGAGGCCGCAGGCCAGCAACATACATAGAAGAAGGAAACGTCTCTGCATGTCCAAGAACCCCTCTGGCAAGGCGCTGCTCAGCGCCCAGCATCTCGGAAAAGAGGTTAACAGCCCCGACGGCCTGTTGACCATCCTGGACAACGTGTCCCTGGACATATACCCCGGCGAGTCCGCTGCCATCGTCGGCCCTTCCGGTTCCGGCAAATCCACGCTGCTCGGTCTCCTGGCTGGATTAGATGTACCAAGCCACGGTTCCGTCTGGCTGGATGGTCTCGAGTTCAGCGCTCTCGACGAAGACGCGCGGGCAGAACGCCGGGCCCGGGAGATCGGCTTCGTGTTCCAGTCTTTCCATCTGCTCCCCGGCCTCACGGCTCTGGAGAACGTGATGCTGCCACTGGAACTCGGCGAGAGCACGGACGCGGAACGCACCGCCCGCGAGGTACTGGAGTCGGTCGGCTTGGCTAAGCGCGCCAACTACTATCCGCAGAAACTCTCCGGCGGTGAACAACAGCGGGTGGCCATCGCCCGGGCTTACGCCACCCGCCCGGTGCTGCTCTTCGCCGACGAACCCACGGGCAACCTGGACGCAGGCACCGGCGGGGTGATCATCGATCTCTTGTTCAAGCTCAACGCCGAGCGCCATACCACACTGGTGCTGGTGACCCACGATACGGATCTCGCAGCCCGCTGCGACCGCACCCTGCACTTGCATGGCGGCCGGCTGGAAGCGGCCAAATGACCCTCTTCCGCTTATCGGTCCGCCAGTTCCGCCGCGGGTGGAAGAGCGGCGAATACACCATCATGGCGACGGCCCTCGCGCTGGCTCTCGCCGCCGTCTCCGCCGTGGGTTTCTTCACCGCCCGGGTGCAGACCGCGGTGGTGGAACAAGCGGGTGAGAGCCTGGCGGCGGACCTCTCCCTGCGATCCGGCGAACCGCTGCCCACGGGACTACGCAAGACCGCGACAGCAGCCGGTGCGGCGACGGCCGAGGTCATGGATTTCCCCACGGTGCTGCTCACGGGCGACAACACCCAGCTCGTGAGCGTGCACGCGGTGACCGAGGGCTATCCCCTGCGCGGCCACGTGCGACTCTCGGAGGTGGCCTTCGGTCCAGCCCACGATGCGGTGGGGATCCCGGAAGCGGGTTCGGCCTGGATAGAGCCCCGGGCGCTGAGCGCGCTGCATCTGAAGGTGGGAGACACGGTGCAGATCGGTGAGCTGCATGTGCGCATCACGGCCGCCATCGCCTATCTGCCGGACGGCGGTTTCGGTTTCTCGGCCCTCGCGCCCAAGGTGGTGCTGAACCAGAAGGACATCCCGGCCAGCGGTCTCGTGAACGCGAACTCCCGGGTGGATTACAAACTATTGGTGGCCGGCGCACCGGAGACCATCACGGCTCTGGAAGACGGCTGGCGCGCCAACCAACCCACGGGCGTGCGTATCGAAGACGCACGGGATGGGCGGCCGGAACTGGTGAACGCCATCGACCGCTCCCAGCGCTTCCTGGCGCTGGCCGCCCTCGTGAGCGTACTCATCTCGGCAGTGGCGGTGGTGCTCTCGGCGCGGCGCTATGCAGTCCGCTACACCGATGCGGCCGCCGTGCTGAAATGCTTAGGCCTCACCCGCCGCCGGGTGCAGACCATCCTGCTCCTGGAACTCCTCTGGCTCGGACTCACAGCAGGTATCGCCGGCGTGATCGCGGGCTATGGCGCCCAATTCGGTCTCGTGGCGGTGTTGAAGGATCTGCTGCCTTCCTCCCTGCCCGCGCCGCCCCTGACGCCGGCCATCTCGGCTCTCGCCATCGGTCTCGTGCTGCTGATCGGCTTCGCCTTACCGCCGCTGATGCGCCTCGGCGATACGCCGCCCGCCCGGGTGCTGCGCCGTGATCTCGCGCCACCGCCGGCCCGGGGGTTCATCATCTATGGCTTGGCGGTGGCCGCGGTCTTCGGCCTCACGCTCTGGCAGGTGAAGAGCCTCACCCTCTCACTCTATGTATTGGGCGGCCTCGCCCTCACGGTGCTGCTCTTGGGTGTCGGGGCCTTAGCCATGCTGGCCATCCTCAAACGTCTGCGTCGCCAGACCGGCGCCGGCTGGCGCTACGGTCTCGCGAACCTGAACCGCCATAAGCGGGACACGATCATCCAGATGGTGGCCTTCGGCATCGGTCTCATGGTGCTGTTGCTGTTGGCACTCGTGCGCACGGACTTGCTGCAGAGCTGGCGCACCACCCTGCCTGACGATGCGCCCAACGAGTTCATCATCAACATCCAGCCGGCAGAACGGGACACGGTGACGAAGTTCTTCACCGACCACGGCATGGCTGCACCCCGGCTCTACCCCATCACCCGCGCGCGACTGAAAGCCATCAACGGCAAACCCACGGCGGACATGCATCTCGCCCAAGGTGAGTCCCGGGAGATGGCGGATCGGGAGCAGAACTTGAGCTGGTCCACGGACCTGCCGGCGGGTGATACGGTCATCGACGGCCATTGGTGGGATGCGGACGAAGCGAAGAAGCCGCTGGCTTCACTGGAAGAGGGCTTCGCCACGAACTTAGGCGTCAAGACCGGCGATAGCCTGCGCTTCGACATCGCGGGCGAGACGCTCGACGTGACCGTGAGCAGCATCCGCAAAGTGCGCTGGGATTCCTTCCAGCCCAACTTCTTCATCGACCTCTCCCCCGGCGCTCTGGAGAAGTTCAGTGCCAGCTGGATCACCAGCGTCTATCTACCGCCGCAGAAGGCGGGGATGCTGAGCGACCTGATCCGCGAGTTGCCTTCCCTCACGCTCTTCGACGTGGACGCCCTGATGCAGCAAGTGCGGCATCTGATGGACGAGGCGAACCTGGCGGTGGAGTACGTGTTCCTCTTCACCCTGGGCGCCGGCATCGTGGTGTTGCTAGCCGCCGTGCAAGCGACCCGGGATGAACGGCGCTTCGAAGCGGCAGTGCTACGCGCGCTGGGAGCATCCCGCGCACGGGTGCGTAGCGCCGCCTTGGCGGAATACGCGGCCCTGGGGTTCACGGCAGGTCTCCTGGGAGCATTGGCAGCGACGCTGGTGGCCTGGATATTGGCGAGCCGGGTATTCACGCTGCCCTACGAACTGGATTGGCGGGTATGGGTGCTGGGTCTCGTCTCGGGTACGCTGATCGTCTCCTTAAGCGGCCTCATGGCCACCCGCACGGTGCTCAAGGCTCCACCGGTGGAGACCCTGCGCGAAAATTGATCTTTTGCCCCCCGGCGGCGTTAAAAATGTCCTCGCAGTCCTCACGTACACTAAGAGTACGTTCCGGGTGCTCGGCCATTTTTGCCTTGCCGGATGGCCAAAATCTCTAATTTTCGAGGATTGCAGTGAACGCCCATGAAGAAAGCCGTCTGCTTCTGAGATTGATGGCCTTTCTGGCTCTAGTAATCGGTCTCGGCGCTTCGCCCGTAGCCTTCTCCGCTTGCGTCACCGGCGATGCGCTCTTCGCTCACCCGGAGCTGCAGACCACCAGCACGAACTTCCAGGACTACAGCATCCACTTCTATGCCGACAAGTCCTGCGAAGCGGAACCCGATACCCATATAGCGGGGCTCGAGATACTGAAATCCGGCAAGCGGGTGTACATGCAGACGGGCTACAGCTTCGCCTTGGGCTACCCCCTGGAGCAGGATCAATCGCCAGACAGCGTACGCGTGCCGCCCGGCACTGACATCACGGGCACAGGACAACCGGCCTTGCTGATCTCGGAATGGTCCGGCGGCGCTCACTGCTGTTACACCTTCCACGTCTTCCAGCTGGGAGATACCTTCAAGAAGGTCCAAAGCATCCCTCTCTTTGACGCAGATGAATCCGCCTTCGTGAAGCGCACCGGCGTGAAGAGCCTGGTGCTCAACACCGCCGACTACAGCGCCTTCGCCTATTTCCCCTCAGGCTTCGCCGGTTCGCCCGCCGGGCGGGTGCTCTTGAGCTTCCAGGAAGGGCGGTTCCGACTGGATCAGGGCCTAATGAAAGCCAACGCGCCAGGCAAAGGCGAGACGGATAAGTGCGCTGCCCTCTTCAAGAAGAGCCGCGATTGGAAGCACAGCCAACCCATGGGCATGTGGTACTACGCCACAGACCTGATATACACCGGCCACGAGGAGCAGGCGCTGCGCTTCCTGGATGCCAGCTGGAGCGGGAATTCGGCGGACAAGGACAAGTACCTGAAGGAATACCAGACCCGCCTCACCAAGAGCGTCTATTACCCGCAGCTCAAGCTCTTGCAGGAACTGGGTCCCTCAGCGGCGGATCAGAAGATCGATTGGACGAAGCAGTGCTTTGAATATATGCGTGGTTAGAGTTTAAGCCATTTCAAAAGCGTCGCGAGCGAAGGCAGAACGCGGCGCGGGAGGCGAGCCCCCGGAGCGTGCTCTTGTGCACGTGAGGGTTCGCCGCATGCGGCGAACGGGCGGACTATAGTCCGCCCTGGGCCACTCGCGAAGCGAGTGGGCGAGCCTCCCGCTCGCCGCTCTCGCACACCCCTGTGCTCCGCGGCATGTAGGCATCCTGCCACGAACAAAGTTATGCCGAGCGCAGCAGCTTTTGGGATGGCTTCAAGGGATAGGTCATTTGCCGTCGCTGGCTTTCGCGGTGAAATTCATGGTATCCAGCATGCCGTCTTTCTTGAAACGGGCTTCGCAGAAGTAGTGCCCACCGGAGGCATCGTCCTGGATGCGCAGATAAGGTCCCTTGGCATCGCTATCTGACTGCACGACGTAGCCCTCCTGCCCCGCGATGGCCCGCACCTTGTCCTGGTCCACATCGCCCTGCATGCCCTCGCAGAACCGCTCCATGCGCTCAGCCCCCACCACCAGGGGCGCGACCTTGTGCACAGTCACTGACAGCACCACCAGGACCGTCATGCCGAATACGATCGCCATGACCCAGCGCCAGCGCTTGAACGCGGCGCTTGGCGGCGGCAAGGGCGCAAGCCATATCACGGCTCCTGCGAGCAGCGCGATGATGGCGGCGGCGGATAGCCCCGCACTCCAGCTTCCTTCACCCCAGGCCACCGGCGCCGTGAGGCCCGTGAAGATCATGGTGGCCGCCCAGGCATACAGGACCCCGCGGCTCCAGCGCTGCTTCATGAGCAGGACCAGGGCGGTGACCAGACCCAGCAGCGAATACGCAGTCTGCATGGCGGTAGAGAACCGCCGGCCGAGATTGTCGGCCCAGTGCCATTCGTTCATGAGCCCCCAGAACCCCAAGACGCTCAGGATGAGGAGCCCGAGTATCGCGAGCCAGAATCGGACTTTCTGCCATTTCATCCGAGTCGCTCCCGCTTCTTGTATCTGCGCCATGCCGATATGTAGATCACGATATAGCTCGTCATCAACAGTATGCCAAGGAAAAGCTGCATGCTGGGCGTGAGGCCCGGCGGGTAGATCACCGGTATGATGTAGTGGTCTATGAAGCCCGTGCCGTAGGTCTCAAGCCCACCCTGCTCCCGCAGTCGGTTCTCCAGGGGCGTGAGGGGACAATAGTGCAGATAGACTTCCACGAAGGCACCCCAAGCGACAGCAGGGAGGTGCAACCAGGCGACCTTGGGCCAGCGCAGCGCCAGGAGCCCGCCCAAGACCACGAATGCCACGAAGGCGAAATGCAGCAGGACCACGAGATCGGCAAGGATGCGATACAGCATGCTGTCACCGCCGACGGACCACGACACAAGCGATGCCGCCCAGGATGGTCATGGAGGCGATGAGGAGCCTAAGCGTAAGGGGCTCGCCCAGGAGCAGCACGCCGCCTAAGGCTGCGATCACCGGGGCGCTGAGCTGCAGCACTGCCGCCTGGGACGCGGTGTACGCAGGCATGACGGTGTACCAGATCACGTAACCCATGCCGGTGGTGACCACGCCGGAGAGCAGCGCATAGGCCACACCTGCCGCATCCGCATGCATGCTGCGCAGGAACGGCAGACTCACCAGGACCACCATGGGCAGCGCCCGCAAGAAGTTGCCCGTGGTGGCGAGCGCTGGGGCGCTCACGCCGCTTTCCGCTTCGCGTCCTGCTACGCGGAAAATCCAGGGCGAGCTTCCCGGCCCGCCCGTCCGCGGCAGTGCTGCGGACCCCCGCAGGGAATAGACGCCCCAGGCAGTGCCAGCAGCGAGCATCAAGACGGCACCCACGGGCGGCGGAGCGGCGACGCCCGGCAGCACCAGATACACGAGGCCACCTACGGCCAGGAGCAGGCCCGCGATCTGCACGGGTTTGAGCCGCTCACCTGCCAGGAAACCACCGATGAGCATGCTGAGCTGCACGGCGCCGAAGGCGATCAAGGCACCCGTGCCTGCCGTGAGGCTCACATACGCGAAGGAGAAGGTGAAAGCATAGGTCACGAGCGCGAGAGCCGAACCCCAGTTGCCTCCGATGCGCGACTTGCCCTTGAGGGAGACCATGAGCCAGAGGGCCAAGGCCCCTGATATCAACCTCAAGGCGGTGAACCCGGCGGGATCCATGTGACCGCTGCGCAGGGCGAGACGGCAGATGACCGAATTCGCGGCGAAGGCGGTCATGACGAAGGCTGTCAGCAGGATGAGCTTGGGCAGAGGTTTCAGGAGCATGGGAGATCCAATCCATCCTAAGGGCACAAGCCTAACCGATGGGAGGAACCAATGACCGCCGCTTGGCTCTAAACTGTAGCCTCGAATCCAGTGGTGAAAACATGCGCAGCCTGCTCCTGATCTCTGCTCTCGCCTTCTGCTCCGCTGCCCAGGCGGACGTGCCGGCACAAGCCGCCGCCGAGATCGACAAGATCAATGCGGACTGGGGCATCGCCATGCAGAAGGGTGACGTGGCTGCCGAGGTGGCGCCCTATGCCGAGGACGCGGTGTTCTGCTCCCAGACCGGGAAATGTTTCTCAGGCCTCGCGGCCATCACCGACATGATGCGGGCAGCCATGGCCAAGAGCGGCCCGCTACAGAGCGCGAAGGCTGAGACCACCAAGCGGGTGGAAGACCACGGCTACATCTACGAATGGGGCCAGGCGAGCATGGTGACCGGCGCAGGCAAGACTGTGGCCGGCGGCTACTTCACCATCTGGGCGAAGCAGCCGGACGGCCACTGGAAGATCTTCCGCAATATCGTGCTGCCCTAAGGGCAAGACTCAGAGCGAGAGCTGCCCCTGCACGTCGGCGGCGGCCAAACGGTCGTTCGCCTTGCCCATGCCGGCGGCGCAGATGTCGCGGCCTTGGGCATAGCTGCGGATATCCTTAGGCAGGCTCTCTATGTCCTTGAGGGTGGTGCTATTGGAGTACGTGGGACCGCCGCTCGCATCCACACCGAACTGGTATTGCCCGCCGTAGTTGAAGCAGTCGTCCTGCACGTTGAAGTAGCCGTTGGCCGTCTCCAAGGAGATATCCGTGGTGCCGTCCGGCGTATAGCTCTCGAGGGTATAACGACCCGCCGGGAGGGAAGCCACGATGTAGCCGTCCTCGGCACCGCCGTAATGCCGCACCTTGATCTCCACCACTTCACCCGTGTCCGAGTTCTTCACCGCGACGCGTGTTTCCATGAACACGTTCACCTGGGCCACATACAGGCCGTACTGACTTGGGTTGGAAGCGAAATCGCGGCCCGCGCCCGAGGCACAGGCAGCGAGCACCAAGGGCAAGAGCGCAAGCATCAGCTTCTTCATGACGGTCTCCCGACGATCTGGTTCAGGATCTACTAGCAGTATAGTACAAGGCCGGGAAGATGCCCGCGCTCCGCCCCGATGTGTCGTGTCGTGCCTAGAACAGCGCCACCAGGAACAACACCATACCCACGACGGAGATGCCCCAGGTGAGGGTGCGCAGCACGTGGATGCCGGCCATGTAGATGGGCAGATACGCGACCCGTGCCCAGAAATACAGACCCGCGCCCCACACCGTGAGGGAGTTGTGCACGCCCATGGCGTTGGCTACCAGCACGAGTGTTGCAAAAAGGCAAAATGTCTCCATGAAATTGTAGAAGGCCCGGTCCACGCGACCAGCGAGACCTTTCAGGGGTTCAATGCTGACATCCCGCGGGCTGAAGGCCCAGGACATGCCACGATCGCGGATGGCGAAACACACCGCCAACACCAACTGCGCCAAACCCAATATGACGCTCAAGCCGAGAGCCTGGAATTCCGGGGTCATGGTCTTCTCCTCTCGTGGTTTGATCTCGATCGGGCTAACTAGACAGATTCAATCGCCTTGCTGGTCCTCCCAGTGGAACACATGCAGGGCGCGATGGATCACCGGCGTCAAGATGATGCCGAGTACCAGGATGAGCACGAGACCGGCATAGAGCGCGTAGATGCCCGCGAACACTTTGCCGCCGTCGCTCAAGCCATCGGTCTTCATGGGGCCCATGCCACCCAGGAGCATGGCGCTGTTCACGAAGGCATCGCGCCAGGCCATGTGCTCGTAGTACTCATAACCCCACATGCCGATGATGAGGGAGACGAGCACCAGCACCTGGGCCACTGCCGCATGCAACAGGACGCGCAGCAGGAACTTGTGCACGGGCAGCGGCGGTCTGTGACGCGATTCGTACATGCGTCTACTCAGGCGCCACTCATGAGCTTGAAGGCGAAGACGGCCCACAGCTTAACAGCAGCACGCAGCTCAAGGCATAGATGGTGAAGCGATGCATGACCCGGTTGTAGCTGACGTGGATGAAACTGTGCAGCACGCGTAACGCCACATAGGCCCAGGCGCCGACCAGGAACAGGGGCTGCCACGAGGCCGGTCATAGCGAGACAGATGCACAGCAGATAGAACAACACCGGCGTCTCGAAGAGGTTGCGGAAGTTATCCGCCGCGGTGATGGACTGCAGCCGCTCCCGAGCCTTGGTGGAATCGCTCAAGGATTGGGCGGAGATGCGCCGGGTGACCATCTCGCCGATACGCTGGTGGAACATACGCAGCCAGACGAGGGCCGTGAGCGCCACGAGGGCGATGCAGGGGAACAGGATGGGCGCCATCTGCTGCATGTCCGGACCTCATGGCGACGGAGGGCCTTGAGTCTAACCCATGCTGTGCGCGTCTAGGCGACTCTATTCCGGAGTTCGCCGTTCTGGAATGCAGCGATATTAAGAGCCATCTCCTGTACCACCCGCTGCCGAGCTTCCCGTGAGGCCCAGGCGATATGGGGCGTGACGATGAGATTGGGGATGCCGGGATCCAGCAATGGATTCCCGTGCACCGGCGGCTCCTCCGAGAGCACGTCCACCGCCGCGCCGGCGAGCCGGCCGGCCCGCAGCATGGTGGCCAGCGCCCGCTCATCCACGATGCCGCCCCGGGCGCAGTTGATGAGCACCGCCTCGGGTTTGAGCAGCGTCAGTTCCTTGGGGCCGATGAGGTCGCGGGTCTCGGGCAAGAGCGGCACGTGGATGCTGAGCACGTCCACCTGGGGCAGCAGCTCTTCCAGCGGGAAGCGGCCGGGACGCTTGTCTTCCTTGTTGCGGGCCGCCACCAGCACGGTCATGCCGAGGGCTTCCGCCACCCGCGCGACGCCCTTGCCGGTGTTGCCGTAACCGATGATGCCGAAGCGCTTGCCCGCCAGCTCGCGGATGGGGTAATCCAGCAGCGTGAACTGGGGGGCGCGCTTCCAGGCGCCTTCCCGCATGAGGGTCTCATACTCATTCAAATGCTGGGTGAGCGAGAGCAAGCAGCGCGAACACATGTTGCACCATGGACATGGTGGAGTAAGCGGGCACGTTGCACACGCCGATGCCCTTCTCCCAGGCCGCCGCCAGGTCCACGTTGTTCACGCCGGTGGCGGCCACGCAGATGAGGCGCACCGAACGGAAGCTCTTGATGGCATCCGCCGTGAGTTTCACCTTGTTCAGGATCACCACTTCGGCGTCGGCGACGTTCTCCACCACCTTGTCGGCCGGGGTGACGCCGAAGACCCGCAACACGGACAGCACTTTCTCCAGGGCGCGCAGTTTCACGTCGCCCTGGTAACCCACGGTATCGAGATCGAGGAACACGCCTTTCAAAGGTCATCCACCACGTTGAGCAGCATGGGATAATACACGCTCGCGGCATCGGTCAAATCACCGATTATGTAATGCGCGCCAGCGGAGTCTCCATGTACACACCCAGCCATTTCCATAGCGACGACATCAAGGCCATGCATGCGGCCATACGCCGCCATCCCTTCGGTTTGCTCATCACGCTCTTCCAGGGCGAACTCAATTTGACACACTTACCCTTCCATCTGGACGCGACGCGCGGCCCTCACGGCACCCTGGAAGCGCATCTGGCGCGCTTGAACCCCCATTGCGCCGCCTTGCAGGCGGGCGCCGCTTCCACGGTGGTATTCAAGGGACCGGATGCCTACGTGTCGCCGCGCTGGTACCTGGACCCCGCCAAGAACGTGCCCACCTGGAACTACGTGGCGATCCACGCCCACGGCGTACCGAAGCCGCTCTCAGACCCGACGGCCCTGCTCAAGCTCATCGGCACCCTCACGGATGAACACGAGGCCTATATCGAACAGCCCTGGAGCATCCGCGAGGCAGAGCCCTATGCCGAGCGGCTCACGGGCCACATCATGGGTTTCGAATTGGAGATAGAGAAGCTCGAAGGCAAGTTCAAGCTGAGCCAGAACCGGCTGCCGGAGGATCGGGTGGGGGTATTGCGGGAACTCGCCAAGAGCAAGGACTCCGGCATCATGGAGATGCTGGAGTTGATGCGCGGTCTATATAGAGAGGACGGGAGCGCGCGTTAAGCCTGGGGCTCGTCCTCGGCGAAGACGGTCCCGGATCCACCGGTCGCCAGCCTTGAGTGGAGCGTGGTCTGGGCAAGCCGCACATGCACGGTGATCCGTGGGCTATGGGGCTTCGGCATGGCACTGACCAGGGCCGTGAGCGCTATCAAGCCCATGGTCACTATCAAGATCCCGTCGCTGACTCTGCTACGCATATACGCTCCTTGAGGCAGACCCTGTGCCTTCATGGAGATAGATGCGCGGGACCGGCGAAAGGTTGCGAAGAGCCCTTCAGAAGAGCTTGGCTTGAGCCGCCTCAGGCAAAGCCCCTTCCAGGGCCAGGAGCTTCTGTTTGATGGGCAGACCGCCGCCGAAACCCGTGAGGGAGCCATCCGCCCCGATCACCCGGTGGCAGGGGATGATCACGGGGATAGGGTTCTGGCCATTGGCTGCACCCACGGCGCGCGGGGCGTCCGGCCGCTGGATGCGCCGCGCCAACTTTCCATAAGACCAGGTCTCGCCATAGGGGATGGTGCGCAGCGTGCGCCACACCTTCATCTGAAAATCGGTGCCTCGAGGTGAAAGAGGCAGATCGAACTCTTCCAGCTTGCCGGCGAAGTAGGCGTTCAACTGGCGCACCGCTTCCCGGAACGGTCTGGCGTCCGGCACCCACTCATTGGGCGGCGTGAAGGGATGGCGTCCGCCCTGGAAATGCACCAGATGCAGCGACTCCTTGTCGCCGCCTAGGAGCAGATCGCCGATGGGGCTCGCCATCACGTGGTACTGCATGGGGACGCTGGTGGCCGGGAACCTCATCGGACATCCGATGCGGCGCGCCAGAGGTGCAAGACCGCATAAGCACGCCAGGGCCGCCAAGCCTCGGCGCGATGCTTGAGTTCCTTGGTGGTGAGGGGATGGCCGTTACCCGCCATACGCCGCAGCACCAGGTCTTCGGCTGGGAAGGCATCCGGATCCGCGAGGCCGCGCATGGCCGCGTACTCCGCAGTCCAGGCCCCGATGCCGGGGATGCTCTGTAGGCCTTCGCGGGTCTCTTCCGCTGAGGCCGTGTCGAAACTCACTAGCCCCCCGGCCACCGCTTGCGCCAGTGCATTGAGGGTGCGCATCCGTGCACCGGTGAGACCCACGCCGCTCAAGTCCGCTTTCGCCATGACTTTGGGTTCGGGGAACAAATGAGTCAGTCCTTCTGCTGGCTCTTTCAGCGGCCGACCATGGGCCGCCACGATGCGGTTGGCGAAGGTACGGGCCGCTGCCACGCTTACCTGCTGGCCCAGCACCGCACGCACCGAGAGTTCGAAAGCGCACCAGGCGCCCGGCACACGCAGGCCCGGACGACGACGCAGGAGCGGCGCCAATAACTTGTCGTCCTTCAGGGTCGCGCGCACATCCGCCGGGTCTGCCCCGAGATCGAACATGTGGCGCACTTTGCGTACCACAGTGAACAACGCTTCCGGCCCTAAGCCATGCACCGAGAGTTCCAGGGCATCCGCCCCCGGCACCGGTCGCACTTCGAACCAGCCCGTGGCGCCGTTCACTTCCACAGTGCGGGCGTAGCTGTCTGCTGTCACCCGCTCCACGCCGGGCAAGGCCCGCGTCGCCAGAAATTCCCGGATGGCGTTCCAATCGTAAGGCGGGCGGTAGGCGAGCTTGAGACTCAAGGCGTCGCTCTGTGGCGCCGCCTTGCGCTGATCGCGACGCATATCCCGGGGCGCCCTGCCGTAGGTCTGGTGGAAGGCATCGTTGAAACGGCGCAGGCTGCCGAAACCGCTGGCGAGCGCGATGTCCGTCATGGGCAGCCGCGTGTCATCTATCAGCCGCTTGGCGAAATGCAGCCGCCGCGTCTGGGCCACCGCCAAGGGCGAAGCGCCCAAGTGCTGGATGAAGAGACGATGGAGATGACGCGGGCCGATGCCGAGCCTCGTGGCCAACTCTTCCACGCTCTCGGTATCCAGGGCGCCCTGATTGATGAGGTTGAGCCCGCGCCGCACTGTCACGGAGGTGCCGAGCCAGGCCGGCGTGCCCGGCGCCGCTTCCGGACGGCAACGCAGGCAGGGCCGGAAGCCCGCTTCGGCCGCTGCGGCGGCGGTGGGGAAATACTTCACGTTCTTGGGTTTCGCGTGGGGCGCCGGGCAGATGGGCCGGCAGTAGATGCGCGTCGAAGTAATGCCGATGAAGAAGCGACCATCGAAGCGCGCATCCCGGGCCATGCGCACCCGCTCGCAGGCATCGAAATCCAGGTACATGGCGGCAGTTTCCATGGGGCGACTATACGCCCCATGGGGTCAAAAACTAGCTGGTTTCGGACTTAGTCCCAGACCGGACTTAAATCCCGTATTCCTGATAGTGGTTTAACGACCGTCAGACTTGGCTCGCCATTGCCAATATTCAGCAACACGCGATCTGATCTTCTGCATCTCTGGGGAGAGAGGCTCCTCTCGTTCAAAAATCACTGGGTAGCTAGGCCCAAAAATACCGAAATATCTTTTGCTTTCAAGAAATCTCTTGATCCGAGGAAGAGCTACGTCTCTCTCCTCATCAGTCAACTCATGTTCCTGATAGTAGTCCCCCTTCGAACAAGGCAAAACAACTTTCCATGTCTTATCTTTCAACATCACATTAAATCGATAGACATCTTTCTCATCGCGATATTCGATGCCTTCATTCCGGGCAACAAGCCTCACTCTGTAGCTCTCACTCACTGATGCCCCCATGCTATGACTTCATCTGAAAAGTGATATTTCAAGACCTGACCCTACTTTTCCAACAGCACCCTACGGTCGATATGGATTACGAACCTATATCCACTGTCCCTAGAAGATGCTTCGAACGGTCCGTGCTCAGATAAAACACAGAGTAAGTACCTGCCTTTATCGAACCCAACCCCGCTGGGCCACACACACCAGAATTGCCCGCAAGTGTTCCTACCCCTTTTTCGATCGTTATGTAGATTTTATTTCTACCAACCTCAACGATAGTATCTGCCCATACGAGTCCTGAATTTGCTCCGGCTGGTTTGACTGTAAATGCTCTTAGACCAGACACATTACAGTTCACTGGTAACGACCAAGTGGCATCATCGTGGCGCTCGGGACTTCCTATAGTTAATCCGCCGACGCTTTGCATGAACTCCCAACTGCACTTCAAACCCAATAAAGATCCTTGAGCGAGCACAGGGAGTAAAAGGATCAGCAGAAAATACCAGCGGTTCATTATGCGCATAGAGCTTTCCCTGCTTATAACAACATGCAGATATGTTACTCGCCCAACTGGAGCGCTAAAAACGATCGATTTTGGCCTAGGGCTAGGCGCGCGAGGACGGCGAGCCGGAGCGGCCGTCGCTCCCGGCATCCTGCCTCCCGCGACGTTAGGTCATCCTGACCGTCACAACGCCCTAGGGCAAAAGAGACGTTTTTAGCTTACTCGCCGAATTGCTACTTGCTGATCTTGTGAGGAGGGGGCTTTCCAGCCCACCCCCTTTGAATCATCTGCGAATACGCCGGCGCCGGTCTGGAAGGCATATGCACGCCCGGCTTGTGCTGCTCCGTCTGCGCACCCGGCAACACCACTGCTGACTTCGCCTGGGGAGCGGGCTTCGGTCTCGCTTTAGGTGTAGCTTTCTTGGCCGCCGGTTTGGGGGCGGGTTTCTTCGCTGCCGCTTTCTTGGGGGCAGCCTTCGCGGGGGTTTTCTTCTTCATGGCTTAAGCCTAGCACGAGCCAAAGAGAACGTAAGCGACATAAAGAGAGGGCCGCATCTGCGGCCCTCTCGTATCTCATTTCAAGCCAATCTCAGCACTTCAGGTTGTCCTGCTCCGGCGGATCGAAGTTCACCGTCTTGGTGCTGGCCGGGATGGTCACGATGGTGAAGGGATAGCGGTCCTCTTCGCGGCTGCGCTCCTGGCAGGGGATCACGATCTTCACATGCACCTGGATGCCGGCATCGGTCTCCGTGGCCTTGGTGACCTTCACTATGTAACCCGTGTGCTTCTGGTAACCGATGAAGGCCAGGACCACCATATCCTTGGTCCAGTCGATGGTGGGGAGAGACGGGGCATCGCTCTTCTCGAAGGCGGTGGCCAGGAACTTGTCGAAGTCCGCCTGGGTATGGATGTCCTGGTAGGTCCCGTATTTGACCTTGCTGTGCTCGCCCTTGGCCAGCACATTCACATCCAGGCTCGTATCACCGATGGCGGTGCCGCAGATGGCGATGGCGGCCAGGGCTGCGAGGGCGATGCTGAGTCTCTTCATGGTTCTTCCTCCAGTACAGACGAAATTATTATGAAGCTATGGAACAGGGTCTTCGAAGACGCTGACTGCACCGATGACCGAAGCGCAGCGCCGAGGGGCCATATTCTAGGACATCCTGCGGCCGCGATAAATCCCAGCTTCGACGGGCCTATTTCCCCATGAGGTAATAGACCTGCACGTCCGCGTCTATCTCGATATCGCCGTTCAGATATTCGGGCGCGGCGTCAGCGGAAGCGCGGGGCATGGCCGCCATCATCATGGGCCGCGGACCACGGCTCTCCCCTTCCTCGGAGATCCGGTACACGGCACCCAGGTCGACGCCGGCAGCGGATGCAAGCGCCTGGGCTTTGGCACGAGCGGCATTCACCGCTAATCCCAAGGCCTGCTGCTGCAACTTGTCCCGCGCACTGGTATCCGGGGCTACGCCGTCCAGGCGGGTGACGCCGGCGGCGAACAGACCATCGACCAGATCGCCGTAACGGCTCACGTCCCGCAGCGTCAGCATGATGCTCCGGGTCACATGCTGACCCACCAGTACCTGCTTGCCATCACCGTTGCTGCCGTTATGCCATTCGTATTGGGGTTCGACGGTGACGGCGGGTGCATCGATATCTTTATCGGCGAGCCCGAGCTTGCGTGCCAAGGCCAAGACCTTGGCGGCGCGCGCTTCCACATCGGCGCGGGCGACCTTGGCATCCATGCCGGTCTTCTCGAGGGTCATGGAGACCTTGAGCATGTCCGGCGCCACATGCACTTCGCCGTGACCGCTCACTTCTATATAGGGGCCCGTGGGCAGGCCGTCTGCGGAAGCCGCGAGGGGCGAAAGTAAGATCGGGAACAGCAGGCTAAGGATCAGCGTGGACTTGGACATAGGCGCACCTCGGTTCAGGTCTGCAAGGCCCCCAGGATGTCGGCGGTGGTGCCCACGTCGGCGAACTCGCCGTGCAGGTTCGCGAGCGCCACTTCATGCACCGTCTGGGCGTCGTAGTGCTTTCCATCATAGCCGGTGCGGGCGTTGGCGGCGCAGGCATCCCCCGCCACGAAAACGTCGAAGCCCAGGTTGCCCGCCATGCGCACGGTGGTGGAGACGCAATGCATGGTGGTGAGACCGGCGATGACGAGAGTGCTTATGTCAGCAGCGCGCAGACGGGCCTCGAGATCGGTGCCGATGAAGGCACTGTTCACATGCTTGGTGATGACGGGCTCCCCCGGCAGCGGCTTCACTTCGGGCTTGTGCTCGCAACCGGGCTGGCCGGGTGCCAGACGCGAACCCGGGGTGCGGGACAGATGCTGGATATGGAACAGCGGGCGACCGCTCTCACGCCAGGCCGTGAGCAGCTTCGCCGCATTGGCCTCAGCCCCCGGGTTGTTGCGCGGGCCCCAGTACTTCTCGTCGTCGAAGCCCTGCTGGATGTCGATGAGGATCAAGGCAGCTTGCTTGGGGATGGGGCGCATATGAAAGAAAACGGCGCCTCGCGGCGCCGTTCCTCAGGTCTTTAGGCGTCGAGGACGCAGGCGAATATCAATGGGGCCACGATGGTGGCGTCGGACTCCACGATGAACTTGGGCGTGTCCGCCGCGAGCTTGCCCCAGGTGATCTTCTCGTTGGGCACGGCCCCCGAGTACGAACCGTAGCTCGTGGTGCTGTCGCTGATCTGGCAGAAGTAGGACCAGAGCGGCGTGCTCTCCTCCATGTCCTGCTCCAGCATGGGCACCACGCAGATGGGGAAGTCGCCGGCGATGCCGCCGCCGATCTGGAAGAAGCCGACGCCCGCGCCGCCGGAGTTCTTCCGGTACCAGTCTGCGAGGAACATCATGTACTCGATGCCGGTGCGCACGGTGTGCACGTTCTTGACGTCGCCCTTCATGCAGTGGGCAGCGAAGATGTTGCCGAGGGTCGCGTCTTCCCAGCCCGGCACGATGATGGGGATGTCCTTCTCGCAGGCCGCCACCATCCAGGAATCCTTGGGATCGATCTGGAAGTACTGCTTCAGCACGCCGGAGCGGATCAGGCGGTAGAAGAACTCGTGGGGGAAATAGCGCTCGCCCTTCTTGTCGGCCGCCTGCCACTCGTCGAGGATGGCCTTCTCGATGCGGCGGATGGCCTCGCCCTCGGGGATGCAGGTGTCGGTGACGCGGTTGAGATGCCGGTCCAGCAGCTTCTGCTCACCCTCGGGTGAGAGCTCGCGATACTTGGGTACGCGCACGTAGTGGTCGTGGGCCACCAGGTTGAAGATGTCCTCTTCCAGGTTCGCGCCGGTGCAGGTGATGATGTGCACCTTGTCGCGGCGGATCATCTCGGCGAGCGACAGCCCAAGCTCGGCAGTGCTCATGGCGCCGGCCAGGGTCACCATCATCTTGCCGCCGGATTTCAGCAGCTTGATATAACCATCGGCAGCGTCGATCAACGCCGCGGAGTTGAAGTGACGGTAGTGGTGACGGACGAATTCGGCAACAGGCTTGGTGTTCATCGCGACTGGAAAGCTCCCCGGGTCATCTTGCAGCGTTAAAACGTGCGCAAATTGTAGCGTCCCCGGGGGCTGGGAGCAGCGTTTTCAGCCGGGTTTTTTGCCCTCGCCGGCTTCGGCGACACAAGCCTTGAGATCCACCATCTTTATCGCGTCCAGCGAGGCCTCCACGGCTCCTTCGTGACAGAGGCCGCTTGCCGCGGCCTCTGCATACCCTTCCCGCGCTGCCTTCAAGCAGGCTTCCCGCACCGCCGCTGCCAGCCGCTGGGCTTCGTCCGGGGTCACGCACAGTCCCAGGCGAAAGTACCTAGGGCCGGTGAACTGATCTCGATGCGGTCACCGGGCTTAAGCGGGCCTACACCCGAGGGGGTGCCGGTATAGATGATGTCCCCGGGCAGGAGCTGCCAGCGGCTGCTCAGGAAAGCGATGATGGATGCCACCGGATGCAGCATGTCCCGGGTGTTGCCCTGCTGACGCACCGCCCCGTTCACGGTGCAAAGCATGTCGAGAGCCTGCACGTCTAAGGCAGATGACGCGGGGGTGAACGTGCCTAAGGCGGCGGCGTTGTCGAAGGCCTTGGCCAACTCCCAGGGAGCGCCCGCCTGTTTCAGCCGCGCCTGTTCATCCCGTAACGTCAGGTCCAGCCCCATGGTGGCGCCGGCCACACGGCCCAGGGCAGCCGAGGCCGGGATATCCGCGCCGCCTTGGCCCAGGATCAGGACCAATTCCATCTCGTGATGCACGGCCCCCACGCCCCGGGGCAGCTTGAGGGGTGTGCCCAGGTGCACGAGGCTGGTGACGGGCTTCATGAAGATGATGGGAGTCTGAGTCTCCGCCGGCATGGCGTTGCCCATCTCCTTCACGTGCTCGCCATAGTTACGCCCCACGCAGAAGATGCGCTGGGGGATGTATCTCTTGCCACCGATCTCAAACATGGGCGAAGTAACTCCGGAAGGCGTCCACCACCTTCGGCAGATCCTGGCTCTTCACGTCCAGGTGGGTGACGAGGCGCAAGGCAGGGTTCGGCAGGATGAGGATGCCCGCCTGCTTGAGATGGGCTGCGAGGGGCGCCGCATGTTCCGGCGCCATGGACGCGAAGAGCATGTTGGTCTGCACCTTGGTGGGATCGAGGCTCAAGCCCTTGATGCCGGCCAGATCCTCGGCGAGTCGCTTGGCGTTGGCATGATCCTCCGCGAGCCGCTCCACATGATGCTCGACAGCGTACAGACACGCAGCGGCGAGGATGCCCGCCTGTCGCATGCCGCCCCCCAGCATCTTGCGGATGCGATGGGCACGGGCGATGAAGTCTTTCTTGCCCACCAGCACGGAGCCCACGGGGGCGCCGAGGCCCTTGGAGAGACATAGGGACACGCTGTCGAACGGGCGGGCGATCTCCCCCACCTTCACGCCCTGCTTCACGGCGGCGTTGAACACCCGCGCGCCGTCCAGGTGGATGGCGAGGCCACGCTCCCGGGTGAAGGCCACGGCTTCTCTTATATAGGTGGCGGGCAGGGCCCGACCGTTCTGGGTGTTCTCCAGCACCAGGAGACGGGTGCGGGCGAAATGGGCATCGTCCGGCTTGATGAGGGCTGCGACTTTCTTCAGGTCCAAGCTGCCGTCGGCTTCGTAGTCCAGGGGCTGAGGCCAGAGGCTGCCGAGGACTGCGGCGCCGCCGGCTTCGTATTTGAAACTGTGGCCCAGGGCGCCGATGACGAACTCCTCGCCGCGGCCGCAGTGGGCCATGAGGGCGGCGAGGTTCGATTGGGTGCCGCTGGAAAAGAAGAGACCGGCCTCGTGGCCGGTCATCTCGGCCAACCGCTCTTGCAGGCGGTTGACCGTGGGGTCGTCACCGAACACGTCATCCCCCACCTCCGCCGCCGCCATGCTCTGTCGCATGGCGGCGGTGGGGCGAGTGACGGTGTCGCTGCGCAGGTCGATCATGGCGCGGCGAGTGACCTCAAGCGAGGCTCAGTGCGTGGACCCGGCCGGAGCGGCAGTGGCGGCAGCCTTCTGCAACTGCGCCCAATCCTTGTCCATGGCCTCGGTCAGCTGGGTGGTGGAGTCGAAGGAATCGGAAGCGTACACGGCGCCGCCGATGTTCTTGTTGAGCAGGATGTCGAAGTGATTGTCCTTGGCGAACTGGGTCATCACCTGCACCAGCTCTTGCTGGATGGGCTGCAACAGCTCCTGACGGCGCTGCTGGATCATCTGGTTGCTCTCAGACACGTACTGCTGATAGTCGTTGTCCGAATCCTGGTACTGCTTGAGCAGCTTCGAATAGTCGGCGGACTTGCTGTCGGTCTTGTCCAACTGGTCCTTGAAAGCCTTGCGCTTGCTGTTCTTGTCGTCCACGGACGCTTTCAGCTTGGCGTAGTCCTGCTTGAGGACCTGGTCAGCTTCCTGGCCGCGATGGCAATTGCCGATCACCTGCTCCAGGTCTACGACGCCCAGCTTGGGGGCAGAGGTGCTGGCGGCCTGGGCCGGGGAAAGCACGAGCATGCCGGCCGCGATGAAGGCGGCGGCGAGAAATCCTTGACGCATGATTCTGATACTCCTGGAAGGGTGGTACCCCGGCCTGACCGGGGGGTCTCGCAAAAAAGCCGGCTAAGGATACCCCAGCCCCGCCGAGGCCGGCCAGACTCCTGTCCGCCCGGGCCCGGACGGGGGTACTCTTGTGGCCCGGCCGGGCTTAAGCCCCCCCTGAACCAATGGGCCCCGGCACGGTCCTTAACGCTATCGAGCTCATCCCCTAAAAGACCCCATCCGAAGGAGCTTCCCCATGATCCGGCGCCTCCCCGCTTCGCGTATCGCCGCCTGGCTGATCGCCACGGCCTTAGGCCTCATGTGCCTCGGCTCGGCCCAGGCCAACAGCGCCCTCACCCGCTACCCCACCTTGCACGGTGACAGCGTGGTCTTCGAGGCCCACGGCAACCTGTGGAAAGTGTCGCGCGACGGCGGTGTGGCCACGCGCCTCACCACGGACCCGGGCTTCGACATCATGCCGCGCTACTCGCCGGACGGTAAGTGGATCGCCTTCACCGGCCAGTACCAGGGCAACACCGACGTGTACGTGATCCCCGCGGACGGCGGCCCGGCCAAGCGCCTCACCTACCACTCCGACGTGGCGGACACGGCTCCCGAACGCTGGGGACCCGACAACATGGTGGTGAACTGGACGCCTGACTCCAAGAGCGTGGTGTTCCTCTCCCGCCGCAGCTCCATGAACAGCTGGTTCGGCCGCTACTTCACCGTGCCCGTGGCCGGCGGAGCCGAGGAACTGATGCCGCTGGACAAGGGCGGCATGTTCACCTGGAGCCCGGACGGCGACACCATCGCCTACAACCGCATCTTCCGTAACTTCCGCACCTGGAAGCGTTACACCGGCGGCCTGCACCAGAACGTGTGGACCCATGATTTCAAGACCGGCGCCGACGCGCAGCTCACCGACTGGAAGGGCAGCGACATCGATCCGATGTGGTACGGCCACACGGTGTATTTCGCCTCGGATCGCGACGACTCCCATCGCATGAACATCTGGGCCCTGGACCTGGATACCAAGCAGACCCGCCAGATCACCCACTTCAGCGACTATGACGTGGATTGGCCGAGCCTGGGCGACAACGGCATCGTGTTCCAGCAGGGCGGCTCGCTCTATGTGCTGGACCTGCCCTCGGAGCAAGTGCACAAGTTGAGCGTGGACGTGCCGGATGACGGCAGCCAGACCAACGCGCGCTATGTGGATGCCGCGAAGTTCATCCAGAGCAACGATCCGGCCGGCAACCCCGACTTCGACGTGTCGCCCAACGGCAAGCGCGTGCTGCTGACAGCCCGCGGCGACCTGTTCACGTTGCCCGCCGAGAACGGCAACACCCGCGACCTGACCCAGACCTCCAACGCCAAGGAAGAGAACCCCTCCTGGTCGCCGGACGGCAAGTGGATCGCCTACGAGACCGACATCACCGGCGAGGCGGAGATCGCGGTCCGTCCCTCGGAAGGCGGTGCCGAGCAGATCATCAGCGACTTCAAGACCGGCTACTTCTACAAGCCGGTGTGGTCGGCGGATAGCGCGAAGCTCGCCTTCTCGGACAACCTGCATCAGCTCTGGTACCTGGACGTGAAGAGCCACAAGGCCGTGAAAGTCTCGCAGGACAAGTTCAACGAGATCCACGACTACACCTGGTCGCCGGACGGCAAGTGGCTGGCCTACAGCCAGCAGCGCGACCAACCAGCAGCCGGGCATCTGGCTCTATAACCTGGACAGCGGCAAGGCCACGCTGCTTGAGCTCGCCCATGTACGCGGACTTCAACCCGGCCTTCGATCCGGACGGCAAGTACCTGTACTTCCTGTCGGCAGCGCCACGAGAACCCCACCTTCAGCCAGAGCGAGTTCAACATCGCGACCCTGAAGATGGTCGGCATCTACGCAGCTACCCTGGACAAGGACGCCCCCTCACCGTTCGCGCCGCGCTCCGACGAAGGCGTGCCGGAGAAGGAGGACAAGGGCGACAAAGGTGCCGACGGCAAGTCCGGCTCCAAGCCGCTGCACATCGACATCGACGGCCTGATGGCCGCGCGTGGTGGCAGTGCCGGTGCCTTCCGACAACTACGCCGCCCTCGTGGCGACTTCCAGGACACCTCTACTACCTGACCCTGCAAAACCAGACCATCGAAGGACCGCTCTCGGGTGAGCACAGCGCCCTGCACGTGTACGACATGGACAAGCGCAAGGACAAGTCGCTGGCGACCGACCTCGGCCGCCTACGTGCTGTCGGCAGACGGCAAGACGGCCCTGATCAACACCCCGGACGGGAAGTTCCAGTTGCTGGACGCCGACGCGACGGGGACGCCCAGCCCAAGGACGTGGATACCTCCCACATGCTGATGCGCGTCGACCCGAAGGCCGAGTGGGACGAGATGTTCCACATGGCCTGGCGGCTGGAGCGGGACTTCTTCGTGAACCCGAAGATGAACGGCGTGGACTGGGACGCGATCCAGACCAAGTACGCCAAGCTCCTGCCGCTGCTTGGGACACCGCGAGGACCTCAACTACCTGATAGGCGAGATCCAGGGCGAGCTGTCCAACTCCCATACCTACGTGGGTGGCGGCGACAGGACGACGGCGTGCACGCCGGTGGCCACCGGGCTCGTGGGCGCGGACTACGCGCTCGACGCCAAGTCCGGCCGCTACTACATCAGCAAGGTATACGTGGGCGACAACACCCACGACGGTTACGCCTCGCCGCTGACGGAACCCGGTCTGGACGTGCAGACCGGTGACTACGTGCTGGCGGTGGACGGTCGTGATCTGAAGGCCCCCACCGACATCTACAGCCTGTTCGTGGGCACCCGCGGCCAGCACCGTGACGCTCACGGTGGCGGACGACGCGGCAGGCACCAACCGCCGTGACGTGACCGTGAAGACCCTGCACGATGAGCGCACCATCCGCCAGGACGACTGGATCACAGCACAACCGTGCCTACGTATCCAAGGTCTCCGGCGGCCAGATCGGCTACATCTATCTGGACGACATGGGCGCGAACGGCATGAAGCAGTTCATCGACCAGTTCTACGCCCAGATGGACAAGCCGGGCCTGATCGTCGACGAGCGCTTCAACGGCGGCGGTTTCATCGACCAGATCCTGCTGGAACGCCTGCGCCGCGTGCTGGCCGGCATGACCACCAACCGTGAGGCCGCCCCCGGCACCGAGCCGCCGGTGATCTCCGGTGAGCTACAAGGTCTGCCTGATCAACGAGTACTCCGCCTCCGACGGCGACATCTTCCCCTACTACTTCAGCAGTACGGGCTGGGTCCGCTCATCGGCATGCGCACCTGGGGCGGCGTGCGCGGCATCCGCGGCGACTGGTCGCTCTTGGACGGCGGCTACATCACCGTGCCGGAGAGCACCGAGTACGGCCTCGATTCCGAATGGGTGATGGAGAACCACGGCGTGGAGCCGGACATGCAGGTGGACAACCTGCCGGGTGACGTGGTGAGCGGCAAGGACGCGCAGCTGGATACGGCCGTGAAATACCTGATGGACAAGATCAAGGCCCATCCGCTGGAACTCTGCCCGCGGTGCCGCCATGATCCCGGCGTATCCGCCGGCTGGTCATCCTTGAACTGACCTTAGACCAAAGGCATCTAGTGATACAACGGCGGCCCGAGGGCGCCGTTTTTTTGATGTACAGGGACGTACGAATGCCGCGCGAGGCAGGGATGCCGGGAGCGGCAGCAGGCGTAAATTTATCTGAGCAGATGCAACGCTTCCGCGAGACCGAGCATCCAATTCTGGAGTTGACTAAGTCCTTGCGCAGCAAGGGAAAAGTGTCCGGGCGGACACTCAGCGGACGCCGAAGGTCGTCCGCGGACAGCAAACACGGAGTCTTGGATGGATACTGCGACGCTCATCACCTTGATCCTGCTGGCCCGTGAACTGCACATGGGGTTTGGCACGGTGACTTGCTCTATCACTGTATGACCACCGAAAACCTGCAGAAGATCGTCAAGATCCGCGACACCGCCGCCCAGGACGTGGCCGTGGACAACAGCCCACGCTGCGCAGCGCCGCCTCTACCTAATCGGAGGCGGCATCGCCGTGGTGGTGCTCGCGGCCCTCTCCTTCCCGACGCTGCACCGCTGGGCCAAGGCGGAAGCCAGCCGTCTCCCTGGACCAGATACGCCTCGCCAAGGTCACCCGCGGCACCTTCGTGCGCGACGTGTCCGTGGACGGTCAGATCGTCGCGGCCGTGAACCCCACGCTCTACAGCGACGTGAACGGCACCATCACCCTGAAGGCGGTGGCCGGCGACGCGGTGAAGAAGGGCCAGGTGCTGGCGGTCATCGACAGCCCGGAACTCACCAGCAGCTACCAGCAGGAGCAATCCACCCTGCTCAGCATGCAGACGGACCTCGAACGCACGCGCATCACCGCCAACAAGGCGGCGCTGCTCTCCGCAGGAGACCCAGGATCAGGCGCGGCGTGGACCTCGACGCCGCCAAGCGCGAGATGAAGCGCGCCGAGACCGGCCTGGGGCTATCACGTGATCAGCGAGAAGGACTACAACACCGCCCAGGACGACCTGGCCACGGCCCAGCTCGACTACGACAACGCCAAGGCCAACACCGGTCTCGACAAGGAAGGGCTGAACTTCGACGTGAAGACCAAGCAGCTGCAGGTGAAGCGCGAAGCAGCTCCTGGTGGACGACCTCGCGCGCCGCGCTGACAACCTCAACGTGCGCTCGCCGGTGGACGGCATCGTCGGCGACATCGCGGTGCAGCAGAAGCACCAACGTCACGCCTAACCTGGCGCTGATGACGGTGGTGGACCTGTCCGCAGCTCGAGGTCCAGATCCAGATACCCGAGAGCTACGCCGACGGCCTCACCCTCGGCATGCCAGCGGAGATCACCTACGGCAACGACACCTATGCCGGCAAGCTCACGGCGGTCTCGCCGGAAGTGCAGAACAACCAGGTCACCGGCCGGGTGCGCTTCGCCAGCGCCCTGCCCAAGGGCATGAAGCAGAACCAGCAGGTGCAGGTGCGCATCGTGATGGATTCCCGCGACAACGTGCTCATGGTGCAGCGCGGCCAGTTCGTGGACAGCGGCGGCGGTCACGTGGCCTACGTAGTGCACGACGGCATCGGCACGCGCACGCCCGTGGACATCGGCGCCAGCAGCATCAGCTCAGTCGAGATACTCGACGGCCTGAAGGAAGGCGACACCATCATCATCTCGGATACCAGCGCCTTCGACAGCGCGAAGACGGTCTACATCAAGTGATCCTTACCGGGGAGCACGTCATGTTAAAGATGGAAAGCATCAGCAAGATCTACCGCACCGACGTGGTGCAGACCCACGCCCTGCGCGACTTCAGCCTGGAAGTGAAGGAAGGCGAGTTCGTGGCGGTCATGGGGCCCTCAGGCTCCGGCAAGTCCACCTTCCTCAACATAGCGGGCCTGCTGGAGTCCTTCGACGGCGGCAGCTACACGCTGGACGGCGAGGACGTGAGTCACCTGAACGACGACGACCGCTCGCGCATCCGCAACCAACGCATCGGCTTCATCTTCCAGGGTTTCAACCTGATCCCCGACCTCAACGTGCTCGGACAACGTGGAAGTGCCGCTGCGCTACCGCGGCTTCAAGGCCGCCGAACGTGGCCGGCGTGTACGTGAGGCGCTGGAGGTGGTGGGACTCGGTTCACGCATGAAACACATCCCGGCCCAGTTGTCCGGCGGTCAACAGCAGCGCGTGGCCATCGCCCGGGCGCTCGCCGGCGAGCCGCGCATCCTGCTGGCGGACGAGCCCACGGGCAACCTGGACTCGCTGATGGCACGCCAGGTGCTCGACCTCATCGAGGGCATCAACGACAACGGCACGACCATCGTGATGGTCACCCATGATCCGGAACTCGCGCGCCGCGCCCATCGCAGCGTGCACGTGCTGGACGGGCAGGTCTTGGACCTGAAGGCCAGCGTGACCGAGCTGCCGAAGCGCGAAGCGGCCCAAACCTGAGATCGGCCCTGTAACCGGGAGGCATTCCATGTTCATTTATAACCTTCGTCTCGCCTTTCTCAGCATGCGCCGTAACCCGGTGCTGACCATCCTCATGGTCAGCGCCATCGCCATCGGCATCGGCATGTCCACCACGACCCTCGCCATCTATCACGTGATGTCCGGCAACCCCATCGCCTACAAGAACGACCAGTTGTTCGCGGTGCAGCTGGACGGCTGGAACCCCAATGACCCCTACGATGGACCGAACAACGCGCCGACCCAGGTCACCTACCTGGACGCCACGGCGCTGATGCGCGCGGCCAAGGCCCCACACCAGACTGCCCAGTTCGTCTCAGCCATGACGGTGCAGCCTGACAACCCCACCATCAAGCCTTATCTCGCCATAGCGCGGGTCGCGTACACCGACTTCTTCCCCATGTTCGACGTGCCCTTCCTATACGGCGGCCCCTGGCCGAAGGAAGCGGACCAGGGCGCCCAGCAAGTGGTGGTCTTGAGTCAGGAGACCAACGAGAAGCTGTTCGGCGGCATCAACAGCGTGGGCAAGGAAGTCACACTGGAAAACCGCCGCTTCCAGGTGGTGGGTGTAACCAAGGCCTGGCACCCCACGCCCAAGTTCTACGACCTGGAGAACGGGGCTCTCGACGACGGCGAGGACATGTACATCCCCTTCAGCCTCACGGAGCCCATGCAACTGCACGCCAGCGGCAACAACAGCTGCTGGAAAGACACGGCCGACCACAGTTTCCAGGGGTACCTGAACTCGGAATGCGTATGGATACAGTACTGGGCGGAACTCCCCACCAAGGCGGTCCACGACGACTACCAGTCGTTCCTGGACTCCTACGTGCAGGACCAGAAGAAGCTGGGCCGCTTCCCCCGGCCCCTCAATAACCACCTGAACAACGTGGGTGATTGGCTGAAGCTGAACAAGGTGGTGCCCAACGAGGTGCGCGCCCTGGTGGCCCTCTCGTTCATGTTCCTGGCGGTGTGCGTACTCAACACCATCGGGCTAATCCTCGCCAAATTCCTGCGACGCTCCGGCGAGATCGGCCTGCGCCGCGCCCTCGGCGCGAGCCGCATGGCGCTCTTCCGCCAGTATCTCGTCGAGACCGGCGTGGTGGGCATCGGAGGCGGGCTGCTCGGAGTGGGCTTAGGCTGGATCGGTTTGTTCGGCCTGCGGCATCTGCTCAGCAGCGACGCAGGCCGAGCCGCGCATCTGGACTGGACCATGGTCGGCGTCTCCATGCTGCTAGCGGTGATCGCGAGCATGCTGGCCGGCCTCTATCCCGCCTGGCGCGTGGTGCGCATACCACCTGCCCTCTACCTCAAGATCCAGTAAGGGAGAACACCGATGGAAATCCGCCCTATCCTCAGCGCTCTGCTGCGCAACAAGACCGGCGCCATCCTCATCGCGACGCAGATCGCGCTGACGCTGGCCATCATCTGCAACTCGGTGTTCATCATCCATGACCGCATGGTGAAGTTCGACCGGCCCACGGGCATGGACGTGGATAACCTCTTCGTGGTGGACATGACCGGCTACACACCGAACTACAACCCCGAGGCTGCTATCCACTCCCATCTGGACATGTTGCGCAGTATCCCGGGCGTGGTGGATGCCTCTCCCTCCCAAGCTATCCCCTTGAGCGGCGGCGGCTGGAGCGACGGTGCCAGCCTCACGGCAGACCCCAAGGCACCTCACAGCGGGATGGGTATCTTCCATGTGGATGAACACGGCCTCAACACGCTCGGAGCGAAGCTCATCGAGGGACGCAACTTCACCCACGAAGAGGTGGGATACCAGAACCTGGACACCTACAATCACCCGACCATCGCCATCGTGACCAAGGCTTTCGGTGAGAAGATGTTTCCGGGCCAGGATGCGCTCGGCAAGGTTTTCTACGACGGCGACCCCTCGCCCGTCACCATCATCGGCGTGGTGGATACCCTGGAAGGTTACTGGTCTGCCTGGGAAGGTTTCGAGCGCCAGGTGATCTTCCCGACCGTGTTCGATCGCCAGAATAACCGCTACCTGGTGCGCACCCTGCCGGGCCAGCGCGATGCGGTCATGAAGGTGGCGGAACAGAAACTGGGTGACGCGCATCAGGGCGACTTCGTGCGCCACGTGCGCTCGCTGGTCTGGTACCGCGACCGCAACGATGAGTCCACCCATGCCATGATCGTGATGCTCATCGTCATGAGCGGGCTCATCCTCGCCATCACCGCCCTCGGCATCGTGGGACTCGCGAGCTTCAGCGTGAGCCAGCGCACCAAGCAGATCGGCACGCGTCGCGCCCTGGGGGCCCGCCGCCGCGACATCGTGAACTACTTCATGACCGAGAACTGGCTCGTGACCAGCATCGGCGTGACGCTTGGCAGTGTGTTCGCCGTGGCGCTCAACTACTGGCTGGTGAACCTGTTCGACGTGCCACCCATCTCCTGGTACTACATCCCGGTGGGCGTCGTGTGCCTGTGGGTGCTGGGCCTCGCGGCAGTGCTGGGACCGGCATTACGGGCCGCGGCCATACCGCCAGCCATCGCCACGCGCAGCGTCTGAAAATGCGTCCTTCGCTCCCTGGCGGCGTTGTGGTCGACCTCGCAGTCCTCACGTACTCGAAAGTACGCTCCGGCTGCTCGGCCGCCCACGCCTTGCCAGGAAGCAAAATCCGCTATTTTCAGTGATGCACTGCCGATGCTGTATCGGATTTCGGTAAACGCTTAAAATGAAAGCGGGCGGCTGATACCGCCCGCTCGTTTACGGGGAGCGCTGGGCAAAGATGGGCAAGATCCTGGTCATCGACGATAACCGCGCCATCTGCGAGGCCTTGTCCCTGCTCTTCGAGCTGCACGGCTTGAAGGCCCTCACCGCCGTATCGCCTGATGAAGGACTCACGCTCCTGGCCCGCGGTGGCGTGGACCTGGTGATCCAGGACATGAACTTCACCGGCGCCAACACCTCAGGCAGCGAGGGCACCACGCTCTTCCGGGAGATCCGCCGCCGTCATCCGGACCTGCCCATCATCCTGCTCACGGCCTGGACGCATCTCGAGAGCGCAGTGGAGTTGGTCAAGGCCGGCGCCGCCGATTACCTCTCCAAACCCTGGGACGACGCGAAGCTCGTCACCACCGTGAACAACCTGCTGGCCTTGGGCCGCTTGCAGCAGGAACAGAACCGCCAGACCGGCGAGCGGCGTGCTGCCCGCGCGGCGCTCGCCGCTCGCTTCGACCTCTGCGGCATCGTCTATGAGAGCGTGCCCATGCAGCAGGTAGTGGCCATCGCCACCCAAGTGGCGAATGCGGACGTGCCGGTGGTCATCACTGGGCCTAACGGTGCCGGCAAGGAGATGATCGCCGACATCATCCACGCCAACTCCGCCTGCAAGACCGGCCCCTGCATCAAGGTGAACATGGGTGCGCTGCCGGGGGAACTCATCGAGAGCGAATTGTTCGGCGCCGAAGCCGGCGCCTACACCGGCGCGCAGAAAGCGCGCAACGGCCGCTTCGAAGCGGCGGACGGCGGCACCCTCTTCCTGGACGAGATCGGCAACCTGCCCCTGGCGGGTCAGGTGAAGTTGCTGCGCGTACTGCAGACCGGCGAGTTCGAGCGCCTGGGCAGCAACCAGACGCGCCGCGTGAAAGTGCGCATCATCGCCGCCACCAACGCCGACCTGCGTGCCGCCATCACCGAAGGCCGCTTCCGCGAAGACCTCTTCTACCGGCTCAACGTCATCGAGGTGCACGTGCCCTCCCTCGCCGAACGGCGGGACGACGTGCTGCCTCTGGCCCGCACCTTCTTAGGGCCGCGCCATAACTTGAGCCCCGAGGCGGAGCAAGCGCTGCTAAACCATGCCTGGTTCGGCAACGTGCGGGAACTGCAGAACTGCATGCGCCGCGCGGTGCTGTTGGCGGAAGGCGAAGTCATCAGCGCCCAGGCTTTAGGCCTGCATCCTGGACAACCGGTGCCCCCGCCGCCCGTGCCTGCCGAGCCCACCCGCACGGACATCGAGACCGTGCTGACGCGTCATGCCGGGGTGATCGCCGCTGCCGCCCAGGAGCTGGGCTTGAGTCGCCAGGCACTGTACCGGCGCATGGAAAAATACGGCATTCCTAAAAGCTGATTCTCCACCGTCGCGCCGGAGGTTACACTGCGCGACGTGAAGCTACGCCAATCATTCGAAGGCAAGTTCGCCTTGCTCGCCTGCCTGCTGGCGGCGTTCACTGCGCTCGTCACAGTGCTATCTGCCCATCTCCTGGATTCCCTCGCCGCCGGATTCTGTAGCGGGCTTGCCCTGTCCCTCGCTCTCTGCGTATACGCGGTGCGCCGCTTCATGCGTCCCGTGAACGTGCTGATCACGGCCCTGGACGATGGCGTGGCGAGCTTCCAGGACGGCGACTTCAGCATCAGTCTGAACTCACAGCGCCAGGACGAGTTGGGCTCCCTGGTGCGTCATTACAACGCCGCCGGTGACATCCTGCGGCGCGAACGCCATTCCCTCTATCAACGGGAGCTGCTGCTGGACACGGTGATCCAGAGCACACCCTGGGCGCTGGTGCTCACCAACGCCCGTGGCCAAGTGGTCTACAGCAACCTCTCGGCCCGGCAGCTGTTCAACCAGGGGCGGAAGTTCGAGGGTCATGCTTTCGAGGAGATGCTGCAGAGTGCGCCGGACACCCTGCGTGAGGCAGTGGAGAGCGGCCGTGACGGCATGTTCAGCGTGCACCGCAACGGCGAGGACGAGATCTACCATCTCAGCCGCGAGCGCTTCAGCCTCAACACCCAACGGCATGATCTGTATCTCTTCAAGCAGCTGACCCGCGAACTCAACCGCCAGGAAGTGGCCATCTGGAAGAAGGTGATCCGTGTCATCAGCCACGAGCTCAACAATTCCCTGGCGCCCATCTCCTCCCTGGCCCACTCCGGTCGCATCCTGGGCCGCGAACCGGATTCGGAGAAGCTCGAAAGGGTGTTCGCCAGCATCGAGGAGCGCGCCCACCACCTCAAGGACTTCATCGACGGCTACGCGCGCTTCGCCAAGCTGCCCACGCCGCGTATCCAGAACGTGGCCTGGCCCTCCTTCATCGCTTCCTTGACGGATCTCACACCCTTCACTCTCGAAGGCACGCTGCCCTCCAGCGATGCACGTTTCGATCCGGCGCAGATGCAACAGGTGCTCATCAACTTGCTGAAGAATGCCCACGAATCGGGTTCGCCGGAAACCGCCGTGACCTTGCGCCTGCGCCAGGACAGCGAGGGGCTGCGCCTGGACGTGGCAGACGCGGGACCCGGCATGGTGCCGGAGGTGCTGGAGCAGGCGCTCTTGCCCTTCTATTCCACCAAACAGTCGGGCACGGGTCTCGGGCTGCCGCTCTGCCGCGAGATCATCGAAGCCCACGGCGGACGCCTCAACCTCGCGAACCGTGTGGACGGCGGTCTCCTGGTGAGCATCTGGCTGCCGGCCCAAGGCCCGCAGCAGCGCTGAGCCGCAAGCTCGCCTTAGGTAGAGCCCTACACGGGGCTGGTAGTAATATGCGGCATCGGCAGTGACCCTTAGATTTCATCTTCACCATCCTTGAGAGGCTTCTATGCTGAGAACATCACTCCTGTTCGCCATGGCTGCGTTCGCCCTACCGGCCCTGGCAGATACCCACATCTCCTACGTGGATGACAGCGGCCAGCTCGGCACCCAGTTGTATGTGAAGGGCGACAAGGTCCGCATGGAGAGCGGTGGGAGCCAACACAGCATCTCCATCTACGATGCTTCCAAGAACAGCATGGTGGTGTTGATGCCCGAGCAGAAGAAATACCTGGTGTTCGACCAGCAGACCGCGAAGCAGATGGGCGCACAGGTGGATGCGGCCCAGCAGCAGATGAAGACGGCGGGCGCCCAGACCCAGACGCAGATGGACCAGGCCAACCAGCAGCTGCAGGCCGCCATGGCAAACATGACGCCAGAGCAGAAAGCCCAGATGCAGCAGATGATCGACGCCCAGAGCGCCCAGGCCAAAGCCGCCGTGGACGCCACCCAAAACGGCTTCAAGGTGGATGTTAAGGAACTGGGGACCAGCGAGACGGTGGCAGGCCACAGCTGCAGGGACGTGCAGATCACCATCAACGGGCGGCCCACCTCTACCGACTGCGTGATCGATTCACTGTCGGCTCTCGGTATCCCCAGCGCAGACCTCAAGACCCTCGGCACCATGCGTACCGGCATGCAGAAGCTGATGGCGAACATGGGACCCATGGCCCAAGGTATGTCCGGCGCCATGAGCAAGGGTTTCGCCCTCAAGACCACCCGTCAGTCCATGCAGGGCTTCAAGCGGGTGCCTGTGACGGATACCTTCAAATCCATGAGCGATGCCGGGCTCTCGGGCTCGCTGTTCGATGTGCCGGCCGGGTACACCCAGACCACCATGGCGGAGCTGATGCAGGGCGGCCGCCCTTAAGCCAGCTTCCGAATATCCTTAAGCGCGCAGAGGGCGCGATCTCCATGAGATCGCGCCCTCTGCATTTCAGGTATCGATCTATCGTCCGCCATTGGCGGCCGTGAGTCGCACCACCAGAGGTGCTAGTGCCTCCGGATCGAAGATGGGCGAGGAGCAGGTGTTGCCGGTGCAGACGAAGGCGGCAGCCTTGGGCAATTCCGGATAGGTCACTTCCGGGTTGGGCAATGCGCCCTCCCGCTTGTCCCACCAGTCCAGTTGTTTGTAGACCGCCGGATAGGCAAGCGCTGCCGCATGCAGGGCCTGTGCTGCCGCATCATCCTTGTGACCCACCACGGTGATATGCAGCGGACCGCTCTGCATCTCGGCATCAGCCAGCAGCACCATGGGCAGGAAGCGTCCGCTGCCGGTGAGCGCCGGTGCTGCGAGGTAAGCCATGGCATGGTCGGCCATGCGCCGGTAACGCACATCACCGGTGTAAGCATAGGCGAGACTCGCGACCCGCGCGAGATCCGCGTTCTCCTCCGGCAGCCGCACGCTCGACTGGAACACGCCTGCGGCACCTGCTTTCACCGGCGCAGTCATGTAGCCGCCGAGACGCGCGTCATGGAAATGCCGCTGGATGAAGTCCAGCGACTGCAGGGCCGGCGCCAGCCAACCGCGCTCACCGCTGGCGCCGTAGAGAGCGAGACTGGCGTCGGCCATGGCGAGGGAATCCCCGAGGTAGGGCCCGCTCTTGGCACCTTCGCCGTGGCTGAAACCACCGCCCGCGATGCGCTGCTTCTCAAGCATGGCACGTAGCGCAGTCTCCGCTTCTGTGAGTGCCGTGGCATCACCAGTAGCCGCGTAATACGCCACCAGGGCACGGGCTGCCCAAGCGTTCTCGCGGGCGTACACGTGGGTGTCCACCCGGGGCACGCCGAGCTTGCGCCGCTCGTTATCGCTTAAGGCGTAATACTTGCCGCCATCCTGGGTGGCGCTGAGATCCGCATCCTGACTCACGTAGAACGTGCCGGCGGGGCTCTTGAGGAACCCATCGAGATAACCGCGGATGGCGCGGGCAGCGGCGAGATACTCGGGCTTGTGCCAACGGGCGTAAGCCTCGCTGTAGACCCTGAGGTAATCCGCCTGCACGGCCATGATCTTCTCGTAATGAGGCGTCTTCCAATCGGCACTGGTGGAGTACTGGTCCACGCCGCCCCATACGGGATCGATGAGATCACGAGCCGCATCCAGGGTCTGTTCAGCCATGTGGGTATCGGCATCAGTACCCGCAGTGAAGGCGTACTCCATGGCGTAGGCATCGATGTACTTGTCCAGGTTGCCCCAGCCGCCGTAAGTAGTGTCGTAAGCCTGCACATAGCTCGCGAGCAACTGCTGCTTGGCCGCCGCAGGCAATGCGCCCGTGGCTGCCGCCTGCACCGGCGTCTCCGCCTGTACCGAGGGGCCAGGGCTGGGGTCGTCGATGATTGCTTGCAACAACGAAGCCATGTTCGCCGGGGGCATGAAGCCCTGGCGTTTCACGATCTCACTGCCGTCCGCCGCGAACACGATGGTGGCGGGCCAGCCGTAGTCACCGTAGCGATCCGAGAGGGCGGGATCGGAATCCTGATCCACCTTCACCGCGATATAACTCTTGTTCATGAGCGCGATGACCTTGGGGTCCGCGTAAGTCTCGGCATCCATCACATGGCACCAATGGCACCAGACCGCCTCCAGGTCCAGGAGCACGAAGCGATGCTCCGCCTTCGCCTCAGCGAATACTGCTGGGCTCCAAGGCTCCCAATGGATGCCCTCAGCGGCCTGGGCAGAGTGGAAAGAACCCAGGAAAACCAGGGCGCACAGGGAGACGGGGAAGCGCATGACGGATACCTCTGACGCTAGATACGTGTCAGGAGCCGCCGGGGATGCAGGCCAAGAAGGCCTCGGGATCAGAAGTCGCTCAGGCGAGGAGTTGCCTGACGCGTCTATGTAGCGGACTAGAGCGCGGGAAATGCGCGCGCAAAAATTCCATCTGGTCCGCCAGGATGCGCCGGCCTTTCAGGAAGATGTACTCGGCATGGTTGGGCGTGAACGGGATGGCCAAGAGCTGCATGTGTGCCTCTTCCGGCGTGCGCCCAGCCTTGTGGTTGTTGCAGCGCTTGCAGGCGGTCACCACGTTGTTCCAGGTGTCGCGACCGCGCTGACTCAAGGGCGTCACGTGCTCGCGGGAGAGTTCGCTGGTCGGGAAATGCTTGCCGCAGTACATGCAGACGTGAGCGTCACGCTTGAACAGGGTGTGGTTGTTGAGCGGCGGCACGTAATGTTGGCGGGCTTTGGCGAGGGCGCGGTTGTTGCCATAGGTCGCGATGATGGAGTTGACTTCGATGACGCTGCGCTTGCCGGTCTTGGCCGAGATGCCGCCATGCAGGCGATAGACCAGGCTGCCGTAGCCATAGGCCACCTGCTCCAGGTGGTACAGACGTACCGCGTCCTGGTAATCGATCCACTCGAGCGGCACGCCGGCCGCATCGGTGCGCAGAACTTCTTGCGAGAGGTCGTACACCGTTTACCCCTGCCGAACCCAATGACCACACATATATTGCAGGAATGACTTTAAAAAGCAATGACAAGCCCTTCCGTGGACGCCTGGATCGGGGCCTTGGTGCAGAATAGCGGGGCCGGGCTACACTGCTCCGACGTAAAACAATGGGAAATCCATGGCCATCAAGCTGTTCGTACCCAAGGAAATCGCCCCCGGCGAACGCCGTGTCGCCATGACCCCACCGGTGGTGCCGAAGCTGCGTGCCCTGGGGGTGGAGCTCATGCTGGAGCCTGGCGCCGGTGAGCGTGCGGGCCTGCCAGATGCCGCCTTCGGTGCCGATGCGCTGCTCGAGCCCCAGGTCGCCATCCCCCAGGCTGAGGTGGTGTTCCGCGTGACGCCGCCGCCGGTGGAGAACATCCCACGCATGCAGAAGGGTTCGGTGCTCATCACCTTCCTGCAACCTCACAAGGAACCGGAGCGCTTCAAGGCGCTGCGTGACGCCCATGTGACGAGCTTCGCTATGGAACTGGTGCCGCGCATCTCCCGCGCCCAGGCCATGGACGCCCTCTCATCCCAAGCTGCAGCCGCCGGCTACAAGGCAGCACTGCTCGCCGCCGAGAAACTCGCCCGCTTCTTCCCCATGCTCACCACCGCCGCCGGCACCATCCGCCCCGCCAAGGTGCTAGTAGTCGGTGCGGGTGTCGCTGGCTTACAGGCCATCGCCACGGCGAAGCGCCTCGGCGCCATGGTGGAAGGCTATGACGTGCGGGCCGCCGCCCGAGAGCAGGTGGAATCGCTGGGCGCCAAGTTCGTGGACACCGGTGTCTCCGCGGAAGGCACCGGCGGTTATGCCCGGGAGCTCACCGCCGAAGAGAAGCAGAGACAACAAGATGCCCTAGCGAAGCACGTGGCCCAGGCGGATGCGGTGATCACCACGGCCGCCATCCCAGGGCGCGCGGCGCCGAAGATCATCAGCAAGGCCATGGTGGACGCCATGAAGCCGGGCGCCGTGATAATCGATCTCGCCGCCGAGACCGGCGGCAACTGTGAGCTGACCCACGCCGGCGAGGACCTGATGCACGGCCATGTACTGGTCTCGGGCCCCTTGAACCTGCCGAGCATGCTGGCGGAGCACGCCAGCGACATGTACGCCCGCAACTTGCTCAACTTCTTCACGCCTATCGTGAAGGATGGCAAGCTCGCCATCGACTGGAACGACGAGGTCTATGCCAAGAGCGTCGTCACCCACGACGGCAAGATCATGAATGAAGCGACGCGTAAGTTAGTGGAGGGTGAATAAGTGATAGACGGCTTCATCGCCTTATATATCTTCATGCTCGCCGCCTTCACGGGCTACGAGGTGATATCCCGGGTGCCGGTGATCCTGCACACGCCCCTCATGTCCGGCTCCAACTTCGTGCACGGCATCGTGCTGGTGGGCGCCATGGTGGCCTTAGGGCAAGCCGCAGGCCCGGTCGAGCAAATCATCGGCTTCATCGGCGTGGCACTGGCCGCCGGCAACGCCGTGGGCGGCTACGTGGTGACGGAACGTATGCTGGAGATGTTCAAGACCAGCGGCAGCAGACAGGGCAAAGCATCATGAACCTGCCCTTCTCCCCTGCCATCATCGACGACCTGATCCAGGCTGCCTATTTCCTCGCGGCCCTACTCTTCATCCTGGGACTGAAGCGCATGAGCTCGCCCAAGGGGGCCCGGGTCGGCATCGTGTGGGCCGGGGTGGGCATGCTCGTGGCCACGCTCATCACCTTCCTCTATCCCGGCATGCACAACTTCGGCCTGATGCTGGCCGGCATCCTCATCGGCGGTATCGCCGCCTGGTGGAGCGGCAAGCGCGTGGCCATGACTGCCATGCCCCAGATGGTGGCGCTCTACAACGGCATGGGCGGTGGCGCCGCCGCGGCCATCGCCGCTGCGGAATTGCTGCATGGGGACACGCTTGCACCCGCCGCGGCGGTGTTGGCCACCGCCGGCGCGCTCATCGGCGCCGTGTCCTTCAGTGGCAGCCTCATCGCTTTCGGCAAGCTCCAAGGGCTCATCAATAAATCCCTGCGTTTCAAGGGCCAACAGGCTCTCAACATGCTGGTGTTCCTGGCGGCTCTGGTGATGGGCGTGCTCATGGTCATCGGCCATGCCAGCGGGCCCCTGGACGTGGCTATCTTCTTCCTGTTGGCACTGATATTCGGCGTGCTCATGACCGTACCCATCGGCGGCGCCGACATGCCGGTGGTGATCTCCCTCTACAACGCCTTCACGGGTCTCGCCGTGGGCTTCGAGGGCTTCGTGCTGCAGAACCCGGCCATGATCATCGCAGGCACGGTAGTGGGCTCCGCCGGCACCCTGCTCACCCAGCTGATGGCTAAAGCGATGAACCGCTCCATCGGCAACGTGCTGTTCAGCAACTTCGGCGAGACTTCGGCAGCGGGTGGCGAAGTCACCGGCAGCCTGAAACCCATCGACGCGGCGGATGCCGGCGTGATGATGGCCTATGGGTCGAAAGTGATCATCGTGCCGGGGTACGGCATGGCTGTGGCCCAGGCCCAGCACAAGGTGTGGGAGCTGACCCAGCTCCTGCAGTCCCGCGGCGTGACGGTGAAGTTCGCCATCCACCCGGTGGCGGGACGCATGCCGGGTCACATGAACGTGCTCCTGGCGGAAGCCGGCGTGCCCTATGACATCATCGCGGATCTCGAGGAGATCAATGCGGAGTTCGCCACTGCCGACGTGGCGCTCATCATCGGCGCCAACGATGTGGTGAATCCAGACGCCCGCAACCGCAAGGACAGCCCCATCTACGGCATGCCTATCCTGGATGCGGACAAGGCCAAGAACGTGATCGTGATCAAGCGCGGTCAGGGCCGAGGTTTCTCCGGCATCGAGAACGCGCTGTTCTACATGGATAACACCCGCATGCTCTACGGCGATGGCCAGGAAGCGGTGGCGCGGCTCATACAGGGCATCAAAACTTTGGATTGAATCCGTTCAATACGCGATAAAAAAGCCCCGCTCTGCGGGGCTTTTTATTTATACGTAGCGATACGAATCATTCCGGCGTCGCGTGGGTGCTCGCCGCAGGTGCGGGGCCTTGCTTCAGAGCCGCGGCACGCTGGGCCGGAGTCATGTTCTTCCAGCGCTCCCGCAGCTGCTGCTGCTGATCCGCCGGCAACTTCTGGTAATGCTGATAGAGATCACGGATGTGCTGCTGCTCATCCGGCGGCAGCTTCTGGAACGCTTCATAGCGCTGGCGCAGCCGCGCCTGCTCTGCAGGTGGAAGCTTGTGCCAGCGCTGCAGACGCGCACGGGTCTTGGCGCGATCCGCCGGGCTCATCTTCTCCCAGCGATCAGCTGCGTTCACCAGCCGGTGCTGGCGCTGGGGCGTGAGGCTCGCCCACTTGTCCTTCTGATACCCGAGGAGCTGCTGCTCGTTGGAGGTGAGCGTTTCCCAGGCGATGGGCGCCGCTTGGGTGGCCGCTGTCGGCGTAGGCACCGCTGTCGGAGGTCGCTGCTTCCACCGCCCCGGACAGAGCCCCAGGCACGAGCGCAGAAGGAGAGCCAGGCGTCTCATCGGGCGTCCCCCTGGGCGCGGGCGCCGCTGAAGCAGCGCCGGGCACCGGCATCCGGGGTCGGGCTATGGCGGTCTGTCCCCTGCCTTCACCTTGGTGGGATCGATGCGGGCGAAGGTCATGGGATCGACCCAACTGCCGTCCGCCCCCTGCCAGTCGGCCAGGAACTCCAGGAGTTCGGGATCTACCGCCGCCTTCTGGGCGGGGGCGGGCGAGGCTGCGTGGGGCGCGCCGGGGGCGATTAAGAAGAGGGGTGCGGCCAGAAGGCCCAGGAGCGCGAACGACCGCACTCAGCCACCCACGTCATCGGTATCGTCAGAGTCGTCCGTCTGGTCCGCTCCGGGGGCGGGGTAGCCGCCTTGGATTTGTCCTGGCTCTCCAGCCACTGATAGAAATCCAGGTCCGCGTACATGTCCAGGCTATCGCTGGTGACCACCATCGGCAGGTCGTCGGTGGCGGCGGTATTCAGGGACTCAGGCGCTGCCACGGGACCCGTGAGGCCGTTCCACCACAGGGCACCGCCCACGAGGCCTACGAGCACCAGGGCCATGGCTCCGGCGGGCACGCGCCAAGGTTGCAGCCAGGCAGCGCTGGGGGTCTCGGCAGCTTCCAGGGCCTTCAGACGGGTCTCTCGCAGGCGCGCCAGGACCCCGGCATCCAGGCCGGCGACGCTCGCAAGGAACAGCTCCCGGGCGCGCCGGGCCAGCTCTTCGTCCGTGTTCAAAGTATTCATGACCAATGCTCTCCGAGACTTAGCCGCAGGCTATGCATAGCCCGCGACAGATGTGTCTTAACGCTGCCCTCAGAGCAGCCCATGGCCTGGGCGGTCTGGGCGACATCCAGGCCCTCCAATATACGCAGCATGAAGGCTTCCCGTTGACGTGTCGGGAGCTCTCCGAGCGCTTTCTCTAAGCGCCACCATGGCCTCCGCCTGGACCACCTGCTCGCCGGGCTCCGGACGTCGGCCGGATCCACGGCGCTGGCGATGGGATCCGGCAGGTCGTCGTCCCCGTCGCCCCGCTGGCCGCCGAAGAAGCTGATGACCCGGTTGCGGACCTTGCGGCGGCGCTGGCAGTCGCGGATACGGCTCTGGAGGATGCGGTAGAACAAGGGCGCCCACTCTTCGGCGGGGCGGCTGGCGTAGCTCTTGACCAGCTGGAACATGGCGTCCTGCACCGCGTCCTGGGCGTCTTCGTGGCTGCGTAGAGACATCTGGGCGATGCGGTAAGCGCGTCGCTCGACATCCGCGAGAAACTGGTTGAGTGCTTGCGATGTCTCCAGAAAACGCCCCCGGCGATTGGCTGTGCTGGCTTTACTTAAGGTCCTGAGCGGCTCCCGCCGCCGGCCGAAAGGTTATCATGCTGGCGCCTCTTGAGGGTCCAAGCCCCCCGTATGTCCGACAGCGCCGAACAAATTTTCATCAAACCGACATGTGCACGCGCTCGCTGCAGCGAATGCCTGTGCACCTCGCAACCATCCACACACTTATCCACAAAATCTGTGGATAAGGCCGTGCACGGCTGATGCGAGCCCCACGCTTCCTCCGGGTGGCGGTGCCCTCGCCGCTCTACCGCGATTTCGATTACCTGCCACCGCCCGGCGTGGACCCGGCGAGCCTCGCCCCGGGCCTGCGCCTCGCGCTGCCCTTCGGCCGGCGCGAGGTGGTGGGCGTGCTCCTGGAGACTCTCGCCGAACCGCCGTGCCGGCGACGAAACTGAAAGCGGCTCGCCGCCTCTTGGACGAGACGCCGGTGATCCCGGCGGACATGCTGGCCCTCGCCCGTTGGGCCGCGGACTACTACCGCCATCCCATGGGCGAGGTAGTGCAGACTTTGCTGCCGGTGCTGCTGCGCCAGGGACGTCCCGCGAGCGGCCGGGAGTGACCGTGTGGCGCTTGAGCACCGCGGGCCAGACGGCGGACGTAAGCGCTCTCGCCCGGGCACCCCGACAGCTGGCCCTGCATACACTCCTGAGAGAAAGACCGGAAGGCGTGAGCGCTGCCGAGCTCGCAGATGATAAGACTGCTCTGCGGGCACTCGCGAAGCGCGGTTGGGTGGAGCAGGCCAGCCGGGTGGCGACTCACACTGCCACTATTCCGAGTGCCGGTGCGGCTCTCAACCCTGCCCAAGCCCAAGCGGCGGAGTCCATCGAAAGTGGACTCGGCACGTATAAGGCCTATCTACTAGACGGCGTCACCGGCAGCGGCAAGACCGAGGTCTACATGGCCGCCATCGCGGCGGCCGTGGCCCAAGGCCGGCAGGCGCTTGTACTGCTACCGGAGATCAACCTCACGCCCCAGACCCTCGCCCGCTTCCGCGCCCGCTTCGGCGAAGTGGCCGCCTTCCATTCCGGCTTGAGCGAAGGCGAGCGCCTCGCCACCTGGCTCGCCGCCCGGGACGGCCGCGCACCGGTGGTGGTCGGCACCCGCTCCGCTGCCTGGCTGCCCTCTGAAGCATCCGGGCCTCTTCGTGGTGGACGAGGAACACGACGCTTCCTTCAAACAGCAGGAAGGCTTCCGGTACTCCGCCCGGGATCTCGCGGTGGTGCGCGCCCAGCGGGCCCAGGTGCCAGTGGTGCTC
Source organism: uncultured Pseudomonadota bacterium (assembly GCA_963817285.1). GTDB lineage: Bacteria > Pseudomonadota > Gammaproteobacteria > Natronospirales > REEB76 > DASUBN01. Next base: position 44,393 of record CAWFOE010000025.1, on the reverse strand, counting down.
GGCTCCGCGACACCTTCCCTCGAATCCCTGCACAACGCGGCCCAAGGTCGCTACGTGCATCTCTCCCTCCCGGAGCGGGCCGGCTCTGCGCGCCATCCGACCATGCGCCTCCTGGACATCCGCACCCGTCCGCTCACCGAAGGTCTCTCGGACCTGATGCTGGACGCAGTGCAACGCCATCTCAAAGCCGACGGCCAGGTACTGCTCTTCCTGAACCGGCGCGGCTACGCGCCCACTTTCATGTGCCACGACTGCGGGACCCTGGAGCAGTGCAAGCGCTGCGATGCACGCATGACGCTGCACGGGCGGAACCGTCTCGTGTGCCATCACTGCGGGTCGGAGCGCCCCGCGCCGGCCCGCTGCACGAAATGCGGCAGCCAGGCCTTCGGCGTGGTGGGCCAGGGTACAGAGCGCATCGAGGAAGCCTTGGCCGCGCTCTTCCCCGAAGCAGGGGTCGCGCGGGTGGATCGGGACAGTACCCGGCGCAAAGGCAGCATGGAGCGCTTGCTGGATGAGGTGCAGAAAGGCACGCGCCGCTTGCTGGTCGGCACCCAGATGCTGGCCAAGGGCCATGACTTCCCCAACGTGACGCTCGTGGGCGTGTTGGACGCGGACCAGGGTCTCTTCAGCGCAGACTTCCGGGCCAGTGAGCGCATGGCCCAGCTCATCACTCAGGTGGCAGGACGCGCGGGCCGCGCTGAGCGCCCGGGCGAAGTGCTGATCCAGACCCATCAACCGGATCATCCCCTGCTGCGCCATCTGGTCCGGGAGGGCTACGGCAGCTTCGCGCAGGCGGCGCTGGAGGAACGCAAGCAAGCGCTCCTGCCGCCCTATGCGGCCCTCGCCTTGTTGCGGGCCGAAGCGCCGGGTGCGGCAGCGCCTGCTGCCTTCCTGGAGGCTGCCCGGGAACTCCTGGTGCAGCGACTAGGCAGCAAACCTGAAGTGAGCCTGTTGGGACCGGCGCCGGCACCCATGGAGCGTCGCGCCGGGCGCTACCGGGCCCATCTCTTGCTGCAGTCGGGCCAACGGGCACCCTTGCAACGGCTCCTGGCGGCTGTACTGCCGGAGCTGGGCGCGCTCAAGCAGGCGCGACGTGTCCGTTGGTCAGTCGACGTCGACCCCGTCAGCCTGGATTAATTAGCGTCTTTCCTTCTCGGTTGCATAGCCAACCGGTAAAATCTCCGTTGCTCCCACACAGCATCGGATCCCCTTGAAACACGTCCTCGACAAGCTGCTCCGCGAGACCCTCTCCGCCTTAGGTCACGCCGCTCCCGCGGGCGTGCTGGTGGAGCGCACCCGCGACCGCAAGCACGGCGACTTCGCTACCAACGTGGCGCTGGCGCTCGCCAAGAACGCCGGCCGCAAACCCCGGGAACTGGCCGAGGAGATCATCAAGGCCCTGCCCGCCTCAGGCCTCGTGGCCAAGACCGAGATCGCGGGCCCCGGCTTCATCAATTTCTTCCTGAGCGATCGCCGCCTACCAGACGGAGCTCACGTCCATCCTCGATGCCGGCGAACGCTACGGCACGAACGACAGTGGCCAGGGCGCAAAAGTACTGGTCGAGTTCGTCTCCGCCAACCCCACGGGTCCCCTGCATGTGGGCCACGGCCGCGGCGGAGCCTTGGGCGACTGCCTCGCGCGGCTCCTGCTCGACGCCACTGGCTGGAGCGTGAGCCGCGAGTTCTACTACAACGATGCCGGCGTGCAGATCGAGAACCTGGCGAGCTCAGTGCAGGCCCGCTGCAAGGGCGTGGAACCGGAGCCAGTCGGCTGGCCCGAGGACGGCTATCGCGGCGATTACATCAAGGACGTGGCCCGGGCCTATCTCGCCCGGGAGATCGGTGCACGCCGACGGTCACGACATCACCGGCGCAGGCGACGTCGAAGACCTCGACGCTCATCCGCCATTTCGCGGTGGCCTATCTGCGCCGCGAACAGGACCTGGACCTGCAAGGCCTTCGGCGTGGCCTTCGACGTCTATTTCCTGGAATCCTCCCTCTACACCGACGGCAAGGTGGAGAAGACTGCGAAGGAACTGGTCGCAGCACGGCCACACCTACGAGAAGGACGGCGCCCTGTGGCTGCAAGACCACGGACTTCGGCGACGACAAGGACCGGGTGATGCGCAAGTCCGACGGCACCTACACCTATTTCCTGCCGGACGTGGCCTATCACCTGACGCAAGTGGCAGCGCGGCTTCGGGCGCGTCAGTGGACATCCACGGCGCTCGGACCATCATTCCACCACCGTACGGGTGACGCATCGGCCTGCAGGCGCTGGACATGCGGCATCCCCAAGACCTGGCCGGACTACGTGCTGCATCAGATGGTGACGGTGATGCAGGGCGGCGAGGAAGTGAAGATCTCCAAGCGCGCCGGCAGCTACGTCACTCTGCGCGATCTGATCGATATGGTCGGGACGCGACGCCACCCGCTACTTCCTGATCGCGCGCAAGTCCGACTCCCAGCTAGTCTTCGACGTGGACCTGGCCCGCTCCAAGAGCAACGACAACCCGGTGTTCTACATCCAGTACGCCCACGCCCGCATCATGAGCGTGGAGCGTCAGCGTGCCGAGAAAAAGGTATCGGCTTCGACGCCGCCAACGGTCTCGCCAAGCTCGCGCCCTTACAGGACACCCATGAACAGGCGCTGATGGTGGAGCTGTCTCGCTACCCGGAGATGGTGGAATCCGCCGCCCGCGCCTGGAACCGCATCTCCTGGCCCAGTATCTGCGGGAAGCGGCCACCGCTTTCCACGGCTTCTATGACAACTGCCCCTTCCTGGTAGAGGACGCAGACCTGCGTGACGCGCGCCTGACTCTCGCGCTGGCGACCCGCCAGGTGCTGCGCAATGGCCTTACACTGTTAGGCGTGTCCGCCCCTGAGAGCATGTAATGGCCAAGGATTATAAAAATTCACCAAAGCCGAAAGACAAGCCGAAGAAGAAGAGCGGCGGCTTCCCGGGCTGGGGCTGGTTCCTCTTAGGCATAGTCGCCTGCTTCGCCCTGATCAAAGGCGGACCTCTGCTATTGCAGGCGGAGATGCATGCGGGCAAGCACAGCGCGGAGACCAAATCGACGGCCCCCATTGGGGGGACCGTGACGACGGCACCGGCGGCTTCCACGGTGCCCCATTACGATTTCTACAAGATGCTGCCGTCCTTCCAGGTGGTGATCCCAGGCCAGGACAAGGAAGTGAAATCCGGCAACGAGTCCACGCCGGTGCAGCAGCCCGGCAGCTACATCCTGCAGGTAGGTTCGTTCCCGACCTACGCCGACGCGGACAAATTCAAAGCCAACCTGGCGCTACTGGGCATCGAATCCAGCATCCAGTCGGTGCAGGTGAACAACGGTTCCACCTGGAATCGGGTGCGGGTGGGACCCATCAAGGACCTGAAGGAACTGAACGACATGCGGGCCAAGCTCAATCAGAACCACATCGAGCCGCTCGTCATCAAAGTCAGTCCCTGACCCGTCTCTTCCCCTAGCTTACGGTTGCAGCTGCCGACGCCAGAAATCATCCATGGCGGTGAAGAGATGCGTGCGTGCCGTGGGCCCGGAGATGCCGTGGGTCTTGTTGGGATAGATCAAGAGCTCATAGGGCTTACCCCCATCGGTGAGCGCCTGGATGAGCTGCAGGGTGTTCTGCCAATGCACATTGTCGTCGCCGCTGCCTGCCGCCAAGAGCAGCGGATCACGCATATCCTTCGCCGCCACCACGTCTGAGCTCTCGGCATAACCCGCGGGGTTCAGCTCGGGCGTACTCATGTAGCGCTCGGTATACACCGAGTCGTAATCCTCCCACTGGGTGACCGGCGCTACCGAGATGCCGGCGCGCCACACCCCCGGCGCATGGGTGAGGGCATAGGCCGTCATGTAGCCGCCGTAACTCCAACCCCAGATGCCGATGCGCGATGCATCCACATAGCTTTGGGACTTCAGCCAATTCACCCCGGCCAGCTGATCTTCGAGAGCGAGCTTGCCGAGATGCAGTTTCACCTTCGCCTGATCGGCGTGACTGAAGTAGGTGGCCGCGCGGTTATCCGTGGCGAAGAGCACATAACCCTGGGCCGCCAAGAGCTGATCGAAGAGGAAGCCGGTGCCGCCCCAAGCGTCCCGCACCAGGGGCGCCACATCGGGTCCGCCGTATTGGTACATGATCACGGGATATTTCTTGTGAGGGTCGAAGCCCGGCGGCAGGGTGAGACGCGCATACACAGGTGTCTTGCCATCCCCGGCAGTGAACATGAAGTAAGTGGGTTTCGAGAATAAATAGGGCAGCTTCGCCGACGGCTTCATCACCGCGAGCGTCTTGCCATCGCCAGCATTGAGACTCACCTGGGGTGGCATCAGAGTCGAGGACCAGGTATCCACGTAGCGGTCTGCCTGGCGATCCATGTCGATGCTGTGGGTGCCGGGCGTGGTGGTGACAGCCTGGGGCGTGCCACCAACTAAGGGTACCGAATACAACTCGGTGTTCAGCGGGCCATCGGTGTAACGGGTGAAGTAAGCGACGCCGTGCTTCTCATCCACGCCCGTGAGAGCGATGACGTTGTAGTCCCCATCCGTGAGCTTGCGGATCACGGCGCCGTGGCTGTCGAAGAGATAGAGATGGGTCCAGCCATCGGCAGCGGTGGTCCAGAGGAAGCGGCCGTCTTTCAGGAACTTGAGTTCGCTGCGCACATCGATCCAGGCGGGGTCGCTGAAGGTGGCGAGCATCTTCAGATCGCTGCCGTCCGCGTTCGCGAGATAGAGAGTCGCTTGGGTCTGGGCGCGGTTCAGCACCAGGGCCCAGACCTTGGCTTCATCTGGCAGCCAGCCGAAGCGCGCGAGATAGGTATCGGGCGTGCCCGCCACCGGGAGCCAGGCGGTCTTGCCGGTGGTGACGTCCCTGAGCCCCAGCTTCACCAGGGGATTGGGTGCGCCGGCGATGGGATAACTCTCCATGAACACATCCGGCTGCTGCTGGATGTAGTTCACCAGAGGGAAGCCGCGCACGGGCCGCTCGTCGAACTGCAGGAAAGCGAGATGACGGCTGTCGGGGGACCATTCGTAGGCGGAGCGCAGCTCCAACTCTTCGGTATACACCCAGTCCAGCATGCCGTTGAGTACACCCGGGGCATGGGCCGCGATGGGTTGCACCTCACCGCCTGCCAGCGGCGCATAGTGCACGTCGCCATCCATCACATAGCTGATCCACTTCCCGTCGGGCGAGATCTCGGGGTAAGCCTTGGGGCCGGCCTCGTGGGTGATCGGGGTCACCTTCTTATCAGTCAGCTTGAAGAGATACAGCTGATCATCGCTGGAGTAATAGAGGCTCTGGCTGTCCGGCGCCCAATGATAGCTGGATACGCCGTAGCGGGTCATCCACTCCTGGTCCCGCTGGTTCTTGATGGCCGAAGGCGGTAGCGCGGCGCCGGCCAGTTGCTTGCCAGTCATGAGCAGGCGGCTCTCGCCGCTGCTCGTATCCATCAGGTACAGGTCCGCGAGCTTGGTCTGGGAATCCCGCAGCAGATAGGTCAGATGCTTCCCGTCGCGGCTCCATGCCAGGTTCTCCGGCGCATAGCCGGTCATACCCGGCTCCGCGAAGATATCGGCGATGGTATAGCCCGGTGGGGCAGCGACGGCGGGTAGAGCCTGGGAGAGGATGAGAACAAGAGGAATGCTTAGGCTTAATTTGTACATCGTGGGTATCCCATAAAACCAGCCGGAAATGGGCATCCAGCTAATTGTGACTCTGCTACAAGCGCAACAGGCCTTGACGCTTAGACCAAATTAACAACGCCAACGATGCGAGAAATACTATTCCCCCGACCAAAACGAAAGGAGGCCAGAAATAATCCCAATAGAATGCGGCCTCAACACGACTCCATAAAGGCGCAGCTACGCTATGGGAGCCGATGAGGTTTAAAGCGGCCCGATAGGGCATGGAATCAATCGCCTTCTCTTGAGCGTCAGTAAGAGTTATTTGCACATCGCGGCCGAATAGCAAATCTGTAGCCAATCGGATCGCGATCGAGACAATGGCGCTAACCATGAGCGCTTTAAACGCCTCTACTCTCGTAATCATTTTGAACTCCCTAAAAGCCACAGCTGACGGGGAAAAGCGTCGCGAGCGAAGGCAGGGCCAGGCGCGCGAGGCGAGCCCCTGGAGCGTGCTCTTATGCACGTGAAAGTTCGCCGTATGCGGCGAACGGGCGGACTATAGTCCGCCCTGGACCACTCGCCAAGCGAGTGGGCGAGCCTCCCGCTCGCCGCTCTCGCACATCCCTGTGCTCCGCGGCACGTACGCATCCTGCTACAGACAACGCCATGCCGAGCGCAGCAGCTTTTCAGCCGTCAGCGTCGTCACCACCGAGTTGGCGAAAATCGATGCCTAGTGAATTGAGCTTGCGATAGAGGTGTGTGCGTTCCATGCCCACCCGCTCCGCGAGCTTGCCCACCTTGCCGCCGCAGAGTTGCAACTGCTGCTCCAGATACGCCCGCTCGAAATGCTCACGGGCTTCGCGTAGCGGCATGGCCAGGATGTCCTGCTTCACCAGGGCTTCACCTTCGCTGGCCGAGAGGGGCGCGATGGCGGATTCCACTTCTTCCAGCGTCACTTCGCCTTCTTCGCCCAGCATGAGCACCCGCTGCACCAGATTCTGCAGCTCCCGCACGTTGCCCGGCCAGGGATAGTTTCGCAGCCGGTTCTGAGCGGCGACGCTGAAGCGCCGGTACTTGAGGCCGTTCTGGTCCACCAGGATGTCGGTGTAATAGCGCAGGAGTTCCGGCACGTCTTCGCGATACTCACGCAGGGGCGGCACCCGCAAGGCCACGGCGGCGAGGCGCGTGTAGAGGTCGCGACGGAACAGGGCCTGATCTATCTGCATCTCCACCCGCGGCTCTGCTGCCGAGAGGATGCGCACATCGAGAGTGCGGGCCGTCTGGCTGCCGACGCGGGTATAGGCACCCTGCTCCAGCACGCCCAAGAGCGCCGCCTGCACTTCGGCAGGCATGTCGCTCAAGTCACTCAGGAAAAGAGTCCCGCCGCGGGCCTGCTCGAAGCAGCCGGGAGATTCACCGCCTTCGCGGCCACAAAGGGCTTCCAATACATCGCGCAGACCCAAGCCTGCGAGGGATACGTTCACGAAGGGTCCCGCCGCACGCCCACTCAAGGCATGCAGGTAGCGCGCGAGAGTCTCGCGGCCGCTGCCCGGCTCACCCACCAGCATCACCGCCGCGTCGTAAGGCGCAAGGCGACGTAACTGATCGCGTAGGGCCTGCATCTGACGGCTCTTGCCCACGGGTTCCAGGAGCGGCTTGCCGGGCAGCCCGTGCTTGGCGCGGCTCTCGCGCCCGGCTTCCACCGCCTGCTCCACGGTGCGCAGCAGCTTGGCGAGAGAGAGAGGCTTCTCCACGAAATCCACGGCGCCGAGACGCGTGGCTTCCACCGCAGTCTCCACGGTGCCGTGGCCGGACATCATCACCACCGGGAAGGCGAGCGCACCATCGCGGGTCCACTCGCGCAAGAGGCTGATGCCGTCCATGTCAGGCATCCAGATGTCCAGCAGCATGAGGTCGGGATCACCCGCGGCCCGGGCCGCGCGCGCTTCGGCGGCGTTACCGGCCACACGCACTTCGTAACCCTCGTCGGTGAGGATCTCCTGCACCATGCCGCGGATATCCGCCTCGTCGTCCACCACCAATATCTGCGAGGCCCTCATTTCGCCTCCCTCCTGCCGCCCGTGCGGCGTTGCACACCACGCAGCAAGGCGTTGCTGCGGGCATCTTCGTTGACAGGCAACCTGATCATGATCTGCGCCCCACCCTCGGGGCGATTCTGCACGCGGGTGCTGCCGCCGTGCTCTTCGGCCAGCTTCTTCACGATGGCGAGGCCGAGTCCCGTGCCCTTCTGTTTGCTGGTCACGTAGGGCTCGAAAGCCTTGCCGAGTATCTCGCTGTTGAAGCCGGGCCCATTGTCCTCCACGAGTATCTCCGCTGTCTCCTCGTCTTCCCGATGCACGTAATGGGTGGAGATGCGCACGCTGGCGTCCTTGCGGCCCTCCAGGGCCTCGTGGGAGTTCTTCAGCAAGTTATGCAGGATCTGGCGCACGCGGCCTGAGTCCGCCTGCACCGGCGGCAGGCCAGCATCCAGATCCACCTCCACCCGCATGTCGGTCTCACGGGTACGGTACAGGTCCGCCACCTCGCGCACCAGTGCGTTCAGGTCGAAGGGGGTGATGTCCAGGGCCGGAGCGCGGGCGTATTCGCTGAAGGCGTTGACCATGGACTTCAGGGATTCCACCTGCTGCACGATGGTATGGGTACCGCGATCCAGCACGTCCGCATCCTCGCCCTTGAGATCCGGGAGATAGCGGCGGCGTATGCGCTCGGCGGCCAGCTGGATGGGCGTGAGCGGATTCTTGATCTCGTGGGCGAGACGGCGCGCCACTTCGCCCCAGGCGGCCTCGCGCTGGGCGTCCATGAGCTGGGTGAGATCGTCGAACACCACCACCCGCCCCGGCGGTATCTCGCCGGTGGAAGGCAGGGTGGCACAGCTCACCATCAACACACGCCGGCCCGCCGGTCCCAGCAACACCATCTCCTCGCGCCACTCCCGGTCTTCTGCATCCAGGTGCCGGCGGCAGGCGGCCACGAACTGGCCGAGCAGGGTGTCTTCGCCACCCAAGGTGACGAGCGAACGACCGAGATAATGCTGCAGGTCTGCCTGCAGGATGGCGGCTGCAGTGGGGTTCGCGGTCTTGAGTACCAGCGCGGCGTTGAAGGAGATCACGCCGGAAGACATGCGCCCCAGCACGGCGCCCAAGTAACTGCGCTCGTTCTCCACCTGTTCGCGGCTCTTGCGGGCGGCCTCGCGCGCCTCGGCGAGGCGTTGGGTCATCTCGTTGAAGGACGAGACCAGGAAGCCCACTTCGTCGCGGGAGGGCAAGGGCAGGCGCGTGGTGAAATCGCCGCGCGCCACCGCGCGGGTGCCCTCCACCAGATCCTGGATGGGCTGCACCAGGGTGCGGGCCGCCACGAAGGCGCCCCACACGGCCATGAGCACGCTGAGCAAGAGCACCAGCAGCAGGGTGAGCAGGAACATGACCTTGAGCGGGGTGCGCAGCACCGTGAGCTCGCGGTAATGGGAGTAAGCCTCCTGCACCTGGTTGGCGAGGGTGCTCTGCTCACCCGCCACGGGGTACAAGGCCTGCAAGCTGATCTGGTTCCACAGGGCGCCGGCGTCAGGCACCGGCACCACGGCGCGTATGTGCAGGCCACCCTGACCCACGGGATCCAAGCCTACGTATTCGTTGCCGTTGCGCACCTGCATCATCACTTCGGGACCCGGCATGTCTGGCACAAGCTCGCCCGGCTGCGAAGAGCTCGTGGCCACGATCCGGTTGTTGAAGCCGCTGAACAAGGTGACTTCGCTGGCGCCGTTCTGGCGCCGCAGGGTGTCCAGCTGGTAGCGGGCATCCCGCACGTCCGCTACCGAGAGGTTATGGGACATGCGTTCGGTGCGCACCAAGAGGTCACGCACCCGCATGTCGAGGGCGGTGCGTGAGAGCTCCATGGCGTCCGATAGGGCGCTCTCTACCCGCACGTCGAACCAACTGTCGATGCCGCGGCTGATGAACTGGTAAGAGAAGTAATAGACCAGCACCACCGGCATGATGGCCAAGAGGCCGAAGGTCCACACCAGACGCCAGGTGAGCCGCGAGCCCACCACGTTGCGCCGGTACTGGAAGAAGAGCCGGGTGAGGTTGAAGCCGATGACGCCGAACAGCACCACCGCCGCCACCGCGTTCAGCAGCACCAGCCACACGTGCAGGTTCTCGAAGGACGTCGAGTTGGAAGTGCTCTTGGCGAGCGTGATGAGCGAGCCCAGCATGATGAGCATGCCGACGGCCATCAATAGCGGCATGGCGTAACGCTTCATGACACGAGCACCCACTGGTACCAATCACTGGACAGGTCCCAGCCCTTGAACAGGGACGCGATGAGCTGCAGGGGGCCCGGGAAGTCCTTCACGTCCAATACCGCGCGCATGCGGATGTTGTAGCGGTCGCCTGGCTCCAGCAGGTCCGCATCGATCACCGGCAGGTCGCTCACCTGCCCCAGGTCGGTGATCGCTTCCAGATAGCTGGCGAAGCTATGCTGGTCGCCGCTGTTCAGGTTGGTGACGATGAAGCGGCGCGTGAGGGCATGGAAACTGATCTGGTAGCTCTGGGTGAGGGTGGCGACGGTCTTGTTCCACATCAGGCTGCGGTGCTTGATGATCTCGATCTGCAACTCGACGGTGAGCGGCAAGCCGTTCTCGAGGGCGTTGACCGCGTCGTCGCTGAGGTTCAAATCCACGTCGGCGTTGAGGTAATACACGCCGCTGGTGAGTTCGGTGTAAGCGGTGCGGATGACGAAGCCGCCCTGGTTGTCGTCGCCCCAGGCCGCACTGCAGAAGCAGGCCAGCGCGAGGCTCGCGCCCATGAGCATGGCAGGGAGGCGTGTACGCACGCTCTAGAGCTCCGTCGCGTCAGGCGCGCTTGTGCAGACACGCATAGTAGAAGCCATCCATCCCGCCTTCGCCGGTGAGCACCTGCCGTCCGGGACCCGCGGCCACACCCCAGTCCGCCGTGAGCGGCAGGGCCTCCGCGTTCCCCTGTCCGGCCAGGAAATCCGCCAGTTGCCGGGTGTTCTCCCGCTGGAACACGGAACAGGTCACGTACAGCAGCTTACCCCGGGGCGCGAGTAGCGGCCATAGCGCGGCCAGAAGCCGTGCCTGCAGCCCGGCGGCGGTGACCACCTCGGCGGGTGTCCGCCGCGCCTTCACGTCCGGATGGCGTCGCACCACACCGCTGGCACTGCAGGGCGCGTCCAGCAGGATGCGATCGAAAGCCTGGCCGTCCCACCACTGGCCGGTTTGGACCGCATCCGCCACCTTGAGTTCGGCCTCGAGCCCGAGGCGCTTCAGGTTCTCGGCGATGCGCGTGGCACGTTTGGCTTCCAGCTCCACCGCCACCACTTCCTTCAGGTCCGCATGGCGCTCCAGTACGTGGCAGGTCTTGCCGCCGGGAGCCGCGCAAGCATCCAGCACGCGCATGCTAGGACCCGCATCCAGCAGTGCCGCGGCGAGTTGGGCACCTTCGTCCTGCACCGAGCAATGGCCTTCTGCGAAACCCGGCAGCGCGGTCACGTCCATGGGCGCATCCAGCACCAGGCCGTCATCGGAATACCGGCAAGCGCGCGCAGCGATGCCCTCCTCCATGAGCACTTCGAGATAGGCGTCGCGGCTGATGTGCCGGCGGTTGATCCGGAGAGTGAGCGGCGGACGGCCGTTGCCTGCATCCAGCATGGTCTGCCAGTGTTCCGGCCAATCCCTTTTCAGCTCTTCGATGAACCAGCGGGGATAGGCGTAGCGCGCCACCGGATCAGACTCGACGGCAGCTTCCAACGCCTTCTGCTCCCGCTGGAAGCGGCGCAGCACCGCATTCACGAGACCCGCAGCCCATTCCTTGCCGAGCAATCGACAGGTCTCCACCGTCTGCTGCACCGCCGCATGGGCCGGCACCCGCATGGAAGAGAGTTGGTAGATGCCGAGCAACAGCACGAGCTGCACGTCCCGGTCCGCAGCCTTCAGAGGCCGCTCCAGCATGCGCACGAGGAGCGCTTCGAGACGCGGCTGCCAACGCAGACAGCCGTAGCAGAGTTCGCTCACCAGGGCGGCGTCACGCGGGTCGGCGGATTCCTTGGCTACTTGCTCTAGGGCCTGGGTGAGCGTGATGCCGTCCTGCAGCACACGCAGCAGCGTGTGCACGGCCAGCACGCGGGGAGCTTGAAGTCCCATCAGCCGAAGCGCGCGTGCGTGAGGTCGCGGCCGTTGGCGAAATCCGCGGCGGATTGCGGCCGCTTGCCGGCAGGCTGCAACTCGAGGATACGCAGGAGGCCTGCACCTGTGACCACATCGATACCAGCGCGACCCGCCGCCGCCACACGGCCGTGATCCGCAGTCCCCGTCGGGGCGTCTACGGATATAGCCCGCAGGATACGCAGGGCTTGGCCGTCATAGTGCGTATACGCCACGGGCCAAGGGTTATAGGCGCGTACTGCACTGGCCAGCTCCGTTGCGGGACGGTGCCAGTCGAGCCGTGCTTCTTCCTTCGTCAGCTTCTCTGCATACGTCACGCCGGCGGGACTCTGGGGCTTCGGTTCCACCTGCGGGAGCCGATCCAGCACTTGCAGCAGTGCGCTCGCACCGAGTTTCGCCAGACGATCGTGCAAGCTCTGACCCGTGTCCTCTTGCGTGACGGGCGTGCGCATCTCCAGGAGCACAGCGCCGGTGTCGAGACCCTTGTCCATCTGCATGATGCAGACACCGCTCTCAGCATCGCCCGCGAGCAGCGCGCGCTGTATGGGTGCTGCGCCGCGCCAGCGAGGTAACAAGGAAGCATGGATGTTGAGGCAGCCGAAGCGCGGTAGGCCCAAGACCTTGGACGGGAGGATGAGACCGTAGGCCACCACCACCATCACGTCGGCTTGTGCATCCGCCAACACCTGACGCGCCTCGACGGTCTTCAGACTCTCGGGCTGATGCACCGGAAACCCGAGTTCCAGGGCGCGGCGTTTGACGGGGGAGGCTTCGAGTTTGCGGCCACGACCGGCGGGCCGGTCCGGCTGGGTCCAGACACCCACGACGCGATGCCGAGAGGCGTCGAGAGCATCGAGCGCCGCAAGCGAGAACTCCGGAGTGCCGGCGAAGGCGATACGCAGGGGGTTATTCATGGGACGCCCGAGAGCGGCGTCACACAGAGGGCGCGGTGCTGGAACGGCGCTCCTTCAATTCACGCTCTTCCTTCTCGATGCGCTTACGGATGCGCTGGCGCTTCAGATCCGAGAGGTAGTCCACGAAGAGCTTACCTTCGAGGTGGTCGATCTCGTGCTGGATGCAGACCGCCAGGAGACCGTCCGCGTCGAACTCCAGGGGCTTGCCGTGACGGTCCAAAGCCCGGACCCGGATGCGCTCGGCCCGCTCCACATCCTCATATACCCCTGGCACCGAGAGGCAGCCCTCCTGCATCACCTCGGACCCTTCGCTGGAGAGGATCTCCGGATTGATGAAGGCCAGAGGCTCGTCGCTGTCATCGGACACGTCCACCACGATGACCCGCTGATCCACCCCCACTTGGGTGGCAGCGAGGCCGATGCCCGGGGCGGCATACATGGTCTGCAGCATGTCCGCGATCAGGGTCCTGGTTGCTGGGGTCACGACCAAGACGGGCTTGGCCTTGATACGCAGCCGGGGGTCAGGGAAATGCAGGATATCGAGCAATGCCATAGGGATACCGTCTTTAAAGGGGCCTGGATGGGGGCTTAAGCCGGTCCTATCAAGGACCCCCAATCCTCATGCACTTTTGCATAAAATGCTGCTAAAGTTATGATGCTGTTGAAAAGTTGCCTAACAGACCTGTCGCGCGGTGACCCGGGAATGGGGTCTTGGAAGCCGGGTTAGACCGCTCGCAAGGCATGTCAGACGAGTCGTGGAGACCGCATCAATGAACGATTATAACGCTCCCCGCTACTTGGCTGTGCTGCTGCCGGCGGCTCTGCTCGCCGCCTGCGTGCATGCGCCGAAGCGCCCGACACCTGCGACGCCGGCCCCCCAGGCCGCGACGGCGCCTGCTCAGGCTGAGGCCAGCCCCGCAGCGGCGGCTCCCGAGATGCAGGCGACCGCACCCCAACGCTATACCGTGAAGAAGGGCGACACTCTCTGGGGTATCGCCTCCATATATCTCAAGCAGCCCTGGGCCTGGCCCGATATCTGGTATGCCAACCCGACCATCAAGAACCCACACCTTATCTATCCCGGCGACGTGCTGATCCTGGGTTACACCCAGTCAGGCCAACCCACCTTGAGCGTGGAGCGCAACGGCGCCGTGGTGACTGAATCGGCTGCCCCTACAGCGGCAGCGCCCTCTGCCGTCACTGTCACGGCAGTGGCGGCGGCGAACATGGCGCCCACGGCTGCGGCCCAGCAAGCGGTCGTCATGACCAACCTGCCTGTCACCAAGCTGGAGCCCCAGATCCATTACGCGGCCCTGGACTCGGCGATCACGACCGTGCCCCTGGACGGTCTCCGCCCCTTCCTGTCCAAGACCCGGATCGTGAGCAAGAGCCAGATGGAGGACGCCGGCTATCTGATGCAAGCCGGTGATGCGCAGCCTGCCATGGGCGCCGACACTGAGGTCTATGCACGCAACCTGAAGCCGGCAGACGGCACCCGTTACACCATCTATCACCTGGGCGATCCCTACGTGGATCCGGAGAACGGCGACACATTAGGCTATGAAGCCACTTACGTGGGCCTGGCCGATGTGCAGGACTGGGGCGATCCCCAGAAAGTCATCATCACCTCCTCGGCGCGCGAAGCCCAAGCCGGTGACCGCTTCTTGGCGGAACCCAGCAACGGCGCCCTGGACCTGACCTTCCCGCCCCACCGTCCGGCCAAGACCGTGAACGGCCAGATCGTGTCGGTGTTGAGCGGCGAGATGCAGATCGGTCAGTACGACGTGGTGGTATTGAACCGCGGCAGCAGCCAGGGTGTGGACCCCGGCACGGTGCTTGGCATCTATCGCAAAGGCCAGAAGGTGGACGATCCCCTGGGCGGCTCCGTGACCACACCGGTCGAACGTTCCGGCACGCTCATGGTGTTCCGGACCTTCGATAAGGCCAGCTACGCCGTGGTCATGCTGGCCACCCGCGAGATACACGTAGACGACGTAGTGGCGAATCCTTGAAATCCACCACCGGATGATGCGAGAGTAGAGACCGAGTAGCGCCCAGACCGTTTCGAAAGACCTGCGGGAGATCGGGAAATAGACCCACAGGATGCACTGTACTGGCTGGCCCTGATCCGCGCTCCGCGGTTGGGCGCGGCCGGCGCCCTCCGGTTGCTGCAGCACTGCGGCAGCGTGGCGGGATGCTTCACCTCCGCGCCGACCCTCCCCGCTTCGTTAGAGCTCCACGCCGAGACCCGTGCGTACCTGCGCCAGCCGGATCTCGCTGCCGCTGAACAAGATCTGAAATGGCTGGAGCGCTCCGGCGCGCAGCTGATACCGGTCACCCACGCCGAATTCCCGCCGCTGCTGCGGCAGATAGCCGACCCGCCGGTCGCCCTCTTCGTGCGCGGCGACGCGAGCCTGCTCAGCGCGCCTCAGCTCGCCATGGTGGGCAGCCGCAACCCCAGCAGCGAAGGCCGGCGCAATGCGGAAGAGTTTGCGGCCTATCTCGCACGTTGTGGTCTCGTGATCACCAGCGGCATGGCTCTCGGTATAGATGCCGCAAGCCATAAAGGCGCGCTCAGAGGCGGCGGACACACCATCGCAGTCTGGGGCACGGGCCTCGATAAACCCTATCCGCCACGCAACATCGAGCTCGCCGAAGAGATCGCCGCCCATGGCCTGCTGGTGAGTGAGTTCCCGCCGGGCACGCCGCCCCTGCCCATGCATTTCCCGCGCCGCAACCGCCTCATCAGCGGCTTGAGCGTGGGCACGCTCGTGGTCGAAGCCGCGCGCCAGAGCGGTTCGCTCATCACTGCGCGCCTCGCCAGCGAACAGGGCCGCGAAGTGTTCGCCATCCCCGGTTCCATCCACAATCCCATGGCGCGCGGCTGCCATCGTCTGCTGCGCGAAGGCGCGAAACTGGTGGAGTCGGCGACGGACATCTTTGAGGAACTGGCGCCGCTCCTGCAGCTGGAATTGCCGGCCGCGGCAGCCGCGCCGGACAGCACGGATACGGCGGTGCCGGAGGATCCGGAATACCGCCTGCTCTTGAATTCGCTGGATTTCGCCCCCACCTCGGTGGACTCACTGGTGGAGCGCACTGGATTGACGCCCGATGTGGTTTCCTCCATGCTGCTTATGCTTGAGCTGCAAGGACACGTGGAAACCTCCCCGGGTGGCCGATATTCCCGGGTGAACAAGAGGTCATGACGTCATGATGAAAGAAAACGTACTCGACGTGCTCATGTATCTCTTCGAGAATTACCTGGACGACGACGATAGCGAGACAGAGGCCGATCGCGAGACCCTGACGGTCGAACTGGAAGAAGCCGGGTTCGCGAAGCTGGAGATCAACAAGGCGTTCGACTGGCTGGAGAACCTGGCCAGGAACCCGCCCGAAAGCGAACAGCCCTTCGCCCAGCGCGACGCCCTCCGGGTGTACGCACCCCAGGAACTGGAGAAGCTCACGGTGGAATGCCGCGGCTTCCTGCAGTACCTGGAGAACATCGGCATCGTGGAGCCGGCGCAGCGCGAAGTGGTGGTAGACCGCATCATGGCGCTGGACAATGCCGAGATCGATCTCGAGCAGGTGAAGTGGATCATCCTGATGGTGCTGTTCAACCGCCCCGGCCAGGAAGATGCCTACGCCCGCATGGAAGAACTGGTGTTCGACGATTCCCTAGGAGTGATGCATTGAACCAGCGTCCGGACATGCGAAAATTTACGTGTACGCCGGGGCGAAAAGCCCCGGCGGCGACCCCTTACTGACACCACCCGGCCCCATGCCGGGTTTGCTTTGTGTAGCCCGAAACTTGCAAACCTAAAACCTTTTGTAGTATTGCTGTATATATATGAGTCAAAACCTGGTCATCGTCGAATCACCCGCGAAAGCCAAGACCATCAAGAAGTACCTGGGCAAGGGCTTCGAAGTGCTGGCTTCCTACGGCCACGTCCGCGACCTCGTGCCGAAAGAAGGCGCCGTCGATCCTGAGCATGACTTCGCCATGAAGTACCAGCTCATCGAGCGCAACGAGAAGCACGTGGACGCTATCGCCAAGGCCCTCAAGAAGGCTGGCGCCCTCTATCTCGCGACCGACCCGGACCGCGAGGGGGAAGCCATCTCCTGGCATCTCACCGAGATCCTGAAAGAGAAAGGCCTGCTCAAGGACAAAGAGGTGCATCGCGTGGTGTTCCACGAGATCACCCAGCGCGCGGTGAACGAAGCCGTGGCTAACCCCCGGGCCCTGTCCCAGGAGTTGGTGTTCGCCCAGCAGGCGCGCCGCGCCCTGGACTACCTGGTGGGTTTCAACCTCTCCCCGCTCCTCTGGAAGAAGATCCGCCGCGGCCTGTCCGCCGGCCGGGTGCAGTCACCGGCGCTTCGCCTCATCTGCGAGCGCGAGGACGAGATCGAGAAGTTCAAGAGCGAGGAATACTGGACCATCGAGGGTCGCGCCGAGAAAGGCAGCCAGGCTTTCAGCCCGCGCTTGTTCCAGTTCCAGGGCACCAAGGTCGAGCAGTTCACCTTCCGGGACGAGAAGTCCACGCGTGCCGCCGAAGCCGCCCTGCTCAAGTCGTCCAACGGCAAGCTGAAGGTCGCCAACGTCGACAAGAAGCAGCGCCGCCGCAACCCGACGGCCCCATTCACTACCTCGACGCTGCAGCAGGAAGCCTCGCGCAAGCTGGGCTATGGCGCCCAGCGCACCATGCGCACGGCCCAACAGCTGTATGAAGGCATCGATCTCACCGGTGAAGGCCAGGTGGGTCTCATCTCCTACATGCGTACCGACTCCGTAAACCTGGCCGCCGAAGCGGTGGCCGAGATCCGCGAGGTCATCGCCAAGCGCTTCGGCGCCGACCACCTGCCGCCGGAACCGCGGGTCTACAAGACCAAGTCCAAGAACGCCCAGGAAGCCCACGAGGCCATCCGTCCCACCTCCGCGGCCCGCGCGCCGGAGGAGATCCAGGGCAAGCTGACCGACGAGCAGCGCAAGCTCTATGAACTCATCTGGAAGCGCACCATCGCCTGCCAGATGGAGCAGGCAGTGTTCGACACCGTGAGCGCCGACCTGGATGCAGGCGGCGACAGCACGTTCCGCGCCACCGGTTCCGTGATGGTGGTACCGGGCTTCATGGCCGTGTACCAGGAAGGACAGGACGACACTGCTGCCAGCGACGACGACGAGGAGCGCATGCTCCCGCCGCTGGTCGAAGGCGAGACCGTCACGCTCAAAGAGATCCAGTGCGACCAGCATTTCACCGAGCCGCCACCCCGCTTCTCGGAAGCGAGCCTGGTGAAGGCCTTGGAAGAGTTCGGCATCGGCCGGCCCTCCACTTACGCCACCATCATCTCGACGCTGCAGCAGCGTGAGTACGTGGAGATGGACCGCAAGCGCTTCAAACCCACAGACGTGGGTCGCGTGGTCAGCAAGTTCCTCACCGAGCATTTCACCCAGTACGTGGACTACGGCTTCACCGCCAGCATGGAAGACGAGCTGGACGCCGTGGCCCGTGGCGAGAAGGAATGGGTGCCGGTGATGCGCGAGTTCTGGGACCCCTTCACCAAGCTCGTGGCCCACAAGGAAGAGAACGTATCGCGCAAGGATGTGACCACCGAGGCCATGGACGAGAAGTGCCCGAAGTGCACCAAACCCCTGTCCATCCGCTTAGGCCGCCGCGGCCGCTTCATCGGCTGCACCGGCTACCCCGAGTGCGATTACACCCGTAACCTGGACGAGACCGCCGAGCAGGCGGCCCAGCCCCAGAAGATCGAAGGCCGCCAGTGCCCGAAGTGCAACTCGGACCTGATCATCCGGCGCGGACGCTATGGCAAGTTCATCGGCTGCTCCAGCTACCCGAACTGCAAGCACATCGAGCCGCTCGAGAAGCCGGCGGACACCGGTGTCGAATGCCCCGAGTGCAAGCAGGCCACCTTCCTGAAGCGCAAGTCGCGCTACGGCAAGATCTTCTATTCCTGCGCCCGTTACCCGGACTGCAAGTACGCAGTGTGGAACCTGCCGCTCGCCCAGCCCTGCCCGAAGTGCGGCTGGCCGATCCTCACGGTGAAGACCACCAAGCGTAAAGGCACGGAACGGGTCTGCCCGGTGAAGGAATGCGGTTACGCCGAGCCCGCACCGGAGCTGGCGCCGCCGCCGGAAGCGGAAGCCGTCGCGACCACCACGACGACCTGAGTCTTCCATGAGCCCCTCCGCCTGGCCGCTACGCCGTGCTGTAGAAGCGGTCCGGGACGGAGGCGTCATCGCCTATCCCACGGAAGCGGTCTACGGCTTAGGCTGTGATCCCCTGGAAGAATCCGCCGTCACCCGCGTGTTCGAGATCAAGCAGCGGGATGCGGCCAAGGGCCTCATCCTCATCGCCGCTCATATCGAACAGCTCCTACCGTTCATGGCGAAGCTCTCCAAAGACGTGATGCAACAGCTCGATGCCAGCTGGCCTGGGCCTGTCACTTGGGTGGTGCCGGCCGCAGCCCACGTGCCCGGCTGGCTCACGGGCGGCCGCAGCACTCTCGCAGTGCGCGTCACTGCCCATCCCGTGGCCAGCGCCCTCTGTACAGCCTGTGGCATGGCCCTCGTGTCCACCAGCGCCAACCGCAGCGGCCAGGCACCAGCCCGCTCCGGCCTCATGGTCCGCACCAGCTTAGGCGGCGCGGTGGACTGCATCGTCCCCGGCGCCGTGGGGGGCTTGAGCAAGCCCACCGAGATCCGTGAAGCTCTGACCGGCAAAATCCTGCGCGCCGGATGAGGCCCTTTTATTGAAAAATGCCGTCCCTGGCATTTTTCAACTCGCATCGGCGCGAAGTAAATTCGCGCCTCGCTCCGAAAATCAAACACTTACGTGTTCGATTTTCGATGCGGCGCATCCCTGCGGCGCCTCACAGGCTCATACCCGACGGCCTGCTACCATAGCGCCATGGATATAGAGGCCGTCGAGACTTACCTGCGTTCCCTGCAGGACACGATCACTTCCACACTAGAGACACTGGACGGCAAAGCGCGCTTCCAGCGCGACACTTGGCCGCGCCCGGAAGGCGGCGGCGGCGAGAGCCGCGTGCTGCGTGATGGCGATCTCTTCGAACAAGCCGGCGTGAACTTCTCGGACGTGCACGGCAAGCAACTGCCTCCCTCCGCCACGGCCCATCGGCCGGAGCTGGCGGGTCGCGCCTGGCGGGCGCTGGGCGTCTCCCTGGTGCTGCACCCGCGCAATCCCTACGTGCCTACGGCCCACATGAACGTGCGCTTCTTCGCTGCGCCCAAGCAAGGGGCCGAGACGGTGTGGTGGTTCGGCGGTGGTTTCGATCTCACGCCCTATTACGGCTTCGAGGAAGACGCGCGCCATTGGCATACCACTGCCAAAGACGCTTGCGATTCTTCTTTCGGCGCCGAGACCTATGCCCGCTACAAAAAATGGTGCGACGAGTACTTCTTCCTCAAGCACCGCAACGAAGCGCGCGGCATCGGCGGATTGTTCTTCGATGACTTGAATGCAGAAGGCTTTCAGCGCTCCTTCGCCTTCACGCAGAGCGTGGGCGACCATTTCCTGCCGGCCTACACGCCCATCGCCGAGAAACGCCGGGACATGAAGTATGGCGAGCGGGAGCGGCAGTTCCAGCTCTACCGCCGGGGCCGTTACGTGGAGTTCAACCTGGTGTGGGACCGGGGCACCCACTTCGGCCTGCAGTCCGGCGGCCGTACGGAATCCATCCTCATGTCCTTACCACCCCTTGTACGCTGGGAATACGACTGGAAGCCGGAGCCGGGCTCGAAAGAAGCCGCGTTGTACGAGAAATTCCTGAAACCGAGGGATTGGGTATGAGCAAGATACAGCCGTTCCATCTGGCCTTCCCGGTAAGTGACCTGGAGGAATCCCGCAGCTTCTATGCGGACCTATTGGGCTGCCCCACGGGACGGGAATCCAAGGAATGGATCGATTTCAATCTCTATGGCCACCAGATCGTGGCCCATCTGGCGCCGCCCGAGAATACGGCTGCGACGAATTCAGTGGACAGCAAGCAGGTGCCGGTACGGCACTTCGGCGTGATACTGGAATGGGATCAGTGGGAGAAACTGGCAGAGCGCCTCGAAGGCAAAGTGAAGTTCGTCATCGAACCTCACGTCCGCTTCAAGGACCAGGTGGGGGAACAGGCCACCATGTTCTTCAAGGACCCCAGTGGCAATGCGTTAGAGTTCAAAGCCTTCCGGGATCAATCACGGATATTCGCTAAATAGAATTCGTCAGGGTTCAGCTTCCCGATTGTCCTGTCAGCATCCCTACCGTCACCAGACTCATGACGATGAGCCCGATCAGCACATAGACCCAATCCCGGGCCCTCGCATTCGCCACCACGCCTGACAACAGCCGCGCCAGAGGTGTGAAGAGCAGTACCAACACCCCCGCATCCAGGAAGGCGCTGGCATGGAGCCCCAAAGCTTCCCGCCAGACGTAGGCCAGGATGGAAGTGATGGGTCCAGATGGGGTGTGAGGTTGGTAGTCCGCACCTTTCACCAGGAACACCGCGAGACCAATGACGATGAAGAGTGCGCAGAGACCGATGCTGGTGCGCAGTATCCACAGGGTGATGAGACGGCGTTGAGCTTCGAGACGTTCGCTCATACACCGAACCCCTTGAGCAGCATGTCCAGGGCCACGAAGCTCAAGACCACGGCGAACACGCGCCTGAGCTGCTGCACCGGCAAGATGGTCATCCAGAGACTGCCGAGATACGCCCCGCCCAGCACGCCCAGGATCACCGGCGCCGCGATGAGGGGCTGCACCTCGCCGTGGGATAGGTAATAGCCCGCGCTGGTGGCGGCGGTGATGCCGATCATGAAGTTGGAGGTGGCGGTGGAGACCTTGAAGGGCAAGCGCATGAGCTTATCCATGGCCAGCACCTTGAACACGCCGGAGCCGATGCCGAGCATGGCCGAGAGCATGCCCGCCCCCACCATGATGGCGAAGGCGGGTGTCACGCCCTGCACTTTGTAGTCGATCCACTGGTCGCCACTCTTGTAACGGCTCGCGAGCCGCAGGCGCACCGCAAGAGGGGAATCCGCCCTAGCCCCGGCGGCGTCATGTTTGGTCGGCAGGAAGGACATGATGGCCGAATAGAGCATCACCAAGCCGAAGATCAAGAACAGAGCCTGGGCCGGTACGTTATGGGCCACCAAAGCCCCTATGAGCGCTCCGGATGACGCCGCCACCTGCAGGAAGAGCGCGAGCCGCACGTTGGAGAGACCGGTACCGATGAAGCGCGGCGCAGCACCCACAGAGGTGGCGATGACGCCGAAAAGGCTCACGCCCACGGCCTGAGGCAAAGGCAGGTGCAGCACGAGAGTGAGGAGCGGCACGATGACGAGACCACCACCCAGACCTGTGAGTGATCCGATGATGCCAGCGAGGACACCGCCGAAGAGCACCACCAGCACTGTCAGCAGTGGGTTCACCGTTTCGTCGATCGACGGGAGGGGTGCCGGAAGCAATGCATCCTGTGATCATTCACCATGCCAGTCGCCTGCATGAAGGCATAACAGATGGTGCTGCCCACGAAGCGGAAGCCGCGCTTCTTGAGGTCCTTGCTCATCTTGTCGGAGATCTCGGTGCGGTCGGGCACCTGGCCGCGGGTACGCCAGCGGTTCAGCAGTGGCTTACCGCCCACGAAGGACCAGATGTACTCGTCGAAGCTGCCGAACTCCTTCTGTACCGCGAGGTAGGCTTCAGCATTGGAGATAGCGCTCTCGATCTTGAGGCGGTTGCGCACGATGCCTGCGTCTTTCATCAGCCGCGCCACGTCCTTGCGAGTATAGCGAGCCACTTTCTTGGGATCGAATTTATGGAAGGCGCGGCGGTAGTTGTCCCGCTTGTGCAGGATGGTGGACCAGGAGAGCCCTGCCTGGGCACCTTCCAGGATCAGGAACTCGAACAGGAGCCGGTCATCGTGCAGGGGCACGCCCCATTCCTTGTCGTGATACGCGACATAGATGGCATCATCCGGCGGCGCCCAACTACAGCGCGCTTTCCCGTCTTTGTGTTCTGACTTCTTGGCAGCCATTAGGGTTTATACGCCGGAGCGATATCGCCCACCTTCGCGCCCTTAAACCAGCGCTCGAACTCGGCACAACGGGCATGACCTTCTACCGGCGCCCAGGCCACAAAATCCTTCTCCTCAGTGGGCACATAGGGCCCATGCTTGCACTCGAACACCACAGTGGCGGGCGCCAGGGTCACGATGCCATGCCAGGTGTTAGCGGGCGTCTCCAATCCTAAGGTCTCGCCACCGGCCTTGAGACGGGTCACGGTGGTGACTTTGCCTGCATCGTCGAAATACAGCACCAGCATGTCCCCGCTCACGATGAGCAAGAGCTCCCACTTGTCCGGATGGCGGTGAGGCCGCACGTAAGTGCCGGGCTCCATGGCCATGCACATGCGCTGGATGGGATCTTCGTGAGTGGGATGCAGGTTGTGGTGGGTGCGCAGGCGCGGTGCCACTTTCGCCTTGGCGTGCAGCGAGGCCACCAATGCTTGATCGATGAGTTTCATGGAAACAGCCTTTGGGAGCAGGCCACCATTATAAAACGCGATGGCCGCCTTCCGGCGGCCATCCTTGAGTATTCACTCGCCAGCGATCAGAGCGTCACTTTGGATGCCACTTCTTGTTCCATAGGTTCTACGGGGGTCGCATTATTAGTCACGATGGCGATGCTGCCCTTGCCGGCAGGCACGATGACGCCGTGGAAGCCGTCTTCGTCCACCGGGGTGTTGCTGTCCACATGGATGTGGGGCAGGAGCATGATGGTCACAGGACCGTGATCGCCTTGGACCACGAGGTGCACCACTCGTTCACCGCGGAACAGGCAGAGGTGGGCGTAGGTCACGTCGTCCATACTGCCCTGCATGCGCAGGCCAGCACCCTGGAACACGCCCTCCACATAACTGGCGTCGTGGAGCAGCGCACGGTCGGGACCGATGGCCATGACCTCGTCGGGGTCACGGATGTGGGCCACCACGGCGCTCGCCAGATCATCTCCCACCGGATGCTGGTGCCGGTAGGCGGCGGTGGCGATCACGAGAGTGAGCAACGCGCTGGCGGCGGCCGCGAACCAGGGCCGCCACAGACGTGGCGCATGTTTGAGGCTGGCATCCAGCACGATGCGGGCTTCGAGGCCCTCGGGCACCGGCACGGCGAAGGCACGTTCCAGGCGCCCATCCAGCAGTTGCGTCTCGCGCACGAAGGCCGCGCAGGCGGCGCAGGTCTTGCAATGCTCCGCCACGCCCGGCTCCAGGCGCCGGGGCTCGGCGCCCACCTGGCGGCGTACGTCGAGACAGTTCACTACGTCAGTCATGCCATCTCTTCTCCGAATCTCTCGCCGTCCACGCCCAAGGCCTCGCGTAACTGGTTGCGCGCGCGATGCAGGCGCGTCAGCACCGTGCCCTGGGTGAGTTCCAACATCTCGGCGATCTCCTGGGTGGTGCAGCCCATCAGCACCTGCAGGGCCAGGGGATCACGGTATTCAGGCGCCAGCTTCCACAGGGCGCGACGCACATCCTGCACGTCGGTATCCGCTCCGCCGACGCTGGCGCGGGGATCGATGATCGGCAGGTCGTCGATGGCGACCGTGTCGCGCCGCTTCGATATCTCCCGCATGAACTCGTTGCGCAGGATGGTGGTGAGCCAGCGGCGGGCAGCCGCCTCCTCCCGCAGGGAATCTATGGAGCGCCAGGCCCGCAGGAGAGTCTCCTGCACCAAGTCTTCGGCGAGGGCCCGGTCGCGGCAGAGCCAATAGGCATAGCGGAACAGGCTCGGCACTTGGGCCCGGGCCAACATCTCGAAGCGGTGCTGGTTAGCCCCCATGGGAGGAGAGACCTCCCGGGGGGGCGGATTATTACGTGGGTCGGACATCAGCTGGCGACGATGGCCGCCGTCCAGCGCACCGGCCCGGTGGGCAGCCCGGTGGGGGAGCCTCCCTGGGGCTCCTCGGAGATGGCGAGACCCTTGGCCGTGGCCAGCTTGGCCAGAAGCTCAGGGCTCACGGTCTCGCTGGCGAGGCCATCACTGTTCATGAGGCCCATGGGCACCGGGTTGCCGCTGCCGGGCAGCATCCACAGCTCATAGGACTTGCCCGCAGGCGGCGGATTGGGTGTGACCGCCTTCATGTCGATGCGGTCGGCTTCCGGATGCACGCTGATCACCCACAGAGGCTGACCCTTGGCATCGGACACCAGCGCGAAAGCGGCGGCCTTGTGCTCGGCCGTCGGCAGCTCACGCTGCATGACCACGAGCACGGCGAGCACCACGGTGGCCGCCACAGCCCAGGTGCGCCAGAAAGTATTGCGCAAAGCTTCGCGGCGCGGACGCGCTTCGGCGCGCACACGCCCGAGCAGGCGCCACCAGAGATAGCCTGGCGGATCCACGGGCTTGAGCTTGAGGGTGAGAGCCGCGAAACGCTCTTCCCATAGGGTGAGTTCGGCGCGCAGCGCCGGGTTCTGCATGAGCAGGCGCTCGAAGCGGCGGCGCGCGGCGCCCTGCATCACGCCGAGCACATATTCGCCGGCGAGCAGGGTGTGCAGTCGTTGGCCTTGGTATCTCATGCGGCTTCCAGGCAGCGCTTGAGGCTCTCAAGGCCGCGCCGCACCCAGCTCTTCACGGTGCCGATGGGCGAACCCATGCTCTCGGCGATCTCTTCATGGGTGCAGCCATTGAAGTACGCGAGCTTCAAGCTCGAGCGCTGGCCGTCGTTCAACCGCTGCATGCAATCGTCCAAGGCTCTCTCCTCTGCCTTGCTGATGAGCCCCGCATCCGTGGATTCATCCACGAGTCCGGCGAGCTCAGTGGTCCCGGCCTCCACTCCCTCGAGCATGGGCTCGATGGATACCTCGCGGCGTTGGCGGCGCAGGGTGTCCAGGGCCCGGTAGCGGCAGATGGACACGAGCCAGGTCATGGGCGCGCCCTTCTCCGCTGAATAGCTGGCCGCATTCCGCCACACGCTCAAGAGGGCGTCTTGCAGGGCCTCTTCCGCCAGGTCCCTTCGTTTCAAGATACGCAGCAGGATGGCAAACAGTTGCGGGGAGACGAGGCCGTAGAGCTCCTGGAAGGCGGCCTGGCGGCCCTGGGCCATGGTATGCAGGAGGTCTGCAAGCCGCTGGTTCCGGGACTCGATGTGCTCCAGGGTGGCGGACATGGCTGGCTTACTCTTTTATTTTCAGTGGATTACTGGCTCATCCGGCGGCTTTGTTTTACCCTATTTGGACCCTTTTTGCAGCCTTTTGCCTAGGGTTCGTCAAGGAGTCCCACCCGTGACCCGCGCTTCCCGCCCCACCGGCGGCTACCCTGCCATCCGCCCGCGCCGCATGCGCCGCGATGCCTTCTCACGTCGCTTGATGCGGGAGACCCGGCTCTCGGTGGACGACTTCATCTACCCCGTGTTCGTGGTGGAAGGCCAAGGGCGTCGAGAGCCGGTGGAGTCCATGCCCGGCATCGAACGCCTGAGCCTGGATGGCCTGCTGAAAGAAGCAGAAGAAGTGCTGGCGCTGGGTATCCCGGCCATCGCCCTCTTCCCCAACCTGCCCGCTGACAAGAAATCCCTGGACGCCGCCGAAGCCCACAACCCGAAGGGGCTGGTGCAGCAGGCAGTGCGCGCCCTCAAGAAAGACTTCCCCGCCCTCGGTGTCATCACCGACGTGGCACTGGATCCCTACACCACCCACGGCCAGGACGGCATCATCGATGCGTCCGGTTACGTGGTGAACGACGAGAGCGTGGCGGCCCTGGTGAAACAGGCTCTGTCCCACGCTGAAGCAGGCGCGGACATGGTGGCGCCCTCGGACATGATGGACGGCCGCATCGGCGCCATCCGCGATGCACTGGAGGCCAAGGGCTTCGTGCACACCCGTATCCTCGCCTACTCCGCGAAATACGCCTCGAGCCTCTACAACCCCTTCCGCGATGCAGTGGGTTCCGCCAAGAGTCTCGGCAAAGCAGACAAACACACCTACCAGATGGACATCGGCAACAGCGACGAGGCCCTGCGCGAAGTGGCGCTGGATCTCGCCGAGGGGGCTGACATGGTGATGGTGAAACCCGCCCTCACCAACCTAGACATCATCCGGCGCGTGAAAGACGAGTTCGGCGCGCCCACGGCCGCCTATCAGGTGAGCGGCGAATACGCCATGCTCATGGCGGCGGCGAAGAACGGCTGGCTGGACGAGCGGGCCTGCGCCCTGGAATCCCTCACCGCCATCAAGCGTGCCGGCGCCGACGCCATCCTCACCTACTTCGCCAAGCGCGCTGCCCGCTGGCTGAAAGACGGCGCCTGAAGGCCAGCGCCCGCGCACCATGAAGCAGACTCCCGACCAGTACACGATCATCGGCCACCCGGTGGATCACAGCCTGTCGCCGGCCATCCACACGGCCTTCGCCCGTCAGACGGGCCAGACCCTGCATTACGGACGCATCGATGCGGCCCCTGGTGAGTTCGCCGCTGCGCTTGCGGGAGTTCCTGGGCGCCGGCGGCACGGGACTCAACGTGACCCTGCCGTTCAAGGAAGAGGCCCACGGTCTCTGTCACGTGCTCTCGGCCCGCGCCAAGAAAGCCCGGGCGGTGAACACCATCTTCGTGCATGAAGACGGCACGCTCGCCGGTGACAACACCGACGGCATCGGTCTGGTGCGCGACCTCAAGCACAACCGGCGTCTGGTGCTCAAGAACAAGCGCGTCCTCCTGCTCGGTGCCGGCGGCGCGGCCCGCGGCGTGCTGCCCGCTCTGCTGGACGAGAAGCCCGCGCGGCTCTTCATCGCCAACCGCACGCCAGAGCGTGCCGCGAAACTGGCAGAGCGTATCCGGACACCACGTGCAGAGCGGCGGCTACGAGAGCCTCGCTGGCGCACACCTTCGATCTGGTGCTGAACGCCACCTCCGCGAGTCTCACGGGCGCGCTGCCGCCCCTGCCGCGCGACTGCCTGGATCCGAGCGCCGTGTGCTACGACCTCCTCTATAGCGACCGCCCCACGGTCTTCATGCTCTGGGCCGAGCAGGAAGGCGCGGGCACACGTGCTCGACGGCTGGGGCATGCTGGTGGAGCAGGCCGCGGAAGCCTTCCACATCTGGCGCGGCGATGCGCCCCGACACAGCGGCGCTCATCGCCACCCACCGGATCTGAGCCGGCGCCGGCCATGCGCGCATCCAGTTTCGTCATCGCCGCTTCCGTCGCCGCCATCACCGTGAGCGTGTGGGCTTATTTCAATCAGCCCCATGAAGAGCCGCTCTGGCCCGGCCATATCCAGGGTTTCTCGTTCTCGCCGCTCCGCGCCGACCAGGACGCCATCGCCCATCGCTTCCCCACCGACGCTGAGATCGATTCCGACCTCAAGCTCCTGGTCGGCAAGACCGACTCGATACGCACCTACACCATGGAAGGCGCCCTGGGCGACATCCCGCGGCTTGCCGCGCCCTACGGTTTCGAGGTGATGCTGGGCGGCTGGGTGGACAGCGACCTAAACCCAAGAGCGAGGCGGAGATCGCGCGGCTCATCGACATCGCGCGCAATAACCGCAACGTGAAGCAGGTGATCGTGGGCAACGAGGTGATACTCACCGGCATCCTACCCGAGCAGGACCTCATCGCCTACATAGACCACGTGCGCGGCTCAGTGCATCAGTGGGTCGGTACCGCCGAGACCTGGAACACCTGGATGCTGCATCCGGAGCTCGTCAAGCACGTGGACTTCCTGGGCGTGCACATGCTGCCCTACTGGGAAGGCGTGGACGTGAACCAGGCCGTGAACTACATCGACCTGCGCATGCAGGACCTGGAGAAAGCCTATCCCGACAAGCCCATCGTCATCGACGAGGTGGGCTGGCCAAGCTACGGACGCACCCGCGATGCCGCGGTGGCCTCACCGGCCAACCAAGCCCTATTCCTGCGCCGCTTCCTGGACCATGCGGAGGAACACGCGTGGTCCTACCGGGTCGATGGAGGCCTTCGACCAGCCCTGGAAGGAGCAGACCGAGGGCGCGGTGGGCGCTTACTGGGGCGTATGGGACGTGGACCGGCAGCTGAAGTTCCCGTTGCTCCACCCCATCGTGAACATCCCGAAATGGCCCGTGCTCGCCGCCACCTCGGTGTTGATGGCGGCACTGTTCCTGATGCTGCTGTTCGCCCGCAGCGGGACGCTCGGAAACGCGGCCGCAGTTTCCTGGCTGTGGTCGTCTACGCCACGTCCACCACCTTCGTGTGGGTGTTCTACGACTACACCCAGCAATATCTCTCGATCACCAGCGTCGCTGTGGGATCGCTCCTCTTCACCGGCATGGTCGGCGTGATCCTGGTGCTGCTCGCCGAAGCCCATGAATGGGCCGAAGCCCACTGGGTCACCGTGCGGCGGCGCGCCTTCGAACCGCAGTGCGGTCACCGATGCAGAACTGCCCATGGTCTCGGTGCACGTGCCCGCCTATGACGAACCGCCCGACATGGTGATCGAGACGCTGGACGCCCTGGCGCACCTCGATTACCCGAACTACGAAGTGCTGGTGGTCGACAACAACACCAAGGATCCGGCCGTGTGGCAGCCGGTGGAAGCCCATTGCCACAGGCTGGGGGCGAAGTTCCGTTTCTTCCACGTGGAAGAGCTCGCCGGGTTCAAAGCTGGTGCCCTCAACTACGCCCTCAAGTGCACTGCAACGGAGGCTGCTGTGATCGCGGTCATCGACAGCGATTACGTGGTGGAACGCCACTGGCTGCGGGATCTCGCCCCTCTGTTCGCGCGACCGGCCATGGGCGTGGTGCAGGCACCCCAGGATTACCGCGACGCGAGTGCCAACGCCTTCAAGGCCATGTGCCACGCAGAATACCGCGGCTTCTTCTACATCGGCATGATCACGCGCAACGAGCGCAACGCCATCATCCAGCACGGCACCATGACCCTGATCCGGCGTGCAGCGCTGGACGGCGTGCAGGGCTGGGCGGAGTGGTGCATCACCGAGGACGCCGAACTGGGCTTGAGGATATTCGAAGCAGGTCTGGAAGCCGCCTATATCCCGCGCAGCTACGGCGGCGGGCTGATGCCGGATACGCTGCTGGACTACAAGAAGCAGCGCTTCCGCTGGGCTTACGGCGCTGTGCAGATACTCAAGCGCCATGGTCGCGCGCTCTTCACTGGCGACGGCAAACTCACGCTCGGCCAGCGTTACCACTTCCTGGCTGGCTGGCTGCCCTGGCTGTCGGACGGGTTCAACCTGGTGTTCAACATCGCTGCCCTGTTCTGGTCCGCGGCCATGGCGCTCTTCCCCCACTACATCGACCCGCCGCTCATGGTCTTCTCGGCCCTGCCGCTGGCGCTCTTCGCTTTCAAGATCGCCAAGCTCCTACATCTATACAGCACCCGGGTGGGTGCCAGCGTGCGCCAGACCCTGGCTGCGGCCATCGCCGGCCTCGCTTTGAGCCACACCATCGGCCGCGCGGTGCTCGCCGGACTCTTCACCCGCGACCAGCCTTTCTTCCGCACGCCCAAGCGGGCCCATGCCCATGCTTTCCTGCAGGCTCTGGCGGATTGCCGCGAGGAGAGCCTGATGATGCTCGGGCTGTGGCTCAGTGCTTGGGCGCTCTACGTGGAAGTGGGCATGGTGATGCAGGACATGGGGGTGTGGGTGGCGGTGCTCCTGATCCAGTCCATCCCCTATCTCGCTGCGCTACTGCTCTCGCTGGTGAGCGCACTGCCGAGCTTGCCTTCAGGTTTGATCGGCCAGGCGGAAGAGATAGATGAACTCGCTCATGTGGTGCTTGGGGGCGAGCGCCACACCTAACGTATCGAAAAATTCCTTCTGTGCTTGCTCCTGCGCGCACAGAAGCCCAGGGTGACCGTCACGGTCACCCGCCTGGCGCATGCGCCAGGCCCAGGAATTTTTCTAGCCACAAGTCCGGTACACGCCCGGACTTATGGCGGCAGTACTGATCGCTTTGCTCCCTGCTTCGCTCTCAGTCCAGCCCGCACCACTTCGCCGCGCAATCCACGCGCGCCTCGTGGTCCGGAACGTGCATCCCTGCACGTTCGCTCGAAATAATATTTCAAGCCCTATGCGGGCATTCGCGGCGATGCCGCGAACCCACGCACTGCCCTTTTCATTTCGTCTGCCCGTGAAGAATCAGAAGTTGACGATGTTGCCGATGACGAACTGACGTTCGTTGGCGCCGGGCATCTTCACCAGCGGCCAGGCGAAGGTCACATAGATCACCCCGCCGTAGGCGCTGCGTATGTCTCCAAGCCGGAGTGCTATCCCAGCATCCGCCAAGGTCTGGCTCCAGTTGCCGGTCTCGAACTCCCTGATCTGCCCTGCATCGCCGTATACCGAGAATCCCACCTGATAGGTGTTGAAGATGCGCGTCTGGGTGAGCACCCGGTCCGCGAGGGTCATCTGCCAGCGGCGGTCACCGATGAGGAAGTAGTTCGGGTAACCCGGCATGCCCTGCAGGCCGCCGAGATAGAGCTGGTACTCCGGGTCCGGGTGCAGACTGACATCCAGGATGCCGTGCAGCACGATGGTATGGGCACCGAAGGTCTGGTTGTAGATCGTGAAGGTGAGGTTGCCGAGCACGTCGCGGTCTGCATGTGGCTCACGGCGACCCGTGAGGCTCGCGTTGGCGAGCAGCAGAGTGTCGCCGTGCACGTCGGCGCCGTAACTGCTGTTCAGGGAATAGAACCAGGCCGGTACGCTGGTGCCGAAGGCAGTGCCCAAGTAGCCGGCCTGCACGTTGGTATCCCAACCCAGGTTGTAGTCCTCGGCGCGGCCGATGAGCGCCAGGTTGGTGAAGGTCGCGTAGCGGTCCTGGAAATACTCGAAGGTGGCCAAGGGGCCGCTGAAGCGGCGCGGCGCTAGGGAAGGCATGGGCAATACCACATTCGGGAACGTCTGCAGGGGCCCGTAAGCGAAATCCTGGTAGAGATAGCTGAAGCCGGCCCGGGTACCCGCATCATCCTTCCAGCTCAGGAGCCGCATCCAGTCCAGCTCATCGTCGTGCTGGACGTCCTCAGCGCGCCAGGCCAGGCTCGCATGGTCGTAGAAGTTCAGGTCCTGTTCCTGATCCAGGTAATGGCCGAACAGGGACCAGGGAGTCTGGTCCTCGTAGAACGGCTGCCCCACATCCATGGAACGTACGGAGCCGTCCGAGAGGTGCTGGTAGACCGCATCTAAGGTCCAGCGGCTGCCGAAGAGCGCCGGATCCCCGTAGCTCAGCTGGTTGCCGGTGCGCTGGGTGTCGGTGACGTGACCCAGCGCCACGGTCTTGCCGGTACCGAGGAAATCCACGTCCTCGAAGGACGTGTTGTAGGTGCTCTGCCCGCCCACGTGGGCGAAACTCAGGTTGAACTTGAGGGTCCAGGCGTCCTTCACGTGGGCTTCCACGTCCACCGTGTCGCCGGTGCAGCTCACTGGCGTGATGACCGCGTAACGCAGGAAGGAGAGCGCCCGCAGGCGACGCTCGCTCTCGTAGATGATGCGTGCGTCCACCGGCTGGCCGGGAGTGAACAGGAGTTCATCCCGTACAGCACCCGGATGGGTATCGATGTGCAAGGCGTCGGCGGTCTTGGCGTACCAGGTGTCTTCCTTGGGGTCGTCCAAGTCGAAGACGTTATCCACCACCACCTTCACCTGGCCGATGTGATAACCGGCAGCGGCGAGCGCCTCCCAGCCGTGCTGGCCTTCCCATTGTTCGGGGTCGGTGGAGACGGGGACGGGGCAAGTCCCCGGCGCGTCGGCGCGGGCGACGGTCGCGACACCGCACAGCAGGGTTGCCGCCAGCACGCATGCGAGTGCCTTCAACCGCGTCTGTGTGTCTGGCACCCGCGCGGTCCGTCTCGTACTCAACACGTAAATCCCTGTTTTAACGCCCCCTTCCCCGGCGGCGCCTTTATACCGGCTAGCATACCGGAGCGCCAGCCTCGGCAGGACCGGGAGGCGGGTTTACAGAATCCGGAAAGCGCTCACGGGCGTCCAGCGGCCCTTACGCCGGGCGTGCCGGGTCTCGATGGTCTCGCCGTCGTAATCCATGGGCTGGACGGGGCTATCCATCTGACCACGGCACTCCAGGGCATTGGCGTTGAGGACAGCGTATTGCCCATCGTCCAGCTCTGTTAGGGCAGCGACATAAACCCCACAGCGGCGGCAGATGAGGAAATCGGCGATGCGCAGGCCGAAGCGGTAGCGCATCAGTTCCTGGCCATCCGCCACCTGGATGGTTATATGTCCCTGGGGGTCAGAGGTGCTCAAGGAGCCATGAGCACGGCAGAAGGTGCATTGGCAGGCGCGCAGGGGGAGCGTCCGCGGCTCGAGGGCTGTCTCCAGTTCGATCTTCAGGTTGCCGCAATGGCAGCCGCCGGTGATCTTCATAGTGTCACTCCTGCATCCAATAGAGTCGCCACGCGCGCCAGCGTGTCGCCGCAATGGGCTGCTACCTTGATGTCCAGCAGAGCGTCGGCACGGGTTGCGCCGAGGTTGAGTGCCGCCACGGGGCGACCGCGTTCTACCACCGCCCGGGCGAGCCGGAAGCCGGACCAGACCATGAGGGAGGAACCCACCACCAGGAGCGCATCGGCCAGCTCCGCCTGCCGCAGTGCTTCGCGGCTGCGCTCCGCGGGGATCGCATCGCCGAAGAAAACCACGGCGGGCTTCATCACGCCGCGGCAACTCCCGCAGGCCGGCACCTGGAAGCCGGAGAAATCCTCTGCCTCCAGGTCCGCATCGCCGTCGGGAGCGTGGACAGCCGTGCGAGCGCTCCACCCCGGATTGCGTGTCTCCAAGCTGTCCTGGAAGAGTTCCCGCGGCTCCCGGCGGCCGCACTCCAGGCACAGCACTTCATCCAAGCGGCCGTGCAGATCCGTGACTTCGCGGCTGCCGGCTTTCTGATGCAAGCCGTCCACGTTCTGGGTGATGAGATGACTGACGCGCCCGGCGGCTTCGAGTCGTGCGAGTGCATGATGGGCAGCGTTGGGTTCCGCGGCGGAGAAATGCCGCCAGCCCACCAGGCTGCGCGCCCAATATCGCTTGCGCACCGCCTCGCTCATGAGGAAATCGCGCATCTGCACCGGTGGGCAGCGCTTCCAGGCACCCGCGGCATCGCGATAGTCAGGGATACCGGAGTCGGTGCTGCAGCCTGCGCCCGTCAGCACCACTAGTCGCTCGCGTCCACGGCACCAATCCGCCAGGCGTCCGGCGCTGTCATCCGGGATGCGATGTGCGGTCGCGCTCATGTCCCGATCTGCCTCTCTTATAGGAGCGTGAGGATCACGCCCGTGAGGGAGAAAGCGAGGATGTAGTAGCCGGCGTTGATGAAGAAGAGCTTCACACTCTTGCGCTCGAACAGGGTATCCATGCCGATGGCCGAGCTGGCCAAGAGGCCACTCAGGAAACCCACACTGAGGCCATGCACCAAGCCGCGGCCCGGCGCCCAATTCATGATCACGCAGTCGATCAGCGCGGCCGCAGCGAGCAGCATCACCAGCAGGATGATGAAGAAGCGCGCCTGGGCCTTGGGATCGGTGGTGTGCTCATTGGGTGTCCCGGACTCCCGGGCCCAGGCGTTGGCGAAGAGCATGGGCGAATACCACAGGCCTCCCAGTGCGAACATGACGAGAGCAGAGACGATGATGCCGAGGTACTGCAGGGTCATGGAGAGGATTCCTTGGTAATGAATTAAGAATCGCCGACGGGCGCCCACCACGGCGCCACTACTATATAGCCGACGGCGGCCAGGGGCATTCCCTTGCACCATAAGGGAACCCCCGCTCCCCGGCCCGGTCCTAATAGCAGACCATCAGGCCATAACGGGGTACGCCATGTCTGCCATGACCGACAGGTTGAGATGGGCTTTCATGGGTCCCGGCGGGGTGCGCAACGGCTGGCGCTTCGCGGTGTTCGCGGCCCTCTGGTACGCCTCGGGTTACGTGCTCTTCCCCCTGGCAGCCATGTTCTACAACTTCTCGGACACGGGTTTCGCCCCCGCCGACATCCTGGTCTACAAGCTCTTCGATGCTGCTTTCATGCTCATCGTGAGTCTCTTGCTGGTGCGCCTGGAGAAGAACCGCGCATCATGGTTCGGCTTAGGGTTAGGACAAGACACCCTCAAGCTCTTCGGCATCGGGTCGCTCTGGGGTTTCGGCCTCGTCACCTTACTGCTCCTGGCTTCTGCACTTGGCGGCCAGGTGAGCTACCACGGTCTCGCGCTGCATGGCGGGGAGTTCTGGAAGTATCTCGGCCTGTGGCTGGGCGGCATGCTGCTGGTGGGCCTGGACGAAGAGCTGCAGATGCGCGGCTACGCCCTGGCGGCCCTCACCCGCGGCATCGGCTTCTGGCCGGCTTCGCTGATCCTCTCGCTGCTCTTCGGTGCCGATCACTTGAGCAAGCCCATGGAGAACGTGCCGGACATCTTCAACATCGTGCTGTTCGGAATGTTCTGCTGCTATAGCGTGCGCCGCACCGGCAGCCTGTGGTTCGCCATCGGCTTCCATGCGGCCTTCGATTTCTTCGCCCTCTCCTTCTATGGTTCACCCAACACCGGCAACAACGGCTTGCCGCTGGAGAACCACCTGCTGGACACGCAGATCAGCGGACCGGCATGGCTCACGGGCGGTCCTCAAGGCTTGGAAGCCAGCTGGCTGGTGCCGCCGCTGGTGCTCGGTATGGCCTTCCTGCTCTACAAGCTCTACCCGAAAGACCTCTATCCCCACGATTGAGTATCCGTTAGTCTGCCCTGAGGAATAATTCCTGTAGCCCAGGGTCTCTAGTCCTTATGCAGACGAACACGGACACGCAGAAGAAACTGCCGCGCAAGCTCGGTGCCTGGACCGGCGCTGCGGTGGTGGTGGGCATCATCGTGGGCAGCGGCATCTACACCGTGCCCTCTTCGGTGGCATCGCTCACCGGCAGCCTCACGGGCGTGGCGCTGGTGTGGGTGCTGGGCGGGCTCATCTCATTGTTCGGCGCGCTCTCGGTGGCGGAGCTGGCCGCCGCTTATCCTGACGCGGGCGGGCCTTACGTCTATCTGCGTGAGGCCTTCGGCCGGCCGCTGGCTTTCATGTTCGGCTGGATGTGGCTCGTGACCACGCCCAACTCCTGGGCGGCCCAGGCCATCACCTTCTCCACTTATTTCGGCGCGGCAGTGAAGCTCACGCACTTCGAAGTGCAGATGCTCGCCATCGCGCTCGTGACGCTGCTGGCGGCCGTGAGCTATTACTCCGTGAGCCTCGGTGCCTGGGTGCAGAACCTCTCCACCGGCGCGAAGCTCTTGGGGCTGACGGGTCTCGCCATCATGCTGTTCGGCTTCGGACCGCACACCGGCGCCAACCTGACCGGGAGCAATGGCACCGGGGGCGTGATCTGGTCGGGCCTCGGCATCGCCCTGGTGGCCTCGCTGTGGGCCTATGACGGCTGGGCCAACCTCACCACCCTCTCGGGTGAGATGAAGGATCCCGACAAGAGCCTCCCGCGCGCCCTCATCGGCGGCACCCTGGCGGCGCTCGCGGTGTATCTGATCCTGAACGCGGCTTTCGCGGTGGCGCTGCCCTTCCACCAGCTGGCCTCCTCCAACTCCGTGGCCACCGACGCTGTGAGCGCAGTGCTGGGCACAGGTGCTGCCGCGGTGATCGCGGCGTTGGTGATGGTCTCCACCTTCGGTTCGTTGAACGGCAGCATCCTCTCGGACCCGCGGGTGTTCTACGCCATGGCGGAGGACGGCCTCTTCTTCAAGTCCGTGGGCAAGATCCATCCACGCTTCCAGACGCCACACGTGGCCATCGCTTTCACTTGGGCGCTCACGGTGGTCTTCCTGATGTTCCGCAACTTC
Organism: uncultured Pseudomonadota bacterium; assembly: GCA_963817285.1. Taxonomy (GTDB): domain Bacteria; phylum Pseudomonadota; class Gammaproteobacteria; order Natronospirales; family REEB76; genus DASUBN01. Next base: position 7,796 of record CAWFOE010000025.1, on the reverse strand, counting down.
CTCGACCTGGCGGAAGCCTATGTGCTCGGCATCTGGCCTTTCCTGGCCCTCTCGGTCATCGGCCTGTTCGTGCTGCGCCGCAAACAGCCGAGTCTCAAGCGCCCCTACCTCACCTGGGGTTATCCCGTGGTGCCGGCGCTCTTCGTGCTGGGCACCTTCCTGGTGATCGGCGACACCTACTACGAGCACTTCCATCAGCAACCGCTCATCACCGCCATCAATCTCGGTATCATCCTCGCGGGGTTGCCGCTCTATTGGATCTGGATTTTCCTCAAGAAAAAGTAGTCACTTCACTTCCTTGTCCAGGAAGGCACGCATCAACTGCGCGATCTCCGGCGTCGCTTCATCCAGGGCGAAGTGCCCTGCGTCCAAGAGATGCACTTCAGCATTCGGCAAGTCCTGCTCGTAGGTCATCGCACCCGCCACGGTGAATGAGGTGTCGTACTTGCCCCAGAACACGAGCGTGGGCGGCTGATGTTGCTTCAGCCATTCCTGCCAGACCGGGAAAGCTGCCTGGTTGTTGCGATAGTCATAGAAGAGATCCAACTGGATATCCAACTCGCCGGGACGGCTTAGGAAAGCGTATTCGTCGTTCCAAGCATCAGGGTTGTAACGCTCCGGGTGGGGCGTATGGCCCAGGTGTCGGCCCCGGTCTGCATCCAGGGATGAGAGGTTCGCCTGGATCTTGCCCTCGTTGGCCGCCCGATCCGCCCAATAGGCCCGGCGCGCTACCCACAGTTGGGACTCCCCTTCCTCGCTGATGTTGGCGTTCTGCACGATGAGGGTCTGGATCCGCTCCGGATGGGCGATGGCGAGCAAGAGGCCCACGTCGCCGCCGTAGTCGCACATATAGAGGCTGTATTTCTTGAGGCCGAGAGCTTGCGTGAAATCATCCATCACCGCAGCGATGTGCACGAAGGTATAGGCGAACTTGTCCTTCGGTGGTGCATCACTGTTCCCGAAGCCGGGATAGTCCGGCGCGATGAGGTGATAGTGATCCGCCAGGAGCGGCATCAGCCCCTGATACATACGGGAAGACGTGGGGAAGCCGTGCAGCAGGAGGATGGTCGGCGCATCCTTCGGCCCCGCTTCCCGATAGAAGATCTTCACCCCGTCCACGCTGACGGTGTTGTAGGTCATGGGTTCTGCGAACACCGACACTGAGACGAACAGTCCCGCGATGGCCAACAGCAACCGGGCTGATAGTATCTTCATGACATCCTCCTAGGTGACAGGTACATATGCCGGCACCCCGAGGGTGCCCTCTACCGCTTCCACGAAGTTGCGCTCTTCCCGCAGTATGAAGCGCTTCTCACGGGCGAGAGCAAAGTTCCTGCTGCCCTCTGGGTCCGAGCGGATACACGCCTGGTAGGTCTCATAGGCGGCCAGGCTCTCGAAGGCGATGAGACCCCAGGCCACGTAATTGGTGCCCTGGTGCGGCAGGAAATAGCCGATGAGATGCCCGCCGCAGCGCGGGATGATGCGCCCCCAGCTCTCCGCGTACTCCTTGAAGGCCTCGCGCTGGAAAGGATCGATCTCGTAACGGATGATGCAGGTGATGGTCATGCCCGCAGTGTGCCGCTTGAGCTGCCGGCACACTTCGTCTAGCATAAAACTATGGATGCAAGACCAGACGACCCCATCTCGCAGATCGCGGCGGCCATCGCGGAGCCCGCCCGCACCCGCATGTTGTATTGCCTCATGGACGGCCATGCCCGCACCGCTACTGAACTCGCAGCGGTGGCAGAGGTGAGCCCCTCCACCGCCAGTGTGCATCTGTCGCGCCTGAAGGAGCAGCACTTGGTGAAGGTGACCACCCAGGGGAAGTACCGCTATTACAGCCTGGAAGGCCCCAGCGTGGCCGCAGCGCTGGAAGCCCTTACGGTGCTGGCCGGCACCCCCAAGAGCAGCTTCACGCCCAATACGCCGCTTGGCCTGCGTACTGCCCGCACCTGCTACGACCACATGGCAGGGGCCGTGGCAGTGTCGCTGCAACGAGCGATTCCTGGAGCGTGGCTGGCTCATCAGCGACGCTGCCGATGAGGAGACTTACGAACTCACGGCTGAAGGGACCCAAGCCTTCGCAGCCGCAGGCGTGGACGTCGCCGCAGCCCGGGCCCAGCGCCGCCGCTTCGCCTGCGCCTGCCTCGACTGGAGCGAACGCCGGCCACACATGGCAGGCGCCCTGGGTGCGGCTTTACTGAAGACCGCGCTGAAACGGAAATGGGTGGTGAAGGATCTGGATAGCCGCGCCTTACGGGTCACCGCCATGGGCCAACGGGAATTCCAACGTCATTTTGGGGTATGAAAGCGCCATAAACCGCTTTAAAACCATGCATCTAGGTTCTAATTAGATTAATAATCAGTTAATTTCTATTATATTGACAATAATTCGTTTTAGGCGCCAGAATACTGAATGTTCGACGCCACCGACCTCAAGATCCTCGCCCTGCTCCAGGCGGATGCCCGCACCTCCAACACCGAGATCGCCAAGGAAGTGGATCTGGTGCCTTCCGCTGTGCTGGAGCGCATCCGTCGGCTGGAGAAGAAAGGCGTCATCGAAGGCTATACGGCCCGGGTGAACCCGAAGGCCCTGGGGCTCGGTCTCGCAGCCTACGTCTCGGTACGGGTGCAGGATCGGGTGGGCTCCCAGGAGACCGCGAAGCAACTCGCCAAGCTGCCAGAAGTGCTGGAAGTGCAGAACATCGCGGGCATCGACTGCCTGCTGGTGAAAGTAAGGGCCGCCGACACCGAGGACTTGGCGCGGCTCCTGCGCGATAGCTTCGGCCGCATCCGCAGCATCAAGTCCACCCGCACCACGGTGGTGCTGGAAACCATCAAGGAAACCTCGGCCCTGCCGGTGAAGGAGCGGAGCTGAGACCCAGCTTCCGGTTAAACCATGTCTGCCGAACACGTCCACACGTCCCCCGCCCGCATCGCTTTAGGCTTCGCTGCCGTCTACATCCTGTGGGGTTCCACTTACCTCGGCATCCGCTTCGCGGTGACCTCCATCCCGCCCCTGCTCATGGCAGGCACCCGCTACGTGCTAGCCGGGCTCCTGCTCTATGCTCTCGTACGGTACATGGGCGCGCCACGGCCCACGCGCATCCACTGGCGTAGCGCCACGCTCATGGGCGCTCTCCTGCTGCTCGGCGGCAACGGTCTCGTGTCGATAGCAGAACAGACGGTGCCTTCAGGCATCACGGCGCTCGTCGTGGCGGCTGTGCCCTTCTGGATGGTGCTCTTGAGCGCGGTGGAGAAACGCGCCATGCCCCGGCTCTCTGTGATCGGCGGGCTGCTGCTCGGCATCGTGGGTCTCATGGTTTTGGTGCTGCCAAGCGGTAGCGCAGCGCCCGATCACGTGGATCCCTTGGGTGTGGTGCTCCTGCTGGTGGGCAGCTTCTCCTGGGCCATGGGCTCGCTCTACGCCCACCGGGCACCCCTGCCCGCTTCCACGTTCCTCGGCGTCGCCATGGAGATGATCGCCGGCGGCCTCTTGCTCTGGATCGTGGGGCTCCTGACCGGTGAGGGCGCGACCCTGCATCTGCAGGACATCAGCCAGAAGTCGTTCCTGGCCCTGGTCTATCTCGTGATATTCGGTTCGCTACTGGGCTTCTCCGCCTACGTGTGGCTGCTCAAGGTGACGACGCCAGCGCGCGCCTCCACCTATGCCTTCGTGAACCCGGTGATCGCGGTGATCCTGGGCTGGGCGCTGGCGGGCGAGGCGCTCACCCTGCGGGTAGCGCTGGCGGGCGGCATCATCGTGGCAGCGGTCTGCCTCATCATGTATTTCGGAGCCGCTGCAAAAGCTGAACAGCCGAAGACCCCCGTTGCTACAGCGGAAGAAACCTGAACACCGTCTTAGGTATCTATCCTGCCATCTCAGTACCGCGCCGGGAGATACCCGGCGCTTCCCCGTTATAGAATCATGGACAAGGCGGCCACCTCATGGCTGCCAGGAGCAAGTCCATGATCGTAGTCACCACGGAAAACGTCGCCGGTTATCACGTGAAGGAGACCAAGGGTCAGGTCTTCGGAGTGGTGGTACGCAGCCGGGGACTCGCTGGCAACGTGCTGGCGGGCCTGCGCTCCATCGTCGGGGGCGAGATCACCGAATACACCGAACTGCTGGAAGAGGCGCGCCGCCATGCGGTGGACCGCATGGTGCAGAACGCCACTGCCATGGGCGCCAACGGCATCATCATGATGCGCTTCGATTCCTCCGAGATCGGCCAGGTGATGAGCGAGATCGTCGCCTACGGCACGGCGGTGGTGCTGGAACGGGACGAGCCGTGCTACGCACGCTGGCCGTATGGCTCGGAGTGCTGGCGCTCCTCGGCGGGGTGTTGGCGGCCTTCTCTGCCAGACCTGTCGTCGCCTTGTGGCTGCTGGTGAACGGTACGATCCTGACCCTGGGAGTCGTGTTCGAACGGTGGCGTTATAAGCCTTCCCTCGCCCCCCATGAAGCTCGTGGTACGCCTACCGGCGAGCGTTTCGTGGACCCCCAGACCGGTACCTTGACCGAGGTCTATTACGACGCGGCCACGGGGGAACGTAGTTACGTGCGAGTCAAGCACGGCACGACATCTGACGGCGGTCCAAAAAGATAAAAAAAGCGCCGGCGGGACCGACATCCCATCCGGCGCAAAGAAGCCGTCCGCCCACGCCTGTGGGCAAGACGGCTCAGGGGCTCACTGCAAGCTTCGAATAGAGGTTCTGAGCGTTGCCATAGACGACGTGAGCATGGCCCGCCGCATCCATCCTGATCTGGTTCTGGGTACCTTCAGTATCCACGTAGCTTGTCTGCCAGCCGCTCTGGGCCGGGGTCGCATACTTCAGGTCGCCATCCGTGTCTTCGTAGCTCAAGTGCGGCCGGCCTGCTGTATCCAGATCTATGGAGACGTCGTAAGCGCCGCAGCTGTCATCCTCGGGACCAGTAGCATCGAAGCTGTCTACCGCAGCCGTCACCCAGCTGCCTGACGCGTCGGTCGCGTATTCGAGCGTGGTCTGGGATTTGTACACGATATGGGCGTGCCCAGCCGGATCCACCGTCAGAGCAGCCAGAGATTTGGAATCAACGCTCTCGGCCACCACGTCGTCTACCCAGCTGCCACGCGCATCCGTGAGGTAGTGCACCGGATAACTGCCATCGGCCTCAGCCTGGCCTAGGTAGGCGATGTACGCTGCACCGTGACCATCCACGGCGATGACGGGGTAAGCCTGCTCACTCGCCACCACCGTGCTCTGCCAGCTGCCTGAGGCATTGCTGGCATACACGACCTCATAGCAATCCGGGGTCTCACCGGTGAAGAGGAGGTAGGTGACGTGCACATGGTCGCTGCTGTCCACGGCCAGGTTGTAGAACTCGGCGCCATCGGCGCCGGGGACGGCGCTCACGCTCCAGCTGCCCGAGACGTCGGTGGCATATTCGAGGACGTTGCTGTTCCCGTCCACATAGATGATGTGGTCTGAGCCGTCGCCGCCCACGGCGAGGGGCGCGGCGAAGCAGTTGGCGCCAGGAGCCACCTGCACGGTGCTCCAGGTACCGCCCGCTTGTAGAGCCTGATAGACCACGCCATCGGCGGTGCAGAAGCTCAGACGGTCCCGGCCCTGGGGATCCAAGGCGAGCGACAGCGGCGGCGCGGTGGTGATCATGTTGATGTTCCAGCCGGCCAGTGGCGCAGTGGTGATGCAGCTCTGGTTGCTGCTCACCATGCCCGCACCCTGGGAGTTACCCACCGTCACTTGGTAGCAGTACTGGGTGCCGGGAGCGAGCCCGGTGTCATAGGCCCCATCGGCATCCACGCCCGCGGACTTGTCCAATTCACCGTTCCGGTAGACCTGGTATTTGTCCCCGGACTCTGTGGAACCACCCCAAGACAATGTAGCCTGGGTGGCTGAGGCAGCCTGGGTGGTGAGGGTCATACCCTGGGGGCTTGGGATGGATGCAGGGGCTTTAGTGGCCGTACCGGCGGCCGGATTCGTGGCGGAGGCACCCCCGCCGCAAGCCGTGAGTCCGGCCAGCAGCAGAAGTCCAATGACAACTTGCTGAGAACGCTCGATGACCTTCCTAGTCTTCATGGCCCCATCCTGTTGGGCTTACGCCCATGTGCTTTGGACTGGAGACCATAGGAACACGCGCCCGTGGGAGTACCCATCAGGCAAAGTCGGAACGTCGCTAGGAGTAAACCCTAGAGTGGGGGGTGGAAAGTGCCTGGGTGCCCTGCTGGCGCGGGGCCGGCCTAAAGTTCTAGGGGGCCGGTCAGAGGTTGATGCGGAACTGCTTGGTGGCCTTCTCGGCGTCGTCCAAGTGGATCAGCTCGTGGCGCACCCGCAGGATCTGATCCCCGTACTTGGAGATGCTGCGGCCGCAACCCGGGCATTTGAACTCCGCGTTGCCTTCGAGCCAGCGGAGCTTCTGGACCATGGCTTTGCTGCATCCCGGGCAGGTCATGTGCACGTCCACGTCCATGATCACGGTATTCATGCTCAACCCCCGGGATGACCTGGGCACCGGGATGGCGCCCTGGAAAAAGAATACTCCTTCATCTTTCCCGCGCAACCCCAGCTAATCACCGCACAGACCCGCCCGGCGGCTGGCCCCAGGCCGTACGCACCCCCTTACACCACGTGTAGGCCCTGTCCGACTTCCGCGGCGTGCGTGGGGTAATAGGCTGTACCCATCCTCACCACCCGAAGAAGACGGATGCTGCAGATGGGAGATAACGGCCGCCTCAGCCATCGCATCATGCTGCACGATGCCCCTGTGTGTTGCCATCTGTGCACGCCGCCCTGCCAGGTGGATATCCCCGCCCGGGTGTTCTACAAGCTGAAAGACGAGGACTTCGTGAGCTGCCCCAACGGGCACATGGGCACGCTCATGGAATACAAGCGCGCCGCCGCTTCCGTCGCCAACGCCTGCGGCCCCTTCATCCGCTATGACCCTCACCCCGCCGATTGGCTCTCTTCCGGCGAAAGCGCTACCTGAAGCTGATCCGCATGAAAAAGCCCGGGCTTCTGGCCCGGGCTTTTTCCGTTGCCGATCTTTAAGGAGACAGGCGGGGTCAGTTGCACTTGCCGCTGGGTCCGCCAGCGCTATAAGCCCCTGCCCCCAGCATGGCGATACATAGGCCACCGATGCCGTAGAACACCTCGAGCTCGATGCTGAGACCGCCGTAGTCGTTGATGTGGAAGATGTTGAGGCCGTGGGTGACGAGCACAGCCACCACCATGTTGGCCAGCACCAAGAGGCCACCGATACGGGCATAGACGCCGAGCAGGATCAGCGCCGGCCCCACCACTTCTCCGAGGTAGACGCCGTAGGCGAGGAATCCAGGCACGCCATGGGCCGTGAGCATGCCGGCCACTTCGCCAGGACCGTGCACCAGCTTGTGGAAGCCGTGGAGTATGAGCAGCCCGCCCACCATGAGGCGCAACACCAGCTTGCCACCGTCATCCGTCAACCATTTCATGGGACCTCCAGGGATTTTGCGTAGCCGAAGTGGCCCAAGTATAGCGAGCAGATACCCAGGTGGGCCCTGGGAGCGCAGACGAAAGGATCAGGAAGGTAAGATCGCGGCGCGGACGCCGCGCAGAGGCTCAGTGGAACATCCGGCGCCAGCCGTTCATGCTGTTGTTGTTGATCAGCTCGATGCCGAGGACGTAACCGGGCTCGTCCTTGGAGGGTGCGATCCAGCGGGTGACACCTGAGAGGTTGAAGGCGCTGCTCTGGCCTTCCAGGTTGATGGTGATCTCCACCTGTTCGCCCAGTGGGAAGGGCTTCTTGGTCTGTATCT
>CAWFOE010000024.1:0-11554 GCA_963817285.1 uncultured Pseudomonadota bacterium | reverse complement strand
TGCCTGGCCACCTACTCATTCGTGGTCTTGCTGGAGATCGGCAAACGGGTGCGGGCCTCGCTGGATCTGGTGAACCTGTTGCACAAGGAGAAGGCCCTGCCGGTGACTCTCTCCACGGGCGAACAGCAGCGCGTCGGCATCGCCCGGGCCGTGGTCTATCGCCCGCCCATCCTCATCGCCGACGAGCCCACGGGCAACCTGGATCCGGAACTCTCCCTGGAAGTGATGCAGCTCTTCAAGCGCCTCAACCAGGTGGGCACCACGCTCTTGATCGCGAGCCACGACCGCAGCCTGGTGCAGCAGTTCGCGGCGCGGGTGCTGCATCTCAAGGCAGGCCAGCTCGCGGAATCGGAGGAGCCCCATGGCCGCTCCTAACAAGGAACGCACGCCTCGGGGCGCGGAGGCGGGCAGCCACGGCGGCCGCTTCAGTTCATGGCTGAAAGATCACTTGCGGGTCGCAGTCACGAGCTTAGGGAGGCTCTACCGTAGCGCCGGTACGAGTTTGATGACTGCCGCGGTCATCGGCATCTCTTTGTCCCTGCCCGCCGCCATGCAGCTCCTCATCGGCAATGCCCAGAACCTGAGCGGCTCCTGGGAAGGCGCGGCGCGCATCTCTCTCTATCTCAAGACCAATGTGAGCGACGCGGATGCCCGGGCGCTGGCGGACAAAGTCCGGGCCATGGATGGCGTGAGCGACGTGCAGTACATCAGCGCCGGCGAGGCGCTCACGGAGTTCAAGCAGCTCTCAGGCTTCGGCGATGCCCTCGCGGTGTTGGACAAGAACCCCATCCCGGCGGTGCTGGTGATCCATCCCACGGATGGGTCCCCAGAAGGTGCCGCCGCCCTGGAGCATGCCCTCGCGACGCTGCCGAACGTGGATCAGGTGCGCCTCGATCTCCAATGGCTGAAGCGCCTCGCCGCCATCCTGGACATCGTGAAGCGCGTCACCAGCATCCTGGCGGGGCTATTGGCGCTCGCCGTGATCCTGGTGGTGGGCAACACCATCCGCCTTGAGATCGGCGGGCGGCGCACCGAGATAGAAGTGAGCAAGCTCCTGGGCGCGACTGATGGCTTTATCCGCCGCCCCTTCCTCTATCACGGAGCTTGGTATGGCCTCACGGGCGGGCTGCTGGCCTGCATCCTGGTGGAGGTGGCCGTGCTCCTGATGGAGGGCCCTGTGGGCAATATGGCCGGGCTCTACGGCAGCGCCTTTACGCTCCAGGGGCTGGGCTTCCTGGGTGGCCTGGCCCTACTTGGGGGTGGCGCCCTGCTCGGCTGGGCGGGCTCCTGGTTAGCCGTGGCCCGGCATCTACGGGCCATAGAGCCCACTTAAATAGGCCCTTTCGAAACAAGGGCTTAGCTCTCCTTTCCCGGTGGAACTTTTCAGGGTATTAGCACTCTAATCGAACGAGTGCTAATATCAATGCCATCAATTAGGAGGCCCGAGATGAACACCACTACTGCGTTAGCTCCCCTGCGCCGCGACCTGGCTGTCAGCCCGGTCGGCAGCCTGGATGCCTATGTGCAGGCGGTGCACGCCATCCCGGTGCTGAGCGCCGAACAGGAACGTGAACTCGCCCTGCGCTTCCACGACCAAGAGGACCTGGAGGCAGCCCGTCAGCTGGTGCTGCATCACCTGCGTTTCGTGGTGCACGTGGCCCGGGGGTACATGGGCTACGGCCTGCCCCTCGGCGACCTGGTGCAGGAAGGCAACATCGGCCTCATGAAGGCGGTGAAGCGCTTCGATCCGGGCGTGGGAGTGCGCCTCGTCTCCTTCGCTGTGCATTGGATCAAAGCCGAGATGCACGAGTACATCCTCAAGAACTGGCGCATCGTGAAGGTGGCCACCACCAAGGCCCAGCGCAAGCTGTTCTTCAACCTGCGCAAGTCCAAGAAGCGCTTGGGCTGGATGAACAAGGCCGAAGTGGAAGCCGTCGCCAAGGATCTGGGCGTGACGCCCGCCGAAGTCATGGAGATGGAATCGCGCCTCGCAGGCAAGGACATCGGCTTTGATCTCACACCTGAGAGCGAGGATGAAGACAGCGCCACCGTGGCGCCCGTCACCTACCTCGCGGACGTGGAAGCGGATCCGGCCAAGACCATCGAGCGGGAAGACTACGAAGCCCGCAGCGAAGCCAAGCTGGAACATGCTCTCACGGGCCTGGACGACCGCAGCCGCCACATCCTACAGCGCCGCTGGCTGGACGAGGAGAAAGCCACGCTGCAAGAGCTGGCAGACCAGTACAAGTGTCTCGGCCGAACGCATCCGGCAGTTGGAGAACAACGCCATCCGGAAGCTCCGGACGGCGATGGCCTAAAGCCAAGCAAGTATCGGGATGTAGAAAGTTAAAGCCCGGCGCGAGCCGGGCTTTATCCTTATCATCCTTCCTCATGGTATGACATCACGTGCCAAGGCATCCGCTCGGAGCAAAGCCCGGTCAAAAAGTAATATCGTAATCCGCGGCTTCGCTTTTGACCCAATCCTTGACTTCACCTTCGACTTCACCTTCGGACCAACTCCTGGCTTTGGTTTCGATACAATCCTTGACTGTCCCCGGGCAGCCGGTTTCGTCTCTGATCCAATCAACGACTGTAGTGCGGCCACCGATCTTAAGGAGGCTCAGATCGTCGTCATCACCATTTAGCGCAGCTAGATAGGCTGCATAGCCTCCGTCGATCTCTTGACCCCAATAACCCGAGGCCGCCTGCGCGACGACGCCGCCGATCTCCTGCAGTGTCTTGGAATGGCTCATATACACATTGAATTCATTTCCGTAAAAGGGAACGCTATATTCAATATTGAAGGCTGGATTAGCGGCAAAATTCACCGATTCACGCGTGACGCTCTTGGAAGAAGCAACGTAGTCGCTCGTCACCTTCCGGACATCATGTGTGTAGCCCGCAGTTATCATTCGGACATCATGTGTGTAGTCCGCAGTTATCATTCGGACATCACGCGTATAGTCTTCGGTTATTCCCCTAACGTCAGCAGTGTAGTCCTCCGCGATACCAAGCTGGAGCTCCGCTCCTTCCCGAATGCCATTTGCGGCCGTACCGATTAGGCTTTTTGTAGCGCTAACGGCCGCACTTGCAACCTTAGCCGCGCTGCTAGTGGCTTGACAGACAACCTCGTACCATTCATTTCCGCAGAAACCGGTTGGATCGGTAAATGCCAATGGATTGTTATAAACATATGCGTACCGGTTATATGACTGACTATAGTACGGTCTCGGTATCGTCGGGTCGGCAGAGACCATCCGCGCAATGCTTGGGTCATATACCCGCCCGTTCATGTGGACTAACCCGACGTTATCCAACTGCTCCTGCGCTGTATATCCCCGGTCGGTCTTTGCCTTGAGACCGCCGATCTGTGTGGCCGTCAGGTCATAGGACCAGTTGGCCGGATCGCGCCGCAGGCCGAAAGCATCGAAGCTCATGATCTGCTGTTCGCCAGTGTTGGGGTCCGTGGCGATGTTCCCATCATCATTCGTGATGGTGTCTGAGCTGCCCAAGTGGTCGCTGTGGATGTAGTTCGTCTGGGCATTCCCGCTCTGGTCGATGGTATGCACCGCGACCGTACGGCCCATAGCCATGATGTTATGCCGGTACTGCGTAGTGGCGCCGCTGGTGACGATCTCGAACAAGCTACCGATATAGGTCGTGCCGGTAGCACCAGACGAGTCAGTCTCCGCCTGATAATACCGCTGCAGATCGGGACCATAGTTGAAATTACTGCTGCCATTAGGGCCCGTGATCTGCGTCGGCAGGTTGTCGGCGTTCCAGCTTATCTGGGTGCCGCCAGTGCACGTGGTCCCATTCCAGGTGCCGAAGCGGCAGACCATGTTGCCATTGGCATCATAACTGTCGGTGCCTGCGATATTGGATACCGTGCTGACTGCCTGCGGGTGATTCGGGTCATAGGCGTACGTCCCGCCTACGGCAGCATACCCAGTGTTGGTTAGAGTCAGGATATTGCCGACATTGTCGTAAGTAACCCCAATGCTGGCACCGGCCGTTCCGCCCCCGCATGAACCTGGAGATCCCCCGCTGGTGACGCCTGAAGTCTTAAGGCGATTGATGCTGTCGTAGGTGAAAGTCTCAGTCAGCCCCCTGTTCGCATCGCAGCGCTGCGTCAGATTGCCGAAGCCGCCCCAGCTATAGACGAGCTGCTGCACTGAAGTCGATGAACCTACTCCGCTGCTGATGCCGGTGACAGCTCCGGTGGCCTGATCATAGCTCTGGACGGTGCTCACGTTGTTGCCATCCGTGTAAGCCAGGATATGGCCAAATGGATCCACCGGTGCAATCCCGCCACTGGAGGTGGTCGCTTGCCAGTAAATGAAACCGGTCTGGGCATTCTCGACGGCGCTCAAAGCACCACTCGTCGGATCATAGATGTAGTTCACTGCGAATTGGTAAGGCGTACTCGTGGCGCTCGCGACACGGGCGTCACCGTAGGCGATGTAGGCAGGCGCCGCAAACTGAGGGCTCTTGGGATCGAGACGTGTGCGTTCGGCCTGGCTGGAATTCCAGGCCGCCACATCCACTGCAGGAGCCGACGGAAGCAGAGTCGGCATCCGTTCCAGTGCGTGGCGGTCGAACTCCGCCTGCACCGAAGCCTCGGAGGCTTGTCTCGGTGCATTGGCGCCATAGGCTTGCCGCGCCTTGCCCAGATCCGCCAAGGTATCGTTCACATCCCTAGCGGCCGGCTGTACGCGCGTTTTCGTGAGAGAGACGCCCGTCAGCATGGGTGATGCTGCATATCCGGTATCGCCTGGAGCCGCGGCTTCGGTCCCAATGCGGGAAACCTGCGAATCGTGCGACGTAACCGCCACGGCCTTGTCCTGATCTTGCAGCGGCGCCCGATCCGGCAACTCTGTTGCCGCGACTCGAGCCACACCGCTCGCTTCGATATCACTGGGAACCCCGCCACTGGGCAATTTGGTCGCACTTGCCTGGCCGCTCGCAGAGACGGTGAGGCTTACTGTGCCAGCACTGCTGCAGCCGGAGGCATTGCAAGCCTCGACGCTGTAGGTATAGCTGCCGTCAGTGCTCGGCGCCGTCAGCGTGGCTGAAGTCGTGGTGTATTGCGTGCCTGTATTGACGAGCAAGTAATAGGCCACGGAATCTTTATTGTTCCCAATTTTCCAAGAGAGGGTGAAAGCGCCACCTGGCAGCACGTTTGAGGGGTTCACTTGCACTCTATTGGGTGTGCTGGGTATCAGCAATACGATCTCGCTGATCGGAGCGCTGGCAGCACTGCAGCCCGCGCCATTGCATGCCTCCACAGTGTAAGTGTAGGTACCATTAATATTGATGCTATACGCGAGATACGTATTGGTACCGCTGGGTTGTCCACCCGCGCCGCCGGCGGAGTTCTGGATCTGGTATGAGGTGGCTGTAGCGGAGGCATTCCACGATAAGGTGTAATTCCCGGTGGTGCTGGTACCTGACGGAGTCATCGCTAGTCCCGTGGGGACGGGCGGTGGCACCTGGATCGTGACTCCAGTGGATGCAGGACTTTGGGCGCTACACGCACTATTCACACAATCCGCAACAGTGAAGTAATACGTACCATCCACGGAGATGGGGATCACGGCTGGACTGCTAGTCACCGTCTGGACGAGGGCAAATGTAGCATCGTCCGTGGACTCATAGATTTGATATGACGTTGCGCCATTTGTTTGGAAACCATTCAGCAGAACGCCAGTGGGATTACTAGTAGTGTTGGCGCTAGGTGCGCCGGGCGTTATCAACACTGTCTCAGTGATGTTGGCACTGGCAACGCTGCAACCCGCCGAATTGCATGCTTCCACATAGTACGTATATGCGCCGGTTTGGTTGTTATTGAATGGCTCAGATGTATTACTACCGGATTTCGGGTTCCCGCCGCTGGATGCAAAGATTTGGTATTGAGTAGCAGTGGCCGAAGCATTCCATGACAGGGTATAAATTCCAGTCGTGCTGACACTCGAGGGAGAGAGCGCAAGCCCTGTAGGAGCTGACGGCGCCAGCAGCCAGGTGAACGCGTTGGATTCGGGGCTCTGGGGGCCACATACCCCGTTCGCGCAGGCAGCGACCGTGAAGTAATAGGTGCCATCCGCCAGATTCCTTATCGCCGTCTGATTGCTAACCCCGGTTTGCTGGACCGGAGTGAAGGTCGTGCCATCAGTCGATGCATAGATCTCGTAAGAAGTAGCTCCCGTCACGGGGTTCCATCCGACCTGGACAGCAGGAGGATTGTTGGATGAACTGACACTGGGACTGCTATTGGGAGCCGGCAGCTCCACGGCCACGGCGACCGAGACCGGTGTGGCGGCAGCATTCTCGTCTGAAACCTGCAACTCCAGGGTGTAGTTGCCCGGGGTGGCCGAACTGAAGGCAGTCGTCGGACCATCGGTGGAGGTGAACGTTCCGTTCACGGGTCCGGCAGTCTGCGACCATACGAACTGCATGGGCAAGCCGTTCGGATCCGTCGAACCGCTGCCACTCAGATTCGCGCCCACGCCTTGCAGCACAGTGGCAGAGGTGGGGGTGACGTTCGCGACCGGCGCCGAAGCCGAGGGCGTGACCGAGACCGGATAGGTCACCGTCTGAACCCGGCCGAAACCATCGTAGCTTGTGGATATGGAGTACGGAGTGCCACCGACTGTCGTGGTCACATCGCTCGGGCGCTCAAAGCCATCGTAAGCATAGGTCCGCTGGAACCCGGTGGCACTGTTATCGAAGACCGATGCCAACAAGCCGAGTGCGCCCGGTTGGTCATAAGTCCAGATGTCAGTCAGGCTGATATCACCGGACGAAGGCGTGCAGCCACCACCCGGCGTAGTCTCGTTCTTACCGGTGACACGGCCGATACCGTCATAGGCCATGATGATGGACTGGCTATCAGCATCGGTCTGACAGATGACCTCACCCAAGGCATCCACCTGGTAAGACCATGTGCCCATGTTCAGATCGGTCATGCCGGTCTTGTGGCCCAGACCGTCATAGGTAATGGACGTGGATTTCGTGCCTGCATTCGTGTCCGCGTCGGTCGTACCGGTAAGGTCGCCGAAGGCATCGTAGGTGTATATCGTGGTTCCGTTGTTGGCATCCAACATCTGCACGGTCTCACCCAAGGCATCGGTGTATTTGACAGTCGTCTGAGTCACGCCTGCGACGGTGCGGCTCATGCTCTGTGCAAATCCGATCCCAGATACGAGACCGTAAGTGACCGTGGTCACGTCACCATATGACGCCGGCACCGTGTCACTGGCATTCTTAGGCTGCGCGATCTTGGTCAGCCGGTTGAGGGCATCATCATAGGTATAGTCGGTCTGATAACCTGAGGTGCCGTACTTATACGTGGTGCTGAACGTGGGGCGAGAGACTCCAATCACGTGTCCCGCGCTATCGTAGGTTGTGTATACATAGGATATGGCGCCACCCAACAGCATCTTGAGCTGCTCTACCGGGCGGGCCATTACGTCATAGATCGTAGCGTCCGTATAAATGCCTGTGCCACCGCTAGGAATCTGCGTCGTGAGCACCGAATACGCAGCTGGGTTGCCTCCGGAATTGCAGCCGCATGAGGAAAAATAAGTAAATTCAGTCTCGCTTCTATCAGGGTGCGTTATCAGCTTCATCCGGCCGAGACCGTCATAGGTATATGACGTCTGATTCTCGTTGACGTCGATATCAGCCGACTTGACACCTAAGTCGTAACGCCAGGTTGCCTGGCTCACGAGATTCGACACGGCACTCGTCTGGCTCGTGGGGAACTCATCGTTCCCACCTGCGTAATCATATTGGGTGGTGCGGGTGGTGAGGAGACCAGGCCCCGAGACATCGGTCTCGACCACATTGCCGTACGGCGCGGGGTTGAGGGCGTTGCCCGGCGTATTGTCGTAGGTATATCGGGTAGTGAGCGGCGGCGCATCGTTCTCACCCGAAGAGACCGTGGTCGAATTGACCCGGCAATAAGTGGTGTCAAGATCCCCGCTCGGCGTAGTGACTATGCGGCTTAGGGCGCCAGCAGCTGAGGTACGTGTCACGGTCACTTGCTGGGGGAGGTCCACGCAATAGTCAGATGTATTAGGCGTGGCGAAGACAGTCGTGGTGGTGGACGTGAAGTTTTGGTTTGTAGCATAGTCGATGGTAGAGGCCTGTTGGCTCGTGATATTGCCATAAGCATCGAAACTGCTGGAAGTCCTGTCGCCACTTCCATTGCTTGTGCTGGCATTGAGCGTAGTGGTCGTCTGATTCAGCGGGGTTGAAACACCATTTTCATCGTCAATGTTTTTGGACACGACGCTATCGAAGAACGGGAAATAGCGCGTGGCATAGCCAGTCCCGTATATCAAATCATCTGGAGTGTTGTGCGCTATCTGCCTTATCGTGTTTCCATCGGATTGCTTATATACCGACTCGGACGTAACCATACCTGTCCATGGGAAGCTGGTGTTGTAACCAAGGATATCCCCAGTGCCATAGCGACTATCTTTGCTGAAGATGTCTCCGAACCCCAGGAATCCGCGCCCTTGAGTGTCGAATTTCGCAAACATATATGCATAGGTCTGGGTGTAATTATTGCCCGTCCCGTCGCTTCCCGTGTAAACGGAGACAACCTGCATGGAAGAGTCGAAATCACGGATCGGATACTGGGCACCGGACCCTACTGAGTAGATAGGATTACCCATACCCGGGGCTGTATAACCAGAAGTCAGCGAATCGTACTGGAACTGAGAGACATTACCGAAAGCATCCGTGATGCTGGTGACCAAATCTGGGGCACTATTATTGGTGTTGGTGTTGTGAAGATTGTAATGCCATGTCCACAATGTGCCGGCACCATTCTCATTCGCATAAACAAGGTCATTGAATCCGTTCGCTTCAATGCTGCCAACCCGCAAAGTGCCCGAAGCATAATTCGTCGGATAAGGAGCCGTCGAAAGACTGGAAGTGGCGGTGCCGAGTCCCGTGGCCGAATAGACCGAATTTATGATGTCCCAGGTCCCTGCTGTCGGCTGCACTATCAATTCTTGGCGACCATCGCCATAGTAATCGGCCACTATCGGGTCGGAAACGATGGTCCCGGCGACGTTGCTCGTCAGGTTTATGAAGGGGGGGGCTGTGGTCAAAGCCGCACCCATCTCGATGGCGATGGTCCAATAGGTCCCACCATGCGGCACGTAAGCGAAATCGGTGAGCCCATCGCCATTGCTATCCATCGGCAGGGGGGACGAGACTTGTGTATTAATCACTGCATCGATGGGATTAAATACATTCTCCATGGGGTAATAGGCCGGCGTCTCATTGGACACTAAAGCTGCCAGATCGCTCGTGTTGCTGACCGGAACAGACGCGATCAGCAGGCCACCCCTACCGGACCCATCGAAATCCAGCTGCGCGTCCACGTAGGACGGAGAAAGCCCATTATAGAAACTGCTGTCTGAATAGACGGTCGTCTGTGGCTGGAACACATAGTTGTTGGTCGGGCCGCCGTTCCGCAGCAGATAGAAATTCGTGCCATCGGTATAGACCACATCCGACAAACCCCGGTTCGAAAAATCCACAGCCCAGACACTATTCTCGTAGATGGGTTTACCATTCGCCGAATTTTTGAGACCCGAGAGGCTCGAGAGGCCGTTCGTCGTAATGATGGTGAAGATCGCATCTGCGGTGCGGCTGCCGGTGGACTCCAGTATCTGCCAGCCCGTAGTAGTCGGAACCATCAGGTCGGAGCGCCCATCGCCGTTGTAATCGAGCGCGAGGGCATACTTAGCAAAACCGATAGTCTCGGGTATGCCTGTATCGACCACAGAGGGGAGGAAGCCTCCCGCAGGCGTGCCGAACAGCACCACCCAGTGACCTGTGGTCGTATCCGGATAGACCAGATCCTCGATACCGTCGCCGTCCACGTCCATCAGATGCGCAGCGGCGGCATTCGCCGCAGCCGACACCGCTATACCGGTATTGACGGCGGTCGCCCAACCGGCCACGGCATCCTGCCAAGTGATGGTGGTCGGAGGTAGGGAAGTCCCGTCGGCGAGGGATTCAGTCACGGTATACAGCTGGTTGCGGCCGTAAGTGGGATCCACGGTATCCCGTTGATATCCGAGGGTGTAGGTGAAGGTGGCGCTGCCGGAATAGTTGACCTTGATGTAGTTCAGCCGCATGGTGTTCGTCACCAAGATCCCATGCACATAGGCCGTCTGCAGCGTGCCCGCCGGTCTGCTGGTGAAATCGAATTCCACCTGGTGGTCCGGTACGGTAGAGCCGTTACCGGTGTAATTGATGAAAGTGGGCCAATATTCGCTGCCATCGGCGTTGCCGCCGTACTGGTAGCTCATGAAATTGCCATTCAGGTCGGTGACCTTATCCAGTGCCCACGTCATCACCGTGCCGGTCGTGCCTGCAACTATCCTGGAATCCACGGTATTACCGTACTCGTAGAGACGGCCATCTTTGGTCTGCACGGTGAAGCAAACCGGGCCGTTGACGGCTGTGGCGCCGCTACAATGAGCTGTGTTTACATAAGAGGTGATCTGCGAGAATGTCTCGATCTGTGTTCCATACACGGCACCATCGCCACCATAGTTACCCGAGATGAGCCGCAGGCGCTGGCCATCCAGGCAGTAGTCATCAGAAACTTGCAGCTGTACTGCTTGGGTCACCCCATCGTCTTCGATGGTCTGAGGACAGCGGGTGATGGCAGACAGCCCGGAAATCGTCCAGCCATAACCGGCCAAGCCTTCGCCGCTCTGGCTGTTATAGACGAGCGCCACGGAAGGCTGCATGCCGTTAGTGCCGGGGGGCAAGCTGATGGGGATGCTGTAAGTGGCAGCACCGGTGGCGCTGACGTTTGCGGAACCGGCGATGGTTCCGACTGTCGTGCCCGTCGCTTGAACCGCTGTAGCCGACAAGGCGCCGATCAGCGTCAAGGCGAATGCTGCGCAAGCCATGAGTGGCCTGAAAGGCCGGACTTTGCTGTATCCATGAAGAGAAAGGACCACGGAAGACCTGCCGAGCAGATCCTTTGCAACGGGCTTAGAATTCATGACCCCTTCCCCTTACTTGTAGTCCCTAGTGTTATGTACTTAGAATCCTGCACGGACTATAGGCAAGGCACCCGAGACATTGCAATACTTTTGAGAATTAATTGTGCGTTGTTTATTCGCGACTTAAGCAGACGGACCGAGAGCACGATGAAAAGCAATGTTGTTAAAGCCTACACATGAATCTCAACGTCCATCCCGTTGATTTCCTTCAATCAAAACCTCTGCGCCATGGTGTAGCAGCTCTTCTAGTCGTGTGTGGTGGTTTGATCATTTGGTCAATGCTGCCGCATGTAGCCAAGGCTTCGCAGATTGTTACGGCCCCTGTCACACAACCTGCCCGTGTGCGACTGAGACTCGCTGTTGAAAAAATCGCCACTGCGCATCTCTTCGGGCAGAGTGATGCGGCTGTCTCCGACACTGCGCCCGTCGCAGCTGCAGCTACGATCAATGTGCAGGGATTGTTCTATTCGAAAGACAAGGATGAAGCTCGCGCCATCCTGGAGATAAACGGC
>CAWFOE010000023.1:0-43274 GCA_963817285.1 uncultured Pseudomonadota bacterium | reverse complement strand
GCGAGTTTGCGGGTGTTACGGGGCGCAGTCGCGCTAGATATTGTTTCGGTTGCCACGGTCAGTCTCCTCGATGAATCGGCGTGCTGTTAATAGTTGACTATCTGGTCAACTTATGTTCAAAAAAAATGCCTCGATTTCTTGAGCCTTATGCCCGCTTGCGCTCTGCCGGTTGCTCGGCACCTAGCAGTCTCAGGACTTGTTCATACAAGCCCACCATGGGTTCGGGGTCGTTCTGGATACGGGCGCGCGCCAACGCGCCCTCGAAAAGGGAATACACCGCCTGCACTGCCGCTTCCACATCGGTCACGTGCACGAGCCCCGCCTCAGCAGCCTCGCGGATCGCGCTCTCGAAATACCGGCGCTTGCGCTGCAGCACCCGCTGGGTGGCCTCCCACACATCGGTATCGACGCCACTGCCCTCCATAGCCACACTGAACCCCAGGCAGCCCAGCACGCGTTCACCGCGTTTCTGCCGGTCGAGGAGCTTCTGGTAGAGCGCGTCGAAATACAGGCGCAACCTATCCAAGGGCGGGTTGCTGACAGAGAAGGCGGCATCCAGGGTCGGGCGACTATTGGTCTGCCACCAATCCTCGATGGCAGCCTTGGAGAGCGCCGCTTTCGATTCAAAGTAGTGGTAGAAGCTGCCTTTCTTGACGCCGGAATGCTCGCAGATGGCATCCACGGTCACGGCGCTATAGCCGAACTCCGAGGTCAACTCGTTGGCTGCGTCTATCAACCTTTGCCTTGCGTCGCTGACTCTGCCCATGGCACTCCACCTCTCGATGCGCAGAAGTATAGTTGACCATTTAGTCAAATTCAAGGGCGACGGCTAAGCCTTGCTAGACCCCCCCTCCCCTTAAGGGCTCTGGAGGGCGAACACCTTGGTATCCCTGGAGGGTCCGGCCATCTGCACCGTCTCCTGGTACTGGAACCCAAGCTTCTCCAAGAGGCGTATGGAGCTCAGGTTGTCCGGGGAGGTGATGGCGAGGATGCGCTTCAGGCCGAAGGCCTCCCGGCCGTGGGCCAGGGTCGCCGCCGCTGCCTCCCGGGCATAGCCCTGGCCGTGGAAGCGCTGCAGGAAAGCGAAGCCGATATCCACATCGGACAGGGTGTCGCGTTTAAGGAGGCCACACATGCCGATAGGCGTGCCGTCTGACTTGAGTTCCACCCGATAGAGACCAAAGCCTAAGCGCGCATACATGTCCGTGGGGCCCTTCTCTATATAACCACGCGCCGCCTCGAGGTCGTGCACATTACGGTCACCGATGTAGCGCAGCCACCCCGGCTCATTCACGAGCTGCAGGATGAAGGGCGCATCCTCCGGGACGAGCTGGCGCAGGATCAGTCGGTCTGTCTCGAACACGGGCATGCTAACGGCGCGATTCCCGCAGCATGTTCACGGCGAGGCCCGTGAGCACCGTACCCATGAACCAACGCTGCACCATGAGCCAGCGGGGGCTCTTCGCCAGGAAAGTCGCGATAGAGCCGGCGGTCATGGCGATCATGCCGTTCACAGTCACGCTGATGCATATCTGCATGCTGCCCAGCATCACGGATTGCAGCAGCACGCTGCCGTGGGCCGGATCCACGAACTGAGGCAGGAGTGCTAAGTAGAGCATCGCAGCCTTGGGGTTCAGCAGGTTCGTCATCAAACCCATCAGCACGAGCTTGCGGGGGCTGTCCTTGGGTAGCTCCCGCACCTGGAAGGGCGAGCGGCCGCCGGGCTTCAGAGCCTGCCAGGCGAGATACAAGAGATAGGCTGCACCGGCGAAGCGCAAGGCGTCATAGGCATAGGGCACCGCCACCACGATGGCCGTGATACCAAAGGCCGCCAGCAACATATAGATGATGAAACCCGCCGCGACCCCGATGAGGGAGATGAGCCCGGCTCGGTGGCCCTGACTCAAGGAACGGGAGATGAGATAGAGCATGTTGGGCCCGGGTGTCACCGCGAGGCCGATAGCCACCAGGGCGAACGCGATCAAGGTCGTGAGACTGGGCATGGCTCGAAGTTACCTCGTGTGAATGTTGTTACAGGACTCAACGCTTGATGGATCCCGCTGTCTGACCGAACAGCACTTTACGCTCCTCGTCGGTGATGTTCTTGGCGCCGGCGTAGGCCGTCTTCCACCCCCTCGTAACTCTTCACTACGGCGGGGCGCGCTTTTACGCTTTCGAACCAGCGCTTGAGATGGGGGAAATCCTCCAGCTTCTGGCCGTGGGGCACATGCGGCACGATCCAGGGATAGATGGCCATGTCGGCGATGGAATAATCACCGGCCACGTAAGGGTGCGAAGCCAGTTGCTTGTCCAGCACGCCGTATAACCGGTTCACTTCTTTGGTATAGCGGTCGATGGCATAGGGTACGGGTTCCGGGGCGTACACCCGGAAGTGTCCCGCCTGCCCTGCCATGGGACCTAAACCCCCCACCTGCCAGAACAGCCACTTCAATACTTCCACCCGGCCGCGCACGTCAGTAGGGATGAAGCGCCCGGTCTTCTCGGCGAGATACAGCAGGATGGCACCGGACTCGAAGATGGCCAGAGACCCACCGCCGCCTTTCGGTTCCTGATCCACGATGGCAGGGATCTTGTTGTTAGGGGAGATGGCGAGGAACTCGGGCTTGAATTGATCGCCTTTGCTCAAGCTCACGGGGAACAACTTGTAGGGCAGGCCTGTCTCTTCTAGGAACATCTTGATCTTTAGGCCGTTGGGCGTAGCGGTGAAATAGAGGTCGATCATGGGGTACCTGCGCTGTCGGGGTCGGGCGGGCCAGCTATTTTATCCCCGGACAGGTGCCAGGAGCAGCGCGGACAGACGCCATACGCTGCCAGGGAGAGACCGTTACAATGTATTTGGCGTCGCATCCGTGCCGGAGTGCCTTCCATGAACATGCGTTTCTGGTCATCCCTCCTGGTCAGCCTGCTGGTGGTAGCGGGCTGCGTATACGTGAGCTGGATACCCCAGTCCGTGCTTCCCTTCGACGCCCGCCCAGCATCCAACAACCTCATGCAGGTAGTCATCGAACCGAGTTCCATCGGCCTGCCCATGCCCGCTGGCCTGCAAGCGGGTGACCTGGTAGACATCGCTGCCATGAGCCTGCGTGATCGCGTGATGTTCACCGCCTCAGGGGGCAACCCGCCCGTCGGCGATACCCTCGATCTGCCGGTGATCCGCGGTGCACAGACCTTGAGGGTCTCTGTGCCCTTCGTGCTGGACCACAAGACCGGCGAGAACCTCACGGTATACCTGGCGGGCATCGCGCTCACCTGGCTGTTCGCGGCGCTGGGCCTCCTGCTCCTGTGGCGCGGCTCGCGACAGGCGGCCTGGGCGGTGTGCGCCTGGTGCCTCTTGAATGTGCTCCTGAGCGTGGGTACGAGCTTGTATCTGCCACTGCCCCTCACAGGGTATTTAGCCAGCCTCTCCAATTACCTGCTGAATACCGGCACCCTGGTGGCGCTCTATCTGCTGACGGATGATCTGACCCGGGCCGGCATCACGCCGACCATGCGTCGTTCCATGCGCTACCTGTTCATAGCGGTGTTTGGTATTTACGCCGTAGGCAATCCGTATTTCGTCTACACGGCGGTATTCCGGGCAGTCGCCCCCGCTCACATACAAGTCCTGATCCTGATCCACTTGGCTGCATTCGCTATCCCACTCATCCTGCTGGGGGTCTTCTATCGGCATGCACCGGCAGCGGAGCGAGCCCGCATCCGCTGGGTATGGCTCAGTATCCTGGTCTATATAGGTTCCTATCTGGCCAGCACCAACAGTTTCAGGTTCATGGACAACCTGCAGGCGGCGTTGTTGATCAACGCACTCACGGCCCTCGCCTTCCTGGGCTTCACCTATGCGGTGCTGCGCCATCGGCTCGTCTCACTGCGCCTGGTGCTGAACCGGGCGCTGGTCTACGCCGTGATCACATCCCTGGTAGTGGGTGTGTTCGCGGCCCTCTCGAGCCTCATCGAGCATTTCGCCGTGGGCCGCACCGAAGGTGCCTTGCTGCAGCTCTTGGTGCCCTTGAGCCTCGGTGTGACACTCAACCTCATCAAGAAACGCCTGGACGGCTTCGTTGAGCGACTGTTCTTCCAGCGCCAATACCGGGCGGAGACCGCTCTCACGCGTCTGGTGCGGGAATGCGGTTTCATCGAGAACCGGGATTCACTCTTGGACCGGACCGTGGATGAGATACAGGAATACCTGAAGCCCACGGGTGTGGCGCTGTATGAGCGCGGCGAGTCCGGTTACGCCCTCATGCGCCAGCGCGGCGAGCGGCGCTTCCCCGCGACCATCCCCAACGACGACCCGGCCATGGTGAGCCTACGGGCCGATCTCGTGGAGGCAGACCTGGACACATTGAAGAGCAGCCTCGGCAAGGAAGGGCTGGCCTTCCCGCTCGCGGTGCGTGGCGTGCTCATGGGCGCCCTGGTGCTGAGCCAACGTCCTGCCGAAAGCTACACCGAGAACGAGCGGGCGCTGCTGTCGCGTCTCGGCCAGCAAGTAGCTGCGGCGCTGCATGCCTTGCGCGCCCGAGAAGCAGAGAGTTTCGTGGACGCAGTAGCAAAAGGACTCTTGCCGGCTTCACCCAAGACCAAGTCCCGGGCGAAGCAGCTGCTGCAACAGAGCCTCGCAGCTTGAAGGCAGGATCGCTCTAAGGGGCGGTCTGCAGCTGCTTGAGCGCATCCTGGGCAGTATCCCGCTGCCATTGGGTCGGGGCGTCCGCCGCTTCTGCCGCTAACTCCGACTTGAATTGCATGAGATGAAATGTGCCCACCAAGCCTTCGGCAGTCTGCTGCAAGGGGAAATAATGATCATGCAGGGTACGTGACACGAGTTCCGTGAACTCCTGCTGATGATCTTGCATCACCGCACTCCGCATCGCAGCCAAGCCCATGAGTGCACTCAGGCGTATACGCACGGGCATCCCCGGCTGCGCGTCCGCGAGCAACAATCCGACGGCTCGCGGGTCACCAGTGGCGGCGAGACCTGCTTCCAGAGCCCTGGCCACATGTATCTCAGGCTTCCCTGCCGCGGTGACCCGCAGGAGATCGAAGGCATCAGGCATCCCGGAATTACCGATACTCCGGGCTGCGGCCGCCTGTACTGCGTAGCTCGGATCATGCAGTGCGCTCTGGATCGAACGATAGGCATCCGCCTCTCCATGGAACTGGCCCAGGGCCTGTACCACTGAGACCCGCACGCGACTGTCGGGTTGGCTCATGGCCGCAAGCAGACTCGCCTTCGCCGCCAGCGTGCCGAGCCTCCCTAAGCTCGTGGCCGCTGCCATGCGCACTCCATAGAAGGAGTCGCTGGCCAGCACCTGGCTCAAAGCACTCGTGGCTTCATCCGCATCCGCGCCCTTCTCCTTGCCGAGCTCACCTGCAGCCCAGAGGCGTGCCATGGTGGATGGATCATGTTGCGCCGCTGCCGCGAGAGCAGCGGCAGACTGGGTGAAGTCCACGCTCTTCTCGATGTAATCGTCAGGATCGAAATCCACCCACTGGGGCGCGAAATCCAGGGGTACGCTGAAAGTCTGGCTCGCCTGGTCATCCCATACCTGCACTTGCTTCGCTTCACCGTCCGCGCCATGGAACGCGAGCTCCAGGGGCATGACGAACACCGCCGGTACGCCCTCACCTTTCTGGGTCTGGGTGACGGTCACCGTCTCGGTCTTGGCGGCGGCGTCATACGCCGCGCTCACCCGATAGGCCGGCGTGCCGGCCATGAACACCCATTCATGGAAGAACCAATCCAGATCCTCACCCGTGGCCTCGCGCAGCGACTCCTGCAGCCCCGCAGTCTCGGTGCTCTGGGCCGCGTGGCTCACGAGGTAATGATGGAGCGCGCTGAAGAAGCGCTCGTGGGGATCCGCGGTATGGCTCATGGCCGCTGATCCGTCCAGCACGTAGCGCAGCATATCCAGCACCGAGGCGCCCTTCTCGTGGGTGATGGAGTCGAACATGTCCATGCCGTCGGCGTAATGGCGATCGACGATGGGCCGGAGGTAATCGTCCCGGTCCTGCGGCCATAGCGGCATCCTGATAGCCTTGCATCTGCAGGCGGTAGGCATCGCTGCCTTGGCGGTATTGGGTATAGAGCGCCGGGAGAGTAGGTGGCGAATCCCTCGTTCAGCCAGATGTCTGCCCAGTCACGCCCCTGGGCGTAATCCCCGAACCAGTGCTGGGCGAGTTCATGGGCCACGGTCTCGCTGATGGGATAGTCCGTCGACGCTTGCGGATCCTGGAGCGCCCATGCTTGCAAGGTAGTGGCGCTGCACGTTCTCCTCACCGCCGAAGGGAAAGCCAGTCACTGCCACCTGGGCATATTTCTCGTAGGGGTATTCGAGCACGGTGCCGGGAGAAGAAACCGATCATGTCCGGCGTCAGACCGAAAGCGCGGCGCACAGTGGCTTCGTCCGTGCCACGAGGCACGTAATAGTCCACCGGCTTGTCCTTATACGCGTCGTGCACCTTCTGCCAGGGACCGATGGCGAGGGAGGTGAGATAGCTGCTGTGGGGCACGCTCTCCACCCAGTCATAAGTCACCTGACCCGCGGAGCGGGTGACACGGCGCGAGCTTACCGTTGGAGACTGCCACCTGATCCGCGGGAACGGTGACGATGGTCTCGCTGGTCGCCATGTCGTTGGGGTAATCCCAGCAGGGGAACCAGTGATGGTTGAACTCCGTCTCCCCCTGGGTCCAGATCTCTCGCGGGCGATCCGGATAGTCCGTATCCGGGTTCTCGAAGAAGAGACCGAAGCGCGGCATGCCGTGGTACACGATGCGTACTTTGAGCCGGTCCGAAGCCGTGTAGTCCCGATCGAGGGTGATCCACAGCTTCGGGTCCACTGCATCCGCCTTGAGGACCACCGGCGCGCCATGGGCCGGGAGCAGCGTCACTGAATCGATGCTTAGGTCGGAGCTGTCCAGGTAGAAGCGCCGGAAGCCCGATGCGAAGGGCTTCAGGGTGACCACCTCGTCACCGAACACTTCGCCCTTGGCCTGATCGAAATGCAGGCTGAGGCGGTAGTTTTCCACGTGGTAGCTGCGGCTGGGTGCCCAGTGCCATACGGACGGGTCGCCGAACATATGACCCTTCCGCCGATGCCCCGACCGAAACCGTGGCCAGGAGCAGACCGATGGCGACACTGGGATGCGGGCGGACCATCTTTCAGCTGAACCTCATTTCTTCGTGAAGTCGATGTCGTCGATAGGCATGGCATTCAGCAGGGTATACACCCGCTCCACGCCTTGATAGCTGCCGGTCTTGGTCACCAGGGTGACAGGGCGCTCTATCAATATCTCATCGCTCTGGATGACGCCCTGGCGGACCACGGTGTGGCCGCTCCAGTGCGAGGGGCCCGGCTGCACGGTGGCTTCCACCTTGTTGCCGTTCACGGTGATGTTCACCTTGCGCTGATCGTCCTCCGAGAGACCGCTGCCATCGCCGTAGCGTTCCAAAGTCACGGTGCCGTTGGTGGGGTCGAGACTGATCACCCGCACGGTCTCCTTGCCCACCGGGCCGATCTCCCAGGGATCGGTCACATCGAGGGTCCAGGTCTGGCCCGCCTTGATGTCCGCCGGAGGTTTGCCCCAGAGCAAGGGATTGAAGGAGACGCCGCTCGTCTGCCGATTCACCGCACATTTGTCCCTGGCGCAGTAGCTCGCGCCGGCGTCGTGCATCACCACCGTGACCTCGCCGTCCGGCTTGCCCAGAGCCGGGTATTTCTCGTCATAGACTGGGCTGTCCGGGTTTGCGTCCAATACCTTGTAGGCCGCGCTGCCGCTGTAGCGGGAGGCGTAATCGTCGAAACCAGTGCCGCTTATCTCCACCGCCTTGGAGAAGAGGTTGCCGAAGACCTGACCCTGCTGCAATCGCAGTTTGAAATAAGCATCGGGCGAATCGGCTCTGGCGCTGGTGCTGACTGCAAGGGTGGCAAACAACGCACTCAGTACTGCGACACGTATCGGCTCACGGCTGCGCATGGAGACTCCTGGAGTGATGTTCAGTTGGCGGACTGCAGGTAAGGTGTCAGGTCCACCTGCCAGATGTTGTTGGAACCGTTGTTCCAGCTACCCATATCCTTGAGACTCTGGGCTGCGGAAGCCGCATCCTTGGGGTAAGTCACCGGCACTTCATAGCCACTGGTGAAATACAGTGTGTGGCCGTCCGCACCGAGGCGCGCTTCGATGATGCCGCCTTGGTGATTGATATCATCATGCAGGTGTACGGGCTCGCCCCATTTACCATCCTTGCGGAACACGATGAACAAGTCCATCTGCTGGGGCGGGGTGGGCGGCCGGGTGGAAGAGAAGACCATGAAGGATCCGTCCGGAGCCACTGTCTCATCTACATCGCTCCAGCGGTCATCGGTGAAAGGCATGGGCTGAGGCGCTTCATAGGCTCCATGCCGGTACTCGGCATAGAACAGATGACTGCGCTTGCTCTCGCCGTAGACATCTGTGAAAAAGAGATCGCCGTTCGCCGCGACGGAGGGGCCGAAGGTGGAGCCATTGCGGTTCACGGTATCCGACAGATGCGTGGGTGCGCTCCAGCCAGTCGGTGTGCGTTCCACGCGCCAGAGATTGCCGCCGCGCCCAGGGTGGACCGTACCGCCCCAGAAGCCGTCGGGCTGCTTGCCGGTCTCGGGTACGGGACGGCTAGAAGCGAATATGAGATAGGAACCGTCCGGTGCCATGGCGGGTTCAAGGTCACGCCACTGGCCCGAAAACGGCGCGATCTTGGGTTCCGACCAGCCGTCGCCCTCGCGATGGGATACCAGGATGGCATTGTCGGAGCTGTTGCTGCGGGTGAAATAGACGGTAGCGCCATCGGGTGTAAAGACGGGCGAGGCCTCGTTGGCGGGACCGGAGATCACTCCTGGCGCGAACACCGTGGGTTCCGCAGCCGAGACGGCAGCTGTCAGGGATGAAAGCAACAGGACGATGAATAGGCGGTAAGCCATGGGTGAATTTCCCGGATGGAGCGCGTGACCGCGCATCCAGTACATGACCGGGTTCAGCCCCATTAGTTCCTTACGGGAACATCGACCTATGGCGAACTCAATCCGTCGCTTTGTTTCTGCGCCGGTTCATCGGCCGTTCAAGGTGCTGTCTTGGCGGTAGCCTGAGCCTGGAAATACTTCTGCATGGGCATCCAGTAATGGAAATACCAATTGGTGTTGACGTGCTCAGCTTCAGTAGTGACCTCGGTATCACCTGCGCCCTTGTCCGAGGTATCCGGCACATTCACCTGCACCAGCTGGATCTCCGCGCCGGCGAAGGTCTTCTTGAAAGTAAGGATCAACACGGATTCCATGACAGCGGCTTCCGCGGGGCTGACGCCCTCGCTCCAATCGGCCGCCTGCCAGGTCATGACGATCTCTCGGCCCGGGATGAGCCGCAACAGCTTGCCCCCGATCAGATATTTCAGCTTGCCATCGGGCCCTGAAACTCCGAAGGCGCCCCACTCGTCCCCCTCCCGCCCCACCGCGACATCAGCTTTGGTGGACGGCAGGTAGAAGTGGGCCGGAAACCCGGTCATAGCCGCGTGGCCCTTGGCAGAGAGGTAGGTGTCATACAGGACTTGGGCTGAGACTCCGGGGAACTCTGCTGTCTGTATCACGTTACCCGCGCTGACCGCAGCACCCCAGGCCAGACCCGTGACGGTCAGAGCTACGCTCAAAGTCTTCTTGAATATATCCATGGCATCACCTCATCTATCTGTTTATCAGTTGCAGGTGGTCAGTGGACTGATGGGATCTCATCCGGCGGGCAACACAGGCTTGTGGCGGCTCACGGAATCGCCGTCTTCCTCCTGCAGTCTGCCGAATACCACTGTGGAGAGGATGGTCAGTGCCCCCAGGAGCAGGAAGCCCAGGTGGATGCCGTGGATCATCTGGGACGCATCCGAATCCGCGTGCTCGGGGATGAACATGGCGGTGACCAGGGAGGCGGTGGCCACGCCGAAGCTGATCGCCATCTGCTGGGCGGTGCTCGCGATGGTGCTGGCGTTGCTGGTCTTGGGCGCCGGTACGTCCGGCGAAGGCCAGGGTGTTCATGCTGGTGTACTGCAGGGAGCTGAAGAAACCGAAGCAGAAGGCTTCCAACACGATGAGCCAGACGGGCGTGTCTTCACCGATGGTGGCGAAGATGCCGATCAGCACACCCATGGCGATGGTGTTGGCCACCAGTACTCTACGGTAGCCGAAGCGAGTGAGGATATCGGCATGGTCATCTTCAGGCTCATGGCGGCGATGGCCTGGGGCATGAACAGGAGACCCGACTGCACCGGCGTGAAACCTAGGCCCACCTGGTAGAGCAACGGGAAGAGGAAGGGGATGCCGCCTATGCCGAGGCGCGTGACGAAGCCGCCCACCACCGCGGCTCGGAAGGTGCGCACCCGGAAGAACGCGAGCCGCAACAGCGGATGAGCGAGGCCTGCGCTATGCAGCCAGTACCCGCCGAGCAGCGCCGTGGAGATGCCGAGCAACCCGAGTATCTCGCGGCCGCTCAGGTTGT
Source organism: uncultured Pseudomonadota bacterium (assembly GCA_963817285.1). Lineage (GTDB taxonomy): Bacteria > Pseudomonadota > Gammaproteobacteria > Natronospirales > REEB76 > DASUBN01. The sequence goes on along the minus strand of CAWFOE010000023.1, from coordinate 32,749 downwards.
GCTCGCCGAACACCTCCAGCACATACGAGAGCAGCGCGATGCCGGAACCGAACAGGATGAGTCCCACCAGTCCAACGGCTGGCGGCGTGCCTCCGGTAGTCCGGCAGGTGCTTGTACACCATGTATAGGCCGAGCAAGCCGATGGGGATGTTGACGAAGAAGATCACGCTCCAGTGGAAGTAGGAGACGATGGCGCCACCCACCACCGGCCCCAGCATCGGACCGATGAGCGCGGGGATGGCCACGAAGCTCATAGCGCGGACCAGTTCGGAACGGGCGTAGGTGCGCACGATGGTGAGACGCCCCACCGGGATCATCATGGCGCCGCCGCAACCCTGCAGCAGTCGGCAGGCCACGAGCAGATGGATGTTGTGGGAGATGCCGCAGAGGAAGGAGCCCAGGGTGAAGATGCCGATGGCCCCGGCGAACACGCGCCGCGTACCGAAGCGGTCTGCCATCCAGCCGCTGATGGGGATGAACATGGCGAGGCTGAAGGTGTAACTCGCCAACACCGCCTTCATGCTCAAGGGCGGCACCTTGAGGGCGTCGCGCGATGGCGGGCACTGCGGTATTCAGGATGGTGGTGTCCACCGACTCCAGGAAGAACGCCACCGCCACGAGCCAAGGCAGCAAGCGTTTGCCGGGGTTGGTAGTCGCAGGAGTTGTGGGGGCGGCGTTCAGGATGTTCTGTCCGTTTCACCCATTTTATACCGTCCCAGGTTCAGAGCATCTTCTTGAAGCAGCGCAGCTGCTCGACTTCCACGAAACCGAGGGCAGCATGGGCGGCGGCGCTGTCCACATTCGAAAGTTGGGTGTCGGAACCAAACTCGGTACAGCCCTGGGCACGTCCCCAGGCCTCCGCCGCCGTTATCAGGGCACGCCCCACTCCATGGCGTCGTGCAGAGGGGCCCACATACCAACCTTCCAGATAAGCCACCCGGTCAGTCTCGCAACTGTCCACCACGGAGCGGATGGAGAGCTCCGCGAAGCCCACGGGGGCGACGGCATCGAAGGCGATCAACACCGCCATGATGAAGCGCGAGCGACCCGCGAAGAACTCTTCCATCTCCTGGCCAAGCTCCGCTGCCGGCGCCTCGGGCCAGAGCGCGGCGCGCATCCTGAGCCAGGCGGCGCTGTCGGCGGGAGTCGCTGGACGGATGCTGATCATTCGGGGCTCTCCGGTGCTCCAAGGCCTTAATTCATCTCATACATGCTTGTGAGAAAGACTCCATTGCAGCAGCTCTATGCCCGTACCACAATGGAGCCATGGAAACAGGATACCCCGTACTCACTGGCCGCCACATCCGCCTGGAACCCCTGGAGCGCCGTCACATCTCGGGCCTCGTGGCTGCCTCCGCCGGCGACCCGGCACTCTATCGCTGGAGTCCCGTACCGCAGAGCGAAGCGGAGGCCATCCGTTACGTGGACACGGCCATCGCTTTGCGGGAAGCCGGCAGCGCCCAGCCTTATGTCCACGTACGCATGAATGATGGCACCGTCATCGGCTCCACGCGTTTCTTCGATCTGGAGCGCTGGGCCTGGCCGGAAGGTCATATGCATCACGGCCGCACTACACCGACGGCTTGCGAGATCGGCTACACCTGGTTGAGCCCACAAGCAGTGCGTACTGCTGCGAATACTGAAGCCAAGTTCCTGATGCTCACCTACGCTTTCGAGACCTGGAAAGTGCTGCGGGTATGCCTGCATTCGGATGCGCGCAACACTCGATCGCGAGCCGCCATGGAGCGCTTAGGCGCGAAGTTCGAAGGGATACTGAGATCCCACCGCATGGCTGCAGACCATATAGCCCGCGACTCGGCGCGCTATTCCATCGTGGCCGTCGAATGGCCCGAGGTGAAACAGCGGCTCACGAACCTCCTGGATCGGACGTAAGTTGTACCCCATAGGCGACAATCTCTTCCGGCTTGGACTCTCGAGTCTTTAGCCCTTGCCGAAGCAATAAAACCCGCTGATTCCGGCCCTAATGCGCTATTCGGGGTATGCTCCCCAAAGGGTCTTCAGACCCCTCCTCATTACCAACCTGTCGATTCAAACCCCTGCTTTCCTCTGCCCACAGCATGGCAACGCACAGGTGGTCGATGGCTTCGAGAAGCAGCATGCCGAGCGAGACGCTCAAGTTCGAGAACGGACCCGCTACCTACCGTATCCAGTTTGAGATAGTGGCGCCGCCACCGGCGCCACCGAAAGTGCGCGGGACTTACACGCCGCCCTTGCAGTTCAAGGTCGGGAGCATCCGGGTCACGGAACTCATGGCGGACCCGAACCAGGAAGGCCAGAAAAAAATCATCAATTTTGCCCGTGGCTTCGATACACTAGCCCAGGCGAGGACGGGAGCGAGTGAATACGCGAAGCGCATCGTGCGGGAACAGATGACGCCGAAGCCGGTGAAGCCGGCCGAGCCTGCTGCCTGAACCGCAACGAGGCTGTCTGCAGGGATGCATGAGTCTGGGGTCGAAAATATAAGTATCAAGTCTGTAGAGGCCCGAGCATGCAAGACGCGATGAAAGCGCCGATGGGCGCCGAGAGCAATTTGTATGGGGACGCCTGCCAGCGACTGAAGTTCGCGCCCGACGCGGGCTTCCAGCGTGAACTCCGTCGACGGGTTGAGAGCCGCATCGCGGATGCGGGTATCCAGCAGCGGGATTGTCCGCGCATGTACTTCAAGGTCGCCACGGTCCTGGCGGCCTTCGCCCTCTTCTACCGTCTCCTGGTCTTCGCTGCCCAGACCTGGTGGGAGGCACTGCCCCTCGCGGTGATGCTCGGCTTCGCCACCGCCGAGATCGGCTTCAACATCCAGCACGATGGCAGCCATCGAGCGAGCTCGGACCGTCCCTGGGTCAACAAGCTCATGGCCATGACGCTCGATCTCGTGGGCGGCAGTTCTTACGTGTGGCGCTGGAAACACGTGGTGTTCCACCACATGTACGTGAACGTGGAAGGGCACGACACTGATATAGACATCGGCATCTTTGGGCGCCTGAGCCCACCGCAGCCAAGACGCGCCGTGTACCGCTGGCAGCAGTGGTACCTCTGGCCGCTGTACGGCGTGATGGCCATGAAGTGGCATTTCTTCGATGACTACCGCGACGTGATCCTGGGACGCATGGGCGTGCACCGCTTCCCTCGCCCCCGGGGTTGGGATCTCACGCTATTCCTGGGCGGCAAGTTCGTGTTCCTCATCCTTGCCTTCGGCATCCCGCTGCTCTTCCACCCCTTCTGGACCGTGGCCTTTTTCTACGTCATCACCGTGGCAGTGGTGGGCGTGGTATTGAGCGTGGTGTTCCAACTGGCCCACGCGGTGGAGGAGGCGCATTTCCCGACACCGCAACTGGAGACCGGGCGCATGCAGACGGCCTGGGCGATACACCAAGCGGAGACCACGGTGGATTTCGCGCAGGAGAGCCGTCTCGTGTCATGGCTGGTGGGCGGGCTCAACTTCCAAATCGAGCATCACCTGTTCCCGACCCTCTGCCACGTGAATTACCCGGCCATCGCCAGCGTGGTGGCAGAGACCTGCAGGGAATTCGGCGTGCCCTACGCCGCCAACCCGAGTTTCCACGGGGCGGTCGCTTCACACTTCCGTTGGTTGCGACGCATGGGCGCCGCCGGCTGAGAGAGAGCTAGAGACCCGCGGCGACCGGACGGCCAGGAGCCGAAGGTTGCTGGACGTCTTTGACCTGGCGCGTGATGATCTGGATGGCGTAATGCAGGGCCGCGGCGGCGGCATCGTCTTCCTTCGGATAACGGCCTTCCATCGGGTAATGGGTGGCCCAGCCCTTCTCGCTCAACACGCTTATATAGAGCACCGGGTTGAACGCTTCGGACGCCATATCGCGATGGCTGCCGGCGGCGATCAGATACTTGCCCGTCTGGGTGAATTTCAGTTCCATGCGCTGTGCTCCTGTGAACACAGCATACGCTCTTTGCCGACCCGCCGTGGCCGCGCAGGATGCGGGCTCAGCGCTTCTTCGTCTTCGCCTTGGGCGCACTACGCTTGGACTGGGTCTCGACCATCACTTGCTCGCCGATGGAGTTGTAAGCGAGATAGCGGATACTGAGTCGCTTCGCACGCACCGCTTCCATGAGTGCCTTGTGCTCATGCTCTTCCCAACCCGGATAGTTGAAGTACTCATCGAACACGAGGATCGCACCCGGCGCGAGGCGCGGCACGATATTGTCCATCACACAGCGAGTGGAGGAATACAGGTCGCAATCGATGTGCGCGAGGCTGATGTCCCCTTCCAGTTCCTTCATGAAAGGCGGTAGCGTCGCTTCGAACCAGCCTTTATGCAACCGGATGTTGCTCTGCTTGAACGTGGGCATGGCCGCCTTGAAAGAACCCTTGCCGAAACCCGCGCGCCAATCCGCGGGTAAGCCTTCGAAGGAATCGAAGCCGTGCACCCGGCGTCCCGGTGCTGCATCCGCCATGAGCCTCAAGGTATGGCCCGACCAGACGCCGAACTCACAGATGCAACCCTTGATGGCGGCGCTGCGTTTGATTGCATCGCGCAGGAGCGCGTCCCGCTCCCGGAAGCGAATGGCCTGGGGCATCTCGGTCGTGACGTACCGTGTGGAGCTCTCCACAGCTTGCATCTGCTGCTGCAGCTCGATGTCGTAGGACAGTCGATAGAGAGTGTGGCGCGCGATGTTCGAATAGATACGGCTGATGAATCTCATTTTTCCCCGCCGGCTTTCATTTTGGTCAGCAGGGCAGGATTATATGCCAGCACCCCGCCCGGAGCCCGGTTCCCTCGCATGGGACGCGGGGTTGTCGCTGATGCATACTGGAGGCCATAAGGCACGGCCAGATGCATCATCGGCGGGAGCGGTCATCCCATGGGCTTGCATGTGAGATTGGAAGTCCGGGAGACGGAATCCAAGGGACGCGGGGTATTCGCCCTCGCGGCGATCCCGGCGGGCACCCTCATCGAGACTTCAGACATAGTGCTCATACCGGAACCCGACATGGAAGCGCTGGAAGACAGCATCCTCGGTAACTACTTCTTCCGCTGGGGTGCCGATGACAAGCAGGGCGCCCTGGCCCTCGGTTATGGCTCCCTCTATAACCATTCCTACCGACCCAACGCCCGCTATATGAAGCATTTCGAGAGCTTCACCATAGACTTCATCGCCCTACGGGACATCGCCGCAGGCGAGGAGATCAAGACCAACTACAACGGCGATCCGGAAAGCCGCAAAGGGCTTTGGTTCTCGGTCACCGACTGAAACTCTTCAATGGGTGGCAGATGCCGGCAAGGCAGTGTCGACCACCGTCTGCCATGGAGTCGCTGCGGTGTGTATCCCGACGTAGGTGGTGACGGCCAGATGCCTGGCCCGAGCGGCGTCAACCACTTCTGGCAGATTGAAAGTCCCACGCCAGCCGGCTTGTGCCGAACCACTGAGATCGTTCGAGCTGCCGTAGAGCAACTCTAGCCCGGGGAAATACACCATCATCATGCGTTCGTCGGATTCTCCGCGTATGGGATAGAGCTCCATGCGCGCATCACCGTCTCCGATCACCGTGCGGTCAGAGATGGCCCGTAGATCCGGCGAGTGTGTCGCGCCTGCGTATTCATCGGGTGTGAGGGTATGGGGCGCGGACAGGAAACTCTGCAGTAGCGGCACGTTGAGATCCAAGGCATAGGCCGGGATACCTCGGGCCAGGTAGGTGCGCAGGCCCGCATAATGCCAGGTGCTGTCCGTGGTGGACACCACCGCTTTGACTTTCACGCCCGGGAACTTCTGCTGGAGGAAATCCAACACCTTCGCCGAGTAGCCGGTGGACTGGGGACAGTCGATGACCACCAGGCCATCCGCCTGCTGCACCACCAGGACGTTCCAATTGCCGGCCAGCAGCCAGACGTCTTTCCCGAGAGCCACCATCTGTTTGCTGCCGTCGAAGGGATAGTCGTCCACCGGCAGATGCTCGGTATCCGCGAACTGTTTCTGCGCGGCCTCGGGGACAGTGAATGACGCCGCATCCAGAGGCACACCCTCCGCGAGCTTCACCACGCTCTCGGTGAAAATCGGGCTGCCATTGCGGCTCGTGTCCCACTGACGGGGGTATACCAATCCGTCTGCCTCGCGCTTCCAGAACAGGAAGTCGGTGCTCCAACGGATATCACCCCAGGCATGCTGTGCGATGTCGTAAGGGTTCGTGCGCAGGGAAGCGATGCGGTCCGGCAGATGGGTATCCGCATTCACGAACACGTCCACCTGGAAGCCCCTCCAGGTGAAGCGCAGATCATGGTGCAGCACGCCGTGGACCGAGACATCGGGCAGTTCGTGGAGATCACTCGCCGCCGCTGCCGTGAGCAGGATGCGCTCTGGGCTGAGCTCCATGCGTTCGTGGGTCTCCGGCCGGGTCCGATATGCCGTCTGCCCGCGGAAGCTCAGGGCCGTAGCGGAGATGGCGCCATCGCTGGTGGTGGTCTGCGTATAGGAGAATTGGGGGTTATCCACCGAGGTCTCGTCATGGTAGCGCCCGCCCTGCAGGTCACGGGTCTCAGCGAGGGTGAGGCTGCTGATCCAGAACGGAGACTCGGCGCGTTCGGAGTCGTCCACGCGGAACTGGGTCTCGCGGATATCGAACTTCAAGGAGGTGAGCGATCTGAGCAGCTTCTCCCCGCCCATGGCATCCGTGGCTGAGGCCAGCACCGCGTGGGCATCCGAGCCTGTTTTGTCTGCAAGCGCCAGTGGCGATAGGGTCGCCATGCCAAAGACGATCGCGATGCAGGACAATTCACGCTTCCGATGTAGATGACGCATAGACCCCGCCTCGATCCTTGATGAAGTCTGGGGTACGACAATCGCCTTGCTGGGAAGTTCATGAATACGTCAAACATCTCCCGACCTGGCCCGCTCCGATGACGCGGATATCGACGCTGCTTGATTCAAGTCATGTGTTCCCATCCGGTCCAGGGCGTATGCTACGGAACCTGATATCTCTGACCAGATTCTCAGTCCGCCGAATATAAGGAATATCTGCATGCCGTCACATCACGCCGTCGTCCTCATCGACCACCAACACGCCCAAGTGCTGCAGTTCGATGCGGAACATCTGCAGTCACAGAAGATCAAGGCCCATAGCCACCACACCCGTCAGCACGGGAGTGAGGTGCGCACTGAACACGAGTTCTTCGGCCAGGTCTGCGATGCGCTCGCGGGAGTAGCCGAGGTCTTGGTAGCCGGCTCGCATAGCGCCCAGGCGGACTTCCGCCATTACATCGGTAAGCATCGCCCGGCGCTGGAGAAACAAGTCGTCGGCTGGGAGACCGTGGACCATCCCACTGAAGGACAGTTGCTGGCTTTGGCCAAGAAGCATTTCGCAAAGGTCGATGGCATGGCGGGCACGAGACCATTGCACTGAGATCAGGCTCCCGTCCTTCACTATAATCGCGCCATGTTCGACGCTATGCCCTTACGCACTCTGCGCTCCGCTTTAGTCTCCATGGCCGCTGTGCTCCTGAGCTTCGGCGTGATGTATGCGGCTTGTCTGTGGTCCGGGGTCAACGCCTCGCCCGCGATCCTGGCCGCGGCCCTGTCCATGGGCCTCATGCGACGGCATGAGCACCTCGGAATCCGGGCACTCTTGCTCAAGTTCCTGATGCTGCCACTCATCGCGGTCGCAGCCGGGTTGGTGGGCTTCGCTTTCCTGCACGTTCCGCTCTTGGGCGCGGTGTTGTTCACGGGCGGGATGACCCTCTCCATCTTGTTGCGCAAATACGGCGCGCGGGCGAATGCCATCGGCCGGCTCATCGCCTTGCCGCTGATATCCATATTCGTAGCACCGGTGCACATCGACGTCTCGCATGGCGGGCCGGCGCTAGTTTTCCTGATGATCGCTGCGGGCATGATCGCCTTCGCGAGTACCGTCGTCGTGGACTGGCTGGCAGCCCGCTTAGGCGTGGCCGAAGAGCCTGAGCCAGAAGCTGCAGTGCGGGTGCGCCCGACCCGTGAAGGGGAACTGCACATCGCCACCCGCATGGCCCTGCAGATGCTCACCGCTTTAGGGTTGGCCTTCGCCATCGGTATGTTGGTCTTCCCCGCCCATTGGTTCTGGGTGGTCCTCACGGCTTTCATCGTCTGCAGCGGCGCAGTGGGCCGCGGCGACGCCATCCACAAAGGGCTCCTGCGCCTGGGTGGCGCCATCGGCGGTGCCTTGGTGGCAGCGCTCGTCGGGCATATCGCCTTCCCGGATCCGGCGGTGTATGCCGGCAGCGTATTCTTAGTGCTCTTCTTAGGTATCTGGCTTCGCCAGATCAACTACGCTTATTGGGCTGCCTGCGCGACGCTGATCTTCGCCCTGCTCCAGGGCACCCAGGGGGTGGAGATGGTGCCACTGTTGGGCCTGCGGGTGCTCTGTATCGTGATCGGCGCCCTCTGTGCCGTGGCGGCCACCTGGTTCGTCTATCCCATACGCACCGAGCAGCTGGTGCGCCGACGCGTAGCGGACGCTCTAGGCGCGCTAAGGGATGCGCTAGCCAGCAAACCGGAAGACCCCGAGCATGGCGCGAGGTTCGCTGCTCTCGGTCGGCATGCGGACGAACTCAAGCGCGTGGCACCACCCGTGCAATTGCATAGGAAAGTGTTCGGCGCGAAGGATCCGGATACGCATCCGGCCACCTGGATAGACCTCATGCATGGGTTGCTGGCCCAAGCCCGCACGCCGGGCTTCGACCGTGCAGAGCTGGGCGCGGAGATGCGACGGCTGGGCGGGATGCTTAAGGCGAAATCGGAAGCGCCAGCTGCAAACGGAAAGTCTGGCGAGTAAGACTTTCCCCGTGTCAGCTTTCTACTAACCCTTCGAACGGATCGCGCCAAGCAGGAAGCTCCCAAAGCTGCTCATGCCAGCGCACCACGTGCCGAACTCCTCCACCGGCAAGCCCGCCCGCTCGGCAAACGGCAAGGATGTGGCCACCCGGAAGTCCGCGTAGGAGAGACGGCCGCCCACGAGCCACTGCTTGGTCTCCTGATGGATCATCCAGGATGGCGGCGAACTGCCGGAAATCCTTCAAGGATTCTCCGATCGCGCCTGGTCCATGACCTTGTCCGAAAACTTCGGTCGTACGACCCTGTCGAAGTACACGGGTCCGCCGCCCGGGTCAGGTGGTGGGTGCCCCAGCTGATCCACATGATCATCTCCGGCAGCTCGACGCCCGCACGCCAGAAGTCGGAGCCGCCGATCTCCGAGAGCCGGCAGGCGATGGCGTCCGTCTCCCACAGGGTGCGGCCCGTCCTCCACCAGCACCGGCACGCGGGTGTTCGGGTTGATCTTGCGGAAGGCTTCCATGTGCGCGGGGTGGAAGGGCCGGGCGCGGATGTATTGCACCGGCGACTTCAGGTGCTTCGCCACGGCCACCGCGACGCGTGGATTCAGATTGGGTGAATAATAGAGTTTCATCTCAAGGCTCCTGTAAGCCGTCGGCGGAGATCGCCTGGAAGTAAGACTTGAACGAACCGAAGAGCGCCGCGTAGGCCTCTGTTTTGCCGAGGCCCTTGATCATCCCGTAGAACCCTTCATGGGCCATCACGATGAAGTAAGCCGCTTGTCGCGTATCGACAGAGTGCTTCAAGTAGCCCTGGGTTTGAGCGCGCTTCAGATGCCGTTCTGTCTCGTCTACCCACAGGTCCAGGGCGGACTGGAGTCGCTTCCTGAACCCGGCATCGAGCGGCGCCATCTCCTGCACCAAATTGTGCAGCGGGCAGCCGAGCTTCAGGAGCTCCGGACTGGAGCCGCCGATGAGGGACTCCATCTGCCCCAGCATCCCTTCCAGAGGGTTCTCGTAGCCCTCCAGGGGCGAGATCCAGCGCTCCATGATGAGCGGCCGAATCACTTCGTCCACCAGGGCGTAGCCGAGGTCCCGTTTGGTAGGGAACTGATGGAAGAACGCGCCCTTGGTGTGGTCTGTCTCCCGCACGATGTCGTCGATGCTCACGCCCTGGAAGCCGTGCTTCAGCACCAAGGGGAACGCCGCCTGCAGGATCTCGGCGCGAGTCTTCTCCAGGTCGCGGGTCTTGATGTCGCGCTTCATGTTGACAACATACTATTTAGTATGTAATTTCGCAAGCCCTGGCCCCACCGGCCTGTCACCACAACTGACGAGGAAGCGATGGCTAACATCAATGTGAAGCGAGTACTGCTGGGCGGGGTCGTAGCGGGCGCGGTTATCTTCGTCGTCACCGGCGTGGGCAACGGCGCCATCCTCGCGAGCCAGCTGCAAGACTGGATACACAGCATGGGCGACCTAATGCATCCCCCTGCGCAACCCGTGCAGATGGCCTTGTGGGCCTTGATGTGCCTCGTGGATGGCGCCGCCGGTGTGTGGATCTATGCCGCCAGCCGCCCCCGCTTCGGGGCCGGACCCAAGACCGCCCTGCTTGCAGGGCTCTCGGTCTGGCTCGTGGGCCGCTTCGCCGTGGCCTTGGATCTCACCGCCCTCGGCCTCTTCCCCGCCCCGATCGCGCTAGGCCAGCTCATCGGCGGACTCGTCGCCATCATGGGCGGCGTATTCCTCGGCGCCTGGCTCTACAAGGAGATGCCCACACGAGCATGACGTGAGAGCGCCCGGAGCGTACCCCCTCCCCCCAGAGCCGGTTTGCGCCCTGGGGGCCCTCGCCTTAGAGTGTGTGCGGGGTAAAGCATCGCGCGAGGGAACGTCATGCGGATCAACTACGACAAGAAGATGGCCGAGACGCTGGCCAAGTGCTGTGTCTCTGCCTATCACCAATTCGAGAAAGGCCACTTCCTCCCGCCGCCCGGCTACACCGTGGCCGCGGAGTTCGACGCCACCTTCACCTGGCTCAACATCCTGGTCTCCAAGATCAAGTACCGCATGCTGCGCTGGCCCTTCATCGCACTCATCTGGCTCGTGGACCACAGCGGCATCTTCCGTAAACCCTTCGGTTTCGCGCTACGCTCCCGCAAGGGCGACCATTACATCGTCGCCTTCCGGGGCACCCAAGACCTGGACGACTGGTTCACGGACGCAGACGCCGTGCAGGTATCTCTCTCTAAGCATCTGAGGGACAAGGCCCCGCTGCTGGACAGGAGCCAGGTACACCAGGGTTTCCAGATGCTGGCGGTCTCCTTGAGCCGCAAAGTGGAGAAGGCCGCCAAGGATTTCAAACCCCGGGTGCCGGTGTATGTGACCGGACACAGTCTTGGCGGCGCTGTGGCAGCGCTCACAGCGCTGATGCTACGGGCACGGCTGAAACGCCTAGACGTGCGCCTATACAGCTATGCGGCACCTCGAGTAGGAGATCCCGCCTTCGTGGCGGCGTACAACGCTCTCTTGCCCGCGAGCTACCGGGTGGTGAACCTGGCGGACGTGGTACCCCTGGTGCCGCCCCGGATATTCGACATCTGGCGGTATGGGGATCTTGGGCAAGAGTGGGCCTTCCTGAACCAGTCCGGCAACATCTTGGGCAACCACAGCATCGACGCCAAAGACAACTATCTCGATGCCTGCCTCAAACGGGTGCCCAGCGACAAGAAGCGGAAGTACCCAGCGCCATAGATCAAATGGTCCCGCGACCTATCCCAAGCCGTCAGAGCTTGACCGCGACACTGGCGTACAAGAACCGCCCAGGCGTCCGATAGAAGGTGGGCAGGAAGCTGTTGGCGAAGGCGGACATGGCCACCGGCGGCTCCTTGTCGAAGAGGTTGCGCACACCCAGCGAGAAGTCCGAATCGAGCTCATCGACATGGTAAGTGAGCTGTACGTCATGATAGAAAGTGGCGCCGATATGGTTGCCTGCGACCGCGCCCGACTCGAACGGGAAATTTATCTTCAGCGGGCAACGAGTCGATGGGGTGATCACCGTCACTGAGGAGCAGTCCTCCGTGAGTGCACCGATGTACTCGACGCTCCAGCTCGCCGACCATTCGCCACGATTCCAGTTCAGGATCACGTTAGCGCGTTGCTTGGGGATGCCGCCGGTCACCTGTCCGGTGCCCGCAGTGCCTGAGCCGTCGGTCGTTGTGCCGGAGAGCTCGAGGCTGCTGATCCCGGTGCCGAAGGCGAGGGTCGCCACGTACTGCTTGGTGAAGCTCCAATCCACCCCCAGCTTGAAGTCACTCGCTTCCGTGGAGGCGAACTTGTAGCGCAGGGATACGTCTACTCCCTCGGTCTTTATCCCGCCGATATTGGTGTTCAGGTTCTGTATGTTCGTGATGGCTCCGGGTGCAAACGCCGTGTGATCACCTCCAGACCGGGTTATCAGCTGGCAATACTGCTTGAGATCATCGTTATAGCAGCCGTTCAATACCAGCTCGGGGGGCACGGTGCCGATCGCGTTGAGCAGATTGATCTTGAAGTAATCCACGCTGAGATCGAAGCCCGTCAGCCAGTCAGGGCTATACACGAACCCAACTGTCTGGGAGATCGCCCGTTCCGGCGTCAGGTGCGTGTTGCCGCCCACGGTGGTATTGATGCTGGGGTTGTTCGGATTCGGTTGGGCATAGGGTCCGGCGCCGCAGAAAGGCGCGGTCGTCGGATTGAGCGACGAGACGACGCAAGGGTCTGAGAGCGTAGCGCCACTCTGACTATCCGCGAGGAACAGATCGCCGATGCTGGGGATGCGGAAGCTTTGCGCCCATGAAGCTCGCAGCAAGACCTCATCATCCGCACGCCAACGCAGCGAGGCATTGCCGGACGAGGAATCGTCGCTGTGCTCTGCCTGATTGCCAGTACCGAGCGTCCCGCCCTTCCAGTCGAATCGCGACCAGCGGTCTGCGATGTCCAGGTGCACGTCCTTCATGAACGGCCGGTCAGCCACGAGCGGTATATCGAACTCCAGGTAGCCTGCCAGCGTCCGTTCACGCCCTTCAGTGGGCGGTATGAGGCTCGAACCCGTATTGCCTTCGATCACGAGCGCATCCGGGTGTGAGTACCCATCTGTCTCGAGCGATTCGGCACCCAAGGCCATGTCTAGCGGACCCGCCGGTAGCTCCATGAGCTCACCTGTGGCGTTGGCCGTGTAATCGCGCATGCTCTGGGCGACGATGTCATGCTGCTCCATCAGGAAATAACTGAGCATCGCCGGAGTGATGCTGCCGTTTCCGCCGAACAGATTGAGTGCGACGCAGTCGGTATGGATGAGTCCGGCACAGGGTGCGGAGCCAGGTCTGCCCAGTTCCTGCTGCATGCGGTCTGTATTGACTACACCCGCAGCCACGTCAGATTCGTAGTTATTCGCATAACTGTAATGTGCATCCCAGTCCCATTCCTGCCCGGAAAGACGGAAATATCCCGTGAAGCCACCGATGAACTGGTAGTTGTCCACTTTCTGGGTGAACACCCGGTTACCCTCTTCGGAGAGGCGTCGCCCGAGGAACACCAGCTCATCACAAGTACCTGCGCCGATGCAGGTGTCGCTACTGCTGCTCACCAGATCTACCTTGAATGGGTTATAGGGGTTCTTGCCGGAGATCTCCAGGAGTTGGCCATCGGCGGCCGCCTGGCCGAATGCCCCGAGGTCGAGGGTATCTGGCGCCAGCTGTTGCGCGGAGTCCCGCTCGTTGAATAGCACCTGGGTGTCGAAGCTCAAGTTGTCCGCGAAGTCATAATGACCTTGCACGTACATGCCGGTACGTTCGCTGGGTGTGATCAGGTAGTTCGCAGGCGCATAGTTGAACTGGTCCGAGGTGTTGAAATTCCGGAAATTAGCCAGCGTCGGCTTCTTGGTCGGGATATGGATCAGCGTCATGAAACAACTGTTGGAGCTGTCGAGCGTCGCTGCACCCGGACATTTGCCGCTTCCGAGCGCGATGCCGAACGCGCCATTGGGCGTAGCGATGCTACCCGCCGCCACGCCACCGCCGATTATGGGCTCCTTGGAGATGCTGCGATCGCCGGCAAGCACGGGGGATTCGTTCACATAGGAGACGTTCATCACCACCCCGGCCCGATCGCTGCTCGAACCGATGGTGAAGTCGTAGCTCTGCTCCTTGCCATCCCAGCCCCCGCCGTCTCCGTGGGCGTCGTATTCCCCAAGGTAAGCGTTGGCTTCGGCACCGTTGTAATTCCTCGCGGTGATGATGTTGATCACGCCCGAGATGGCATCCGAGCCGTACAGCGCCGAAGCACCGTCCTGCAGGATCTCCACATGATCCACGATGGCGAGCGGGATGGTATTGAGATCCACGTCACCGGCGAGACCGCTTATCACACGATGCCCGTTCAGCAGCACCAGCAACCTATTGGGCCCCAAGTTACGCAGATCGGCGTTCGTCCTGCCGTTGCCGCCGTTGTTGAACTGCGAATTCTGTGCCGCACCTGATGAAGCGAGGGTCTGCAGCACGTCGCCTATGGAGTTGAGCCCCGTCGCCTCGATCTGCTGCTTGGTCACGACGGTGATAGGCCGTGCGGCCTCTACGTCAGTCCGTCTGATGCGGGTGCCCGTCACCTCGATCTTGCCGAGCTCGGCCGTCTTGGCGTCCGTGGGCGGCGGTTCGTCGGTTGGGGCGTCGTCCTGGGCGAAGGCCGGAGCGATATGCATCAAACCCACCATGCTGGTGAGCAGCAAGCCACGGATGGCTCCGGTCAAGGAAACTGGCTTATTACCCATGGAATACGCTCCCGAGTTGCTATTCTGTGGTTCTTCTTCTACTATTTTATAAGTACTATTTTTATAGTAGTATAATCAACAGATTCGAGTTTGCAATCCTGCCCGACCACGCAGATGCGATGTGAAGGCAGCATGAGGAAACTAAGGATGCGTCGATCCAAACCCGCCTCTGGCGGGTCGGGCAGCCCCGTGGTCGTTCGACCCCTCCATTACGCCTGCCTACTGCTCGGCCTCAGCCTGTTGCCAGGCACGCTGGATGCCGCGGCTGAGCCCACACCAACAGACCTACAGGCTTTGCAGTGGCGGCTCGTGGGGCCTTTCCGTGGCGGGCGCGTGGATTCCGTAGCGGGGATCGCCGGTGACGCGCGTACCTTCTACTTCGGCGGCGCCGATGGCGGCGTGTGGAAGACCACCGACGCCGGACACAGCTGGACGAACGTCTCCGACTGCTGCCTGGATACGGGTCCCGTCGGTGCACTCGCAGTGGCGCCCTCCGACCCCAAGGTGATCTACGCGGGTATGGGCGAAGGTTTCCCCCGCGGCGACATGCTTACCGGCGATGGAGTTTGGAAATCAGTAGACGCAGGCAAGAGCTGGACCCGGGCCGGTCTCGCCGAGACCCATGTGATCTCGCAGATCGTGGTGGATCCCAAGGATGCACAGCATGTGTATGTAGGGGCGCTGGGCCATATGTTCGGCCCCAACCCCGAGCGCGGTGTCTATGAGAGCCACGACGGGGGCGCCCACTGGCAGCGCATCCTCTTCGTAGATACGGACACCGGCGTGGCGGACTTAGTCATGGATGCCTCTGACCCCAAGACCCTGTATGCCGCCCTCTGGCAGACGGAGCGCAGAGCCTGGAACTTCAGCAGCGGCGGGCCGGGCAGCGGCATCTACAAGACGAGCGATGGCGGCGCCCATTGGACTGACCTCAGCCACAATCCCGGCATGCCGGCGGGCGTCTTGGGCCGCATCGGTCTCGCGTTGCCTATCACCGCGCCGGGCCGTATCTATGCAGTGGTGGAAGCGGGTGAAGGCGGTCTCTATCGCTCCAACGACGGGGGCGCCCACTGGCAACGGCTTTACCACAAGGGCGATCTCAACCAGCGCGCCTGGTATTTCAGCCGCATCTACGCCGATACGAAAGATCCAGACCATCTGTTCGTGACCCAGGCCCCCGGCCTCATGGTGTCCAAAGACGGCGGCAAGACCTTCAAGAACCAGCATGTGATGGGCGGAGATCATCACGTGCTGTGGATAGATCCCAAGGATGCAGAGGTCATGATCCTGGGCAACGATGCCGGCGCTACCGTGAGCCTGGACGGCGGCACATCCTGGTCCAGCCTGGACAACCAACCCACCGGGCAGTTCTACCATGTGAACGTGGACGATCGCTTCCCCTTCCACCTGTATGGCGCGCAACAGGACCGCTCCACCCTCGAGATCGCCAGCGCCAACGTGGACTATGAGATCGACCCGCAGGACTGGCGCACGGTTGCCCAATGGGAGAGTGGCTATGCCGTGCCGGTGCCGGGCAAGCCCTGGATCGTGTACAGCAGCGGCGGTCCCGGCGGCCTCCTGGAACGCACCGACACCCAGACCGGGCTCAAGACCTTCCTGGGTCCGTGGCCGGATGGTACGACCGGTCGCGGCGCAGCAGAGCTCAAATACCGCTTCCAATGGACCTTCCCCATCGTGGCCTCCCGGTATGCACCGGATACCCTCTACATCGGCTCCCAATACGTGATGAAGAGCACCGACGGCGGTCACAGCTGGAGCGACATCAGCCCCGACATCACGCGCGACGACAAGAGCAAGCAACAACCCTCGGGCGGGCCGCTGCACAAGGACATCACCTCGGTGGAGTATTACGACACCGTGTTCGCCTTGGCGGAGTCGCCGCTGGACGCGAAACTGCTGTGGGCCGGCACCGACGACGGGAAAGTATGGGTGACTCGGGACAGTGGCGGCCATTGGGACGACGTGACGCCTATAGGTCTGCCTGAATGGAGCACGGTGAACGTGATCGAAGCTTCACGCTTCGCCCCCGGCACCGCCTACCTCGCGGCGCATCGGTATCGAGAGGACGATTTCGCGCCTTATATCTATGGGACCACGGATTACGGCGCCCATTGGCGCAAGATCGTCAGCGGCCTGCCGGCGGATACCGCGAGCTTCGCCGTGCGCGAGGACAGTCGCGATCCAAATCTATTGTTCGCCGGCACCCTGACCGGTATGTATTACTCTGCTGACGGTGGCGTGCTCTGGCAGCCGCTACAGCAGAACCTGCCGCGGGCAGCTATCTTCGATCTGGCGGTAGTGCCGCAACAAGATGCGCTGGCGGTGGCCACCCATGGGCGTGCCTTCTGGGTGCTCGATAACCTGCAGCCGCTCCGGGAACTCACGCCCGCAGCCCTCGCTGCACCGGCCTTCCTCTTCACGCCGCAGACCGCCTGGCTCACCGGCGGGCAACAAGACCCGGACTCGGCCAAATACAATGCCGGCGAGAACCCGGCGAACGGCGCCAGCATCTTCTATGAACTGAGACATGCGCTCCCTAAGGATGCGCACCTGACTATCACCATCAGCGACAAGGCAGGCAATCCTGTCGCATCCTTCTCCAGAGCGTCCCAGGATAAGGATGCCAAAGACGCCGAGGATGCGGACGCTGATTCAACGCCGTCCGGCTTGAGCGCAGACACGGGCATGAACCTGTTCGTCTGGGACTTGAGTTCCGCGGCATTGGGCGAGGGCAGCCAGGCCGTGCCCGGCCCACAAGTGCCCCCCGGTCGCTACCGCGCCACCTTGAACGGCGCAGGCGTGAGCCAGACCCGTGAATTCGATGTGAAGGTGGACCCGCGCGCCAGCGTGAGTCAGGCGGACCTAGAGACGAGTTACGCTCTGTTGAAGGAGATCCAGGTGAAGCTGGCAGCGGTGGCTAAGGCCGCTATGCGCATCCACGCTCTGCGGGAAGAACTGCAGAAGCGGCAACGGGACCCCGCCATGGCAGCACGCCTCGCGGAGCTGGAGAAGATCTCGACGATCCTGGTCACGCCGGATTACGATGGCTATCTGCAATCCTTGGCCTACCCCGCAAGCCTGCAAGACAGGTTGGGTTCTCTCAGCTTCGTGATTGAGGGCGACTATGCACCGCCTTCGCCGGGGGATCGGGCGCTCTGGCAGGAGCTCAGCAGCGAGACGGATACCGAGCTGCAGGCATTGCATACCTTCGACGACATCGTGACCCACGACACTACGGCTCTAAAGGTGAGGCCCTCACCCTTCAAGGCCGCCCGTGAGGATGACGATTGGGACTGAGGCCCGAGCCTATTCCGTGTCCTTGACGATCTGCACTGGCTTCTCGGGCATGCAGGGCTGCTTAGTCTGCGGATAACCGCTCGCGGCGAAGAAGGCCTTGAAGTCCGTCACCTGCAGCATGTCTCGCAGGGCCGCAGTCTTATTCGTGGCCTTGGCAAAGACGCTCTGGTCTATGCGGTAACCCATCCAATAGCCCATGTCCGGCGGCCAGCCGGTGTCCGGCGTGTGGTCATACATCCACGGGGGCATCTTGGTCACGTCCTCATCCTGCACGTAACGGGCAGCAAGTTCGGCTTCGTGAGCACAGCCATAATCCCAGCGGTCCGTGAACTGGCGCGCGGTGGGCTCCGGTAACACCAGGGAGGCGATGAAATCTGCCGTGCCTTCCGTGACGGTGCCCTGCAGCACCGTGATGTTGTCCTCCGCCTGGAACGTCTGGTTGAAATGGATGGTCTCGTGCACAGCCACGAAGGGGATGATGTCCGGGTAAGCCGTGTTGTAGCTGTAGGGCGTACCCGGAGGTGTGGCGAACATGTCGGCAGACAGGATGATGCCGTCGTCAGTGCTGATGCCAGCGGCGTGCTGTCGGCCCACCACAAAATAAACATGCTTGGGGAATTTGATGTCCGGGTATAGGGCTTTCAACTGTTTGAAGGCGGCCTGGATCACCGGCTTCTGATCCACGACTTTGCCGATCTGGGGGCGGAGCTTGGTGTAGTAATCCCGATGCCCTTCCACGAACTGGGTGAAGACCTCAGGTGTACCGATCCTGCGGGTGGTGAAGTCCTTAAGCCCTTGGCTCGCGAGATCGAAATATTCCTTGGTGTAGACGGCCGTCCGCTGTTCCATGGGCAGCTTGGCCGCATCGTCGAAGGCTTGCCAGAAGTGCTCCACGTCGGAGGTAACCACTTCGGCCTGATCGGGGTCCAGCGTGGTGGTGGTGAAGCCGCAGAGGGCAAGGATCACCCCTATCAGGGCGAAGCATCTAAATAGTATCTGCATGACTATCTCCCCGGCTGCAAGAGGTTTAAAGATGTAAAGCGCTTCGCATACGCAGCAGGCGAGCACTCCACCACTTTCTTGAAATCACGGATGAAATGCGCTTGATCCGCGTAGCCCAGATCGAAAGCGATATCTGTCCAGTCAACGGTGGGCGCAGTGGCCAGCCGTTCCGCGGCTTCGTGCAGCCTGTAGCGCTGGATGACCCACTTCGGATGCACCCCCACATAGCTGCTGAACAAGCGCTGCAGCTTACGTGTGTCGATATCGAACTCCTGGACGATATGTTCCACTTTGGTGATCGTCCGGTCCGCGATGATCCGCTCAGTGATACGCCCGGCAAGCGCGATGGCTGGGGCCGCGACAGGCCGGCGATCCCGGAGGAAAGACTCGATCGCCCCGAACGCCGCCTGGTGATCCGCGTGAGCCAAGACAACTCTGCCGAGCGCCGCAGCGGACCGGCCGAACAGTGTCTGGATCTTGAACACCCTGTCCGTTAGGGTGGCGACCGGTCGCTTGATGAAAGGTCTGAAGCCGCCGGGGCGGAACTTCACGCCCAACACCCTTCCCCGGCCTTTCAACACCCGGGTGAACTTGCCTGTCGCCACGCCAGCGACTTGTGCGAGGTCGCGCTCCAGGACGATATGCACCGAAGGATGCGGTAGGGTCTCGCGTACTTGAGACTCCTGGAGATCCCATTCCACGGTCCAATAGTGTTCGACGAAAGCCGCCAGATCGTCTGACGGCCAATAGCGCCGATATCCGCTATCGGATGCCGCAGGCTTGGGATTGAGGATGCCGCGTGGCCTCTCGTACTTGCGTCTCAGCATGTCGCGTTTCTTCAATATGCCGCCGTCCCACGATGATAGCATCCCGCATCGTGCGCATCCGCGCGGTTCAAGTCACTGGCATCTCGCAGAAGGAACGAGCATGAAAGGTATCGCAACTGGCACGTTCGACGTGACGATGAAGCCTCTCGAGGCTTACAACAAGGAAGCAGGCGCCAAACTGGGCCGGATGTCCATCGACAAACGCTTCGCCGGTGACCTGGAGGCTGTGAGCATGGGTGAGATGCTGAGCGCACTCACGGATGTAGAAGGCTCAGCCGGTTACGTAGCCATCGAGAGGGTCAGCGGCACGCTCCATGGCCGCAGCGGCGACTTCGTGCTGCAACACAATGCCACCATGATGCGCGGGCGACCGCAGATGAACATAGTCGTGGTGCCAGACTCCGGTACCGGGCAGTTGGCTGGCATCGAAGGTACGCTGGATATCCTCATCGCAGACGGCAAACATTCATATCGCTTCAGCTACACGCTCGCTCAAGCATCTTGACCGTATTAAGCCGAGGCTTGCCGCTATTCCCTCTCTGGGATATGCAGATGGCGGGGTTTAGTATTTCCGTCCGCGCCGGTAGTGGATGAGTCCGGACTTCGTGCCTGCTGCCGCTTGTCTTCCCGCAGGTCTGTCCAAGCCCTGACGCGACTGCGCACCGAGCGTGTCGTCTTCATCGCAGGGCCGGAAATACACCACCACCGGCGGGCGGGCGTCTATATAGGTGGGGTTGCCGCTGTGATGCTCGTAGAGCGTCTGCATGGGTATCTCACTGTCCACTGCGATGCGCAGGAGGTCGCGCTCTTGGGTGATCTTGAGGTCTATGCTGACCAGACGACCGGTGGAACGAAAACTCTTGACGGAGACTACCTCCACCAACCGCTCCCGCTGCTGGCGACCGAACGCGGTCTTTTCGTCGAACGCATAAACCCGGTCACCGGCCTGCACGTCCGCGCCGTAGGGACAGAACACGCAGGTAGCGGTCATGACATCTACCACGTGATTCGGGAGTCTCTGAGGTCTTTTGAGTGCGGGGCGCTTCAGGGAAAGCATGGATGTTCCTCTGGCAAGTAAACGATAGGCGTCTGCGCCCTTAGCTTACATAAGGTGCATCCATGGCAGCGTGCGCTACGTCACGCATTCCTTGACGACATAATCTCGGATGGGTCGGACCTGGGACCTGCCGGCCTCAATGGAACGTGATGCTGGCCTGCCCCCGCTCGATCAATCCCTTCTCGATACGCGGCCACTGGCTGTAGGCCTTGCCGCCTTTACTGAGATCGTCGTCTGTGAACCCCGTCGGGGTGAGGTCTTCACTATAGATATACATCATCTCTTTGCGGGCGCCATCCATGAGGTGCACGAAGCGGACCGACATCATGTATTTGGGGAACGTGTAACCCTTCCCAGTCACGAGCGCTTGGAGTTGCGAGTCGTCGGAATCGGGCTCATCCGTCGCCACCGTGGTCTGCACCCATGTGTCCACGAGGAAATCCATGCCGCCCAGGGTCACATGGCGTTTGGAATCGTAAATGTGCTTCAGCTCAGGCCTGGAAGGCAGATAGGCTTCGAATTGCAGCCAGTAGAGGCGCTGCACTTGCTTATCTGCACCCGCGTCCACATAGGCATTCAGCTTGATGTCGTCTTCATAGGCCTGGAGCACCCAGTGGCTGCTACCCACGAACTTCGCTGAGGCAGGGAACTCGATCTGAGCTTCCGGATCATGGGTCGAGATGATGATGTTTCTGTTAGCGATCGGCTCTGCAGCGATGGCTGTGGAAGTCAGCGACAAGGCTAACGTGACCGATACAAAGGATGAAGCAAGACGCGTCATCTTCATGTACTCCTCTCCCCCGTCAGTCGAACCCGTAAGAGAACCTGTAATGGAAGCTATAGGCTCCCAGCAGATCATCAGGCCGGATCTGCATGTAGACCTTGGTCTCGTGGGGTTTCAGCTTGTAATTCGGGCTCGTGGTCTTGCAGGCCTGCTTGATGTTGGCGCAGTCGTATAGCTCGAAGGTGGTGATGAATAATGTCCACTTGGAGTTGTTGCGGACATAGATGTTGTCCATGTCCGACTTGTCGTCATGCATGATCCAGGTGGAGATGAGATCCTTTCCCGGCGGGGGAGGTGCGGTGACGGCCCCGACGATGCTCACGGCAGCAGGCGCTGCCCTGGTCGTCGCTACCGGCAGGGGTGCGGGTTCTGGCTGCAGGAACTGCGCCGCGATGTGCGGATAATCCTGCTTCAGCTCGGCCTTTGCGCTCGATACATCCAGATTCTGGCCTGCGACGATCGCACCACCTTCGGCACGCGGCGTGAAGATCCCGCTGAAGCCCACCTCTCCGGCAGGCACCTTGAAGCAGCCAGCGTAATCGCCTTCGTGGGAGACCAGGTAGCGGCCGTATGAGAAACGCTGCAGGCAATATCGGCCTGCGGGCACCTCGAAGAGATAAGTGCTTTTGCCTGCCGGCACGTCAGGGATATCCATGGTCTTGCCGCCCGGATCTGCGGAGACGATCTGGGCCTGGGTCAGATGATCCAACGTATCGAATTGGATCACCGCGATCCCATCACCCGCTGCGAGCAGGAGCGGTTGATCCTGCTGTATCGGTTGCAGGTTTGAGCATCCTGCGAGGACGACAGCACACATCAGCCCCAAGACGAATACTCTGCGCATATCCCTTAGCCCCCAATGATCTTCCTTTGTGGCGAAGATTATGAAGATGCATGGCACCGCCGTCGAGTGGCTGACGCCACACGGAACTGGGAACACCCGCCTTTCTGCTAGTATTTAGCGCCGACGAGACACTATCTTCCTGGGGAACGCGATGCCTGCAGCGGGCGCTAATAAGATCATCGTCCTGACATTTTCGATGGCCCTGCTCGCCCTGGCGCCCTTGGGCTGCTCCGAGAGTCACACCCCTCCCACGGAGCTCAAGAAAGCCGCCACGGACTGCATGCAGAGCCAGGACTTCGAGTGCGCGGAGCAAAACTGGCAGGATTACCTGGTCCAGCGCCCGAACGACAGTGAAGCCATCGCGTCGCTCGGCATCGCCCAGGACAAACGGGATGAGAACGAGCAAGCCATCGTGCAATTCCAGAAGGCCATCGCCCTGGGCGAAGGCACGTACGACATCTTCTACTATTACGCGGACAGCCTCGCCAAGACCGGCAAGACGGATGAGGCCATAGACTGGTACTACAAGACGCTCACCATCGTGCCTACCTTGGTAGACGCGCGTGGCGACCTGGCCAAGCTCCTGGTGCAGAAGAAACGCTATTACGAGGCTTTGGCGCTGCTCGCTTCCTTCGATGAGCACTTGATGGCCATGGGGCAGCCCGCCTATTTCGATGGCCAGCGCATCGCCATCGAGACCGCCATGCAACAGTCGAAACCAGCAGAATCAGGCGAGAAGACCCAGATCAAGTTGTTCAAGATGGATGGCAACTTCGTGGCGCCGGTGGCGCTCGGCGAAGGGCATGTGACCACCTTCATGGTAGACACCGGCGCGACACTGACGACCATGAGCGAGACCCTTCTCCAGGAGTCGAAAGCCAAGTACGAAGTGGTGCAGAGCTCAGTGATGGCGACCACTGCGGATGGACGGCGGGTCAGCTCACGCTTGATCAACCTGGATTCCATGGAAGTGGCGGGCTACAAGCTCAAAGACGTACCCGTGGCGGTCTGTGCCACCTGCCAGTTGCTCTTGGGCCAGCAAGCCTTATCGAGCTTCGATCTCACCTCGAGCCGAGTCCAGGGCGTCGAGTTCCTGATGCTGAAGCCCCGGAAGCTTTAACCCTATATAGGGCGAGGCTCTTCGGTCGAGGGCAAGCTCACCACGAAGCTGTTCAGACCTGTAGCTGTCTCGGCGCACAGCGCATCACCCCCATGGCGCCGAGCGATCTGACGCACCAGAGAAAGGCCCAGCCCCGCACCGCGTCGGTCGCGGGCGTCGGCGCGACGGAAGAAAGGTTCGAACAGGCGCTCCCGCTGCTCCGCTGGGATCGCTTGGCCGCCATCGGCGACGACGAGAGTAGCGAGACCTGGACCGGCTGCTACTGTGACCCGGATCGGCGGCAGGCCATGGCGCTCCGCGTTCTCCAACAGGTTGCGCAACAGGCGGCGCAAGAGACGCGGATCGCCCCGCACGATGGCCGTATCGCCGCTCAAATCCACCTGCTCGAACCGGGCGCACTCCTCCGCTGCCAGCGCGAGCAGATCCACGTCTTCCACGCTCTCGAGTTCGTTCACCGCATCGAGCCGGCTGCTCAGCAACAGCTCGTCTATCAAGGCATCCAGCTCGGCGATATCCTGTTCCAGCTCCGCCTTGCGCTTGGGCTCAGCGGATTCCTTCATCAACTCTACGGTCAGGCGGATGCGTGCCAGGGGCGTGCGCAACTCATGGGAGACGTTGGCGAGCAAGGCCCGGTTGGCGCCAACCAGGGCCTGGATGCGGCTCGCGGCGCGATTGAAGCTCGTCGCGAGCTGGCCCACCTCATCCTGGCCCTCCACCGCTACGCGGGCTGAGAGGTCCCCGGAGCCGAGGGACTCGACGCCCGCTTGCAGGCGCTCCAGGCGCCGGGTGAGCTGGCGGACGATGGGCAGGGCGCTGATACCCACCCCCAGCGCAAGCACCACCAACACGGCGACCAGTCCCGGCAGGGGTTGCACGCCATGGCCCTGTACTGGAGCGCCGCGCTCGACGAAAGCCGTGATGCCATGCCAGACCAGGGCCGTGATCGCCGCGAAGACGATCAGGCTGCCCAGCAGGGCGACATAGAACCGCAGGTAGAGGCGCGACATGTCAGTCCTGCACCTTGGCGAAGACATAGCCGCTGCCGCGCAGGGTGATCACCCGCCGCGGGTGCCGCGCATCGTCTTCTATGGCCGCACGGATACGCGAGATATGCATGTCGATGGAGCGATCGAATGCTTCCAGGGTTTCGCCCCGGAGCTTGTCCATCAAGCTCTCCCGCGAGAGGACGCGGCCGGCGTTCTCCGCCAGCGCCACCAACAACGCAAATTGGTACCCCGTGAGCGTGCGCAACTGCCCTTCGACACGCACAGTATGGGCCGCGCGGTCGATCTCGAGCCGGCCGAACCTAAGGGGTTTGTCTGCGGGCGCGTCCACGCTCCGGCGGCGCAGGATGGCGCGCAGCCGCGCCAGCAATTCGCGTGGTTCGAAGGGCTTGGGCAGGTAATCATCGGCACCGAGTTCGAGGCCGACGATGCGATCGGTAGCATCTCCGCGCGCAGTCAGCATCAGCACCGGCACGTCGGAACCTTCATGCAGTCGCCGACAGACATCCAAGCCATCCATGTCCGGCAACATCAGGTCGAGTATCACCGCATCGTAGTCGGCGCCGGCGAACTGCTGGAGGGCAGATTGCCCGGTCGCGGCGACCTGCACGCGGAAACCGGCCTCACCGAGATACTCGTGCAGCATCTCCGCGAGTCGGGCGTCGTCTTCGACCAATAAGATCTCTTCGGGCATGGCGTGCAGCGGTCTGATGCGGTGTGGATCCTTAGGCTCTGAGTCTACGCAATCGTCCCTTGCCTGGGTAGGCCGAGGCGCTCGCGCACCCGCACATTTACAAATCTTTACAGTCCAGACAAAGGCGCGACAAGCGCCTGGCCCACAGTGTCTGCACGGCAGCTCATGGCATGCCACCCACAAACACTGGAAAGGATCTACGAATGTCTCATCACGAGGAAAATCTGCAAGGTAACGTGCATGCGGCGGGTCTCGCGATCGCCATCAGTGCCATCGCTTCGATCGCCGCGGTCGCGATGGATTCCGCAGTGTCCGGTAAAGACATGCTGTCGATCATGCAAGGCATCATCAGCGTCCAGCAACCGCACATGATCGTGCACCTGGTAGCGATGGCCTGCGTGCTGGGGTTGACCTTCGGTTACGTGGTCTTCTCGCGAAGACTCGGGCTACACCGGACGCCGGTGATGGTAGGCCTTATCGCATATTGTTTCGGCTCGGTCTTGATGCTGGTGGCGACCGTCATCGACGGCTTCGTCAGTACCGATACCGCGGCCATGTTCGTCAACCGAGCGCCGGACGTGCTGAAGATCGGGTACTGGATCATGCTGACCCTGGAGAACGTGGTGCTCACGGACGTGGCGAAGATCGCCTGGGTGTTCCAGTCGGTCGCCGTGCTGTCCTGGGCCATCGCCCTGCTGCCTGAGGGTGGGATGCGTCGTGCAGTCGGCCTGATCGGGCTGGCGACCGGTGCAGCGCCCGCTATCGCCGTGTTCGTGGTTGGCTCGAACATGAGCGCCGTCGTGGTGGTGGGCATCCTGCTGCTGCAGGCGATCTGGAACCTCACCGCTGCCAGCTTGCTGCTGTTCTGGAAGGCGCCCACCTCTGTGCCTGGCAGCAAGCCAGCCTTGAGTCAGCTTTAGAGCGATGAGTGATCAGAGCCCCGCCGCGAGGCGGGGCTCATCATTTGGCTTTCGCGGTGGTGATCATCACCACACTGACTAGGACGAATAGAGCACCCAGGATCGTGCGCAGGCCAAGCGCCTCACCGCCCAGGAAATACCCGACCAGCACCGCCACCACAGGGTTCACGTAAGCATAGGTCCCGACCCGGGTGGGGGACTCGTAGTGCAGCAGCCAGACGTAAGCGGTGAACGCGATGATGGAGCCCGGCACGATCAGATAGAGCAAAGAGAACCACGCCCAGCCTGAGACTGCCATGGGATGGAAATCCCGGAATTCGCCCAGACCCGCGGCGATGAGCAGCAGGAACACGCCTCCGACGAGCATCTGCGCCCCGGAACTCAGGAACTTGGACTCCGGCAAGGGCTGGGTGAGCAAGAATACCGAGGCCGCGGCCCAAGCCGTGCAGCTCACGATCAGGGCCATGGTGCCGACCTTGTCTACGGGTGCGCCACCGAGATGCAAGGAATCGCTCACCAACACCGCCACTCCTCCTAAGCCCACCAGTAGCGCCAGGGCCAGTCGCACAGTGAGCTTCTGGGTGCGCAGGAAGAAGATCTCCGCCAACACCATGAAGGCGGCGGTCAGGGCCATGACCACCGCTGTCACCCCCGAAGGCACGCGCTGCTCGGCCCAGAACACGAGACCGTAATCTACGGCGAAGATGAGGAAGGCGAGCAGACAGATGGACGCCCATTGCCGCGGGCTCGGCAGCCGCTCGCCACGAGCGAGCATCCAGCCGAAGAGCAAGAATCCTGCGACGAAGAAGCGTATGGCGGCGAGCAGGAACGGCGGGACCTCCTCCACACCCACGCGGATCGCTAAATAGGTGGAGCCCCACACGAGATAGATGATCGCGAAGGCAAGCAGGATCTTCCACTTCGGACGGTGAGCGTTCGCGTTGATGACCGCATCCTCGGGTCTGATGGAAGCGACATGGTACGGGATAACCAGCGCAACGCACGCTGTGATAATAAATCGCATGCAGCTGTGAATTTTTCGGGATGCGATACAGCGCGGCGAGGCCGGCCACCCTTCGCTTAATTAAGCATGACAGGAAGGTTCGTTAAGGAAGTCCAGCCCCTTCACCGGTCTATCAGCTCGGGAGCGATGGCAGTAATCCGAACCAGGGGAGCACGTTAGCCTCGAAGCGAGTCATGGCGCTGATCCGATCGCCGGCGAGGCCGAGGACGAATAAACCGGTCGCGCGCCGGCTGCCATCGGGAGTGAGTACGTAAGATCCGAACGCCGGCTGGCCGTTGGCCCGCGTGCGCACCAGTGCGTATTTCCGGCCCGCGCCGAACAACATGCCTAAGAACCGGCCCACCTTGTCCCGACCCTCGTATTCGAGGGCCATGGGCGGCATGGCCATGAAGACGTCGTCCGTGAGCAGAGCCACCAGTGCCTCGACGTCTGCGGACTCGTAGGCGCTGACGAACTTCGCCACGACCGCATCCTCGACGGACGAACCGGGATCGGGAGCCTGCTCGCGACTGGCGGTGGATGGGTGGCTCTGCAAGCTGGCCCGCGCCCGCTTGAGCAAACTGTTCACCGACTCGACGGTGGACTCCAACATCCCAGCGACCTCCTCAGCATGGAACCCGAGCACATCGCGCAGGATGAGCACAGCGAGCTGGCGGGGCGGTAGGAGTTGCAAGCCCTTCACGAAGGCAAGCGAGATGGATTCGGTCTGTTCGTAGCGTGCCTCAGGGCCGGGCGGCACCTCGATCGCACTCTCGAGGAGGGTATCGGGGAACGGCTCGAGCCAGACGACTTCGCCTAGCCGGGTCGGCTCCGGTGGTTCGACTCCAGGTATGTCCCATTGTTTAGCGGGCTTGCGGCTGGCGGAGCGGAGCAGGTTCAAGCAGCGGTTGGTGGCGATGCGGTAGAGCCAGGTGCGCAGCGAAGCGCGCCCCTCGAACCCTGCGAGGCTTTGCCAGGCGCTCAGCAGCGTCTCTTGGAGAGCGTCCTCGGCATCCTGGAAGGATCCGAGCATCCGGTAGCAATGCACTTGCAGCTCCCGGCGGTGCGGCTCGGTCAGCTCGCGGAACGCATCGCCGTCCCCGGATTGTGCCCTTGAGATCAAGTCTGCCGTCATCACCGCGCCTTCTGCCAAATTTCCTGCCTCCAGATTATCGCACTTCCGTGCCCACCGACCGCCCAGTTTGTCTCGGTACCGGTGTCTACCTCATCACACAGCGACGAGTTCGGCACTGACGCAGCGCCTGCATCGCAGATGGTCCTAGCTAGGACTCTGTCCGCAGATGGGAGGACACGCCGTCGAAGGCCTGAGACCGGCTGCGCCCGGAGCGCGGCATGGATATCCACTAGACCTGAGGACGAGGAGATGAAGATGCTACTGAAGAACGACGTTGATGCACAGGACCGCGCCGCCATCGTGGACGCGCTCTACCGTTTCGGCGCCGGCCAGGACTTGCGCGACCGTACCTTGTTCGAGTCAGCGCTCTCCGCCCAAGCGACGCTCGACATCACCGGGCCGGCGCGGCGCCTCGGCGTGGAGCTACCGGTGATCCAGGGCCGAGGAGCGATAACCGATGTGATCATGGGGACAGCGAGCCGCCTCGACACCATCCACACCGTCAGCAACCCGCGCATCACCGCTTACGACGGATGGCGTGCTCGTCTGTCGGCACTGGTGGAGGCCCAGAACCTGCCGCGGGACGATCACAGCCGCCAACTGCTGCTCAAGAACCTCTACACCGTGGACCTGTTCAAGCACGAGGGGTTGTGGGTCATCGATGCGCTGTTGATCGAGAGCCTGTCGATCACCGGTGACCCTGAAGTCTTGTTCCCGAAAGCGGCGGCGTGACGCTCGCGGCGATGCCAGAGCTGCCGCCGATTACCCATTACCCAGTGACTTAACGAGGAGACAGAAGATGATCTTGAAGAACAAAGTTGCAGTGATCTACGGCGCAGGCGGTGCCATCGGTGGCGCCGTGGCGCGTGCCTTCGCGAGCGAGGGGGCAAAGGTCTTCCTCACCGGGCGGCGCACGGCACCGGTCGAAGCGGTCGCCAAGGAGATCGTCGCTGCCGGTGGCTTCGCGGAGGTCGCCAAGGTGGATGCGATCGACGAGCAGGCAGTGGAAAAGCATATGAAGACCGTGATCGACAAGGCCGGCCGGGTGGACATATCGTTCAACGCCATCGGTATCCCTGATACCGAGATCGTCGGCACTCCTTTCGTCGAGCTCGACCTGGAGAAGTTTTCCCTGCCGATCGAGGCCTACACCACGTCCTATTTCCTGACCGCGCGCGCGGCAGCCCGGCGCATGGTGGAGAAGAAATCCGGTGTGATCATGACGGTGTCCGCGCTCCCCGCTCGCGTCGGTTCGCCGATGATCGGCGGCTACAGCCCGGCGCTGGCCGCGAAGGAAGGGCTCACACGCGGCCTGTCCAAGGAGCTGGCGCCGCTCGGCATCCGCGTGGTGGGTATCCGCCCCCACGCCATACCGGAATCGGACTCCATCAAGGAAGTCTTCAACCTCAAGGCTGCGAAAGTGATGAGCTGGGAACAGTGGCAGGAAGCCGTCGCCAGCAACACCCATACACGGCGGCTATCGACACTGGCTGAAGTGGGCAACGTGGCGGCGTTCCTGGCTTCCGACAAAGCGAGTGGCATGACGGGTACCACCGTCAACCTCTCCATGGGCAATGTGGACGACTAGCGGCTGAGCATCGGCGCTTCGCTCAAAAACTAGTGCGTACCCGCCCCCCGGTCTTACCGGGGGGTTTTTTAATGCCTCCGCATCTGTGGCGTATCAATCGCCCAGCATGCTGACTGTCTCGATCGGTGGGCATCAAGACCCCATCAATACGCCATGGTGATGAACGGGGCATCCATACCTTGCGTGTTCACGCTCTTCACTCCGTCCACCTTCGCAACGAGGCCTCTCAGGCGCTCGATGGTATCGGTGTTCATGACGTCGCCGCTGAGGTAGACCACGCCATCGCTCGTCCTGGCGTTCACTTTGTAGTTCTTAGGCACACT
Source organism: uncultured Pseudomonadota bacterium (assembly GCA_963817285.1). Lineage (GTDB taxonomy): Bacteria > Pseudomonadota > Gammaproteobacteria > Natronospirales > REEB76 > DASUBN01. Next base: position 2,538 of record CAWFOE010000023.1, on the reverse strand, counting down.
CTGAGCCAGCACTTCCCGCACTTCGCCGGTGATCCTGTCGTCCGCGATCGCGCGTCTCGTGGCGGGCTTGCCGGCCCTGACATCCGCGACCGGCTTGCGGGGTGACGTGGTCTTCAGCTCGTCGTTGAGGACCCTGACGCCCTCCACCGTATCGGCCGCAGCCACGGCGGCGAACTTCGCATGGGGGTCGCTCACCGTGCCCGACAGCGTGACCACGCCATCGGCGGTCTGCACGCTGATGTTCGCGCCCTTGAGGCTATCGACACCGGCGAGGCTCTCTTTCACCCTGGCGCTAACCTCGTTGTCGCTGGCGCTATCGGCGGCGATGCTGGGCATGGCGAGACCCAGACCTAGGCCCAAGCTGACGACAGCCAGTACATTAGATAGATATCTGTTCATGACTATCCCTCCTCCAACCACATGCGCACCCGATGCGCGCAGCATGACCATGGGCCGCAGCAGCGACCCTCACTGTGAACCGCGCCACAGTTTCGGGGAGAGAGGTGAAATCAGTCTCGACGAAATTTTCGCCGACTACTTATGTCTTGCGGATGCGGCGACATAAGGCAGATACCGGGGATTTGAGCTGTGGGAATTGCGTGGATGCAACACGCTCATCGCGAGGTAGTCGAACAAGAAACTGCGTCAAAAGACTCTGAGCCCTTTCCGCGGCTCCGCTTGGTTCGCGACTAAGCGTCTTTTGAGACTGCGTCCGCCAGATGATCCAGGATGTTACCCCAACCCTTCGTATGACCTTCAACGATCGCCGAGGTCGGTAGACGCTCGTGAGTGAGCACGAGGTCGGTCTCATCGCCACGCGGGATGAGTTCGAGGGTCACCAGCGTATTCACATGGTTCGTCAGCGGACCCACCCACGTGAACACAAGCTTGTGCGGCCGGTCGACTTCTACATAGGTGCCGGTGACTTCGCGGTTTGCATCGGCCGACGTCATGACGAGGCTGAAGGCTCCCCCCGGACGAGGATCACAGCTGGCTTTGCAATCGACGGCGCCCGGGAAGGGACTCATCCAGCGGACCATCAGATCGGGTTGGGTCCACAGGTCGAAGATCTCCTCCGCCCGGGCGCTCACGCGCCGGCGCACCTGCACGATGGGTCCCGGTGTATCAGCGGGAGCCACGCTTGCGATCCTTCGGCGGCGACTTGCGGTCCTTCTTGAGCTCGAGCAACAGGTCTTCCATGGCGTCCAGCCGCGCTTCCCAATAGCGGCGCGTCCGCTCGATCCAGCCATCCACTTCATCCAGCGAACGGGTATTGATGGAGAGGAAGTGGTCGCGGCCTTTCTTGTGCCGCTCGACCATGCCGCTCGCTTCCAGCACGCGTATATGTTTCGACACCGCGTTCAACGATATAGGGAAGGGTTCGGCGACCTCGGTCACCCGCGCCTCGCTGCGCGAGAGCCGCTCGATGATGGCCCGCCGCGTCGGATCGGCTAAGGCGGCGAATACCGCGTCCAGCCGCGCAGTGCGTGTAGCGGCTTGTTTCCGGGCTTCTATCTCGATCATGGTCATCTGCCCACTCGATCCACTGTCATAAAAACATTCTACCCAATGGTTGACTATGTTTCTAGTCGACGCTATATTCAACCACTCGGTTGAACCTTATTCGATACTGAAGGAGACTTCCATGCCGATTAAAGTCATTGCCGCCGCAGCCGCAGGGCTCGCCCTTCTGTCAGCTGCCGTCACCCCGGCGCAAGCCGCGCCGGTCAAGAACATCGTGCTCGTCCACGGGGCCTTCGCCGATGGTTCTGGGTGGCGGCGCGTCGCCGACATCCTCGGCAAGGATGGCTATACGGTCAGCATGGTGCAGGAGCCGCTGACATCCCTCGCCGATGACGTCGCCGCGACCAAGCGGGTGCTGGATCTGCAACAGGGTCCCGTCATCCTGGTCGGCCATAGCTATGGCGGGGTAGTCATCACCCAAGCGGGCGACGCGCCGAATGTGGTCGGTCTCGTCTACATCGCCGCTTTCATCCCCGACCTGGGCGAGAGTGCCGTCAGCCTGCTCGGGACGGCCCCCGCCGCCAACAACGACATGCGCGCCACCAAAGACGATTTCCTGTACCTGGATCCGGCCGCCTTCCCTGCCGATTTCGCAGGTGACCTCTCGCCCGCCGAGGCGAAGTTCATGGCGAATTCCCAGGCGATGCTGGCCAAGGCCGCTGGCGGCGCGCCGGTGACCACAGCCGCCTGGCACCAGAAGAAGAGCTGGGCGCTGGTCGCGACTCATGACCACAACATCAACCCCGATCTCGAGCGCAGGATGGCCAAGCGGGCCGGCAGCACGACCATCGAGGTCCCCGGCAGCCACGCGGTCTACATCTCCAAGCCGAAAGATGTGGCGCGCCTGATCGAACAGGCGGCGCAGGCATCTGGCCAGTAACTCTATCTACCCAGTTCGATGGATGATGAAAGCCCCGCCTCACGGCGGGGCTTTTTTAAGGCGAGATAGAAAGGCAGCGACTCTTATCTAACTCCTTTCTTTAACGAAACCAGCCGAAGCGAGCAATACGTGGC
>CAWFOE010000022.1:0-11114 GCA_963817285.1 uncultured Pseudomonadota bacterium | reverse complement strand
GGTACACCATCGACCGCGAACGGACCGTGTTCGATGGTAGCCCCCAGCCCTCTGAGACAGACTCCGGCCCGAACATAAGCCTGAGTTACCTGCTGTGGGACTTCGGCGCGCGCTCCGGCACGGTGGACGCCGCCAAGTTCTCCCTCACCGCGGCGGAGCTCGACGCCAACCAGACCGTGCAGGATCTGATCCTGACGGTGGAGCAGGACTACTACCAGGTGCTGGGCTTGCAGGCACTGCAGGACGCCGACACCCAGAACGTGCATGACGCGAGCGCGAGCCTCGACGCCGCCAACCAGCGCAAGAACTCCGGTCTCGCCACCATCGGCGACGTCTACCAGGCTGAAGCCGCCCTGGCCGGCGCCCAGCTCAACCTGCAGACCGCGGAAGGCCAGCTCGCGGTGGCGCGCGGTCAACTCGCGATGGCAGTGGGCTATTCCGCCGACGTCAATGTGCCCTTGGAGTCCCTGGAGAAGGAGATCACGGCCACCATGCCTCCCCAGAGCGTGCACGATCTGCTGCAGAAAGCGGAACAGGCGCGCCCGGAACTCCTTGCCGCCAAGGCCCAGGAGCAGTCGGCGGTGGCCAGCCTTGAAGCATCCCAGGGGCAGGGACTGCCCTCCCTGGCCCTGGCTGGCAGCGCGGGCCACACCACTACTGAGATACTGGGCCAGAAGAACACCGCCAACGCCTACACCGCGGAGCTCACCCTGAGCTTCCCACTGTTCACCGGCTTCACCAACCAGGCGTCCAACCGCAAGGCCCAGGCGGCGGTGGACGTGGCCCAAGCCACACCGACCAGTTGGTGCAGCAGGTGCAGCTGGAGGTGTGGCAGGCCTATCAGAACCTTATAACTGCGGCTTCATCCTCTGGACACCACCGACACCGGACTGAAGAGCGCCCAGGAAGCAGCGGATGTCACCAACGCGAGATACAAAGGTGGCCTAGACAGCATTCTGGACGTATTGAGTGCCGAGGCGACCCTCGCCAACGCGCGTGTACAACAGGTGCAGGCGCGCCTCAACTGGTTCGCCGCCCTGACAGCCATGGGCCATGCCGTAGGCGGCCTCAAAGCACCGAAAGACAGTCAGACGGAGATGCCGTGAAGTCCCAACGCCAGACCTTACTCATCATCGGCTGCACCGCGGCGCTGCTCCTCATCCTGCTCGCCTGGCGCGTGATCGAGAATGCCCGGGCCGCACGCGTGCATCCGGAGGATCAGCCCCTACCGGTGAACACCGCCTATTCGAAGATCCAGCCCATGCCGCTGATCATCCAGGCCGTAGGCCAGGTGCAGTCCGAGCACACCGTGCAGGTGAAGCCACAGGTGAACGGGATACTGAAAGAGGTGTATCTTCCAGGAAGGTCAGTACGTGGAACAGGGTCAGAAGCTGTTCCAGATCGACCCGGCGCCCTTCGAGGCGGCGCTCGGCCTCCGCCAAGGCCGCCGCCGAGGACACCAAGGCCAATGCCGATCGCTTGGAGCCTCTGGCCAAGCAAGATTACGTCACAGCGCAGGAATACCAAGACGCGCGCTCCGCCTCCGACCAAGCCCAGGCCGCCATGCAGCAGGCCCAGATCAACCTCTCCTACACCGACATCCGTGCCCAGGTCTCGGGCCGTACCGGCAGCCTCGCGGTGCGCGCCGGCAACGTGGTGCTCCTCCACCGACGCGACGCCGCTCGTGGTCATCAACCAGATGAAGCCCATCCTGGTGCAGTACATCGTCCCCCAGCAGAACCTGGAGGAGGTGCGCGAGTACCAGGCGAAACACCCCATCAAGGTGGTCATCAAGCACGAGAACGGCGACGGCGAGCTGGACGAGGGCGCTCTGGTGTTCATTGACAACACCGTGAACACCAGCACCGGCACCGTGATGCTGAAGTCCCGCCTCCCCAACCTGCGCGAGCAGCTCTGGCCGGGGCAGTACGTGGACGTAGAGATGCAGCTCGCGGTGCAGAAGGACGCGGTGACGGTGCCGCAGAACTCGGTGCAGACCGGCCAGGACGGCAACTTCGTCTACCTGGTGCAGTCCGGCAGCGCCGTGGTGCGCGACGTGAAGGTGGACCGACAGATCGGCGACCTGGCAGTGATCAGCTCGGGCCTCAAGGGCGGTGAGCAGATCATCACCGTGGTACCGCGCAACCTACGTCCGGACATGAAGGTCCAGGCCCTGGGCGCCATCACCACCCCGCCGCCCACCGTGCAGCTGCCGACGCCCACGCAATGAACATATCCGCACCCTTCATCCACCGTCCGGTCATGACCACCGTGCTCATGGCCGCACTGCTCGTGTTCGGCATGTTCGCCTACGTCAACCTGCCGGTGAGCGAGCTACCGAGCGTGGATTTCCCTACCATCAACGTGTCGGCGAGCCTGCCGGGCGCGAGCCCCGAGACCATGGCCTCGTCGGTAGCGACCCCCTTGGAGCGGCAGTTCAGCAGCATCGCTTACCTCACATCCATGAGCTCCTCGAACTCCACCGGCAGCACCAACATCACCCTCCAGTTCGACCTGTCGCGCAACATCGACGCCGCCGCTGAAGACGTGCAGACCGCCATCTCCCAGGCCACGCGCCAGCTGCCGCTAAACATGCCGACACCGCCGACCCTGCGCAAGGTCAACCCGTCGGACTACGGCATCATCTATCTCGCCATCACTTCCAACGACGAGCCCCTCACCAAGGTGGATGATTACGCCGAGACCCGAGTGGCTGAACGGCTCTCACAAGTCCCCGGCGTCGCCCAGGTCTTCGTATTCGGCTCCTACCAGTACGCCGCGCGCATCTACGTAAACCCCTACGCCCTGTCGGCGCGGGGGATGTCCATGAGCATGCTGTCGACCGCCATCCAGAACGGTAACACCAACATCCCCGCCGGCACCATGTACGGCTCGGCCCACACCTACACGGTGCAGAGCAACGGCCAGCTCCTGAACGCACAAGCCTATGATCACTTGATCGTGGCCTACCAGAATGGCGCACCCGTGCACCTCTCGGATGTGGGTTACGCGGTCAACGGTGTGCAGCAGGACAAGCAGCTCACGACCTTCTCCGACTTCAGTGTGGAGAACGGCAAGATCCGCCCGGCGGTGGTGCTGGGCGTGCGGCGCCAACCCGGCGCGAACACCATCGCTGTGACCAGCGTGGTGGAGTCGCTCCTGCCTGAACTCACCCGTGAAGCCCCCGGCGACACCGAGGTGCACCTGCTCTACAACCGCGCCTCATTCATCAATGGTTCCATCGGTGACGTGAAAGTGACCCTGCTGCTCGCCATCGTGCTAGTGGTGGGCGTGATCTTCCTGTTCCTGCGCAACCTCCGCGCCACCCTCATCAGCGCGCTGGCTCTGCCCACCTCCATCGTTGGCACCTTCGCCATCATGTCGCTCGCAGGCTTCAGCCTGGACAACCTGTCTCTCATGGCCTTGACCCTGGCGGTAGGCTTCGTGGTGGACGACGCCATCGTGGTGTTGGAGAACATCGTGCGCTTCCGCGAGCAGGGCGAGCCCAGCATGCGGGCCGCCCTCTTGGGCACCAAGGAGATAGGCTTCACTGTGGTGTCCATGACCCTGTCGCTCGTCGCCGTGTTCATCCCCATCCTGTTCATGGGCGGCATCGTCGGGCGCCTGTTCAGCGAGTTCGCCATGACGGTGGGCATCGCCATCCTGATCTCCGGTTTCGTATCCCTGACCCTCACGCCCATGCTGAGCAGCCGCTTCCTCAAGGACAGTGAGAACCACGGCAAGCTGTACAACACCCTTGAGCGGGGCTTCGAACGGGCACGCGACCTGTACCGCTCCTCCCTTACCTGGTCGGTGGACCACTGGCGCAGCATGCTGCTAGTGGCCTTGGGCATCCTGGTGCTCACCTTCTTCCTGTTCGCGGTGGTGCCAAAGGGCTTCATCCCCAGCGAGGACACGGGCCAAGTGTTCGCCAACACCGAATCCTCGGACGGCGTGACCATCGAGCAGATGAACGCGATGCAGCAGCAGCTCGCCAAGATGGTGCAGGACAACCCCAACGTGGCCGCGCTCATGTCCAGCGCAGGCCAGGGCGGTGGCGGTTCCTCCGGCAGCAACATCGGCCGCCTGTTCATGCGCCTGAAGCCCATGAACGAGCGCCCCTCCGCCGATGTGGTACTGGCCCAGCTGCGCAAGTCCGTGTCCCAGATCCATAACCTGCAGGTGTTCTTCCAGAACCCACCGGCGGTAAACATCGGCTCCATCAACAGCAACGCGCTCTACCAGTATGTGCTGCAGGGCCCGGACATAGACACCCTCTATGCCGCAGCACCCAAGTTCGAGCAGGCGCTGCGGCAGGTGCCCGGCACCATCGACGTGAGTTCGGACCTGGAGCTCAACAATCCCGAGATCAACGTGCACATACTGCGCGAGGCGGCCTCGACCTTGGGAGTGAGCGCCAACGAGGTCCAGACCGACCTCTACGCCGCTTACGGCGGCCAGCAGATCAGCACCATCTACGGGGCCACCAACGAGTATTGGGTGATGCTGGAGCTCGCGCCCCAGTACCAGTCCGACATCGCCGCCCTGAACGCGCTCTATGTGGAAGGCAGCAACGGCAACATGGTGCCCTTGAAGACCGTGGCGGACATCACCCCCGGCGTCGGCCCCCTGGAAGTGAACCACTACGCCCAGCTGCCCTCGGTGACCATGTCCTTCGACCTCTTGCCGGGCGTGGATCTGGGGAGCGTGTCCGGCCGCATCGAGAGCCTGGCCGCCGCCACCCTGCCCTCGGACATCACCGGAAGCTTCGCCGGTAACGCCGAGACCTTCAAGCAGTCCCTGGTGGACCTGCCCATCCTGCTCATCGTGACCATCCTGGTGATCTACATGGTGCTCGCCATCCTCTACGAGCACTTCATCCACCCGATCACCATCCTGACGGCACTGCCGCTCGCCATGGTGGGGGCGCTCATGTCGCTGCTGCTCTTCGGCCAGGAGCTCAACATCTTCAGCTTCGTGGGCCTCATCATGCTGGTGGGACTTGTCAAGAAGAACGGCATCATCATGGTGGACTTCGCCCTGCAGCTGCGACGTGAGCGCGGCCTCTCGGCGCGCGATGCCATCATCGAGGCCTGCGCCATCCGCTTCCGCCCCATCATGATGACCACCCTCGCCGCCATCCTGGGCACCCTGCCCATTGCCCTCGGCATGGGTATGGGCGCCGAATCGCGCCGCCCCCTGGGCGTGGCCACCGTCGGCGGCCTGATCTTCTCCCAGATGCTGACCCTCTACATCACGCCGGCCTTCTACGTGGCCATGGAGCATCTCTCCGAACGCCTGCGCCGCCACCGTGGCGAAGAGCCGGAGCACGCGCCCGAGCCCGCACTGGACAAATGACTCTGACCCGAGAGATCCCATGCACAAACAGAACAACGTAGAGATTGCTCCAAGTCTCGAAGGGCGAGCCGCGAGAGCGGTGAGCGACAGGCCAGGGCTCATCGCGCAGCGATGGGCGGGCGGGCAGGAGCCAGCCCCGGACTGGGTGCGAAGCAGGAAGCACAGCACACAGCCTGGCTGGTCACTGCACCAGGGATGGTTCTGTGCTGCAAGGGGCCAAGTATGAACAAGCAGAATAACGTACAGATAGGACCTGGCATCGAAGGTTACGTTGCTCTACCCAAAGGCAATGGTCTCTTCCCAGGCGTACTCGTATTCATGGAAGCCTACGGCGTCACAGGCCATGTGCGCGGCGTCTGTGATCGACTCGCCCAGGCTGGCTTCGTCGGACTGGCACCGGATTTCTTCCACGGCGAAGTCATTCCCTACAACGACATGCAGGCAGCCATGGCGAAGATCGCCACCCTCAAGGACGACGTGCTGTTGCAGGAAGTGAGCCGGGGTCTGGACTGGCTATCCGGCCAGGACAAGGTGCGCAAGGATGCCCTCGGCGTCATCGGCTTCTGTATGGGCGGGCGCCTCGCCTTCCTCTCGAATTGCCGCTTCCCGTCACGCCTGAAGGCGGCGGTGAGTTTCTACGGCGGGGCCATCGCCCCGGAGGGCGCGGGGCCCGACCGTTTCGGCCGCACCCCACCCATCGGCGAGACGGAGAAGATGCAGGCGCCCCTGTTCTTGGGTTACGGCGCGGACGACACCGGCATCCCGGCCGCTGAACATGCGCGGGTGGTGACTGCCTTATCCACCGCCAAGAAACGCTATGCGCTCAACGTCTATCCGGGAGCGGGCCACGCCTTCCTGTGTGAGGAACGGGCCAACTATGCGCCGGCTGCCGCAGAGCTGGCCTGGCGCGGCACGATGGATTTCTTGGAAGCGCAGCTCGTTTAGAGCGCCTTGTTCACGCAGAGTCGCGTGAGCTGCTCCTGCAAAGAAGCCGCGTCCTGATCCATCAGGTGATCCGCCGGCTTGCTGGCGCGTAACAGCATCACGGCGGTCTTCTCGTTGATCAGGAATACCTCCCCTACCTGACCCTGTGCCGGAGCGATCTCCCAACCGGGCACCGCCACCACCGGCAGCACGTGCGGGCGGTGGCTCAGGCTCTTCGCAGTGGCATCCACCAGAGCACGGGCACTCCGCTCAGCCAAGGCCAGGGTATCCAACAAGGCGAATCCGTCCTGGAACTCGATGGAACGTCCGTTGATACGCGCCACGTTACCGAGCTTGCCGGGCCTGCGCGCCACCAGGGTGATGGCATAAGCGCCAAACTTGCCCATGACCACGTGGTCCAGGGTCAGCTCCCCCAGGGGAACGTCGTGGAAGATACGGTGGCCCTGCAGGGCAAGACGTGAAAGCGCGGCAGCGAGGGCCACGTGAGCCCGGGCTGCATATCTATCCTGGCGCCACGCCAGGAAGCCGCGCACTAGGAACACCCACCAGGTCACGAACAACGCGCAGGCGGGAGCGAAGAGCAGCCACATCCATAAGCCTGTGAAGCGCGCGCCACCATAGAGCCATAGCGCCGCGCTTGTGGCGACGGCAGTGCATGCTGCAGCGGCCAATAGGCACTGAGCCCGTTCCACAGCCAACAGTGCACGTCGCGCCTGTTCGCCAGCGGCATTCAGCGTGAGATCCCCGAACGCGCCCTTGAAGCGCAGATAGGGTGCCAGACGGGTGATGAGCCACAGCAGAGCCCATACGACCGCTGCGGCGAACACAGCACCGCTGAATACGTTCAGCATGAAGACCCACGGTGTGATGCCTGTCTGCACGAATGACCCCATCCTGCTGGGTCAATTATGGCAGCACCAATCCGCAGCCTAGATGCGGAGGGAAAAACGTTAAATCAGTTTATGGCAGGAAGGCGAGATCGAACGGTAGCCGGGCCACAAAGCCCGGCTACCGTACATAGAATCAATGCCAGACGGCGAGGATGGCGCCCATCACCACGAAATACACCAGCTGGTAAGCCGCATCCAGCAGGAAAGCCTTGATGGACTTGTCGGAATACACGTTAGCCATGAGGCCAGTGCTGACAGCGAAGCCAAGCCAGCAGACCAGTCCCAGCTTGATCCCGGCGACGGGCGAGCGCATATGGATGATAGCGATCAACAACGCTATGGCGAACGCGATCACCAGTTGGCAGACGAAGGACACCGCGAAAGCGCGCATCGCCCCGGCCTGTTGCATGGCTTTGACCTTCTCCGGCGTGTAGCCGTGGAACTCCATCCATTGCTTGGCGAACAAGAGCGGTGAATACCAGATCGCTCCCAGCAGGAAAGCGGCTACGGCGGCGACCAGTACCGCCAGGAAGTTGATATCGTGCAGGAAATTCATGGTTTGATCCCTCATTGTGACAAGTTGATATGAAACCCGAAAATCATTCGTCCCGGTAGATCTTCACCACCTCGCGGCCGGCGGTGTCTATGTATCCCCGGTACATGCCCTCCGTATTGAAGGGCATGGCGATGTGGCCTTGCCGGTCCATGGCGATGGCGCCACCGGTATCAGCCCCAGCCAAGTCTGTGAGGTCGTGCATCACCGCCTGATCAGCAGCCTCAGGCAACGTCATGCCCTTGTAGAGCATGAGGTCGGAGATGGTCTTGGCGACGCCAAGACGTATGAAGTATTCGCCGGTGCCGGTGCCGGAGACGCCACAGGTGGCATCGTTCGCATAGGTCCCGGCGCCGATGATGGGTGAGTCCCCTACCCGGCCGTAATACTTGTTGGTGAGCCCGCCGGTGGAAGTGCCAGCGGCGAGTTCGCCGCGCTGGTCCAGGGCCACGGCCCCCACGGTGCCGAAACCGCGGGCGGTGGTGCCCGGGTATTGCTCGGCGGAAGCACTGGGGCCTCCGGTCTTCTCCGCCTTGATGGCCTGCTGCAGCTCATCCCAGCGACGCTGAGTGTAGAAGTAGCTGGCGGGCATCATGCTCATGCCCTGGGAACGGGCAAACTCTTCAGCACCCTCACCCATGAGCAGCACATGGGGCGTCTTGTCCATCACCAGGCGTGCCAGGTCGATAGGGTTCTTGATGTGCTCCACCGCCGCCACCGCACCGGCCTTGAGGCTGGTGCCATCCATGATCGCTGCATCCATCTCGTTCTTGCCGTTATGGGCGAACACCGAACCCTTGCCGGCGTTGAAGAGGGGGTCATCTTCCATCACGCGGATGGCCGTCTGCACTGCATCCAGGCTACGGCCGCCCTGTTTCAGCACCCCATAACCCGCCTCCAGCGCCCGCTTCAGAGCGGCGCGGTATTGGGCATCCATCTCGGGCGTCATATCCTTGCGGGTGACGGTGCCGGCACCACCGTGGATGACGATGGCGATGGAGTGATCCGTTGGAGTAGCGGGCTCGGCGCTCATGGCTGACATCGGCACGATGAGGATGAAAAAGCATAACAGGTAACGCATCTCAAACCTCCTTATCCAGCGCTGCCGAAGATTACTCGCCTGCAATGGTCATCTCAGAGATGAGGATGGAACCCGTCTGGGTAGCGCCGCGCTTATCGACATCGCTACCCACCGCTGCGATGTTACGGTACATGTCCTTGAGGTTACCGGCGATGGTGATCTCTTCGACCGGATAAGCCACTACACCATCTTCCACCCAGAAACCCGCAGCGCCCCGCGAGTAATCGCCGGTGACGCCGTTCACGCCCTGCCCCAGCAACTCCGTGACCACGAGACCCCGGCCCATGTGCTTGAGCAGGCCCGCGTAGTCCATCTCACCTGGCTGCACCAGTAGGTTGCGCACACCGCCCGCATGGCCAGTGGTCTTGCGTCTGAGCTTACGCGCGGAATAACTGTCCAGCAGGTAAGTGATGGCCACACCCTTGTCCACGATCTCCCGGTCCCGGGTAGCGACCCCTTCGCCGTCATAGGCAGCGCTGGCCAGAGCTTTCTTCAGGAAGGGGCGCTCGGAGAATTGCATGAACGATGGGAATATCTGCTGACCTTCACACTTCAGGAGGAAAGAAGCTTCGCGATACTGGGCACCGCCGCGCATGGCGCCCAGGAAGGAGCCCACGATGCCACGGGCCAGTTCCGGCACGAACAGCACCGGTGCCTTGCGCGTGCCGATGCGCCGCGCGCCCAGGCGCGCCACCGTGCGCTCCGCTGCTTTCCGCCCCACCGCTTCCGGCGACTCCAGGTCGCGTACGTCGCGGCCATAGCTGTACCAGTAATCCCGCTGCATGCTCTCACCGGACTTGCCGATGACCGAGCAGGTGATGCTTTGGCTGGTGCTCTCATGCCCGGCACTGAAGCCGTGGCTGTTGCCATATACCCGCAGACCCCGGTGGGTGGTGACGCTCGCCCCCTCGGAGTTCTCGATACGCTTGTCGTGACTACGGGCTGCATCTTCACAGCTGCGCGCCATGTCGATCACCGTGTCCGGCTCTGGTTCCCAGGGGTAACTGAGATCCAGATCCGGGAATTCGGTGGCCATGAGTTCGGCATCCGCGAGACCACCGCAGTCATCCTCGGCGGTGTACCGGGCGATGCTGCAGGCGGCGCGTACCGTATCCTGCAGCGCAGCGGGCGAGAGATCGGCAGTGCTGGCGGAACCCTTGCGATGCCCGAAATACACCGTGAGCCCCAGGCCACGGTCGCGCTGGTATTCGAGCGTCTCCACCTCGCCCAGGCGCACCGTCAGGTTGAGCCCCGAGTCCACGCTCACACCGGCTTCCGCCTGGCTCGCGCCCTGGGTACGGGCCCCCTGGAGCACGTCCCGCACCAGCTGTTCCAGGCCGGACTGCGTCAGTGCCGGTGTATCATGCTCGGTCTTGGCGTGCATCCTGTATTCAACCCTGCGACGTAAAACAGTATTTTACCCGTATGCAAGACCACGATGACGACATTCCGGAAGGCCCCAGCAAATCGCAGCTGAAGCGCGAGAGCCTCGCCTTGCAGGATCTGGGAGCGGAACTGGTGAAGTTGCCGGAGAGCCAGCTCGCGGCGCTGGACCTGCCGGAGAACCTGCGGGATGCCATCGAACTGGCGCGGCGCATCACCAGCCATGGGGCTCAGAAACGCCAGCGCCAGTACATCGGGCGCCTGATGCACGACGTGGACGCCGAACCCATACGCGCCCTGCTGGAACAGCTGCGGGGTTCCGACCGCGTCTCCAAGGCCCGCTTCCAGGAGACCGAGCGTTGGCGCGACCGGCTCATCGCCGAGGGTGATACAGCCCTGGCAGAGTTCCTGGAACGCCGCCCGGAGGCGGACCGGCAGCATCTACGGCGCCTGATCAGCGAAGCGGCCGAGGAAGCCGCCGCCGGCCGGCCGCCGCGCCATGCGCGGGAGTTGTTCCGCTATATCCAGGGCCTGGCCTAAAGACTGCCATTTAAACGTCACGACGAGACATGTAAAATACGTCGATGAAGGCATCCAAAAAACCGCTGGTCGGCGTCATCATGGGGTCAAAGTCCGACTGGGACACCCTGGAGCACGCCGCCAATACCCTCGACCTCCTCAGCATCCCTTATGAGACACGAGTGGTCTCAGCTCACCGTACTCCTGACCTGCTCTTCAAATACGCCTCCAGCGCCGAGAAGCGCGGCATACAGGTAATCATCGCCGGCGCCGGCGGGGCAGCCCACCTGCCGGGCATGACCGCCGCCAAGACCTGCCTGCCGGTCCTGGGCGTGCCGGTGGAATCCAAGACCCTGCAGGGCATCGACTCCCTGCTCTCCATCGC
>CAWFOE010000021.1:0-21355 GCA_963817285.1 uncultured Pseudomonadota bacterium | reverse complement strand
TGGTGAACGAAGTGCGTCGCCAGTTCAAGGAGATCCCCGGCATCATGACGGGCAAGGCCAAGCCGGATTATTCCCTGCGCGGTGGACATGCTCACCAAGGCAGCCATCAAGGAGATGCTCATCCCCTCGCTGCTGCCGATCCTGGTACCGGTGATCGTGGGCGTACTGCTGGGACCGAAGGCTCTCGGCGGCGTGCTCATCGGCACCATCGTGACCGGCTTGTTCGTGGCCATCTCCATGACGACGGGCGGCGGGGCCTGGGATAACGCCAAGAAGTACATCGAAGATGGCAACTTCGGTGGCAAGGGTTCTGACGCCCACAAAGCCGCCGTGACTGGCGACACCGTGGGCGATCCCTATAAGGACACGGCGGGTCCGGCTATCAACCCGTTGATTAAAATTATCAACATCGTGGCGTTGTTGATCATCCCGTTATTGGCCCACTCGGCACAATAAGCCGGGTAGCCTGAAAGACAAAGACGCCACCTTCGGGTGGCGTCTTTTTTTATGGCCTGCACCAAACGTCTTAGACGAATAGGTCGTTGAAGGTATTCACCACGTTGTGGAACAGCGCGCAGGGCCAGACGCTACCGGTGCGCTCTCGCAACCAGGCGAGTATCACGCCAGTGATTAGCGGGAAGACTAGATTGACCCAGTGGATGTGCACGTCGCTCAAGGACTTGGCGTCCACCGCGTGCAAAAAGCCGAACATCACAGTGATGATGATGAAACCCCAGCCCAGCTGTATACCGGCGAACTTCCAGGGCTTGCCGAACGCCTCGTTCAGCAACATGAGCAACACGCCGCGATAGACGAACTCCTCGGCGAGGCCCGGCATGGTGGCTTCATAGAGGAAGGTCGGCAGGTTGGTGCCGGCTGCGGGATTGAAATGGGCGCCCATGATCAGCATCAAGGGCAGGCTGATGAAGGGATACACGAGGCAGGCGATGAGCCAGACCCGCCAGCTATTAGGCACCGCGGGTAACTTGAGACCGATGCGCTCCGCCGAGAACAGGGGCACCAGCGCCGCCAGCAGTAGCGGCCAGGCGATCTCCAGCACCTTGCCCTGCCAGTTGAGATGACCCCAGGAGGGGATGAATTTCACGAGCTTTGAGGAAAAGACCAGCGCCATGTCGAGCACGAAGAGTGCCCCGAAGATCACCACTGGCTTAAGAGCGGATTTCCCCTTGCGAGTGGTCAGGAACGCCAGCACGAACAAGGGCAACAGCAGCGCAAGGTTGATCGCTGCGCCCAGGCCCAGTTGTGTCAGATAGCCCTGCATCCAGTCCCCCTCCGGTATCCCGCCCGGTCAGAATTTATCGACCGGTATCCTGAGATAGACCACACCGTTGGCGTCTGGTTCCGGGAGACAGCCAGCGCGGATGTTTACCTGGATAGCCGGCAAGAGCAGCGCCGGTACTGGCAGCGTGGTATCCCGCTCCCGGCGCAGCTTGATGTATTCGTCGCGCGAGATCCCCTGTTTGACGTGGATGTTCGCCTGCCGCTCCTCCCCTACCGTGGTCTCGTTGCGCTGCTCCCGCCCACCGGAGCCGTAGTCGTGGCACATATAGAGGCGGGTCACTTCCGGCAGAGCCAGGATGCGCTGGATGGAGTCGTAGAGATCTCCCGCATCACCACCGGGGAAATCGCAACGGGCGGTACCGGAATCCGGCATGAACAGGGTATCGCCGGTGAACACCGCATCACCGATGCGATAAGCCACGCTGTCGCTGGTGTGGCCCGGCGCCGCCATGACCTCCACCTCGAGCCCGCCGATGCGGAACGTCTCCCCGTCACGCAGCAGCCGGTCGAACTGCCGGCCATCCGTGCTGAAATCTTTGCCCAGACCATAGAGAGCCGCGAAGGCCTTCTGTACTTCGCGTATGCCCTCGCCGATAGCGATGACCCCACCCAGCTCCCGCTTGATGAACTGGGCCGCGGAGAGATGATCCGCATGGGCGTGGGTCTCCAGTATCCAGTCGAGGGTGAAGCCCCCGGCACGCAGATGATCCACGATCTTCTGGGCGCTCGCGGTGCCGGTCCGGCCCGCCGCGGCGTCGTAGTCCAGCGCCGGGTCTATGACAGCTGCACGGCGCGAAGCCACGTCCACCACCACATAGCTATAGGTGGAAGACCCTTTGTGGAAGAATGCAGTGATCTCAGCAGACATGTTTTGGCCTCCCAAGGCGCATCCATGATAGTGGATTTATACTGAGGGCATGGGCGACCACGAACACCACCACCATCATCACCAGTCTCACGACCACCATCACTATTGGCTGGGGCTAGTGCTGACCTTCGGCTTCGCCGCAGTGGAAGCCGGCACGGGCTGGTACGCCAATTCCCTGGCGCTCCTGGGCGATGCGGGCCACATGGTTACCGATGGCGTGGGCTTGGGGCTCGCAGGGCTGGCAGCGCTCTTGGCGGAGCGGCCCGCTTCCGCGCGGCACTCCTACGGACTGGGACGAGTGGAAGTGATGGCGGCTCTGGTGAACACCCTCTTCATGGTGGGTGTGGTCACGCTACTCATGGTGCAGGCGGTGACGCGGCTCAAATCCCCGACGCCAGTGCAGGCACCCCTGGTGATGCTCATGGGCGCCTTGGGGCTTGCTCTCAACTACCTCATATATAGAGTGCTGGAGGGCGGCAAAGACTCGCTCAATCTCCGGGCCTCCCTGCTGCATGTGCTGGGCGACATGCTGGGCTCCGGCGCCGCGCTCGTCTCCGGCCTCATCATCTGGCTCACGGGCTGGTTGCCTGCTGATCCGCTGCTGACCCTCTTCATCGCGGCACTCATCCTGTTCTCCAGCCTGCGATTGCTGGGAGATGCGTCCCATGTGCTGCTGGAAGGCGTGCCCCGGGGCATGGATCTCACAGACATCGGCCGCGGCATGGCGGGCATCGAAGGCGTGGGTTCGGTACACGACCTGCACGTGTGGAGCGTCTCCACCGGCGAGGTGGCGCTCTCAGCTCACGTAGTGATCGAAGATCTGGGCAGGTGGGAGGCGGTGTTCCTGGGGCTCAAAGCTCATCTGCACGACCGCTATGGCATCGACCACATCACCCTGCAGCCAGAACCACAAGTGAAGGCGCGTATATCGATAAGTGAGATCAGCCGACGCTAAAAGCGGCTTCGATCATTTTTTGATCAGCAGGAAGATGACGATGATGACTGCGATGGCGACCACCAGGAGCTGCCACCTATAGTGCTTCAGGAAGGATGGCTTGCTCGCAGTCATATGTTTGGCCGGCGGCGCGGTTATCTTGGCGGCACGCGGCGTGGTGGCATCGATGCTGAAGTCGCGGTAGGTCTCCGTGGCCACCTGCTGGGTCTGGTACATCTTGCGGAGGTCCGGCGGCATGTGGTCCAGGCTCTCGTATTCCTTGCCGTTGAACACGATCTTGATGCTGGCGGCATCCGCCTCGTTCTGCGCAGCCACAGCCAGATCATAGACGCGGCGAACTTCAGAAGGCATCTCCTCGACGCTCTGGTAAGTCCTGCCGGCCACTACGATGGGTTTCTTGTCCGCTGCCACTCTGCTCCCGCCTTTATCTTTCCATCAACCCGGCCGTCCGGCCAGGCCCACCGCGAACCCTATCCACATCACCAACAACACCAGGTTGCTGGCAGCGTAGCTCGAGAAGCGATGCAATATCTTGTTGTAGGTCAGATGGATGAAAGTATGAACGATGCGCAGCGCCACATACAACCAGGCGAGGGCGACAGCCCATGCCGCCGTCTGGTGGGTCACGTAGGCGGCGATACAAAATGTATAAAAAAGTACCGGGGCTTCCAGCAGATTCATGAAGTTGCGGTTGGCCACCGCCACATCCGGGGGCACGTTGGCGGTCTCACCATAGCGGAAATCGCCAGCCCTGACGCGGCCAGCGAAGCCGGCGCCGAAGCGCTTGTAGCCGGTATAGCCCAGCACCGCCAGGGTGAGAAGCACCAGGGTGATCACGGGTCCGAATATGGCTTCCGGCGACATGCGGCTAACCTACATGAGCTTTAGAAGAGTGTAGTCTGCCGCCCGGCATTTAGCATGCGAACCATGCACAAAGTGTGACGGCCATCCCGCTCCCTGTCCCGTCAGGGACCGCTCTTCAGCTTTGTATCACTGCATAAGCACGTGCCGAGAACGGCGTCATGCCTCGGCGATGACCGCTATCGAGACCTTCATCCCTCTCGGGCGAACGGGAAGCTTGGCGCCCTGCCGAGCCGGTGGATCCTGGGTAAACCACCGGCCCCACTCCTCGTTCATGCCGGCGAAATCACCCTCTTCCGCGAGGATGAAAGTGGCACTCACGACCTTATCCAGTGAACTACCCGCCGCCACGAGTATGGCCTGCACGTTCGTCAAACATTGCCGGGTCTGGTCCTGGATGGTCTCGCCTCGCACCTCTCCACTCACGGGATCGAAGGGGCCTTGGCCGGATACGAAGATAAACCCACCCGCCCTCACGGCCTGGCTGTAACCCGCCAGAGATCCCGGTGCCCTATCTGTATGGATCGTTTCCTTGGACATGTTTTGCCTGCTCCAATCACCTGGAGATGGGTGAGACTTCAAGCTCTATATGACAGCGTAGGCTCTAACGGGGAATGTGCCCATACCTTTCATCTTAACGGGTGCCGCGTGGAAGCGGAAACCGGAGTCCGGCAATTTCTCCAGGTTGCACATGTGTTCACAGATAGGGATGTCAGCCCCCAGGAGCACGCTGTGTACTGGCCGTTCGCCAGTCTCAGTGCCATCTATATTGAGGGAATCTATCCCTACGAAAGCCGCACCCCGTTCTTTGAGCCAGAGGGCTGCCGCTTCCGTGAGATAGGGATGATCTTCGAAGTACTGGTCGCTGCCCCAGTGCTTACACCAACCGGTGTGCACCAGCACCGCCTTGCCCTGCACATCTGCAGCGCCGAAGAGTTCTGGACCCAGGGCGCGTTGTTCGGATTTAGCGCGAAACACCAAGCCACCCAGCTCCACCAGTGATTCCAGGGGTAACTCGGAGAGGTCCTTGCCATCCGCGTAGCGATGGAAGGGCGAGTCCACATAGGTACCGGTGTTGGAGATCATCTCGATCTTGCCTATCTGGAAGGTAGTGCCGGCGGCGTAATTGGCCTTGGACGCTTCCCGCGACAGGAAGTCGCAGATGATGGGCCCCGGCAGACCCTTGTAGGTGATCATGCCCTGCTCGAGGGTGTGACTCAGATCGATGAGCGTCTTCACCGTGATGCCTCGTGCCGATGGACCGGCTCAAAATACGCGAATACAGCACCGGATGGCGGCCTTGGCAGGATCTGTGGGGCTTTTGTCGTTCCAGTCAGGATGGGTGGGCGTATAGTCCTCGCCAACCTGCGACCGATCCCTCAGAGAGGATTCCCCCATGAAACGTCTGATCCTGGCAGCTCTGCTGCTGTTGACCAACGTCGCCGTGCTGGCGGATACCGCCGGCACCCTGACTCCGCCGAAAACCGGCACGATCAAAGTGGCTTTCGTGCTCAGTGAGGGCGCCACGGTCATCGATTTTGCCGGTCCCTGGGAAGTGTTCGCGGACGTGATGCTACCGGGACATCACAATGACATGGACGCGAGCATGCCCTTCGAACTCTATACGGTAGCCCCGTCCAAAGAACCGATACATACCTCCGGCAGCCATCATGTAGGGCTGACTATCACCCCGGATTACAGCTTCGCCGATGCGCCCATCCCGGACGTGGTGGTGATCGGCGCCCAGAAAGGCGGCCCCGGCTTGAGCGAATGGCTGCAGAAAGTGCACGCCGACCACAAGGTGATCATGTCGGTATGCACTGGTGCCTTCAAGTTAGCCAAAGCGGGGCTCCTGGACGGCAAGGAAGCCACCACCCATCACTGGTTCTATGACAACTTGGCCCAAGAGTTCCCCAAGGTGAATGTCCAGCGCTCGGTCCGTTACGTGCAGGCCGACCCCATCATCTTCACTGCCGGTGGGCTCACCTCGGGCGTGGATCTCGCCTTGCACGTGGTGGCTGCGTATTACGGCGATTCCGTGGCCCAGACCACAGCCGATTACATGGAATACCAGAGCACCGGCTGGAAGACCAATGCCGGGATATCCGAAGCCACCATCCCGGTGAAGCGCGAGGTATGGTCCGGTGATCTCGGCGGCGGCGCCCAGATCGTCCTGCATGTGCTGACCAAGGGCGCGAGCGAGAGCATCACGGCGGACATCCCCTCGCAGGACGTCATCGGCGTGCCCGTCAGCATCGATATCGACGGCAACAAAGCGACCCTCACCTTTGCCATCCCGGGCCATCAGGCTGTATATGTCGGGGTCGCCAATTCCAACAGCACTGTGCTGACTGGCGATTACACCCAGGACGGCAAGACGCTGCCACTGGTGCTGATGCAAAAGTCATCCAAGATGGACTGAAGGATCCGAAGACATCCTCAGATGGTGGCACTGCGGAAGCGGTCGCGGTAGTCGCTGGGCGACACGCCGAGTTCGGCCACGAAGGTGCGACGCATGGTCTCATCGGTGCCGAACCCGCAGCGCCGCGCCACCTGGGAGATCTGCAGATCGTTCTCTTCCAGTTTGCGACGGGCGGATTCCAGCCGGATCTTCGAGACGTACTGGGCCGGCGTCATGCCCACCGTAGACGTGAAACGCCGGGCGAAGTTACGCTCACTCATGGCCGCCCGGGCCGCGAGCCGGGGCACCGAGAGATCCAACTCCAGGTGATCCAGCATCCATAGCTGCAACTCTTTCAGCTTGTCGTCTTCGCTGAACTGCGCCGCCAAATGAGCGCTGAACTGGGATTGTCCGCCGGGCCGCTTCAGGAACATCACCAGGGCCTGGGCTACCGCGAGAGCCGCCGGTTGCCCCCAATCCTCTTCCACGATGGCGAGCGCCATGTCCATGCCGGCAGTCACGCCAGCAGAGGTATAGAGGTTGCCATCTTTCACGTAGATGGCATCGCCTTGCACCCGGATGCTGCTACTGATGCCCTTGAGGGTCTCGATGTCATCCCAATGGGTGGTAACGGATTTCCGGTCCAGGAGACCCGCACTCGCAAGTATCAGGGCACCGTTGCAGACCGAACCGATGCGCGAGACTTTGGGCGCCATACGGCGCAGCCAATTCATCACGTCCTCATCCGCCATGATAGGTCGATGCCCGACGCCGCCGGCCACCAGCAGGATGTCAGCGCGGGTGACGTCGCGATAACTGCGCTCCGCCACCATGCGCATGCCGGAGGTGACGGTGAAGGGACCGGCCTTGGGCGCAACCAGTTCCACGGTGTAAGCAGGCTCCCGGGTGATGCCCTTGTCCTGCAGCCAGCGGGCGCTGCGGGCGAAGACTTCCAGGGGGCCGGTGATATCCAGGGTCTGGGCGCCCGGATAACCGAACATCACCACCCGCTGGGTCGCAGCGGCTTTGGGGCGAGATACAGGCTTCGAGGAACGGGAGCGGACCATGGGCTTAAGCCTAGCAGCGGCGGATTAGCCGAAAAGACAAATATCCCACAGATCCTGCCAAGCCTGCAAAAGCCGCCTGCGCTCATTCGGCGCGGTAGATGTCTCCGCCCTGCTCTATGAACTCCTTCGACTTCTCCGCCATGCCCTTCTCCGCGTACTCCCGCACATCCTGGGTGATCTTCATGGAGCAGAAGTGGGGGCCGCACATGGAACAGAAGTGGGCGAGCTTGGCCGCTTCTTTCGGGAGCGTCTCGTCGTGGAATTCCTTGGCCTTCTCGGGGTCGAGGCCTAAGTTGAACTGATCTTCCCAACGGAACTCGAAGCGGGCCTTAGAGAGCGCGTTATCCCGCACCTGGGCGCCGGGATGGCCCTTGGCCAAGTCGGCCGCATGGGCCGCGATCTTGTAACTGATGATGCCGTCCCGCACGTCCTGTCGGTCCGGCAACCCCAAGTGCTCCTTGGGAGTCACGTAGCAGAGCATGGCGGTACCGAACCAACCGATCATGGCGGCGCCGATGGCGCTGGTGATGTGGTCGTAGCCTGGGGCGATGTCGGTGGTGAGGGGGCCCAAGGTATAGAACGGCGCCTCGTGGCAGATCTTGAGCTGCCGGTCCATGTTCTCCTTGATGAGCTGCATGGGCACGTGGCCCGGCCCCTCGATCATGGTCTGCACGTCGTGCTTCCAGGCGATCTTGGTCAGCTCGCCTAAGGTATCCAGCTCCGCGAACTGGGCTTCGTCGTTGGCGTCAGCGATGGAACCGGGCCGCAGGCCGTCGCCGAGCGAGAAGGCCACGTCGTAGGCCTTCATGATGTCGCAGATATCCTCGAAGTGGGTGTAGAGGAAATTCTCTTTATGGTGGGAGAGGCACCACTTAGCGAGGATGGAGCCGCCGCGGGACACGATGCCCGTGACGCGCTTGGCCGTGAGGGGCACGTACGCGAGTCGCACGCCCGCATGGATGGTGAAGTAATCCACCCCCTGCTCCGCCTGCTCGATGAGCGTATCCCGGAATATCTCCCAAGTGAGCTCCTCGGCCTTGCCGTCCACTTTCTCCAGGGCCTGATAGATAGGCACTGTGCCGATGGGGATGGGTGCGTTGCGGATGATCCACTCACGAGTCTCGTGGATGTGCTTGCCCGTGGAAAGATCCATCAGGGTGTCCGCACCCCAGCGGGTGGCCCACACCAGCTTCTCCACTTCCTCAGCGATGCTGGAGGTGATCGCGGAGTTGCCGATGTTGGCGTTGATCTTCACCAGGAAGTTGCGCCCGATGATCATGGGCTCGCTTTCCGGGTGGTTGATGTTGTTGGGGATGATGGCGCGACCCAAGGCCACTTCGTCCCGCACGAATTCAGGGGTGATGAGCGCCGGTAGCTTGGCACCGTAGGGTTCACCGGGATGGCGCTTCAAGAGCCCAGCTTCTTTCACTGCTTCCAAGCGTTGGTTCTCTCGGATAGCGATGAATTCCATCTCAGGGGTGATGACGCCGCGCCGGGCATAGTGCATCTGGCTCACGTTGGCGCCGGCCTTGGCGCGACGTACCTGCCGGGTGCGGTCGAAGCGCATGGACGCGAGGGCCGGGTCCACTTCCCGCCGGCGCATGAACTCGGAGCTGGGCGCCGCCAGCACTTCGCTGTCGCCCCGCTCTTCTATCCAGCGGGCGCGCAGAGCCGGCAGGCCTTTCAGGAGATCGATATGGGCCGTGGGATCGGTATAAGGGCCGGAAGTGTCATAGACATGGTGAGCCGGATTCTTCTCCGCCCCGAACATGGCGGGCGTGTCCGTGAGGCTGATCTCTCGCATGGGCACGCGGATGTCGGATCGGCTGCCTTCCACGTAGATCTTGCGGGAGCGGGCGAAAGGCCGCGTGGCTTCTTCGGCCAGGGCATCGGTGCGGCGGACGAACTCTTCGGGGACGGCGCTCATGGACGATCCTCACTTCCGGCGCCGGGATGCAGGGCGGTCATGAGGTGGCCGCGAAGCATTCCCTCGCCGATGCTGTCCGGGTGGTGTCCGGACCGTGTCCGGCGTCCACCCGTATTATCGGGCCAGGTTCCAAGGGTGTGTTCTCAGCCCACTGAAGGGCACCCCCAGCTTCCACGCGCTAGCAGCGCGCCCGCGCATTATATACCCGAGGCTCCTGACAGCTTGCCCTGACATTTGTAAGACCCGCCTCGTGACACATCGCCTTGCCAAGGGGACGCGAAGCGCTTACCCTTTGCGCCAATTCCGCTATTTTCCCCGTGAAATCCCCATGGATATGCAAGCCGCCCGCAGCCAGATGGTCCACCAGCAACTCCGCACCTGGGAGGTGCTGGACTTGCGCATCCTCGCGGTGTTCGAGACGCTGCCGCGGGACAAGTTCGTGCCGGAGGCGTATCGCAACGCAGCCTACGGCGACATGCAGATCCCGCTGCCGCACGGCGAAGTGATGCTCGCGCCCAAGCTGGAGGGCCGCCTGCTACAGGCGCTCAACCCGCAGGCCAGCGAGCGAGCGCTTGAGATCGGCACCGGCAGCGGCTACTTCGCTGCCTGCCTCGCGAAGCTCGCGAAGGAAGTGCTCACGGTGGACATCCACCCGGATTTCGTCGAAGCCGCGGCCAAGACCCTGAAGAGCCTCGGTCTCAAGAACGTGACTGCCGAGACCCGCGACGGCTCGAAGCTGGATTGGCTCGAAGGCAGCTATGACCTCATCGCCGTGACCGGCTCCCTGCCCGCTTATGACTCCGCCTATGAGCAACGTTTGAACGTCGGCGGACGTCTAATAGTGGTAGTGGGCAAGTCCCCTGTGATGGAAGCCATGCTCGTGACCCGCACCGCCGAGGATGCCTGGACCCGCGACAGCCTGTTCGAGACGGATCTGCCGGTCCTCACGAATGCGGTCACCCCGCGGGTCTTCAGGTTCTGAAGGTCGCCAGGGCCGTGACCGGCGCCCCCATCCCCCAGCTCAAGCCCGCCGCCGCCCGCGAACTCCTCGAACAGCACGGCAGTGCCGGCGTCCTTTTAGATGTGCGGGAACCTTGGGAGTACGCCCAGGTCCATGTGGAGGGGTCCGTGCACATCCCCATGGGACAGATACCGGACAGGCTTGCGGAATTGAACTCTGCCCACAGCTATGTAGTCATGTGCCATCACGGTGGGCGCAGCCAACAGGTGGCTGCTTACCTTGGCTCCCGGGGCTTCCCGGAGGTAGCTAACCTGGCCGGTGGGATAGACGCCTGGGCCGCCGACCTGGATCCCCATTTACCCCGGTATTGAGGGCTGAAGCCCCTGATACCGGGCCTTGCCAGACTAGAGATATGGTGTTATATTTGACCATAACACCGACCCCAAACCCAAACTTTTGGACACGGAAGGGACCTATGCGTAAGACGCTCATCACTTTAGCCATCGCCGCCGCCCTGGGCACCGCTGCCCAGGCCCAGGCTGCCGACCTGTGGGACACCTATCAGCTAGCGGTCAACAATGACCCCACCTTCCTGCAGGCCGACGCCAACTATCAGGCCGCCGTGGAAGACACGACCATCGCCCGGTCCGG
Organism: uncultured Pseudomonadota bacterium; assembly: GCA_963817285.1. Lineage (GTDB taxonomy): Bacteria > Pseudomonadota > Gammaproteobacteria > Natronospirales > REEB76 > DASUBN01. The sequence continues at coordinate 10,362 of CAWFOE010000021.1, read as the reverse complement.
CTATCTGCCCAATATTGTGTTCAACGGTTCGCGTCAGGTGCAACATTCCAGCGGCGAGATCCCGCTATTCTTCGACCCGACCACAGACTCCTATGTGCCGGGCAACGGTACCTTCCGCAACTACACGACCCAGTACACGATCCAGCTGACCCAGCCGATCTTCAACTGGGCCGCATGGGAAACCATGGACCAGGCAGACGCCAACGTGACCCAGGCGCAAGCTACCTTCGCAGCTGCCCAGCAGAGCTTGATCCTGCGCACGGCGACGGCCTACTTCAACGTGCTGAACGCGCGCGACACCCTGGCCGCCAACCACGCCGCCACCGAAGCCAACAGCAAGCAGCTGGAGCAGGCCAAGGAGAAGTACGACGTGGGCATGAGCGCCATCACCGACGTGCAGGAAGCCCAGGCGGCCTATGACCTGTCAGTAGCCAATGAGATCAATGCCGAGCAGCAAGTGACCAATGCCGAGGAAAGCCTGCGCGCCATCACCGGCAAACCGGCGGCTGAACTGCTCGAGCCCTCCCCCGACATGCCACTGCGCACGCCGGAGCCGGCCAACGCCCAGCAGTGGGTGGAACAGGCCTTGAAGCAGAACCCGAACCTGATAGCGGCCCAGGCTGCGGCCGAATCCGCCTCGGCGAACGTGGGGATCAAACGCAGTGGTCACTACCCCACCCTGAACGCGGTGCTGAGCCATAACAAGAACAACAACAGCCAGATAGCCGGCCTGCCGCCGTCCTCCCTGGGTCTCCCTGCCGGTCCGAACCTGGAAGTGGGTCAGATCAATAACATCAGCGGCAACACCGCCATGCTGCAGCTCAGCATCCCAATCTTCTCCGGTGGCGGCGTGTGGGCCCAAGTCACCCAGGCTGAGCGGCAATACGACGCAGCCCAGGATCAGGTGATGCTGGTGAACCGCCAGACCGAGCAGCAGGCGCGTACCGCCTACCTCGGTGTGCTCACCGGCATCTCCCAGGTGCAGGCCTTGAAGCAGTCAGTGAAGTCCAACCAGACTTCCATGGACGCTACCGAGACCGGCATGCAGGTAGGCACCCGCACCATCGTGGACGTGCTGACGGCGCGCCAGAACCTGCTCACGGCCCAGACCAGCTTCGCTAACAGCCGCTATACCTACCTGGAGAGCGTCCTGCAGTTGAAGCAGGCGGCCGGCACCCTCACGGAGAATGATCTGAAGCAGATCAACGTGATCTTGCAGGTGAAAGCCCCCACTGCCGAGATGAGCGCCGCTGACACCTCTGCCATGGATACATCCGGTAGCACCTCAGCAGCTCCTGCGGCGGGTACGATGTCGGCTCCGGCTGCTGCCAGTGGAGCACCTGCGATGGCGGCTCCGGCAGCGAGCACCGCGACGCCCCCGGCGAGTACCCCGCCCAAGGGCTGATAGCGAGAATAGATGGAAAGGAAAAGCCCGGCTTCGAGCCGGGCTTTTTCATGGGTGCGATATCGATCCTAGCCCAGCTCTAACGACGAGGTAGATACTTCTTGGCCAGAGCCAAGGCCTTATCCAGGGCACCACGGTTCTCCTGCACTTTCTCCCGCGCCACCTGGCCGATACTCTGCCGGGTGGAGGGGTTCCCCAGGAGCCAGGCCGCAGCGGCCGCCAAGGTATCCGGGTCCTGTACCAGAGTGAGGGCACCGGCTTCCCGCATCATCTCCGCCACGTCCCGCACGTTTTCCAGGTGCGGTCCCGCCAGCACGGGCAATCCCAGGGCCGCTGGTTCCAGAAGATTGTGTCCACCCACGGGCACCAGGGTGCCACCCACGAAAGCCACGTCCCCCGCCGCGAAGAACTTCATGAGTTGGCCTAGGAGATCTACCAGCAATACTTCGCCTGCCTTAAGGGGCTCATCGCCGGCGCTGCGCCGACGGAAACTGAACCCTGCGGCGCTGATGGCTGCCGCCACCGCGTTGGCCCGCTCCGGATGACGCGGCGCCAGCACCAGCACGCTGTTGGGCTGGGTCTCCAGGAGCTTGCGGAAGGCTGCGAGCAGGAGCGGTTCTTCCCCGTCCCGGGTGCTGCCCGCCACCAATACCGTCGCCTTGCCGAAGAGCTTCTCACGCAGGGCTTTGCCGGAAGCGACCATATCCTCGCCCACGCTGATATCGAACTTGAGGTTGCCCATCACCGAGAGGCGCGCCTCGTCGGCGCCGAGGGCGCGGAAGCGTTCCGCATCGGCAGAGGTCTGGGCGGCGATGACGGTGGCTTGGCGCAAGGCGCCGCGGGTGATGCTGCGGAAGCTCCAACGGGAGTAGCGCTCGAAAGCCCGGGCCGACATGCGCGCGCTCACCAAGAGCAACGGGATGCCGCGCTTCGCGCAGGCGGCATAGAGGTTGGGCCAGATCTCCGTCTCCATGATGATGGCGACAGCGGGCTTGGTGCAGTTGAGCCAGCGGCTGACGAAGAACGGCAGGTCGTAGGGCATGAGCGAGACCATCACCTTGTCGCCGAACAGCTGCCGGGCATGGCGGCGGCCGGTGGCGGTGAAGGTGGTGACCAGGATGGGTCGGTCCGGATGGTTGCGATGCAGGGCCTGCACCAGTGGCGCGGCGGCGCGGATCTCTCCCACCGAAGCGCCGTGCACCCAGATGGCGACACCGGGCTGCATGAAGGGAGAGCTGCCAAGGCGCTCGCCCAGGCTGTCCATCTGGCCCGTCTGCCTAAGGCTACGCCAGGCGAACCAGACGAAAGCGATGGGCGCAGAGCAGCAGCAGGACGAGGGTATAGAGGAATCGCACGGAGACTCTAGGGCTTCTTCTTGATCGCATTGATGACGTTGGTGGTGGAGAGGCCCTCCACGAAGGGCAGGATGCGTCACCTGCGCCGCCGTTCTTGGTGACGCAGCCATACCCGGCCACGTCCTCAGCCTTGTAGTCGCCGCCCTTCACCAGCACATCCGGCAGGAGCTTGCAGATGAGGCGCTCCGGGGTGTCCTCGGAGAAAGGCGTCACCCAGTCCACGCAGGAGAGTGCCGAGAGCACCTTCATGCGGTTCTCGAGGCTGTTCACCGGCCGGCTCTCACCCTTGAGGCGCTTCACTGAGGCGTCGTCGTTCACCGCGACGATCAGCCGATCGCCCAGACGGCGGGCGGCTTCCAGGTAGGTGACGTGGCCGGCGTGCAGGATGTCGAACACTCCGTTGGTCATGATGATGCGTTCGCCCTGGCTCCTGGCGTGGACCACCGCATCGGCGACGGCCGCCTCGTTAGCACGCCGCTGCCGCTGCGACTGTGGGCCGCGAGCCGCAGCTCCGTCGTGGAGCTGACCGTGGCTGCACCCAGCTTGCCCACCACGATGCCGGCCGCCGAGGTTCGCGAGTGCGGCGGCGGCGGCGAAATCGAGACCCGCGCCCAAACCCGCCGCCAGCACCGCGATGACGGTGTCGCCGGCGCCGGTGACGTCCGAGACTTCCAGGGCCTGGGTGGGCAGATGCAGCGCCGGCTTGCCGGCTTCCAGAAGCGTCATGCCGTGTTCGCTGCGGGTCACCAATAGGGCCTTCAGGCCGAGCTCCGTCATGAGCTTGCTGCCCTTGGTGATGATGGCGGCCTCATCGGGGCACTCGCCCACCACTGCCTCCAGTTCCGCCATGTTGGGCGTGATGACGGTGGCGCCCTTGTACTTTGCGAAATCCCGCCCCTTGGGATCCACCAGCACGGGTTTGCCGGCGGCTCGCGCCGCGCTGATGAGTTCCTGCACTGCCGAGAGACTGCCCTTGCCGTAATCCGAAAGAATCACCACCTGGGCTTCCGCCACCTCTTCCTTAAATTGCGGCAATAAAGAAGAGCCACGAAATTACCAAACGATTCCTCGAAATCAAGGCGGATGAGTTGCTGATGACGAGACAAGACACGCAATTTGGTAATAGTAGTAAGCGTCTTTCAGACGAATAAGCGATACGCACCCCACGCTTTTGTAAGCCATCCGCTAAGGCTATTGGCGATAATATCATCGCCAATAATACCAAGCACCGCTGCACTGCGCGCCTAGACTGGTCAGATTTACAGCCACGTTTCCAGCGCCGCCCGGGCGGTCATCACTATCGCGCACGTGCACCACGGGCACCGGCGCCTCGGGAGAGATGCGCTGGGTCGCGCCGAACCAGTAACGGTCCAGCATCACGTCCCCCGCCACCAGTACGCGCACTCGGTCGAATTGCGGAACGCTGACCTGCATGCAGACCCCGGAAATGCCGTGAAAAACTGCACGGCATCATAGCATGCAGGCTGGCGCGCCCTGTACCGGACGCAAGTCCGCCGTTACACTGGCGGCATGTACAAGCACATGCGCCACACATGAACCGCGCACTCCTAAAGCCCCGTTACTGGCCCACCTGGCTGCTGCTGGGGTTCATGCGCGCGGGCACGCTGCTGCCGTTCCGGGCGCAACTGGTCATCGGCCGCGGCATGGGCCGGGTGTTGCGGCTGGTGGCCAAGCGCCGCTGGCGCATCGCCCTCGTGAACCTGGAGCGTTGCTTCCCGGAACTGGACGCGGCGGCGCGCGAGCGACTGGCGCGGCAGCACTTCGATTCCTTAGGCATAGCCTTCATGGAGTTCGGCCTGTGCTGGTGGGCCAGCGCCAAGCGGTTGGAGAGCTGGGGCACCATCGAGGGCTGGAGCATCTCAAGACGGCGCGCGCCCAAGGCAACGGCGTGATTCTGTTAAGTGCACATTTCACCACCCTGGAGATCTGCGGACGCCTGCTCGGCCTGCACACGGACCTGCACCTCATGTACCGGCCCATCGCCAACCCGGTCATCGAGGAAGTGATGCTGCAGAGCCGCGTGCGGCACTTCGACCGGGCCATCCAGCGCAACGAAGTGCGCCAGCTCTTGAAGAGCCTGAAGGAAGGCCGGCCCGTGTGGTACGCCATGGACCAGGGCTACCGGGGCAAGAACAGCGAGATGGTGCCGTTCTTCGGCATCCCCGCCCCTACCAACACGGTCATCTCCCGCCTCGCGCGCACCAGCGGTGCGCCGGTGGTGCCCTTCTTCGCCAAGCGCCTACCCGGCACCCAGGGCTACCATCTCACCTTAGGCCCGGTGTTGAAGGATTTTCCCTCGGACGATCCGGAAGCCGATGCGCTGCGCATCAACAAGTGGCTGGAAGGCTGCATCCGCCAGGCACCCGAGCAATACCTCTGGATACACGACCGCTTCAAGGTGGTACCGCGGGATTGATCCAGTCCGCTTCACTCTGCATCTGATCCGGAGAACATCACGATGGCGCGCGTACTCGTATGCTGGGAACTGGGGAATGGGCTCGCTTACATGGAGACCCTGGCACCTGCTGGCAAGTTCTTCAAGAAAGCCGGCCACGAAGTCGTATATGCCATCCGCGACTTGGGCCACGCTGAACGTCTGCTGGGAGACAAGTTCAAGTATCTACCAAGCGCCTACCCAGGTCATACCGGTGAGTGAGAGCCTACCCTCGCCCATGACCTTCGCCGACGTGCTCATCAACCTGGGATATGGGAAAGCCAATGCCGTAGCTGCCCGGGTGCGGGCTTGGCGCAATCTGATGGATCAGGTGAAACCCGACATCGTGCGCTGCGCCCATGCACCGGGCGCCCTGCTGGCTGCCCGTGGCACCGGCATACGCACCCTGGCCGTGGGCATCGGCTTCCTGCACCCCTCTGCCATGAGCCCTTTGCCCAAGCTGCGCACCTGGAACACCGATGCCGTACCGGAACGGATGCGCGCGCGGGAAGAGATGGTGTTGGCGGGCATGAACCAGGGCCTGGCCGCCATCGGCGCGCCACGGGTATCGAGCATCGGCGCGCTCTATAACGAGATCGACGCCTGCGAGCTCTATACCTACCCTGAACTGGATGAATACGGCCCGCGGGACAACGTCACCTATCTCGGTAACTTCCAGGGAGCCACCGGTGAAGCGCCGGTATGGCCCAAGGTCGCCGGCAAACGCATCTTCGCCTACCTGGATGCCTTCAAACCCATCCCCATGGTGCTGAAAGCCCTGGCAGCCACGGGCCAGCCGGTGTTGGTCTTCATGCCCCATCCACCGGAAGAACTACGCACGCAATACGCCGGCAGTAACCTACTACTCACGGATCGCCCCCTCAACGTCACCGAGGCGACGGCTCAATGCGATATCGGCGTGAACCATGGCGGGCATAACATCGTCGCCAGTTTCTTGCAGGCGGGCAAACCACAGCTCTGCATGCCATCGGTATTCCCAGAACGCATCACCACCGAGAAAGTGGTCGGCATGGGCGCAGGGCTCATGTCCCGCATGCAGCCCGAGGAGATCCCCGTACAGCTCGCACGCCTGCTCAATGAACCGGGTTTCGCCGCCCAGGCGAAAGTGTGTGGCGCTCGCTATGCGCCTTACACCATGCAGGCGGCGTTAGATGGTGCTTTACGTTCCATCGAGGCCCTGGCCAAACTGCGGACCTGAATAGGCGCCGCTCTTTCAGCGGGTGCAGGGGTTCAGTCGTCCCCGCACTTGTCCTTGTCTTTATCCTTGCCCCTGCGCTTCTTCTTTTTATCCTTGCATGCCTCTTTCGCATCTTTACCTTTCTGCTCAGGCTGAGCACTGACGGCAGCTTTACCCGCCTCCGACTTCTCTGCCTGGCGCTGCTGGCGCCGTTCCTTCATCTGTTCACGTCTTTGCTCACCACGGTTGGCCGGGGCACTCTGTTCCTCGGGTTGGCGAGCTTGCTGTCCCGCAGCTTCGGCAGACTTCTGTTGGCGCCGCTCCTGCATGCGTTCCTGGCGGCGCTCCCGAGGGGTCTTGGCCTCTTCTTTGGCAGCACTCGGCTTGATCTGATCAGCCTTCACCGCTGGAGGTTTCGCTTTGTCCGCGACCTGCTGACGGCGCTTTTCCAATACCTGCTGCCTACGTTGTTGGCGCTGGGTATGGATCTGTTGACGGTTCTTGTCGTCCCGGGCCTTGAGCTTGTCTGGCAAGGCCATGTGCCGCAGGGCGCGGGGCGGCGTGGTGCGACGCTCCGCCGGAGCGTCGCACCACGCCGCCCCGCGCCCTGCGGCGGCAGGCTCGAAGGCCCGGGACGACGAGAACCGTCAACAGATCCATACCCCAGCGCCAACAACGTATGGAAAAGCGCATCAGCAGGTCGCAGGACGACGAAACCTCCAGCGGTGAAGGCCATAAGATGGAGTGCTGCCAAAGAAGAGGCCAAGACCCCTCGGGAGCGCCGCCAGGAACACATGCAGGCGCGCCAAGCAGAAGCTGCGGGACAGCAAGCTCGCCAACCCGAGGAACAGAGTGCCCCGGCGAACCAGTCATGACGAACATGAACAATGAAGGAACTCGGCCGCGCCAGGTCGAGTGCAAGGATAAGAAGAAGCGCGGGGCAAGGATAAAGACGAGGACATTGCGGGGACGACTGAACCCCTGCACCCGCTGAAAGAGCGGCGCCTATTCAGGTCCGCAGTTTGGCCAGGGCCTCGATGGAACGTAAAGCACCATCTAACGCCGCCTGCATGGTGTAAGGCGCATAGCGAGCGCCACACACACCTGGGCGGCGAAACCCGGTTCATTGAGCAGGCGCGTGCGAGCGAATATCCTCGGGCTGCATGCGGGACATGAGCCCATACGCCCATGCCGACCACCTCGGTGGTGATGCGTTCTGGGAATACCGATGGCATGCAGAGCTGTGGTTTGCCCGCCTGCAAGAAACTGGCGACGATGCTATGCCCGCCATGCGTCACACCAATACGCATTGAGCCGTCGCCTCGGTGAACGTAGGGGCGATCCATGAGCGTATCAGGTTACTGCCAGCGGTTCCGTGCGTAGCTCTTTCCGTGCCAAATGAGGACATGAAGACCAACACCGGCTGGCCCGTGGCTGCCAGGGCTTTCAGCACCATGGGGATGGGTTTGAAGGCATCCAGGTAGGCAAAGATGCGTTTGCCGGCGGAGATGTCGGCCATCACACTGACCGGTGGCTCCCTCGAAAGTACGAGATAGGTGACGTTGCACCACAGGGCCGTATTCATCCAGTTCAGGGTAGGTATAGAGCTCGCAGGCGTCAATCTCGTTATAAGACACACGATGCTGGATACCGGTGGCCAGGCCCTGGTTCATGCCCGCCAACACCATCTCTTCCCGCGCGCGCATCCGCTTCCGGTACGGCATCGGTGTTCCAGGTGCGCAGCTTGGGCAAAGGGCTCAATGGCGGAGGAGTAGGAAGCCGATGCCCACCGGCCAGGGTGCGTATGTCGGTGCCACGGGCAGCCGCAGGGCGCCCGGTGCATGGGCGCGGCGCGGCCATGTCGGGGTTTCACCTGATCCATCAGATTGCGCCAAGCCCGCACCCGGGCAGCTGCGCATGGGCTTTCCCATATCCCAGGTTGATGAGCACGTCGGCGAAGTTGGCAAGGGTAGGCTCTCACTCACCGTATCTGGGTAGGCGCTTGGTAGTACTTGAACTCCTCTCCCAGCAGACGTTCGAGCGCGAGTCGCGGATGGCATATACGACTTCGTGGCCCACTTCTTGAAGAACTTCCAGCAGGTGCCAGGTCCATCTGAGCGAGCCCATTCCCCAGTTCCCGGCGTACGAGTACGCGCGCCCATCGTGATGTTCTCCGGATCAGAATGCAGTGAAGCGGGAGAATTGGATCAATCCCGCGGTACCACCTTGAAGCAGTAGTCCAGAGGTATTGCTCGGGTGCCTGGCGGATGCAGCCTTCAGCCACTTGTTGATGCGCAGCGCATCGGCTTCCGGATCGTCCGTAGCCCGCGACAAGGTGATGGTAGCCCTGGGTGCCGGGTAGGCGCTTCGCGAAGCGGCACCCGTGCGCCGCTGGTACGCGCGACGCGACAACACGATGTTGGTGGGGGCGGGGATGCCGAAGAAGGGCACCATGCGGCTGTCTTTGCCGCGATAGCCCTGGTCCGTGGCATACCAAACCGGACGGCCTTCCAGGAGGCTCCTCAATAGCTGACTTCGGGGGGATAGCCCGTCGATGCCGCTCGCGGCTCATCACGTCTTCGATCACCGGGTTCTGGATGGGCCGATACATGATGCAGGCGGTGTGCAAGCCGCAGCCGGCCGCTCACTCTTCCAGAGTGGTGAAGTGCGCACTGACAGAATCACCACGGCCACCGCGCGCGCTCTTGACATGTCCAGGCCCTCGATAGTGCCCCAGCTCTCCAACCGCTTGGCGCTGGCCCACCAGCAGAGACCGAACCCCATGAAGGCCATCCCCAGGGAGTCGAAGTGCCGCCGTGCCAGATCCTGGCGCGCGGTGTCGTCCAGCTCCGGGAAGCAGCGCTCCAGGCTCACGAGGGCGATCAATCGCCCCAGCGGCGCTTGGCCACGAGGCGTAGCGCTTGCCCCAGGACGCGGCCGATCATGAGCTGCTGTCCCGGGGGTAGCAGGATAGCCACGCGCATGAAGCCCAGCAGGAGGCCCCAGGTGGGCCAATAACGGGGTTTGAACAGAGCGCGCTTCATGCGTGCTGCGTGTGTTTTCGCATGGCGCCAGTTTAAATGCTGGAGAGGTGTCCGGTACAGGCCGGCGACGCCTTCATGTTATGATGCCGGGCGGCTTTCCACGGTGTTTCCGGGTTGATATGGGTCGTGTCCCGCAATTCGACCTTGTGCGCGTGTTGGTGGCGGGCGATGTGATGCTGGACCGTTACTGGTTCGGCGCCACCCGCATCTCACCTGAGGCGCCGGTACCCGTGTGGTACACGTGCGTGATACCGAAGCGTCCCGGCGGTGCCGGCAACGTGGCAGTGAACCTGGCAAGCCTGGGTGTGCATTGCAGCGTGCTCGGCGACGACGCCATCGCCGACACCCTCGCGGCCAGCATGGAGAAGCGCGGGGTACGCTGCCGCTTCACCCGTTTGAAGCACGCTTCCACCATCACGAAACTCAGGGTCCTCTCTCCGCACCAGCAGCTCACTCGTCTGGATTTCGAGGAAGCTTTCGGCGCCTTCGATGGCGCGCCGCTACTGCCTTCGTTCAAGGCCGAACTCAAAGACACCCAGGTGGTGGTGCTCTCGGATTACGGCAAGGGCAGCCTCTCGGCGGTGCAGGAACTCATCAGCGCAGCGCGCGCTGCCGGCAAAGCAACTGCCTGTGTGGTCGACCGCCAAGGGTCGGGATTTCGCCAAGTACAAGGGTGCCACTGTCATCACGCCCAATATGGCGGAGCTGAAGGCGGTGGTGGGCGAGTGCCCCGACGAAGCCGCCATCATCGCCAAGGGCAGCAAGCTCATGACGGAGCTGGGCTTACAGGCCCTGCTGGTGACCCGCAGCGAACACGCTGCATGACCTTGCTGGAAGCATCACCTGGATGCCCACCCAGGCCTTGGAAGTCTCGGACGTCACCGGCGCCAGTTGACCGCGACCCT
>CAWFOE010000020.1:0-90679 GCA_963817285.1 uncultured Pseudomonadota bacterium | reverse complement strand
CGGGCCGCGACGACCGATGAGGTCAAGCAGCTCAGGCGCGAGGCGCAGGACTTGAAAGAAGTTGTCGCCGAGCAGGCACTCGAATTGCGGCTGCTCAAAAAAAGCATGATCGGGGATGGGGAGACCAAACATGAGGCTCCTCGCATCTGAGAAGCTTGAGATCATCGGCCTCGTCGAGCAATCGCATCTGCCGGCTCGGCGAACGCTGCAGATGCTCGGGATCAAGCCGTCGACGTTCTATCGCTGGTATGACCGGTTTCGATCGGGTGGGCTTGAAGCTCTCGAAGACAAGCCGTCGAAGCCTGATCGGGTCTGGAACCGCATTCCCGACGACATCCGGCAGCGCGTTGTCATGATGGCGTTTGAGCAGCCAGAGCTCAGCCCACGCGAGTTGGCGACCAGGTTCACCGACACCAACAGCTATTACGTCTCGGAATCATCGGTCTATCGGCTACTGAAGGCTCATGACCTGATCGGCAGCCCAGCCTTCATCATCATCAAGGCCGCCGACGAGTTCAGGGACAAGACGACGGCGCCCAACCAGCTCTGGCAGACCGACTTCACCTATCTCAAGGTCATCGGCTGGGGCTGGTACTACCTCTCCACCATCCTCGATGACTACTCGCGTTACATCATCGCCTGGAAGCTGTGCACGACGATGCGTGCCGACGATGTCACCGAAACACTTGAGCTGGCGTTGGTGGCCTCAGGCTGCGACAGCGCCAAGGTCGTGCACAAACCACGACTGCTCAGCGATAACGGATCGAGCTACATCTCGAGCGATCTTGCCGAATGGCTGAAGGACCGTGGCATCGCGCATGTTCGCGGCGCCCCTTGCCATCCGCAGACCCAGGGCAAGATCGAGCGCTGGCACCAGACGCTCAAGAACCGCATTCTGCTCGAAGAACTATTATCTGCCCGGTGATCTCGAAGCCCAGATCGCGCGCTTCGTCGAGCACTACAATCACAGGCGTTACCATGAAAGCCTACAGAACCTGACACCGGCCGACGTCTACTTCGGCAGAGGCCAGACCATCCTTCTGGAACGAGAAAGGATCAAAAGCGACACCATCAAACTGCGACGATTGCAACATCAGTTGAAAGCCGCCTAAACTCTAACCCAAACGAGCCAGAGCCTCCGTCCCTAAACAGCTCAGATTGTCCCAAACCATTTGAAGACGGACACACGCCAATGCGACTGAGCGGCATCCGCAACCAAGAACCTAAAATGGTCCTCCGTCCCAAAGAAGCTTCCGCTTCTGCCAGTATCCCATTGAATAGAGAATTACTTTTTAGCGGTTCCTGGCGGATTTCGGCGCCGCCGCCGGACTTGGTCTTTTAGGCCGAGTTCTAGTTGCATTCGTTATGTGGCGTCCTTTTTGCCGACGCCTCGGATTTGCGTTGCGCTGTTACATTCTCGCGTGACGCGTTTCACGCAATGCCTTGGTAGGGCGGGTCTATCAGCCCGAACCTCCTCGGCTCATTGATTGAGCCTTGGGTTTACCGACCCAATGTGTGGCCGGTCAACGCGGCCGCGCAGTTGAGTAACGCCGCAACGGGACATACCGATCCGACGTGCGAGTTACGGTGACGCGTTTCGACCCCATGATCCGATCCACGCGACCGGCGCAATCTGCTGCACTTCCGCAGTTCGTTGTTGGATGTCAGTGTGAACGTTGCTTTCGTGCCACATGCCGCAAAGAAAAAATCCCGAGACTGCGTCTGACACAAACCAACGGGTAATCGGCGTTATAGTACCGGCTGGTCCGGGAAAGGGAGAGGGCAAATGTTGCACGGTCAGCGAAACAACGCAGGGACAGAGCCGGACGTCATCCCGTTTGGGCGAGGTGGCAAGAGCGCCCCGGCGGGCAATAACGATCAACTCGATAAAGCCGGCCAAACAATCCTACAGCTTCTTAACAAGGCCGCCGACGTTGCTGAGGGGAATAGCAGGCACGCCATCGATATGGCGCAGAAGCTGTCGCACCAACTGCGCGCGGCCGAAGATCGGATTGCGGAGCTTGAGGCCGAGGTCGCGGCCCATCAAGAGCGGGCCGATCGCGCGGAGCAGTGGCTACACACCGTCTATACGGAAATCGAAGATCGATTTCTGAATCAGGACCGGAACGCTCGCAGACGCGCTCGGTGACAAGCGCGTCGCACCGAGGGGCGTGTTGATGGCGGCTTCGCCATCGGAGTTTCCTCGTCTAATCGCCGTGGATCGCGAGAGCTTTCCTGTGGGGACGCGCCGCCATGTGCTGAACACCTTCTGGCCGCGCGTACATTACACGGGGTGCCCATGCCACGTTTGGAATCTATTCACCTTGCTAAGCACGAGACATATTTGGCCAACGCAAATGATTGCCAGCGCAAAGCGGAGACCTCTCCTAACGAAATCCAAAAACACACTTGGGAGCAAATGGCGGTCTCTTGGGCGCTTTTGGCGAAAGCTCGAGCATCCTTAGCGGCGAACCAATCGTCCGACGCGTCGGGCAAGGCGGAGTCTTCTACAGCAGCAGACCCAGGGGTGGGCAAGTGAGGTTGCCAGAAACCATTGCTGGCGTGAGGCGCTGCAGCGGCTGTCGTGCTGACGTCGGCTCCGTAACACCGGAACGTACCGATCCGATGCGCTGGACGGCGCCGCGTTTCGACCGTCCGCTCTCTTGGCTAAAACATGGTTTCAAGGAGCTACAAGCAGTCGGCAAGCTGTCTGGGGGAGCTTATTGGGGATGTCCGTTGCGTAGTTAGAGACACCATCGACGGGGAAATCCGACGGCGGCCCTAGCCAGATCATAGTTGCCGCGGATCCGCCGCCCACTAGGGAGTATGCCATGACCTCGACGTCGCAGCGTCCGAACAACGCTGCCGCGCTCGCCGAGGCTCCCGCAGTAAGAATACGTCCTCTGCTCGGACGCTGAACAAAACTGTAGCGGTCGCGCCGGCCCCGACGCCGCTATCCGTGAGAACCCGAAGCGATACTCACGGACAACCTAATTCAGGCCGACTGCTCAGCAGGGGTAAACGCTACCCTTAACCGACGCTCGCGCCGCCACGGCGAGAATGACGATCGCGCGTCCCCGCAATGTCTTCAGCAGTTTTCATGTTCTTCTCGTCGGCGCTCGCCCTCCAGCGTGGCGGCAATCTTAGCGATGCTGTTCTCTAGCCGCATTGCCATTGTCGGAGGACTTAGACACCGGCAACACAGGTATTTCGTTCTGTTCGTGCTTCTCAGGCCGACCGCGCAATATCCGATTGCATCGGTGATGCCGGAGCGCGCGCGATCGAACGAGCCGCCCATTAGCTCGAATTGCGTGACCAGCCGGTAATAACGTTTTTGCGCGGATCGGGAGGCACTCGCCGCGATACTTATCGCCGGGGTGTTTGCTTCTAGTCCAACGGAGGTGGGTACGAACGGTTGCGAGGTAATTCCTTGGAATGCCCAAATCGAGCTTCTAGAGCGCTATCCGAGCCGTTTGCATTTCCTAAAGGTCATCAAGGTCAAGATGACATCTCCCGCGCGGTCGGGTTCGACGGTCGGCTTCACAATCGAAACAGGTCGCTAGGCTCTGTACGAAAGCGGCCAGAAGTCCTTGGACTGCGTCGGGGGATGATTCCGTGTAGCGTTACGTGCCGAGGCTGATGGGAGACGACCGTGCGGATCGGGTAGCCATTGACGACCGCGACCACGCTCGCCCCCTGGTGTTGCCGCAGCAGCGCATTGTAGTGCGCCGGGCCAATTCGGCAGAGCAAGTCCTAAACCGGCACGAGGAGCTCGAACTCACGATACCGGAGCGCTGTTTAATGGTGTCAGAGGCTATAACCCCAGCGTACAGGAATGTTGATGGTCAACCGCCCGCGAGCACCCCGGCGCTCTTTCGGCCAATCGATGGCCCAAAACGGGGGCGCCTCCTTTTCGGAGTCGAAGCACTGCGCGATGCCGAACTGCGGCGGCCGAGCCTCGCTGAAGCCCGAAGCAAAAAATCACTGCAAGATTATCGAGCGTGTAATCGCGCCGGGAGACGCAGCACGCAAAGTCGGTGAAACCCTACCACTTCTCAGCGGCTTCGCCGCCAGCAGCTGGAAACGGCCGAGGCATCGTCGCGTAGCGGCAGCCGCATGGACGAGCCCGCCGCCTACCACGCCGAGGCATTCTTTTCTTCTGCCAGGACGTTACGACGTAACGGAACTAACCCTCAAAGCCTTCGCTTGGTAGGCACGCCAGCGTTGGCGCTGGGCCTCAGCAATACGAGTGCGACCGGCTTCCGTCTTCGGACCTGTACTGGCCTGGCAGCAGCCGCCGGCCCAAGTCTTGGCTCCGAAAGGGGCCGGCTCTTGCGACGGCTTGGCGATGTCTGGTCAGATGTCAAAGTCATGCCACGGTTCTTCCAGTAAGAGCCCATGACGCGCGCGCACGCGCGCGCATTTCTAGTTGCATCACTCGTTTTGATCGATTTCGTCCATTTTCCCGAGTTCAGCATCCGAACCGTTACGGCGTAACGCAGGCCCTAGATCGTCGGCCGCCAGCGCTCCCAAGCCAGCGTGAGGGCTCGACGGTCGTGTGGCGATCTGCCTTGCCAGGTGGCTTAGAGCCCCAAACCCGCCTCTCTCGTTGGGCTGCGCAGCCCTGCGGCGTGTTCCAATAGGCTAAGGCGTTACGACGTCACTCGGAGCGGTAACAGCGTTACGCGAGCTATCTAGAGAACGATGTGTCATCGGCTATTTTGCCATTCGATCCGGGTCGGGATTTTTCCTGGGTGGGTGTCTTCGACTGCGGCCACATACGCTTTCGCGATACTTGCGTGCCAAGGTCGGCTTGCCGCCGGAATTGATATGCCGCCATCGAGATCCGGCCCAAACGCAGCGATGACGCGCCTACATCCTGGCCCGCTTCTAACCTGTCAAACCGCCATCGGCGAGCAGCCTTGCGAACTTGCCGCCGTTCGCAGCCCCGCCTGACGGCCCAGCGGCAACGCGCGCCCGCGCGGTTGGCGTCATGCCGAACTCGCCAGCGAAGCGCATCCGCGTCAGCGGGTTGATGCGGGGATTGCCGTCCGCCGCCCCGCACCAGCAGGCCCTTTGTCACCGCATCGCGCTCGCGCACCCGAGCCAGCGCCTCCTCCGCCTCACGCCATCGCTGACAGGCCATGCAGTAGGCGGCGAGAGGCGCGCGGTCGAGCGGCGTCGATAGGCGAAGCCGGTGGAGTTCGGGGGCCAAGCGCCGCCATTCGTCCGCAGCGTACCCCCACTCCGGTTCCTATCTCAACGTATAGTTTGTTAGCCGTTCGTGACAATGGAGTGTGACGACGCGCCTCTACTATCGTCTCGATTGTTGCGGGACCTTTTTGCCGCTCGCTGCGGAATAAAGCTCACACAGGAAGCGGGGGGTATGGAGGTTATTATGGCGAAAGCGAGATTGATGACGCTTGTTGGCGCTGCGACAGTGCTGGCGGCGGGGCTGACTAGCGCATCCGCGCAAGTTCTTAATCTCACGGGTCAGTTCCAGTGCGTGAGACTGTGCCTCGCCGCGCCGCCGGCGTTAGCCTATTTGACGCAGGCCGATTGGGAGATGAACTTCGTGAACGAAGCCGGCGTTCTATCGCGTGGCTGGATCGACTATCCGGGTCACATCTGGGTGGCAGCCTGGAACGAGGGCGCGTTCTACTCGCCCGACGGCATGATCATTCAATTCGACAACGGCTCGGCGTGGCAGCGTGTGGTCGAAGTGCCGATCGTCGCGCCGGTGGTGAGACGCCACTACCGACACTCGACGACGGTCACTCGCACCACGACGGTGCGGCCGGGCGTCGTGGCCGCGGCACCGGTCTATGACGAACTGAAGCGCGGCCCGCGCCTCTATGACGTGGCGACGCCGGCGGCCCTCGCGCCCGCGGTGCAGCCGGCGGTCCCGGCCGCGCCCGTGCTCGGGGCAACAACGGCGGTGGCGGGGCCGGTAGCGATGCCGACCTATCGGTATGTCTACCAGCCCGATCGTATTCTGGTCATCGACCCCTATACCAACATTACGGTGCAGACGATCCCGCGTTAACGCCGGCAGTAGTCCATCCGCAGTCATTCGCCGTCGCTTGTGTCGGCCACCACTTCGCCCATCACTTGAGCGGCGCGTGACTTTTTCAGGGGTTCCGGGAAGCCGAAAGCCAAGAAGCCAGCGGCAGCGCGCCCCTGCGCATGGCATACGAAGATCGATCCGTGTACGCGAATTCTGCGTTGCCGAGCGGCTGATTCCGTGATTGCTTTGGCGCGGTAGCTGGCCGACGGCACCAACCTTTCGCCCGCTCCAATGTCAGGGATCACCTCCACGACGTCGATGGTGATGATAGTGAACCGAAGGCTTGCCTTCCTGGTGAAGTCACGTCGTCAGCGACGCTCCACCTTCACCACGCTAAACCGCGGGTCGGAGTCAGTGCTTACGATCAAGACCAAGCCAGGTGGCCACACGGAGAGTGCACGAAGTTCGGTTCAGATGGTCGCAGACATCGGAAGGTAGCGTTCAACCTCTACCGCCATGTAAGCCGGACAGCTGCCAAGACACGTTCGCAGCTCGTCCATGTTTCTGGGCGCATATCGCGGCATTGTCTCCTCGATCCTGCTACCCGGTACGCTTGCCCAATAGCACCGGCAACCTCGCAATATTCACCGCTACGTCTGGTCGCGTCGTCAGCGTGGCGCGGTCCGCCATCATGTGATCGGCGAGCAGCACTACCTTCCAAGAGAACATAAGATCGAAATTGTTACGAGGTCACCTCTTTATCGTGTCCTCGCCGTAACGGCGTTACTTCACAAGAATATGGATGTCGCGGACCTCGGCCTCGCCTTTCGCTTACGGAAGCCGGTCCATCATTACATTCCGGGCATCGGAAATAAATGCCGTCGCCGCTTTCCCGATGGCGGCCAGATCATCGCGGTTATTTGGTTCAACGCAGCCCCGCTGCACCAGAGCGTCGATCTTAGCAGTAGCTATTTCGATCCGATAGGCCACCGTCTGATTTGCAATATGCGTCCGAGCCGGATGGCATAGTAGGCGTCTCGACTTTTTCCACAACGACGCAGTCCGCGAAATTCTACGAGCATTTCCGGCGCGTCTTTCGTATAACTGTTGCGGAAAAGTATCGTCTTAAATTTTCGTCCTTCCAATCGTTTGCGCCAAAAAGGCTTTTGCTCTCGATACTCCACGCGCTTTTGTTTATTAGCGATTTGTGCAAAATACTCTCTCTTTAAAGTGAGGTGAAGAATTTCCCGCATGTTGTCGCACCTATATGTTCGAGGTGGTCATTTTTTAGAGAATAGCTTTGTACTGCCCCACTTCACTCTCAAAGAGCGAGTGGTAACCATCAACTCTGTACTCGGGAAATGCATCTATCGCCAAACTTGCCGCCATCGTAGTAGGCGCTAAGGCTCCCATTGGAAAACATCGGTCAGGGTGAACGGATGCCCGCTCTCATCGGCGGCTGCGATCGCCTGCCGAACCATGTGCAACGCCCGGTCGGGGTAGCCGAGATGCCAGAGAACGCGCCCAAGCATGGCGCGATAGATATGGAAGTGCATCCCGGCTCGGAAGGTTGCGGCGTGGCTCCAATTCGGATCGTAGAGCGCGAGCGCCCGCTCGAGATCGAGTGCGTGCCTCCCCATACTCGCCGAACCAGAGCTCAGTGAGGCCGAGATTGCCGTGCCCATACGCCACCAGCTCCGGGTCTTGCAGACGCATGGCGAAATCGCGCGCCAGCCGCAGCGCTCCCCGCACGATAGTAGCCAGCGTCAGGGCGAACAATGCCCAGAAATGCGCATGCGTATCCGCTGCGACCCGCCGGCTGATTGCGAGCGCGCAGGCGGCGGGCTGCGACGTGCTCGGTCTCCGAAGAGCCATGTCCCTGGCTGTTCTGTAGCGGAGCGATCCGGGCCACTTGCAGCGCGAGCTCCCGCTCGTCCCGCGCGCGGCGCTTTCCGGCAGGGTGTTGGGCGCCGAGGTCGAATGCCGCGGCCGAAATGCGCGGCGGCTTCGACATTGGCCGAGCGCGGTTCGGGCGGTCAGAGGTGTGACGAAACCGGGTCTGAAAGATAACTACCTGCTGCCTGAACACGCCTCGTTACATCGTAACGCCAGGCGCGTTGCGCGCGCGTCTCTTACTGGTAGAACTGGGAACCGGCTCGTCACGACGGTCCGCATGAGGGACCGCATTGGCTAGCCGCGGGGCTCTAGCGACAGCCGAAGCTCAACTACCAAATTGTGGTGAGCCAAAGCCGGTGGGAGTTAAAATCGCCGCGCCAAGCCGGGACTAGCGGCCATGCTGAAAATCGAGATGGCACTCATAGGGATCTTTCTACTATTATTAGACCCTACGCCGGCGGTCGCCGATGTCGGCAGCGAGCTAGCGCGCTGTGAACTTGAAGCGCAGCGCTTATTTCCGTCTCCGCCCAACAAGGGCGCTCAGAATTGGGCAGACCGAGCAGCAAACCTGCAGAAACACGCCGAGAATATCGAAACGTGCATGCGGACAGCCGGCTATCGGGTCACTGCAGAATGTTCTGCGCCCCTCAGGACCTATGAAAGCTGTATGAAAATCGCGGACGAGATCATGCGCGGCCATAATGCTAACCAGTACCGCGACGCTGATTGGAATAAGGTTTGCCTCGACAATGAGTGGGACGTGCGGACCCAGAAGCGGTTGTCGGCCGATTGCTATCAGTCCAGCAGTTGGGGACGTTGGCTGGGTCGGTGAGTTCTACAAAGCTCTGAGCGATGCCTATCGGTCCGCTGTTGCAAGTGGATCAATGTGCCTCCTCGTGGCTCTGCCACCCCCGACGTACGCTCCTCCGGCGAACGGTCAGGAGCTGTCGCTGAACTACACCACCAGCACGACGCGCAGCTTGGCATCGCGATCGGGCACGCTCATGCTAATCGTGGCTGAGCAGGGTGACTTTGGCGTTCGGCCGTAGAAGGCCGCTGCCGTTTTTGCGAAGTACGCAGCACTATGATGTAAGGTAGGGGTTTGATGCCAATGACGGCGGCTAGAGAAAAGTTGTTTCAAACAATCTGACGAGCCCGTATCCGAGAAATCCCATCCACGCCAAGTTCACAACTACAGCAATGATGAGGCCAACTATGATGTAAGAACGAATTTGATATCAAGGGAGGATTTTGGCGACCTAATCCTGAGTAGTCACGATCAATGTCCTTTTGGTGTTTGAGGTGATTTTCGTAGCCGTACCGCGGCGACAGGGAGCACGCGTGGTACCCGCGCGGCTTGTTTGGCAGTATTGCCCCAATGGCGAACAAGCCCCAAATCCTTCACCGCCGAGCCCGGGCGCCCTGTCCTGGCGGACGCTGATCGGATTTTCCTTGCGCATTGTCGCCGGTGAAGGAGGCTTCTGTGCAGGTTCGGGCCGCCCATCTTTCGCCCCGGTGACGTCCTTTTCCCCTGACTGATACTTTTTCGGCGTGAGCCCGAACAGCGAATGGCGTTCTACTCGCCCTATATCTGCGCGTCGGCCTTGGCCGCCGCCACAGGATTTCCAGATTGCGCCAATTCACGGCCACTATTGAGACAGAATATATGGGCGTGCATTGTAAGGGGGATGTCATGACTTATGAAATTCCAATTCACTCCTCGAACTGCAGTCCGACGCGCATCTTCGGCAGCGACGCAGGTCTGGCAGACCGCCCAGCGCCGACCAACAAATAATAACAAAGATCGATATGTTTATCGGCTCTTGGCATCTCGACGAGTTCGGCAATCAAACACGTGAAATAACGGCGCGAGACTAGCGCGCTTCACTCATTTGGTCCTTAAAGTATGCGGGCAGCGCAGGCCGCTCGGCACTCGACAATTTATTTTGGCGCTTAAAGAATCCCGCGCGCAATGAGGTTTCGCCAGATCGCGGGCAAGGTCGCCTGCTGGGTCTTTCACGGCCTGGGCTTTGTGCTAGCGGTTTCCTTCTGTTTGCCGGTACTCCGCTGAATGAAGCGGCCTCCTGGGATCGCGCTCGAGGAGGCCATGGTCCTGCAGGGACACAGAATGAAACAGGCGGTCGAAAAAGGGCGGCCCGGTCTTGGCGTAGGCCCGCTCCTCTGCGCCGCGCTTGAGCACTTCCCGACCGAGGGCAACCGGTGGCACGAGACGCGCGACGTTGGAAGTAGTTTTCCTCGCAT
The DNA here is from genome assembly GCA_963817285.1 of uncultured Pseudomonadota bacterium. Classification (GTDB taxonomy): domain Bacteria; phylum Pseudomonadota; class Gammaproteobacteria; order Natronospirales; family REEB76; genus DASUBN01. Next base: position 80,514 of record CAWFOE010000020.1, on the reverse strand, counting down.
TTGTTTGATTTGCACTTTCGGCGGATAGACAAATCGCGGAGCAAATGATTGCCTGCCTTTACGCTTTGCCGAGAACTTAGCCATTGACCCCGCTATCTAGGCGCATAGCGGCACCAAATGGTTTGGCAAGCCGAGCTCCGATCGTTCGTCGGTCGGGGCTTCTTCATCCTGGCTTGCGCGGCGTTTGAGGCTATGATGTTCAGGGATGGCCACGTGCCTCCGCAGCCGGCGTTTTGAACGCCAGCCAGTGAAAATTCCAATTTCCTAGATTTTCAGTCATAAGGGACCAGTCCCGGGCATCGCCGCGCAAAATTGAGCCCCACAGGCGGCGATGTTCTAGGAAAACGGAGTGGCTTGTGGCCGATAACAACTCACCGGGTGAGGACAACAACGCAAGTGGCGGCGACAGCCGCCGAGCACGATCATATCGCTCGTCGGTGTTTCTATTTACACGCTACTGATCCTCGCCATCGTCGGCGCGGCGATCTATTCGGCGAGAATCAAGCCAAAGTGAGCGCCGATGCGGCCGTTGATTGAAGCCACCGTCGGGCAAGGTCTGTAAGGTGCTTTCTCCGCATACTCACCCTTGGCGTTCTGTTGCTGGGCATTTTTCTGTCAATGCTGGGGCTTTGTGCGATTGCTCCAGACGCAAATCCCAGCGCAGTTAATGAAAGAACGATAGATATCAATCGCATCACATGCCCTTCTTGAAGTAATAGCCGGCTCGCGCTTAACCCTGAGCGCGCGGTGCGGAACCTGCGAGGCGCGCCTGGGGCCTAAGACAGCACCGTCTGGATCGGAGAGCTGCCTCACAGACAGAAACAGCCCTTCCAGCAGCTAAGTCTAGCGAGGCTTCGGATTAACGTTACGTGCGCCGTCCGGTGAAGCACACGCGGCCACGCAGTTGAGTGACGCCGCAACACGACATACCGATCCGACGTGCGAGTTACGGTGACGCGTTTCGCCGGTCCGCTCTCTATAGCCTGAAACATGGTTTTCAAGGAGCTGCAAGGGTTGCCCACAGCACGCCAAAGGCGATAGTCTTCAATATTAGGTGGCGGTTGCCAAGCTCACTATCCGTGCGACCAAGCTTGTTTCGGGCGCCGAAACTTCGGTGCCACATCCTGAAACTCAGCCGTGATTTTCAACGGGGGTCACCGCACTACGCGCCTAAACCTAAACAATCGCCGGCGTGCTGCGGCCGCCCGGAGAAAAGGGTCATGCAAAACCAGCAACGAAAGCCGCAAAGCTGGCGAAGACGACAGACCACCCTGCCCGAATTGCGGGAAGCTCACGTCACTAACAAAGCGCCCGGAGCCTGATACAATCTCCGATACCTCCGATACGAGCGACGGGTCCTCACTTGCCCGGCGTGCGGCCAGCAGACCGAGCGCATAGTGGAGATCGACGGGTAACGGCTGCGTGAAACTCGCGGCTTGCGCGCTGGGACAGCTGTCTTGGGAACGGTTTTGCGGCGCGATTAGGCGGCGCCTTGCATTGGCCGCGGCGTCCGCGAAAGTCCCCTCTCGGTCGGCCAGCCACTCAGTGCAGCAAAGGTTCTGCTCGCTGATTGTACCGCTGAGCGCGGCTACTCCAGGAACCGACGCTACTGTTCGACTCATTCAGCCCGGCCAAAAGCGGAAGCTGGCTGGTGGTTTTCACCGCGATGGCGGAGATGGACACGTATTCCACGGGCAAGGTTTGTGGCAATTCGTCTCTCTAAACCAGTCTGGGTGCTGCTTCTCCGTGCTCTGTAGGGTTAGCGACTGCGGGGTACTAGGTGTCTCTCTGCCTAACGTCTCAATTTCTTCTGACTGTGCTTGCATTCGCAAGTTGCTGTGTCGGAGTTGTTCGATCAAGCGAGCCTTCTCAAGGTCCGCCGTCTCACGCCTTGCTGCGGCAGCGCGCGCACTCGTGTTCCGGCAGCTTCCTCAGTGTTCCGCTCGTATCCAATGCCCGCGCTTGCGTAACGGACAGTTCCGTTGCGAAATAACGGTGTCGAAGCGGCTGCTGAACACCACCCCTCTTTAAACCTGCGGTCGGCGTCGTACCCTTCTCCGCCCTCGGCGGCGGCACCAATGCGCACAGTGCTGTCAAATTTTCTGAATGATACAATCGCCGCCTGCGGCTTTTAGTCCGCTGCACAACTTGGCGGCCTTTTCCGCGGACGCGAAGGGACCGACAAGAGCGCGATAGTAGATGCCAGCGACGCCGAGGTCGGCGCGGCGAATGATTGGTTCGCGCCCGCTAAGCTGGCTGGGATATTTCGCTTGCAACGCGCGAAACGAGGCTTGAGCCCGGCTTTCGCTGCGCTCCGACGTAACTTGAACCGCATAAGCATTCGCTAACGCCGCAGGAGTGATTACCGCAGTGCTATTCGCGTTGGCCGGGTTTGGGACGGCAGCCGAATGCTCGGGGTCTGACGCGACCGTGACGTCTGCTGCACTCGATTGGCCGGCGCGCGGCGACGAAGTGGCGACGGTCGAACGAGCCCCAGAAGGATCCGCGGCTACTGCTACGCGCCGCATTGCTTGGATCGGCAACACCCCCCGACCGGCAGTAGGCAGGCTGGTCGTCGCTGGCGCGCCCCGCGGGGCGGCGAGCCTCTGCTGGTCTCGATCGGAATCGTGGAGATCGCGCGTTGAGTTAGTTTCGGTGGTTCAACTGTGAAGGACTGCTCTTGGCGCGAGACCATTTCATCGATTGAGCCCGTCGCTGCACCGATTTGGCTTCCGCTATCGCCCTTTTTGGCTTGCGGCTCGCCAGACGCGGGCTTGATCTCACTCGGTTCGTTGCTCGGTATGACCGACCCGCCAAAGATGTCGCGGTAGCCGATTGCGCCGACCGTGCCCAACAGCGCAAGACCGCATATCGCCAGCACAAAGGACAGGTTGCGCAAGCGCGTGCGCGGAACTTCATTCTGGTACCCCTCGCCGGGGGGCAGGATTGCTCCTCGAAGTCGCACGGTCCGCCGTCGCGGTAATGCTCATCACGCTCGTGCGCGTGCTCGAACTCATTCAGAGCGACCAGTGCAAGGGGAAGCACGGGTGGTCCATCATGGCCGTCCGGGGCGGTCTGCTCGTGGAAGCGATTCTCGGCGGGCGCACCGCTCCCGTGAGGATCAGCTTGACCGATCAGCCGGGCAAGCTCCGCAATGGGATCGGGTTCTAGACTAGGCTGCATCGCAAATCTTTGTCAGCCATCGGATTTGCTCGGTTCAGATTTCGCGCCCCGAGTGCTGACGCGCCAGCGTTCGACATACACGAGGGGAGCGCACGTCTATTATAGATTTTAATTGATAATGAACCTTAAATGCCGCGCTGAAAGTCGACAAAGGATGCTGATACCAGTCGCGCACTCGTAATCATGTTTAAGCAGCGGAATGAACCACACCCAGTGGGTCCGCTTACATCCATCCGTTAATTCCTCAATAACTTGGTCATTTTACACCTTCCTAGGCGTTCACAAAGCGAATGAGATCAGCGTTTGTCATCTAGAGTGCTGGTGTGCTGCTAAGCACTGAGGCGCAGAAATTCTCTGGGAGAGAGAAATTTCAAGCCTGAGTGCGGGTGAACTTCGTTGTAGTCCTCGAACCAAGCCGGCAGCATACGCCGATGCGCTCGATTTTGCCGTTCCAATAGACAACGAGTTCGACCGTGCCGCAGGCATGCTTCTCAAACGAGGGTATTCATCGTGATTTAGCGATTGTGCATATCTCCTGTCGCCGTACCGTGCCGTTCCGATGATGAGGAACGACCGTGGCCCCGAACGTCCCCGCTCTGAGAGTAGTTTTTCGCGGCAACGGTCTTCGGATGATCGTCGCCGATGAATTCCGCGTCGCAATTGGCGCCGAGCGTGCGAAACGATCGGCTTGCCGGCGCTGCGCAGGAACGACGCCAACTGAGGCGCACAAAACGCCCTAGCCGGACCGATACTGCAGTTTTTGATCCCGAAATTGTTCTCCAAAGCGGCCGTGAAACCGGATGAAATCCCGTCGAAACGGGGCGTCAGAGAAGTTGTTTTTTTTCACGGCTATCCACTGGTTCCCAAAATTATTTTGGTTATCTTAATTCTGTCACACGCTGGTCACGCGCCGACGGACCCAACGCGGGATACCTGACGTTTAGTGTAATGCACTCGACTTTTGTCGAACCGCATTCAGAAGGACGTCAAGGTCCAGACGCCGCAAAGTGTTCATTTCCACGCCATCGACGATATCGGCGAACAGAACACGTTTTTCAAAGAGAATTTCTTCAATGCGTTCCTCGATCGTGTCACTGCAAAGATAGGCATAAATGTGCACTGGCCGATCCTGACCAATCCGATACGTGCGGTCTTCGGCCTGGCTCTCGACCGCGCGATCCACCAGCGATCGAAATGAAAGACGCGCGAAGCGCTGGTGAGGTTCAAGCCGACACCGCCGGCGCGGAGCGACAGTACCATGGCGTGCCGCTGCGTGGCGCGTTCGAATTCCGCGACGCGGTTTGCGCGCGTTGCCGGGTCCGTATCGCCGACCAACAGCAGCGGCATGTCCTTCACAGCGCAGGCAAGCGCTTCCCTGACCTCCACCAGATCGCCGCCGCAAGCGGCTGGTTGACCTCATGGGTAATCGAGGCGGTGAGTTGCCCGATCGTTGCGACACGGTTGACGCGCGCCAGCTCCATCTGCATCTCGCGATAGCGCCGCTCACGGCGGGTGCTCTCCAAGGCAATGGTGGCTTGCGCAGCGAAGTCCCTGAATAAGGAAATCTGTCTGTCGGTGAACGGCTGCAGCTCTTTGCGGCCGAGCACTCAGGAACCCGGAGCCGCGACAGCTCGGGGTTCTTTGCGGGCGGGCAGGAATTGCGTTCGCGACTGCCGCCCCAAAGTCGGTCGCGGAGGAATAACGTCACCCCAGAGCGCGTTCACCTCTTCCGCAGCAACGATCCGCCGGCGACAGCGCAAGCCGGCACGCCGAGGTGGGCACCTGCCAAGGGGTGCGACTGGAACCATCCATACCGACAGCAAGGGAGCTACCGTCCTATTAAGTACGGCGGACATCGGCTGCCTCTGCAGATTGTTTGCTGCCGTTGGCCGAACCTCGCCCGGCCGGAAGCGAGGAGCTTTCGACGATTATCTCGCGTAGCTGGTCGATGTTACGGACAGTGATGTCCGTTTGGCCGCGAGGGATCGCGATGTCCGCTCTCTCGAAGGCATCAAGGATCGCCATTGCCAAATCAGTACGGACTCTTCCGCTTTTTGCGATGTCTCCGACGAATGCGTAAAGCGTGAAACGAAGACTTGCAGCGGCGAACTCATCCAAAGTGACGGAAGGCTCCGGCGATGTCAGGACCTCAGAATGGCTCCTCGCAACCGTGAGCAGCACCGACTGGACTTGACGCGGATCGCTGCCGTAAGCGGCCCCGATCGGGATGACGATGCGGCAAATGTTGTTGCGGAAGGTCCAGTTTTTCACTTTTTCCGAGATGAAGTACGAATTTGGAATGATAACATTGGCCCCATCGTACGTTTCTAACTCTGTGGAGCGTACGCTAATCTTACGCACGAAACCTTCCTCGCCACCGACGACTACCCGGTCGCCAACGCTGATCGGGCGTTCGGCCAGCAGAATGAGACCGGATACGAAATTGTTGATGAGGTTTTGCAGGCCGAAGCCAATGCCAACAGATAACGCCCCGGCCACAATGGCGAGGCTGGAAAGATTGAACCCGGCATAGGAGAAAGCTGCGAAGGCGGCGACCATGATGCCGACATAGCCAACGCCCGTACGAATCGATTGTCGGACCCCACCCGAAATTCCCGCCGGCTGCAAAACCTGCGCATCGAGCCAGCCTTGGAACAACCGCGCGCCCGCGTACCCTAGACCGAAAACGATGATTGACGCTAGCAAAGCGCCAAGCGTCACCCCCGTGTTCCCAATATGCAGCCCAAAAAATAGCTGCCGGTACCACTCGCGAATGTCGGGCCAAGCGTAGCCCCACTGCAGCATGATGAACGGCACTGAAAGAACGAGCACAATGAATTTCAGCGTCAGGCTGATCGGCAGTGTCAGTTGTTCGCGCCATTGCAGCCTAACGCCTCGCTTGAGCCATTGCCCCATCACACTGCCGTCGTCACTCAGCGCTTGCGCGAAGCCATCGACCCAAAGCAGCAGCAGATACACGAGTGCGAGGATCGATCCTGTTACGATCAGTTGCTGCGACAGAAAGCGAGCCAACGGCAGATAGCCGGTCAACGCGCACACGACGATCGCCACAACGATGGCCCAGACGGCCACTTGGAGCGCGCGGAACAAACGCGCCGACGGAACGGCACCGGTAGCCCCCGCGCGCGTCGCGCGCAGAAGCGAAACAACGAGGCCGGCCGAAAGCAGGCTTGACGGAAATGCAACTGCGATAGTCAGTGCAAACGGCGCTTGAACCAAACGCGTGATGCCGTATAGCAGACTCGTCAAGCTGTAGACGAATGCAAGCAGAACGACGAGACCGCATATGCGCGTGGCGCGCTCGTCCGAAACTGCAATGAGCCGCCATCGCGGTGCGCCGGGGGCAAATGCAGCAGTGACCAACGCGCCCACCGTGAACACGATCACAATCGATTGTGTCGTCAAATAGAACAGCCAGTCAAGGCGCTCCGGCAACGGCTGAGTGCCGGCTATCATGACATATAAAAAAACAACAGGAGCCACGGCGGGAAGCGCGCGAAGCAGGATCACTCCGGCTGCTGAAGACGCGCGCCGCCAGTACGGCGGCTCGCTGACATCTTGCCAGCGCCGCAACCTGCGGACTCCCCACCAGCTTGCGAGCAAAAGAAGCAACGACATCAGCAAAGCTTCAAGGGCGATACGCGCGACGTCGTCACGATCTTGCACATCCCGCCACCAATCCGCGATCAGATTGCGAATCTTGCCCACCGTTTGCGGGATATGTTCCGGCAATTTGGACCAAGTTTCGTAGGCGTAGACGCCGGGAATCGGCTGGAACAAGGCAGAGGCGAAGTTCTTGCGGCAAATCTCCTGAATGGTGTTGAGTAGATTGTCGATCCGAAGATTGGTCGATTTGACCGACGCTTGGCCCGCCGAAAGAAGCCCGAAATGGTAATTCAATTCGGCGCGGCCGAGAGACGCCTGCTCAGTCTCCTGCGGTTGGCCCGCGGTGGGAGCCGGACCAAGCAGTTTCATCTGAGCGCGATCGGCATCGAGCCTCGGCTGGATTTTTTTCCAGGCGTCGTCGTTCTCGGAACGAATCCGCTGCAACTCGTCGCGAAATCGATTGATGTCCGAATAGCGCTGACGCGGGCGGGCAAGATCGCTTTCCAAGCGATCCAGCCCACGTTGCCAGCCGGCCGTCGTGGCCTCTAGATCGATGCCCAATTCCTTGTTCACGCGTTTGACGATTTCCGACGTGTTGATCCGGGAGTCGGGTCCCTGCACCGTGGCCGTGTCCGGTGCGGACTTTGCCTGCAGCGTAGGGACTGCAGATGGCGGCGTCGCACCCGCGGGCTCTCCACGTGCGTACGGACAAGCGGCAAGTGCTGCTATCGCGAATCCCGCCACCACAACGAGATTCAGCGTCCGCGCAATCCGTCGGAATTTGCTCACCACCGGCTCTCCCGCGACGACCCGTCCGATGATCATGGCCAGTAGGAGTCGATCGAGGGCAGATTATGGCGGATCAGGGTAGGTAATCACCACCAGGCTCCCCGATCTAGCCCCCGGCTGCGCACGTGTCTGCTGCGCGGCGCGATCGAAGTCCCTCACCCTTGGCGCGGTTCCGCGAGTGCCAGCGTGTCCTTGGCGTGCTTCAGTTAGAAAGCCCGAGACCAATGAGGTCAGCGCTCCCGCAACGTAAAAGGCTAGGCCCCCATACCAGCTCCGGCATGCTCACGCCAGATGAGGCGCGCGGATCGGGCTCAACATTGCCAATTATTTTGTTTCAACTCTCGCCGCGAGTTGGCGTAAGCGGCGCCGTAGAGATGTTTCTTGCTCTTCGCGGTTAGTTTTTGGATTATGAAAATTCCAAGGACTCCAGAGCGGAGGATCACCCCACTTTTCGGAAGCGTTAGATTCTGTAGCCGGAAAGGTCATTCTCTCGCAATTTTCGCTCATACCCCGTCCCCGATTGTCCCGCGCCGAAGATTATTCGTGGGAAATAGCTGAGTGGCAATTAGCGCGACGATCCATTGGCACAGGTTATGCGGAAGTGTGGCCATTCTGCCACTCAGGCTTCTTCGATATTCAATCTATTGCCAGGACGAGCATGTCGAGGCGCATGTCGAGGCGTGTCATAACGATGTACAAGGCTAAATTCGTTGGCCGGGGGCTGTGTGGAACAATTATCGCTGCGACTTCGGCTTCCACCCACGCGCCAGTTTCTGCGCCTCGGTAATCTGGGCCGGGTTCATGCTGGTTGCTAATTCGTCCCTATTGAGCGCCGCAGCCTGGTTACCCCGGCTGGCAGACAAGTTGAACCACATGTGTGCAAGGACGAAGTCCTGCGGCACGCTCTGGCCGTTCTCATACATCGAGGCGAGATCGAATTGCGCAGCCGCAAGGCCTTGGTCAGCACTCGCACCAGACCATGGATATAGGGAGTCTGCGGCGCCATCTGAAGCTTGGGCCGCGCTTGTCACGAGCTTGGCAGGAAATGGAGCAAGTCACGATCGCCGCCATCGAAGGTTTTTGCATCGGCGGCGGCGTCGCGCTCGCCGTGGCACTGGACTTCCGCATCATGGCTTCCAACGCGTATATTCGTGTGCCCGAGATTGGGCTTGGCATGAATATGAGCTGGCAGAGCGTGCCGCGTATGTTGCATCTGATTGGGCCTGCGCGCACGAAGCACACCCTGCGCATGATCCCGGCCACGGGTATCGCCTCCAAGCTGCCGCGTAGCAGCACGGCGGTGAACATCGAACGGCCGAAGATCATCGTCAGTCTGCTCGGCGACGGCGAGATCGTGGTCGAAGACCAGAAGATGACTCCGGACCAGCTAACGTCCTATCTTCTGGGCCAAGATCCCGCGCATGCCAACGTCACCATCGCCGGCGCCAAAGAGGCGTCGCTGCAATACCTGGTGATCGTGATGGATGCGTGCCGTTCCGCGGGCGTGACCGAGATCGGTATCGCCGCCAAGAACATCGACTAAGAAGGCCCCAACGTGGCACAGAAATACGTCTTCTCGGAAGGGCTGTTCACGGCCCAAAAGCTCCGCTCTCTGGGCGCGGCTGCCATACTCGAGGTGAGTATCGCCTTCGGTCTGGCGGGCATCCTGATCTGGGAGCAGCTGCACCCGTCACCGGCGCCACCGCCGGTGTCCGTGGCCTCGGTGGAGATACCGCCGAATCCGCCGCCGCCCCCGCCGCCGCCGCCGCACAACGTGCCGACGCCGCAACCGCCGCAGCCTCAGCCCTTGAGCGAGGTGCCGCCGATCCCGACGCCGATCCCGTTGCCGAACGCGGTGCCCGTGCAGCCGCCGTCTCCGCCGCCGATCCCGACGTCGAAGCCGGTGAACCAGGACACCCTGATGGCCGAGTTCCAGGCCAGCATGAAGGCGGCCATCGATGCGGCCAAGATCTACCCGAAAGAGGCGATCCTCGGGGGTGAGACCGGCAGCGTCACCGTCTCCTTCGACTACATCAACGGTGTGGTGAGCAACATCAAAGTGGACAGGGGCAGTGGCTCCCGCGCCATCGACCGTTCGGCCATGACAGCCGTGGCGAAAGCGGCCATGCCGCCGAAGCCGGCGGAGCTGGCTGGCACCGCCCACTTCGTGGTCTTGCTGAACTACACCCTGGGCGAGTAAGCCCGGTAAGTAGGCCAAAACAAAGCCCGCCGTAGTTATCTACGGCGGGCTTTTTCATTTCCTGAAACAGGCTTTAGAAGGTCACCGTCTCATCGACTTGCATCACCTTCAGCTTGGCCTTGGCATGCAGCGCCTTCAGAGCCTTGGCGAAGTCCGCCGGCGTGCCCGTGAGGATGGGGAAGGTGCCGTAGTGCATTGGGATCACCGTCTTCGGGCGCACCAGCTGCACCGCTTCGGCGGCGCCCTTGGGGCCCATGGTGAAGTGATCGCCGATGCAGGTGAGCATCACGTCGATATGGTCAGCACCGATGTAGCGCATGTCGCCGAACACGTCGGTGTCACCTGTGTGATAGAAGGTCGGACCGTCCTTGATGCGGATCACGAAGCCGCCGGCCGGGCCGCCGCTGACCACCTGGGGTGCCGCGCCGCTGGCCGCGGGCGGGGACATGGTGCCCCCGTGCACTGCCGGCACGAAGGTGACACTGACTTCACCGTCCAGGAGGCTCAAGGTGCCGCCGAAGTGGCCGAGGGTGCCGAAGCCTGCCTGGGCTGCTGGGTAGCCTAAGTCCGCCACCATGGCCGAACCAAGGTCATAGTTGGTGACGAGCTGGGCGCCGGTGCGCTTGCCGATGGCCACTGCGTCACCCACGTGGTCGAAGTGCCCGTGAGTCACGAGGATCAGGTCCGCCTTGTCGATGGCGGCGAGGTCGTCCTTGCCCTTGGGGTTCGCGGGGTTGGTGATCCAGGGATCGATGAAGAGCACATGGCCTTCCGGTGTCACGATCTTGAAGGCGGAATGGCCGTACCAGGTGAGGCTCGTGTGGCCGGCAGCCTGGGCGGCCGTCGCCATCAAGAGCACAGCGAGCGCTGCTAATGAACCGAGTATCCTGCGCAGCATGAGGTTCTCCAGTTGAGGGGGGGATGAGTCTTCGGAGACCCAAGTCTAGGCGACTTTATTCCCCCTGTGGTTGACACCCCGTGGCGCGGCGTGGTCACTTAACCACAGACTGGCCCTTTAGCTTGATCTAGGCGTTCAGGAGGAGCCGTACCTTATGTGGAATTATGTCGCAGTCGCCCTGGGTGGCGTGGTGGGCGTCTGTGCCCGCTACGGCGTGAGCCAGGCCGTACAGAACTTCTATGGGCGCAGCACCTTTCCGCTGGCCACGTTCATCATCAACGTATCCGGCTGCCTGCTCATGGGTTTCCTGTTCCAGCTCACCCTGGATAAGGCGAACGTGAGCCATTCCATGCGGCTCGCCATCCTCACGGGCGTACTGGGCGGGTTCACCACCTTCTCGGCCTTCGCCATGGAGAGTCTTCTCTTGGCGGAAGAGGGGGAGATGGGCACCGCCGCGCTCTACGTGCTGATGTCGGTCGTCCTGGGGCTGCTGGCCGCTTACATCGGCGTCTGGTTCGCCCGCAGCCTCATCTGAGGAAGGAGTCTGCTATGGGCAAGTGGATGATCCTGGCGCGCGTCAGCCTGGGCCTGACGGTCTGTCTGGCCGGCGCTTCTCGATCCGCTGGTGCTGCCGACGTGGATCCCGCCGATGCGCGGGATGCGCCCTATGCCCGGGCAGAGCAACTCGTGGACGTGGACCACGGGCGCCGGCTCAACCTCTATTGCGTGGGGCAAGGCTCACCCACGGTGATATTCGATGCGGGCTTGGGCGGGAACACAGCCAGTTGGGACACAGTGCAGCCAGTCATCGCAGCGCACACGCGCACTTGTTCTTACGACCGCGCGGGGCTCGGGTTCAGCGATCCCGCTACACGACCCGGCACCAGCGCCAACGCCGTGGACGATTTGCAGCATCTACTGTTCGCCGCAGTCATCAAGCCGCCCTACATCCTGGTGGGCCATTCCGCCGGCGGCTTGGACATGCGGCTCTATGCCTACGGCCATGCCGCCGATGTGGTCGGCATGGTGTTGGTGGACCCCAGTCATGAAGACGAAGAGCCGCGCGAATCGCAGATAGCAGGCTTGGCCGCGAAAGATAAGGCGAGCGAGTCCAAGAGCCTGGAAGGCAAACACCAGTGCGTGGCGGCCGCGCAATCCCACCAGTTGGTGCGGGGCAGCGCCATGTACAAGCAGTGCATGCCGGAACCGGTGACCCACTGGAGCGAGGCCATGAACACCGTGATGCTGCGGCACAGTGCCGAGGCATCCAACCAGCGGGCGGTGCTCTCGGAGTTCGAGAGCTTCGACACCGCGAGCGCGGACGAACTGCGCGCCGCGCGCCACAGTCTGGGGGCGATGCCGCTGATCGTGCTGACCCGTGCGCCGTCCTCGCCGCGACCGGGCCAGACCCAGGAACAGCGGGATGCGCTCAACAAGATGTGGGCGTCGCTGCACGACGAGATCGCGGCGGAATCCACCCGCGGGGTCAACCGCACCGTGCCGGGCTCGGGGCATTTCATCCAATGGGATCGGCCCGATGTGGTGGTGGACTCGATCCTCGAAGTCCTGGCGGAAACGGCGCAAGCGCATTGATGCCTTCATTTTCGGGGAGCAGATGCCTTGAATCCTGAACGCCAGAGAGCCCTGCGCTTCGTGGTGAGCTTAGGCGTCGTCAGCCTGTTCGCGGATTTCACCTACGAGGGCGGCCGCAGCATCCTGGGTCCCTACCTCGCCACCCTGGGCGCGGGCTCCCTGTTCGTGGGCGCCGTGGGCGGCCTGGGGGAATTCCTGGGTTACGGCATGCGCCTGTTCTCGGGCCGCTTCGTGGACCGCACCCACCGCCACTGGCAGGTGATGGCGGCGGGTTATGCCGTCAACCTGCTGTCGGTGCCGCTGCTAGCGCTCGCCGGCAACCCGTGGTTCGCGGGCTTCCTGGTGTTCAGCGAGCGCGTGGGCAAGGGCGCACGGGTGCCGCCGCGGGATGCCTTGCTGTCCCGGGCCGGCCGCGAGCTGGGTCATGGCTTCGCCTTCGGTCTGCATGAGGCCCTGGACAAGACCGGCGCGGTACTGGGTCCCTTGCTGGTGGCCGAGCCGTGGCCTGGTCCGGCTATCGCTTGGGTTTCGCCATCCTGGCGCTGCCAGCGATGCTGGCGCTCCTGTTCCTGCTGCGGGCACGGGGTGTCGAGCCGGGACCTGCGCATAAACACGCCGTGGCCGGCGATGCCCATTTCGATGCGCGCTATTACCTGTATCTCGCGTTCTCGGTGATCTCGGTGTTCGGTTTCGCGCAATACATATTGGTGGCCTACCACCTGCAAGTGGCCCATCGCCTGACACCGGCGCTGATCCCCGCTGCTCTACGGTCTGGCCATGGGCGTGGACGCCCTGGCGGCGCTGGTGACGGCCGCATCTTCGATCGCACGGGTTAAGAGTGCTGATCCTGTTGCCGCTCCTGTCGCTGCCGGCCATCCCGCTCCTGTTCCTCGCCGATACGCCTGCGTATATCTGGCTGGGCGCTGTGTGCTGGGGCGCGGCCCTGGGTGTGCAACAGAGCACGGTGCGGGCCGGCGTGGCGACGCTCACACCCGAGCACAAGCGCGGCACGGCTTACGGCATCTTCGATTCCGCCTTCGGCTTGGCGCTACTCCTGGGCAGCCTGCTCTTGGGCGAGCTGTATTCCCTGAGCATCACCTGGCTGGTGATCGCCGCCGTGGCCTTCCAGATCGCGGCGCTGCCGCTACTGTTCATCATCCTGCGCAGAGCAGGACGACGAAAGCCTGAACATCACGGGACAGGCCTGGTCGGCTCTTGGGGCAGGGCTCGTTTGCGGCGCGGGTTTCTTAGGTTTAGGTGCCGGGCTTGCCGGGTGACTGTCGTCGGCGAGCTTCACCGGTAGCGGTGGGACGGCAGCGGGAACCCCCGCCGGGAAAGTAGCCTCCCGACACGGAAGGTCCGTAGGAGTAGGGTGTGTCGTCGTAGTAGACCGGCGCCATGGATGCGGGTGCGCAGGGGTCCGGATACTGGAGTTGGTCTTCCACGCAGGGCTGCGGGGCGACGCGCATGGCGGCCGTTCCCGGTGCCGGGGTGGACGCGCAGGCAGAGAGGAGTAGCGCGAGTGTCGCTAGTGTCGCTAGCCCACCGATGACTCTGATGTCCATAGACCGTATGCCTTGAAGATTAGCGTCGTTGCCTCTATATAGGCGGCAGACCGATATCTGGATATTACTCTCGGACGGAGGATGCATGAGCCAGGATACGAAGACCCACAGCGTACGCAAGGTCGCCCGCGTCGTCACCAGCACCCGCACCCGCGAGGGCGGCGGCTTCATCGTGCACCGTCCGTTCCCCACTCAGATGCTCATGGATTTCGATCCCTTCCTGCTCCTGGACGAGATGGGCCCCGTGGACTACGGCCCCGGCGAAGCCGTGGGCGCGCCGGATCATCCGCACCGGGGTTTCGAGACCGTCACCTACGTGTTGGACGGCAAGATGCAGCACAAGGATTCCCACGGCCACGCAGGCGCCATCGGCCCCGGCGACGTGCAGTGGATGACCGCCGGCGCCGGCGTGGTGCATTCCGAGATGCCGGAGGACGAGTTCACCCGCAAGGGTGGGTTCATGCACGGCTTCCAGATCTGGGTGAACCTGCCGGCCAAAGACAAGTTGATGAAGCCTCGTTACCAGGAACTGCCCAACAGCGGCATCCCGGTGGCGATGAGTGCCGACGGCAAAGTGAAAGTGAAGATCGTGGCCGGTGAATCCCTCGGCAAGAGTGCCGCCATCGACACCATCACACCCATCGCTTTCCTGCATGTCACCCTGCAGCCGGGCGGCAGCCTCACACAGCCCTTGCCTGCCAACTACAATGCCTTCGCCTTCGTGATATCGGGCGCCGGCGAGTTCGGCGCCGAAGCCATGAAGGGCAGTGCGCATCAGATGGTCATCTTCGGCAATGAAGGGGACAGTGTGCGCATCGCGAACGCGGCGGATACGAAAGAACCGCTGGACTTGCTGCTCTTGGCAGGTGTGCCCATCAATGAGCCCGTGGTCCGCTATGGGCCCTTCGTGATGAATACGGAAGACGAGATCCATCAGGCCATCCGGGACTATCAATCCGGCAAGATGGGTGCGATCGATTTTTAGCTCATGGCCTATGTTGGCCCGGGCAGGTCCTCTCATGCCCGGGCTGAATCTATCAGCGTGACCGAACGATCGCTCGATACGAATACTTGGCGCTGACCCTGGCGCCGTCCTGCGGCTTCATCGATCCCTTGCTCATCTACACAGTCCTGGGCGCTGAGCTGCCTCGCGTCATGGCACTTCCATACCCTGCTTGAAGCTGCCTACCCGTGTGTACAGGCGCATCCCGACGGGTTAAATGCCGGGTCATGGGCTGTCCGTGAGCGGCTGCCCTGTGTAAAATGTGCCCCTTACAATCCTGAAAGCCGACCGGCCAAGCGCTTGAATAATAAGGCCTAGTTGATGCGCGGATTCAAGGGCTTGAGAGATAGAGCCTCGTCTTCGCAGACTCGCCCATTCATCCACCATGGATCCGGGATCTAGAGCATGACTTCAGTCGAAATCAGATCGCCCGCATCCGCCCACAAGGGACGAGTGTCAGGGGCTGAGATCAAGAAGGCTCGCAAACGGCTTCTGCAGATGCATTACGAGAGCGGCGTCGGCCATATCGGCGGTAACCTGTCCGTGCTGGATGCCATGTTGCTGGTGTTCCACGAGCACCTCCGGCCGCAAGACCGGTTCATCCTGTCGAAGGGTCATTCTGCTGGCGCTTTGTACATCACGCTGTGGAGCCTGGGTCTCCTGAGCGACGAAGACCTGAAGAAATTCCATAAAGACGATACCTTGCTCGCGGGCCACCCCCCAGCATCAGGCATCGCCGCGATCCCCTTCGCGACCGGCAGCCTCGGGCATGGGCTCTCGCTGGCCGCGGGGTCGGCCCTGGCTTACAGGATCCAGAAGCGCGATTCACGCGTGTATTGCATCACGTCGGACGGCGAATGGCAGGAAGGATCCACCTGGGAAGCGCTGATTTTCGCCCGTCACCACAAGCTCACGAACCTGACGGTCCTGATCGATCACAACAACCTGCAGGGGTTCGGCAGCACCACGGATGTGGCCTCCATGTCACCTCTCTGGGAGAGGCTCGCCGGCTTCGATGTCGAGATCGAACGTGTGGACGGGCATGACCTCGATGCCATCCGTAAAGCCCTCGCTGTGCGTTCCGACCGCTTGCGCATGATCTTCCTCGAGACCACCAAGGGTCGCGGGGTCAGTTTCATGGAGCACCGCATGGAGTGGCATTACCTGCCGCTGAAGCAGGAACAGTATGAGCGGGCGCTCGAAGAGCTGGATGCCCTATGAGAAAGCAGCTCTGCGATGCATTGGTCTCGCGCTCGGCAAAGCCGGAGATGGTCTTCCTCACCGGCGATCTCGGGTTCATGGCGCTCGAGCCGCTCCAGGAGACCATGGGTGAGCGGTTCATCAACGCGGGGGTCGCCGAGCAGAACATGATCTCGGTGGCTGCGGCCATGGCATCCACCGGGCTCGAGACCTGGGTCTACAGCATCGCCCCGTTCTGTTATGCGCGCCCCTTCGAGCAGATACGCAACGACATCGCGTTCCATAAGTTGCCGGTCAAGCTCATCGGCAACGGCGGTGGCTATGGCTATGGCGTCATGGGACCCACCCACCATGCGATCGAAGATTACGGCATCCTGCTGGGATTGCCCAACATGTCGGTCTTCGTGCCGGTGTTCGATGAAGACATCCCCGCGGTGATAGACCGGGTCGGGGCCACTGCCCGGACCGCGTACCTGCGGCTTGGCCGTGGCGAGCCGCCCAAGGGCTATGTGCCGCCGGCTTATGCGCCGTGGCGCCAGCTCACCTCGGGTGGGGGGCAGACGGTGATCGCAGTGGGTCCCTTGGCCGGGACCTACATCGCAGCCTTCGCCGAGTTGGCCGAATCCCTGCGGCCGAACCTCTGGGCTGTCGCTGAACTTCCCCTGGAGGAGAATCCGCTCCCCGCTGCATTGGTGCAGCAGATCAAGGACGGGAAGGGCGTATGCGTGGCCGAAGAGCACGTGCCCCGCGGCGGGTTCGGTTCTGAGTTGGCCTTGCATATGGCGAAGCACGGCATCCTGCCGTCCCGCTTCACGCATCTGTATGCGCGTGCGCATCATTACGAGCGCTATGGATCCCAGGGATACCTGCGCAAGCAGGCAGGTCTCGACGTGGCGAGCATGCTCTCCGTCGTGAACACCTGAGCCCCGCGCAGACGACCATGTCCGATATCCAAGCCTACATCCGTTCCCTGCGTGGCCCCATCCTGGTGACGGGCGCCTCCGGTTTCGTCGGAGCGAATCTGTTCAAGATGATCCTGGCGGCGCGGCCCGATGTGTATGCCTGCGTGCGTCAAGAGAAAGGCTGGCGGCTCACGGATATCAGCGATGAGAAGATCGCCGCGGTGGACCTCAACGATCCCGCGGCCACGAAGAACCTGGTGGATTCCATCAACCCCCAGACCGTGTTCGATTGCATCGCCTACGGCGGCTACTCGTTCGAGAACGACCCGTCCCGCATCTACCAGACCAATTTCCAGTCCATCGTCCAGCTGATCGCCTATCTGGCGCAGAAGCCGCTCGCTGCTTTCATCCATGCCGGCAGCTCCTCGGAATACGGCACCAATAGCGCGGCGCCGGCCGAAGACGGCGATTGCATACCGAACAGCCACTATGCCGTCTCGAAGGAGTCGGTGGCCACCTATCTGCGTTACATGGGCAAGCAGCGTGCCTTCCCCTGCGTGAACCTCAGGCTCTATTCGGTATACGGACCCTTGGAGGACACCTCCAGGCTGATGCCCAACTTGATCCGGCAGGGGCTCGCTGGTGCACTGCCGCCTTTCGTGGACCCCCGCACTTCGCGCGACTTCATCCATGTGGACGACGTCTGCGCCGCGTTCATCCTGGCTGCCGCGAAGATAAACCCCGGCCTGTATGGAGAAGACTTCAACATCGGCACCGGGAAGAAGACGACCATCCGTGAGTTGGCAGAACTCGCCCGGAGCGTATTCGGCGTCAAAGATGAGCCCAAGTTCGGCAGCATGGAAGGGCGCGCCTGGGATCTCGCGGATTGGTATGCGAACCCGGCGAAAGCGCGCCAGATGCTCGGCTGGGAAGCCCGCATCGGCCTGGAAGATGGGTTGCGCACGACCTCACGGTGGGTCGCCGGTCTGAGCGACCGGGAGCTCCTCGAGGCGAACAAGAATGCCGCGGTGAAGAGGTTGCGCAGCCTGTCTGCGATCATCGCCTGCTATCAGGATGAGCAGGCGATCCCGGTGATGTACGAAAGGCTCACCAGCACGTTCAAGAAACTCGGCATCGACTACGAGATCATCTTCGTCAACGATTGCAGCCCCGATGGCTGCGGCGAAGTGATCCGCTCCATCAGCGAGCGGGACTCACATGTCATCGGCATCACCCATTCGCGCAATTTCGGTTCCCAGATGGCATTCCGCAGCGGGATGGAGATATCCACGAAAGACGGCGTGGTGCTCCTGGACGGCGACCTCCAGGATCCGCCGGAACTCATCGAATCCTTCTTCCATAAGTGGGAGGAGGGCTTCGATGTCATCTACGGACGCCGCGTGAAGCGCGACATGCCGTGGTATTGGGGCCTGCTGTACAAGGCGTTCTACCGGGTCTTCGCGGCTTTCAGCTACGTGAAGATCCCCCACGACGCCGGCGATTTCTCGCTCATCGACCGCCGCGTGGTGGGCTGGATGCTCAATTGCCCCGAGCGGGACCTGTTCATGCGTGGGCTGCGCGCCTACGTCGGCTTCAAGCAGACCGGCGTGGATTACGTCAGGCCGGAGCGCATGTTCGGCCGCTCCACCAACAATTTCCTCAAGAACATCGACTGGGCGAAGCGGGGTATCTTCTCGTTCAGCAACACGCCGCTCACCATGCTCACCACCGCCGGCGTGCTGCTGCTGGGCTTGTCCATCCTGGCTGCCATCGTCGAGATAATATTGCGCTTGGCCATCCCCGACATCGCGCCGCGGGGTGCTACTACCATGATAATCGCTGTGATCATGTTCGGGTCATTCAACCTCTTCGCGATAGGCGTAGTGGGTGAGTACGTGGCCAAGATCATGACTGAAGTGAAGGGGCGCCCGCGGCTGATCCGCGCTGCTCTCATTCGAAACGGCAGGGCGACTGATTTGCTGCCTGACGGGAAGGATAGGTCATAGGTGATGCGGCCCTCCGATGAGAGCTGTGCATCCGGGGTTTGAATTGGTTTGAGCTGGTGCCGGATGTTGCGGGTGTCGGTGGATCATCACTCTGTTCACCAGAGTGACTGGCATCTTGGATTTGGGAGTCATCGTGCGGCCCGTTATAGCCTAAGATGCGATAACAGGTCTTCCCCTGAATTTGTCTTGCCACCTATAGTATAAAAACCATGCCTAATCTCCGCGCCTGCCCCGTCTGCGATACGCCCTCTGAGACTGCCATGCTATTCATGGAAGAGAGCTTCGACCAAACCCGGCTTTCAGGGTTCAGTTATGCATCCCGGAAGGAGCCCGAGTTCATGTGCCACAGGTTGGTGCAGTGCACGGTGTGCGATCTTGTCTATGTCAACGATCCCCCCAGGCAGGACGAACTTGCCGCTGCATACCATGTGGCGGAATACGACACTTCAGAGGAGGCCGATGATGCGGCCTCTGCGTACATACGGGCGATCCAACCCTTGCTCGCTCATCTTCCTCAAAAGCAGCGCGCGCTCGAGATTGGGACTGGTAACGGGATATTCCTGGAGAAACTCGCATCGCTGGGGTTTTCTGACCTAGTAGGCGTCGAACCTTCTGCGGCAGCGATCGCTGCCGCCCCCGAACGGCGGCGCGCTTGGATACGTGAAGGCATCTTCCGTGAAGAGGATTTTGAGCCGCGCACGTTCGATCTGATCTGCTGTTTCATGACTATGGAGCACGTCGCAGATCCTGGCGCGATAGCCCGGTCTGCATTCCGTTTGCTGCGGAAGGGCGGCGCGTTCGTGACGGTGACGCATGACTACCGGAGCCTGGTCAACCGCATGCTGGGCAAGAGATCTCCTATCATCGACATCGAACACATGCAATTGTTTTCGGCCAGGAGTATCGATGAGTTGTTCAAGCGAAGCGGTTACTCCGACATCCATGTCAGGACGTTCTCAAACAGCTATCCGATCCCGTATTGGATACGCTTGGCGCCTCTGCCATCGTTCATGAAACGCATCGCGATTTCGACGCTCACGGCACTGGGGGCAGGGCATGTGAACCTCACTTTCAATGTGGGTAATACCTGTGCATTCGGTTTTCGAAAAGACTGAATGAAGTGGTCAGGTCCAGACTTATGCCAGGTAACTAATGAAAAGACACCTTCCATCCAGGCAGTTCATCCGTTATCTATTAGTCGGTTGTCTGAACACCCTCTTCGGCTTCCTTGCTTATAGCGGGTTCGTTCTGCTGGATTTGCCGACGTGGATCGCATTGCTGGCTGGCAACGTGGTGGGGATCGTGTTCAATTTCTTCACCATCGGCGGGATGGTCTTCTTCGACCTGTCTCCTGCGCGCTTTCCGTTGTTCGTCTTGTCTTATGCTGTGATCTATTTCATCAATCTCGAGTTGATCGGCCTGGTCTCCACTCTCGTGCATGGACGGATAGCAGCGCAAGCGATACTGGTATTGCCGCTGGCCATGCTATCGTATTTGATAATGCGGAGGTTCGTCTTCGGCAAGGTCATTCGCGCTTGAGGGCCTTATGTTAGGCAGCCCTGTCGATGTATCCTCGGCACCTGCGACGAGGTTGCGGTTCGTCGTGACTTTTGCATTCAATATTTATTGGGCGTACAGATGAAGACCCCCCTCCGCATCATCGGTTGGATCAAGTCGCGTCTGCTCAAGCCCGGCCCCAAGACGGCTGCGGTGTTCCGGATCTTCGGGTTCATACCCCGTCATGTCGACCTCATCGTCATCGTCGTCATGGCCTACGTCCTGGTCTATGGCCGTTGGCTCGCCATCGTCTATTCGTTCCCGTTCAACCCGGATGAAGCACAGGCCGCGGCCAATGCGTTGCGCATCAAGGCCTATGGCTTCAACTGGAACGTGCTGGACGGGTCCACCAATGGTCCGCTGGATTCAGTGGTGGTCTGCTGGCCCTATCTCTTCGGGCTGGACGTCACCTTGAGCACGGTCCATCTGACTGCCTGCATCCTGCTCTTCTTCGTCTGCCTGTTCGTCTACCTGTCGGTGAAGACCCTCTGCGGCAGGGCTTTCGCCGTCTTGTTCGTATTGCCCTTGGTGCTGTTCTATGCGTTCACGGGCAGCCGCGATTTCCTCCACCACAGCAGCGAACTGTTGCCCGTGGCGCTGCTGGCGGCGGCGAATTACCTCACCATCGGGATCTCGATGGATCGCGCCCGCTCCGGCAGGTTCCATCACCTCAGATTCGCCTTGCTCGGGCTCCTGTTGGGTGCGGTCCCCTTCGCGAAGATCCAGGGCGTGCCGATCGCCGTCTGCATCGGGCTCTATGCGCTCATCCTGGCAGTGACTGGCTCAACCGGCAGGTTAAGAAATTCGATCGCATTGATCTGTGCAGGGTTGGCTCCGGCTCTTAGTTTCCTGTTGCCGCTACTCGTCACGGGCCATATCCAGGACTTCTGGCGCAGCTATATCGTCTGGGCCTTCTTGTATGTCAAGGACCCGCTCTCGGTCTCGTCCATCTACGGCATGATCGACCGCGATCTGGCGCTGACCTATGTGTCGTATTTCTTCTTCACCATCGCGTTCTTGTCCTTGCTGCACTCGAGCCTCACCCCGGTGAACGCGAACGCGACCAACCGCACGAACCGGCAGGATGTCCTCTATGGTCTGTTGCTGGTGCTGGTCGCCTTCTGGGTGATCGCGAAGCCCGGCAACACGTTCCCGCATTACCTGATGTTCTATCCTCCTTTCGCCGTCATCTTCTGCGCATTCCTCCTGCGCGCCTTCACGGGCATGAAGAGGCACATCCTCCTGTTCTCTCTCTACTACGTGGTCTTCGCCGGGCTATTCGTCTATCTGTTCTTGAGCAACCCCAGCACGGGGCGCGACTTGAGGGGGTGGCACAACCGGCCCGGCATCATGTTGCAGCAACCCTTCGAGGTCCGATCTCCCCGCATACTCTCGTGGCTGCCCATCCCTGCGACCCATATGCTGGTGTGGGGCTGGATGCCCGTATGGTATGTCTGGAGCGGTCTGACTCCGGCCACGCGCGAGACCAATACGTACGTGGAACTCAAAGATAGCCCCCTGCAGGGTTATTTCCAGTCGCGGTTCATGTCGGACCTCCGGGCCTCGTCGCCTGAAGTGATCATGGATGCGACCGAGGGCAGGAGCTTCGGCTTCGACAATCCGTCGCTCCTCTTCAACAACGCTTCCCAGACCGGGCCCGCTGTGGTCCCGGAGTTCGCCGCGTACCTATCGCAGAACTACGTCCGGATCGACCCGTGGAAGCCTGAACCGGATTGCCCCAAGCTCTACATAAAGAAGGAACTAAAGCCGCTGGTGGACAGCCGCATCATCCTGCCTGCCTCGGTCACCCCAAGCGCAAGCTATCCGGGGGAAACCCCCGATGCCGCCGGCGCCAGGCTGTTCGACAACAGCGTGACCGAGGATACCTGCGGCGATTACTGGTTATTGCCGAACGGGAAGCGCGGCAGCGTCGACGTCAAGCTCGCGAAAGTCGAGCGGGTCTCGGGCCTCATGATCCTGAATACGGGAAACTCCACCTATCTCGATAGGGCAGCGGACCGCGTCAAGATCAAGCTCTTCAAGGCAGGGTCGGTCGTGGGCGACATGAACATCACCATGAAACCTTATCCCTATTGGACGCATGTGGATTTCGCTGCCCCCATCCAGCTCGATCAGTTCCAAGTGAACATCCTCTCCTTCATCGGCCGCGGCGGTGGTCTGAACGAGATCAAGATATTCAGGGCCGATGAGCCCACGACAGGCGCAGAGACGCCGGTCCATCCCTGAGCACCGGCCCCGCGCGCTAAGCTTCCGATGTTGCGACAGGCCCCACAGGGGCGTGCGCAGCTCTCGAAAAGGGCGCATGATTTCGGCGCCACTAGCAGTGAGAGAGCTGCCTGGAGGATCCGGCCCAGGGCTGCAGCGGGCCTCTATGGATACGCGGTGGGATACAGATCGAGTCGGCGGATGGGTATATGTATGAGGTGCGAAATAGAGTGACGCTGTGCAGGTGTGGGCAGTCGCAGAACAAGCCGTTCTGTGATTGGACGAATGCGGCGGTGAAGTTTAGGGATGAGCAGGGGGAGGTCATGTTGATTAGCAGAGAGCAGAAACGGTGGCGCTGCAGCTCTCTGTCACCAAGACTACGTTGCAATCCCTGCGTAGTCGTCATAGGCTAGAAAAGTAGGCCTTTAGGGTTCGGGATCCAATAACAACTTAGGGTGAATCTGACATGAAAAGATACCTTTGCAATTTCCTCTTCATTCTTAGTTCAGCGCTAAGCTTTGGACTATCCTCGGCGCACGCTGGACTAGCTTATATCGGTCCGGTAAAAATACTTGTACTAAGTGCAATTGGGGCTCCGACTGTTGGTCAAACGGCTGGGAACGTCGAAATCGAAATTCCTACCGGCTTTATACCGACGTCGCTTACGTGTACTAGTACGCAATACTTGACGACACTCCAAGCCTACATGACTCAAGCCGAGTTCTCGTTGCTAATCGTCGCAAGACAGACGAACACGCCGGTCTACTTATGGATATCAGATGATTCAGCTCATACAGCCTACACAGGCAGGTGCAGCATTTACGCCGTGAGCTACTAGGCTCGCGGGAGGATGGTATTTCGACGGTACCAGCAGTGAGAGAGCTGCCTGATATCGCGAGGAGAAGCCAGGATGCCGGCCCATGACAAGAAACCCAATAGCCAGGCCCGGGTGGTGGTGTCCGAGAACGGACCCTATGTGGTTTCCGGCAGCGTGCCTCTCGACAAGCAGACCATCGTCACCGACGGGGAAGGTGGCTCCGAGAGCTGGGAGCAGGGCAAGAGCTATCAGGTGGATGAGAGCTACTCCCTCTGCCGTTGCGGCAACTCCCGCAACAAACCCTTCTGCGATGGCTCCCACGCCAAGCACCGCTTCGAGGGCACCGAGACCGCGAGCCACGAACCCTATCTGAAACAGGCAGAAGCCATGGAAGGCCGAGACATGGCCCTCACGGACGTGCAGGGCCTCTGCGCCTTCGCGCGCTTCTGCGATACCCACGGCCAGATCTGGAACCAGGTGGGTCATACCAACAATCCCGACGTGAAGAAGAACTTTCTGCGCCAGGCGGGCCAATGCCCCTCGGGCCGTCTCGTGGCTTGGGACAAGAAGACGGGGCAAGCCATCGAGCCGGAGCTGCCGGTATCCATCGGCATCATCGAGGATCCGGCACAGGGTTGCAGCGGGCCGCTATGGATACGCGGCGGGATACAGATCGAGTCGGCGGATGGGTTTGAGTATGAGGTGAGGAATAGGGTCACCTTGTGCCGGTGTGGGCAGTCGCAGAACAAGCCGTTCTGTGATGGGACGCATGCGGCGGTGAAGTTTAGGGATGAATAGATTTTAAAGCACAATTAATGGCCTCATCAGTAGCCAAGTTCTATCGCCGAAAGGAAATAGTTACTCTTCTCAGCCGTCTGTCTGAAGAGCGAGCGTCGATTGAGGCATTTACCCCGCATCTCGACACGCTATGGGATAAGACAATTTATATTGCGGCAGATATTCTTAATCAACTGGTTTACCGCGCGCGCCTTAACTCCCCGGGAGCATTATTTACACGTGTTGAGCAATTGTCGTATCCGCCGTTAGGCAGTGTAAAAAGAAAAAACAGATTTAATGATGTAGGAGAAAGTATTTTCTACGGTTCTTTGGGAGTCTTAGAACCGGTTATGGAAATCATTCCTACAGTTCAGAAGGCGCCTCGGCTATTTACATTGTCCACGATACAAAGAGTTAACAAAACTCCGCTTCTTGCTATGCCTTTTGGTTTCTCTATAGAGAAGTATCAAGGTCCTTTGAAGGCCGCCCATAAGGTTTCGATTGAGTATTTTAATAAAGAGATAACAAAATTTGTTTCGGATAGTGATGAGGAGTTTTACAACTCGACGATTGGTATTGCTAAGTACGTTCTAAAAAAGGAAGTTGAAAACTCACCTGGATATCGTAATTTAGCCCTGGCCTATCCAAGTGTTAGGACGGGGAATATTGGCGCGAATATTGCGATGTTGCCAAGCCTATTCGACGCGCACTTCAAATTCACGAGCGCTGTAGTTTGTTGCTTAGCGCCGGTCTTGCCAGATAAAAACATATTGCACTACTTAAACAAGGGTGAGATAGATCCTGCCGGTAGCGGTAGCTGGTTGTATGATTATGAAGAGATGATAAAAAGAATCAGAACAGGTTTGGTACTTGATATGGCATACGCGCCTGATGACTCAGTCAGACCTGAAGTGATGATAGCGACAGATGAGCCGTGAGTAGGAGGGGCTAATCTCGGTCTTTATGTTTGTGATACGCGCTGGCACGCTGTAACAAAATTGTCATCGATTCGAGATCGGGATCAGAGAGGGAGGGTCTAGAAATTGAATCCGAGGTTAGATACAACAGCACTAGCCATGCGTGTAGCACTGGTTTGGCTCATGTTCGTGCTGGCCGCCTGCGCCCCCTGGCCACATTATGAGCAACACACGCCCGCGATTTATGGGATGGTGATGCTGAATGGCCAGCCGGTGAGCGGCGCCGAGGTTACAGTGAGCCACATCGAGGCAGGTGGCGGATATCACGCAGAAAAAACCGCTGTAACTGATGCGCAGGGAAATTTCAGGATTGATGCAATACGAGAGTTCGATCTCTTTGTGTTTGTGGCTGTAGGTGATCGTTTCTATAACACTGACATAACTATCAAGAACGGAGAGAAAGAATACCCTGGCTCTCTTATCCAAGGGGGGCTCGGGCGAGACCCGGTGAGATTTGAATGCGAACTCAGTGCGCCTATACCTGGTCTCAAACGGGAACAATTTTGTATGCAGAAGTTCTCGAAACTGAGCAAAAACTAAAGAACCTCTATATATTTCGGTGGAGGGCCGCGCGTCGCTCGGATTCTATGAGTAGGTGGAGGTCTTCATATGAATGTACGCAGCCAAATCAAAGACTATATTGCAGCTCAGTCAGAGCCAAAGCAAAGTGATATGCAAGAACTTCATCGCATCATTCTCAAAGTAATGCCGAAGTGTAAATTGTGGTTTCTTGATGGAAAAGATGAGAGTGGCCGGACGATCACTAACCCCAATATAGGTTATGGACTACAGACTTTAAAGTATGCCGATGGAAGCACTAAAAAGTTCTATCAGATCGGCCTTAGCGCAAACACGACAGGGATCTCCGTCTACATCATGGGGCTAAAAGACAAGAAGTATCTATCCAAGAAATATGGGAAAAAGCTCGGCCAAGCGAGCGTGACGGGGTATTGCATCAAGTTCAAAGCGCTTAAAAATATAGATGTTGATACCCTTGTAGATGCGATGCGAGATGGGGTTAAGCAGACGGGTGGCTGATAAGAGGATGAAGGGAGGGGCTAGACGTGGAGAAATGCGTACCGATATATTCGGCGGCTGTGACCCAGGCTGACGCTGTCACAAAAGATTCATATATACCCACCCCCCCATAGGGGGTAAATCAGGTGGGGAGAGGGGCTAAACAAATGAAGTGGTTCTTAAGGACATTCGCGATATGCTTCTTGTTGTTTTTCTCGACTGCGTATGCGGCGGGTTGGGTGTCCAGAATGCCTGCGGATTGGCCGGATCAGGATCTCTCCCAAGCACTACTCTCCCGGCTCAGTCATACAGATACCCGTTGCATTGCAACAGCGGTTGACGAATATCCGGGTTTCACGAGTCCTCCTTGGCAAACGCTCGATGCGAGTCAGCACATCGAACTCATCGCGAAGCTGATCAGATATAGAGCTACACCAGTCACCGCACCGCCGACAGATAAACAGTTGTCTGCCGAACTTCAAGAAGCCCAGGCGTTTGTACAAGCGGGCGGGACGTTAAAGATTTGGCGAACGCGGCTACTGACATTCTTTGATGGCAGTGCCCAGTTTCCGGTTCCTCCTGGCGAGCAGACCATTGTGCTTCTGTCTAAGAAACACGCATCCTACTGCCCTGGCCACACCTCGGTGATTCACAATCGTACTTTCGTGGTCCTACCGGATCTGAGCGGCCCAGACCCAAGTGTTCAGCAAGGGACCGTATATGATCTGTCCACAAGCTATCCAGTGTTTTACAAAGGTAGGACGCTATTCGTCACGCAAGCAATTTCATCGGCCAACGAGGACGAACTCTACGATGGATCTTCGATAACGATTTATCAATTCGTAAAAGAAACAGGTGCGAATTCGGATGTTTGCCTGTTTTGGTACAACGGAAATAATCCGGGCTCCGGAGGGAAATAGCCACCACTCCGAGATTAAGGACGTCGATATATTTCGGCGGAGGCGGCGCGTCGCTCAGGATCTTCCAGGGTTTGATACGGTATAGCAAGCTGTAATTTGAGAATACTGATTTATGCGCTATCGAAAGTGTGTAATTATTTTCGCATCGGTAATCGCCGCAGTAGTTTGTGGCGTTTCATATGGGAATGATGACTGCACTTCTAGCAAGGAAGCACTTGCTGTCGCAAACGCAATCGTGGCTAAGCGATGGCCTGAAGAACTGAAACCGCCATACCCTAGCCCGACCACGAAAGATGCGAAGGATTTATGGATGGTTATTTATGACATCCCCGATGGATGGACAGGTGGCGCGTCGCTCTGGCATCGTGTTGTAAAGGGAGGGGGTAGTTGCGGCGCTAACTCTGTGATAAGCACTGGAGCGCTGTCACAAAAAATACATATTTCTTTTTTCATGCTCTGAAGAGGGAGGGGCTATACAAAATAGAACTTGCCGTATATTTTGCACATGGAGATCTCATCGATGCGCCCATATGATCATCTAATCCATATTGACGAAGACACTCGCGAGATAAAGATTTATCGAGTGGATGCTGACGGTGCAAGAAGCTTGTACACCTCCACAGAGTTGCCTCATTCGTCCGGCTGGAAAGATGGTCACCTTGAGGCGTTTGCCAAGCAGCTCGGAGAGAATTTGCTTATGGATTCGCCTGTGGCTCGGAAACTATTGAAGTTATAAAGATGAGGGCGGCTTGGCCGCTCCCGGCATCCTGCCTCCCGCGGCATTAGCACGTCCCTGTGCGTCAATCGAACCCGCTGCGAACTCCGCGTGTTTAGTGGCCCGACAGGCTCTGTGTAGGCTTAGGCATTAAAAGAGTGAAGCTTTTTACGTTCTCGGAATCTGGTATAGGTTCATCACTCCAGGGCAGTTCCGCTTGGTAATAAACACAGTTCTTGGGACAGTTCTTGGGGTCGCGCACTATGGCCATCTGGGGCATATCCCCATACTTCACCATCTCCTGTTTCAACAACTCGACTTTGCTCAGGTCCCATGTTGGGTCGCAGAGGCCTCGCATGAGTAGCATCAGCGTGCCCAAAGTGTCTGACTTGATATAGGCATTGGAGCGTTCGAAGTAGCGATAAGCTAGGGCATAGTGGCGAAGATGCATCGCTGCCTTGCCTGCTCCAGTCAGCCATCCAACACGATCTCCATAAGCCAATGCGTCGTTGTAGTGCGTTAACGCGGAGGTCCATTCCTCGCTTTCGCAGTCATCGCAAGCTTGATCTGCCGCAGAGAAACCTTGGAATGACCACATCCGTGGATTTTTGTCGAGTCTGGTCAGTACCTTCTTGGCGAAGGCGTCCATCTCGTCATGGCTCCCATACCACCGAGGCTGTAGCCCATTCTCGTACCGATCGGGGAGCATGGTGTTTGCGGGGCGTTGTTTTGATCCTGCGGCATAGTCTTTGCCCAGGGATTTCATGCCGCCATCTATGATGTCGGAGCTCAGCAATGTCGACCAGGCACTAGCAATCTTCGGGTTTAGTTTGAGCGCCTTACGGAGTTCGGTCCTAGCACTCACAGATGCGATATGTGTCAAGTTCCATTGTGCTGAAGTGACTTGATCCGCAAAATCATCCCCTCTGACCCCCCAAGCCTCGAGG
The DNA here is from genome assembly GCA_963817285.1 of uncultured Pseudomonadota bacterium. Lineage (GTDB taxonomy): Bacteria > Pseudomonadota > Gammaproteobacteria > Natronospirales > REEB76 > DASUBN01. The sequence goes on along the minus strand of CAWFOE010000020.1, from coordinate 51,595 downwards.
TTCCAGTTGTCGCCTGCGTTTAGGTGCGCCCATGGGCTGTTAGGTCTGGCTTGCACCCAGGCGTCGATGACCTCTTTATCGATGGGTGGCGTATAGCGAAGTCCCATGTAGGCATAACCATCTGTGAATGCGGTGGCATCCCGCTCCACGAGTTCATAGCTTGGATCAGCGAGCGATTTTGCCAGCACGTCATCCAGCTGGGTCTCGATGAGATCGTATTGCTGCTTCAAGAGCTCTTTTTGAAGAGTGAAAAGGAATGCGGTTTGATCATCGCGATGCTCGGATTCCATCAGGAGAGCATCGGCTGCCGTGCGCCGCTCTTCTTCTTTCATGGTTAGACGACGAGGCAGCCAGACTTCATCGGGCGCCGAACCCGTCGAGGCTGCTGGGACTGGACCCGGCTCGTCGACAGGCTGTGGATTGGGGGTGGGTGACACAGGTGGCGTCGGTGTGGCACTCACTGCAAAAGATGCGACGAGTAACACTGCTAATAAACTTGTAGTCCTTTTCAAGTTCCTGCTCTCCTGTTCAAATAGCGCTTGATAGGCGCTGCGGCTTTGTTCCATTGTAAATGCAAATAATGCTGGATTGAGTAGGCGGGGAACAGAGACGCTATGGGATTAGAGATGGCTGATTTATTAGGTGGAGGACGGCGCGTCGCTCTCGGCCATCCCTGGCCTACCGCGGCATTAGCACGTCCCTGTGCGTCAATCGAACCCGCTGCGTGTTGTCCCATTCTGCCATCTCCACAAGAAGCGAAATAAAAAGGGCCAACCCCAAGAGGGCCGGCCCTTTTTATTCCGATTGGTGGAGGCGGCGGGAATCGAACCCGCGTCCGTAAGTGATCCGCCCTTGGCTCTACATGCGTAGCACACGTCATTGTTTTAACTGGCAGCTACCCGACGGGCAGGGAAAACTGACAGCGAGTCCGGTATTTTTGACGGTATGGCGCCGGATGCACCGTACCGCGGTCTTGTGAGCACGACCTCTGAAACGTCACCGAAGTGACTCTGGACGCACAAGCACGGCTCCAGTCAGAGGCTAGCCGGGATTAGGCGGCTAGGGCGTAGTTGCTATCGTTCGCAGCTAGCGTTGTTGCACGACAGTTTTACGAGGAATCATGCACCTCGGCATGCACTTCGGGTTTCACGACCCACGTCGAAACCAGGTCGCCCCCAATTGCAGTTCGTATTCTACAGTAATAGAGATATGGCCGTTTCAGGCCGCTACAAGGCTTAATCCTTGTGTTCCTGCTTGTTGGAGCGCCGGAGCGGGATCTCCTTCAGGAAGAGGGTGGAGAGGAGCATGGCAGCCATGAGGCCGGTGGCTACGTAGAAGACGTAGCGCAGGGCTTCCGCCAAGCCGTGCTCCGGGGTCTGGGAAGCCAGGATGCTGCCGAATACGGCCACACCCACGGAGGCAGCCATGAGGCGGGTGAAGTACACCATGGAGGTGGTCACCCCGAGGTGGGTCAGCACAGCGGCGTTCTGCACGGCGATGTTGTAGATGGGCATGCAGATGGCGAGGCCGAAGCCCGTGAGCATGGCCGGCAGCAAGAGACCCAGGCGGGTGGTCTCGGGACTGATGCGAGTCAGCAAGAAGCCGCCAGCCACGGCGATGGCGGTGCCGATGAGCGCCAGGTCGCGATAGCGGCCGATGCGGCCCACCAAGAGTCCCGTCGCAGTGGCAGTCACGGCGAAGGTGACGGTCAGGGGCAGGAGGATCTCGCCGCTCACCTGGGCACTAGTGTGCAGCACCGATTGCATGAAGAGGGGCGCGAAGAGGGTGATGCCGAACATGGCGGCCATGGAGAGGCCGGTGTTGAGGAGGCCGATGGAGATGATGGAGTTCTTGAACACATGCAGGGGGATGATGGGGTGATCCGCCTTGCGTTCGATGGCTAAGAACACCGCGATGAAGACTACGCCCATGCCCAAGAGGCCAAGTGCGTAATTGCTCCAGCTGCCTTGCTCGCCCACTTCGTGCAGCGCCAGGAGCACCGGCACCACGCCGGCGGTCAGGGTGAGGGCACCCCAGTAATCGATGCTGAAGTCTTTGGGCTTGGGCTGACGGATGTGTGGGAAGTACCGCGCCACCACGGCAGCGCCCAGGAGGCCCACGGGCAAGTTGATGAAGAACACATAACGCCAACCGGGTCCGTCCGCCAGGAAGCCGCCCAGCAACGGACCGATGATGCTGGCCAGCACCGAGAGCGAAGAGAGGAGTCCGATGGCGCGGCCACGCCGTGCCGGTGGGAAGAGGTCCGCGATGGTGGTGTTGGCAGAAGCCTGCATCACGCCGGCGCCCAGGCCCTTCACGGCTCTGAACAAGATCAGCTGGGTCATGGTCTGGGCGAGGCCGCAGAGCAGGCTCGCGGCGGTGAACCAGAGCATGCCGATGATTAGGAGGCGCTTACGCCCATACACGTCCGAGAGCTTGCCGCTCAAGGGCAGGGCCACGGTGGAGGCGATGAGGTAAGCGCTCACCACGCCGGAGTAGCTGGTGAAGCCATGCAGCGAGCGGACCATGGCGGGCAGGGCGGTGGCCACGATGGTGGAGTCTAGGGCGCCCATGAAGATGGCGATGAGCACCCCCGTCATTGTGAGGATGACGGCCTTGCGATCCAGCTCGTGGAAGCGGGCAGGGTGCCCGTCGGCTGGGCTCAAGCCATGCCACCCTGCTCGGCGATGAACTCATCCACCGTCATGACTTTCGCCTGGGCGGCGAAGATCTTCTCCGTGAGCACCCGGTGCACTTCTTCGTCCCGGTCGAAGCAGGCGTCTTTCAACACCGTGCAGCGGTAATCCAGGTCGAAGGCGAGACGCAGGGTGGAGAGGGTGATGCCCGAGGTGCTGATGCCGAAGAACACCAGGTCTTCGATGCCGTTGGCCCGCAGGATCATCTGCAATCCGTTGTGGGAGAAGGCGCCGTAGCGCTGCTTGTACACCACATGGTCACCGGCCTTGAAGAGGGAGGCATGGAACTCGGCGGAGTCGCCGCCCTTCAGGAACAGCTTGTTCTGTTTCAGCTGGGCGAAGTTACCGCTCTCCGGCGCTTCGGGGTGGCCGGGTTCGAAACCCAAGCCCACGTGGATGAGGAGATAGCCCTTGGCGCGGGCCAGGGCTACGGCCTTGGCGGCGGCGGGGACAGCAGCTTCGGCACCCGGCACGAAACCGAAGATGCCCTTCTGGAAATCCAGGGTCAGTAGCGCGGTCTTCTTGGGGTCGAGTTTCATGGCGGTTCCCTTTTTCTGGATGGTCGCTATTTGGTGTGGCGGGTGAGACGGCCTTTCTGGCGCTCCCAATCCCGCTCTTTCTGGGCAGCCCGTTTGTCGTGCAACTGCTTGCCCTTGGCGAGGCCGATCTCGAGCTTGGCTCGGCCTTTGCTCCAGTACATGGCGGTGGGGATGAGGGTGTAACCCTTGCGCTCCACGGCGCCGATGAGCCGGGCCAACTCTTCCCGGTGCAGCAGTAGCTTGCGGGTACGCGTAGGGTCCGGGTGGATGTGGGTGGAGGCGGTCATGAGGGGCGTGATGAGAGCACCCAGGAGGAAGGCTTCCCGGTCCTTGATGATCACGTAGCTCTCAGCGATCTGCACCTTGCCGGCCCGGAGGCTCTTCACTTCCCAGCCTTCCAGGGCGATGCCCGCCTCGAAGCGATCCTCGATGAAATAGTCGAAGCGCGCGCGCTTGTTCAGCGCGATGGTGGACTGCACCTTCTTCTTATCGTCGTCTTTCTTCGCCATGTGCGCATTATATAGGTCGGCAATACGGGTGCAGGGATGCACCTCCTGGAAATATGTGGTCGAGCAGGAAATTGATGACGGCGAGTCCGGGTGTGTACCGGACTCGCCGGCCCGGGAAATCCAGGGATGGATTTCTCGGGCGTACGACTGGGGCGGCGCTGTTGTATGCAACCGGTTAATGCTCCACTATTTGCTTATGCGAAAGGTCAATAAAAGCGCACTGGTGCCTTACAGCGCCGCAGATATGTACGCACTCGTCAACGACGTGGAGCGTTACCCGGATTTCCTGCCCTGGTGCAAGGGCGCGAAGATCCTCTCCCAGACCGACAGCGAGATGCGGGCCAGCCTGGAGCTCGCCCGGGGCGGTTTCCACAAGACTTTCACCACCCAGAATCGCTTGCAGGCCGGACGGGCCATCACCATCACCCTGGTGGACGGACCTTTCCGCCACCTGGAAGGCCGCTGGCAGTTCACGGACCTGGACCAGGAAGGCTCCAAAGTGGCCCTGGATATGGAGTTCGAGTTCAAGAACTCGATGCTGGACCTGATGGCAGGCCCGGTGTTCCACGAGATCTGCAATTCCCTGGTGGATGCCTTCATCCGCCGGGCTGCTGCGGTCCATGCCCGGTGAGTCAGAGATCAGCGTGGAAGTCTGCTATGCCCGGGCTGATGTCCAGGCGGTGGTGGCCCTCACGCTTGAAGCCGGCACCACGGCCCGTGATGCGCTGGAGCAATCAGGTCTCGTCCACCGCTTTCCGGAATTGGGGAGCGGCACCCAGCCTTTAGGCGTGTACGGGAAGCGGGTGGAGGGGAACTACGTACTGAAAGAGGGAGACCGTTTGGAGATCTACCGGCCTCTCACAGCTGATCCCAAGGAAGCGCGCCGTAAGCGCGCGGCGCGTAGTAAGAAATCTTAAAGAGGCGGAGACGCGGGCGGCGGACCACTGCTACCGTCGTTTGGCTCGTTGTCGCTGCTTTTGGTCTGAGGCAGCGGATCCAGGTCGTTCACCGTCGGCAGCTTGATCTTGGCATCCGGATTCTGGGGCGGCGGTGCATCGATGCTCGCCACCAGCGCGCCTTTGAAGAAGAGAGTCACACGCCAGTTCTGGATGGGGCTGCCGTCGTTGGGGTTCACCCAACGCACGTAATCCCAACGCTCCGGATGCAGGGGATCTTGGATCATGGGGCGGCCCATGATGGCCACCACCTGAGCCTGGGTCATGCCGGGCCTCAGCAACGCGACCGTATCCTTCTCCAGGAAGTTGCCCTGTCGGATCTCAGGCTTGAAGCAGCCGACGAGGCTCGCGGACAGGAGCGCGACGATGAGCAGGTGGCGTGGCATTCGGAGGGGGTCGTTGCGTTGCTTGACGGGTGGAGCATAATACCTAATAGATAACCCCGCGAGAAGCTCGAGTGCCGCAAGCCCCCGCCGAAAGCCAGGAACTGCGAAACGCAGGCCTCAAGGTGACCCTGCCACGGGTCAAGATCCTGGAGATCCTGGAACGCAGCAACGCCCGGCACATCAGCGCCGAAGAGATGTATAAGGCCCTCCTGGAGTCCGGTGAGGATATCGGCCTCGCCACCGTCTACCGGGTGCTCACCCAGTTCGAGACTGCCGGCCTCGTGACCCGCCATCATTTCGAGGGCGGCCACTCGGTGTTCGAGCTGAACCAGGGGGCGCACCACGACCATATCCTGTGCGTGAAATGCGGTCGGGTCGATGAGTTCATGGACAGCGAGATCGAGGCGCGCCAGAAGAAGATCGCCAGCGCCAAGGGCTATGAGATGACGGACCATTCTTTGTATATCTACGGCATATGCTCTTCCTGCCGTAAAACGCTCAAATAATCCGGTCTAGCTTCCTACTTTAGAGATCATCTCCCGCGCGTGTTTGCGGGTGACTTCCGTAATTTCGACTCCGCCCAACATCCGCGCCAACTCTTCCACCTGACTCTTCTTGTCCAGGGGTTCGATGCGGGTGAGGGTGGCATTGCCCTTGGTCTCTTTCATCACGCGCAGGTGCTGGTGGGCCTGGGAGGCCACCTGGGGCAGGTGGGTCACGCAGAGCACTTGGCGGCTGCCGGCCAGGTCCCGCAAGCGTCGGCCCACGATCTCCGCCACGCCGCCGCCGATGCCGGCGTCCACTTCGTCGAACACCATGGAAGGCATGGCCGCCGCCTGGGCGGCGATCACCTGGATGGCCAAGGAGATACGGGAGAGCTCGCCGCCGGAAGCCACTTTGGCCAGCGGTTTCAGGGGCTGGCCCTTGTTGGCGCTCACCATGAATTCCACCTGGTCGATGCCTTTCGCCGTGAAGCGCTCGGCGTCCGGCACGCTCACTTCCACCGCGAACTTGCCGCCACCCATCCCTAACTCCTGCATGGCGGCGGTGACTTTCTTGCTCATGTCCGCGGCGGTCTTCTCGCGTCGGGCATGCAGTTCATCGGCGGCTTTCTTGTAGGCAGCCTTGAGGCGCGCCAGCTCCGCTTCCATCTCCTGCAGGGTGATCTCGGAGTTCTCCAGCTGTTTCAGCTCCGTCTGCAGGCTCTCGAGATGGGCCGGCAGGGTCTCGGGTTCCACCCGATGCTTGCGCGCGAGATCGTGGATGGCGGCGAGGCGGTTCTCCAGCCACTCCAGGCGCTTGGGATCCATGTCCATGTCCGCAAGATAGTCCCGCAGGCCGCTGGCGGCTTCCGAGAGCTGCACTTCGGCGGCCACCAGGGTCTCTCGCAGCGCGACAAACTTCGGTTCCAATTCGATCTGAGCTTCCAGAGTCGCCATGGCGCGGGTCACCCGCTGATGAGCTGAGCCTTCTTCCGCTTCGTAGAGTGAATCGAGGGCCGCCTGGGCGGTCTCGAGCAATTTGCCGCCGTGGGCGAGGCGCTTGTGCTCTGCGTCCACTGCCTGCACTTCGCCGGCCTTGAGTTGGAGAGCTCCGAGCTCGGCAGTCTGGAAGCGCAGCACCTCCAGACGCGCGTCCCGGTCACCGGCAGCAGTGCGCAAGGCCGTGAGCTTGTCGTGGGCAGCTTTCCAGTCGGAGTGCAGTTTCGCAGTGCGGGTGAGCAAGGCGGCGTGGTCGCCGTAACTATCCAGCAGCCCCATCTGGGCTGCGGGCCGCATGAGGGATTGGTGCTCGTGCTGGCCGTGGATGTCCAGCAGCCGTTCGCCGATCTCTTTCAAGGATTGCAGGGGCACGCTGCGGCCGTTGATCTGCGCCCGGGAGCGGCCGTCGGTGCCGATCACCCGGCGCAAGATGCACTGTCCGTCGCCATCGCTGTTATCGGCCAGGTCGTTCTCTTCCAGCCAGGCCTTGGCCTCGGCAGCGTCTTTTAGATCAAACTCCGCGCCCACCTCGGCTTTTTCCGCGCCGTGACGGATGACGCCAACATCCGCCCGGTCTCCCAATACGAGGCCCAAGGCGTCCACCAGGATGGATTTGCCCGCGCCGGTCTCACCGGTGAGCACCGTCATGCCGGCTTTGAACTCCAGCTCCAGGGCATCGATGATGGCGAAGTCGCGGATGAGGATGTGCGTCAGCATGGATTAGTGCGGGTTCTCGCCACTGCCGTGTTTGGTGCGTCCCCAATGGAGCTTGGTGCGCAGGATTTTATAGTAGTCGTAGCCCCGGGGATGGATGAAAGTGATGCGCTGTTCCGCGCGCTTCAGTTCCACGCGCTCGCCCACGGCGATGGGCTCGGCCCGCTGGCCATCCCAGGTGATCTGGGCTTTGCCGCCGTGGCTGTGGGTGAGCACGATCTCGATCTTGCTGCCGCCCGCCACCACGATGGGCCGATCCCCCAGGGTGTGGGGGCAGATGGGCACCAACAGGATGGCGTCCATGGCCGGATGCAGGATGGGCCCGCCGCCGGAGAGGGCATAAGCGGTGGAGCCGGTGGGCGTGGCCACCACGATGCCGTCGGCCCGATGGGCGCAGACGAAATGGCCGTCCACGTGGGTCTCGAATTCGATGAGCCGGCCGCCATCGGACTTCTGCACTACCACGTCGTTGAGCGCAGTGCTGCAGCCTTGCTTGCCGCCGGCGCGTTGCAGGCAGGAATCCAGCTGTAAGCGTTCTTCGCGGCTGAACTCGCCCTTGAGGATGGCAGCGAGGTCTTCCTGCAATCGTTCGGGAGTGATGTCCGTGAGGAAACCGAGGCGTCCCAGGTTCACGCCCACGAGAGGTACCGGACGCGCGGCGATGGCGTTGGCAGCTTTCAAGAGCGTGCCGTCGCCACCCACTACGATGATGAGATCCGCTTGGGCCGCGAGTTCCGCGCGACTCACGGTCTGCACGCCGGGGGCGGAGGAGGTCAGCTTCAGGCCCGCATCCACCAGCACTTTCACCCGCGCCGCGCTCAGGAAATCCACGGCCTTGGCTGCCACCTGGGCCACCACGGGGTCAGACTCACGGCCCATCAGGCCGATGGTGGAGAAGGCAGTACTCATAGGCTGCGCACGTTAGCATGTGATGCCTAAGCCCGCCAACGTCAGCACGTGCTGAAATGGCCTAAGTCCTTGACAGCAAAGGGCGTAAGTTGCTAATTTGCGCTTTGGCACTCTGAATAAGTGAGTGCCAGCAAAGCAGGACGGACGATCCCACGCCCATGAGCATCGAGAGCAGCGACAAGGCTTTGAGCGAACGCGCCCAGTACCTGCTCAAGGCGCTGGTGGAACGCTATATCCGCGATGGCGAGCCCGTCGGCTCCCGTACCCTATCCCGGGATTCCGGTCTCGACTTAAGCCCCGCCAGCATCCGCAACATCATGGCGGACCTGGAAGAGCTCGGCCTCGTGGTGGCGCCCCATACCTCCGCGGGCCGCATCCCCACGGTGAAGGGCTACCGTCTTTTCGTGGATACGCTCCTCACGGTGCAGCCCCTGGCCGAACAAGAAGTCCTGCGCATGCGCAGTCAGCTGGATGCGGACGTCGCCAATCCCCAGACGTTACTCGTGGCCGCCTCCAACATGCTCTCGTCCATCACCCACATGACCGGCGTGGTGACGCTGCCTAAGCGCGAGCACATCTCCTGGCGCCACATCGAGTTCCTGCCCCTGTCCGACAACCGGGTGCTGGTGATCCTGGTTGTGAACGACGGGGAAGTGCAGAACCGGGTGCTGAACCTGGAGCGGGGCTACGATGCCTCGAGCCTGCAGCAGATCGCCAACTATCTGAACAGCCATTTCGTCGGCCGCGACATCCAGTCGGCCCGCAGCGAACTCTTGAGCGAGATGCGCCGCACCCGCGAGACCATGAACGAGCTGATGCTCTCGGCCATCAGCATGGCCGAGAAGGTGTTCGAGGCCAGGGGCAAGGAAGAGACCCACAGCTACATGATGGCCGGCGAGACGAACCTCATGGAGTTCGCAGAACTTTCCGATATGGAGAAGCTGCGCCGCTTGTTCGAGGCCTTCAACCACAAGCAAGACATCCTGCACTTGCTGGACAAGTGCGCCGCCGCGGAAGGCGTGCAGATATTCATCGGCGAGGAATCCGGTTACCGGGTGCTGGACGAAGTCAGCGTGGTGACCGCGCCCTACAGCGTGGGCGACGAGGTGGTGGGGGTCCTGGGGGTCATCGGCCCTACGCGCATGGCTTATGAGCGCGTCATTCCCATTGTGGACGTGACGGCGCGACTCCTGTCCGCCGCCTTGAATCCGCGCAAGTGAACCATAGATTAAGTTGATGGCAACCGCAGGGCGCTGCGGGCGTCTGGATATTGCCGACCTACATGGGAAACGAGATGGACGATATGAGCAAAGAAGCCTCCAACGAAGCAGCCTCTGAGACCACTGGCGCACCGGATCCGGTGGCGGAACTGACAGCGGCGCTTGCCGCAGCGGAAGAGAAAGCCGCCAAGAACTGGGATAGCTACCTGCGCGGCGTCGCTGAGCTGGAGAACCAGCGCAAGCGTGGCCAGCGGGATCTCGAGAACGCTCTCAAATACGGCGCCGAGAAGTTGCTGGGTGATCTCCTGCCCGTGAAAGATAGCCTGGAGATGGCCTTGGGCTCCCTGGGCGACAAACCCGGGATGGCGGCCCAGCGCACCGGTCTCGAGATGACCCTGAAGCTCCTGGGCGTCAGCCCTGGAACGCCAGGGGGTCACGGAAGTGGAACCCGCCAAGGGCGATGCCTTCGACCCGGAATGGCATGAAGCCATGGCCACCCAAGAGAGCGCCGACGTCCCCGCGGACCGGATCCTCACCACGGTGCAGAAGGGTTATAGGCTGCAAGGCCGTCTGCTGCGTCCGGCCCGGGTTTTAGTGGCCCGAGCCCCCTCAACAGGGCAAAAATAGGGCTAAACAGCCCCATTTTGGCTTGAAACAGCGGTTTTAAGCCCCAGATAACGGATAACGAATTTCAAGGTTTTGGGAGTCACAGACATGAGCAAGATCATCGGCATCGACCTGGGCACCACCAACTCCTGCGTGGCCATCATGGAGGGCGGCAAGCCCCGGGTCATCGAGAACAGCGAAGGCGACCGTACCACCCCGTCCATCGTGGCCTTCACCAAGGACAACGAAGTGACGGTGGGCCAGTCCGCCAAGCGTCAGGCGGTCACCAACCCGCGCAACACCCTCTACGCCATCAAGCGCCTCATCGGCCGCAAGTTCAAGGATGACGTGGTGCAGAAAGACATCGGCATGGTGCCGTATTCCATCGTGGGCGCCGACAACGGCGATGCCTGGGTGGATGTGAGCGGCAAGAAGATGGCGCCGCCGGAGATCTCCGCGCGCGTGCTCATGAAGATGAAGAAGACCGCCGAAGACTATCTCGGCGAGCCGGTGACCGAAGCGGTCATCACCGTGCCGGCCTACTTCAACGATTCCCAGCGCCAGGCCACCAAGGACGCAGGCAAGATCGCCGGTCTCGACGTGAAGCGCATCATCAACGAGCCCACTGCAGCGGCACTCGCCTACGGCATGGACAAGGTCAAGGGCGACCGCAAGATCGCCGTGTATGACCTGGGCGGCGGCACCTTCGACGTCTCCATCATCGAGATCGCGGAAGTGGACGGCGAGCACCAGTTCGAAGTGCTGTCCACCAACGGCGATACCTTCCTGGGCGGCGAAGACTTCGACAAGCGCATCATCGACTTCATCGCCGACGAGTTCCGCAAGGAGCAGGGCATCGACGTGCGTACGGATCCCCTGGCCATGCAGCGCCTGAAGGAAGCCGCTGAGAAAGCCAAGATCGAGCTGTCCTCGAACCAGCAGACCGACGTGAACCTGCCGTACATCACGGCGGACGCGTCCGGTCCTAAGCATCTCAACGTGAAGCTGACCCGCGCCAAGCTGGAAGCGCTGGTGGGCGACCTGGTGCAGAAGACCATCGAGCCCTGCCGCATCGCGCTGAAGGACGCGGGCCTCTCGCCCTCGGACCTGAACGACGTGATCCTGGTGGGCGGCCAGACCCGCATGCCCAAGGTGCAGGAGACGGTGAAAGAGTTCTTCGGCAAGGAGCCGCGCAAGGACGTGAACCCGGACGAGGCCGTGGCTGTCGGCGCCGCCATCCAGGCGGGCGTGCTGAAGGGCGACGTCAAAGACGTGCTGCTCCTGGATGTCACGCCCCTGTCGCTGGGCATCGAGACCCTCGGTGGTGTCATGACCAAGCTCATCGACAAGAACACCACCATCCCCACCAAGGCGTCGCAGACCTTCTCGACCGCCGAGGACAACCAGACGGCGGTGACGGTGCACGTACTGCAGGGCGAGCGCGAGATGGCGCGGGACAACAAGTCCCTCGGCCGCTTCGACCTCTCGGACCTGCCGCCGGCTCCGCGCGGCGTGCCCCAGGTGGAAGTGAGCTTCGACATCGACGCCAATGGCATCTTGAACGTGTCCGCCAAGGACAAGGCCACCGGCAAAGCGCAGTCCATCGTCATCAAGGCCTCCTCGGGCCTGACGGACGAAGAGATCAAGCGCATGGTGACGGAAGCCGAGGCCCACGCCGAGGAAGACCGCAAGCTGCGTGAGCTCGTGGATGCGCGCAACCAGGCCGAGAACCTGATGCACGCGGCCCAGAAAAGTCTCACCGAGCTGGGTGAAAAAGTCAGCGGCGAAGAGCGCGCAGCGGTGGAATCCGCCATCAGCGACCTTAAGGACACGCTCAAGAAAGAAGACAAGGCAGCCATCGAGACCAAGGCCCAGGCCCTGTCCGCAGTGGCAGGCAAGTTGGCTGAACGGCTCTATGCCGCCAAGACCGAGAACGCCTCGGCCCCGGGCGGTGAGCAGCCCCAGGGCAAAGCCAAGGACGACGTGGTGGATGCGGAGTTCGAGGAAGTGAAGAAAGACCAGAAGTAAGCCCAGACTGCTTCTGGATGAGAAAGAGCGCCGGAGTCTCGTCTTGTACGGGCTCCGGCGCGATACTGTTCAATATGGGCTTGCGGTGCAGGGATGCACCGCACGTGAATCAAGCGCCTCTGCGCTTGATTCAGCGGAAGCAAGTCCGGGCATGTACCGGACTTGCTGAGCCTGAAAAATCCTGGGACGGATTTTTCAGGACATTCTTGATAGGAGCAGAGCGAAGCGATGGGAAAAGGCCGGTTCGAAGCGTTCAGTGACGGCGTGTTGGCCGTCATCATCACCATCATGGTGCTGGAGATGAAGGTGCCCGTGGGCACCAGTCTCGATGCGCTCGCCGGTGTGCTGCCCCTGTTCCTGGTCTACGTCCTGAGCTTCATCTACGTGGGCATCTATTGGAACAATCACCACCACATGCTGCACGCCGTGGAGCACGTGGATGGTCGTTCCATGTGGGCCAACCTGCATCTCCTGTTCTGGCTCTCTCTGGTGCCTTTCGTCACCGGCTGGATGGGCGAGAACCATTTCGCTGCGCTGCCCACGGCACTCTATGGCGTGGTGCTGCTCATGTGCGCTATCGCTTACACCCTCTTGCAGATCGCACTGGTGGCCGCCAACGATCGCAACGCGTTGCTGGCTAGCGCTGTGGGTCGCGATCTCAAGGGCAAGCTTTCTATCGTCTGCTACGTGCTTGCCATCCCGTTGGCCTTCGTGAGCCACTGGATCGCCAATGCACTCTATGTGTTCGTGGCCATCATGTGGGTGGTGCCTGACCGGCGCATCGAGAAGGTCGCCGCCCGATGAGCAAGCGTGACTATTACGAAGTGCTGGGCGTGAAGCGCGATGCACCGGAGGCCGAGATCAAGAAGGCTTACCGGCGCCTCGCCATGAAACACCATCCGGACCGCAACACCGAGGACAAGGAAGCCGAAGGCCGCTTCAAGGAAGCGAAGGAAGCCTACGAGGTCTTGAGCGACGAGAAGAAACGCTCCGCCTATGACCGCCTCGGCCACGCGGGAGTGGATACCAGCGCTGCCGGTGCCCAGGGCGGACCCGGTTTCGACCCCAACGATGTGTTCGGGGATATCTTCGGCGATGTGTTCGGCGACATCTTCTCCGGCGGACGCCGCGGCCAGGGCCAGCGCACCTTTCGGGGCGCCGACTTGCGTTACGGTCTCAGCCTGACGCTCGAGCAGGCCGTGTTCGGCGACAGCGTGACGCTAAAGGTGCCGACACTGGTGACCTGCGAAGTCTGCCACGGTAACGGTGCTAAGAAGGGCAGCGAGCCCCAGACCTGCACCACCTGTGCCGGCCGCGGTCAGGTGCGTATGCAGCAGGGTTTCTTCACGGTGCAGCAGGCCTGCCCGCGCTGCCACGGTCGCGGCAAGATCATCATCGACCCCTGCAGCAACTGTCACGGCCAGGGCCGGATAGAAGAAGAGAAGACCCTGTCAGTGAAAGTGCCGGCGGGTGTGGACAGCGGCGACCGCATCCGCCTGTCCGGCGAAGGGGAGGCGGGACCCAACGGCGGTCCTTCCGGCGATCTCTACGTGGAGATCAACGTGAAACCCCATGCTCTCTTCGAGCGGGACGGCGCGGACCTCGCTTGCGAAGTGCCGGTGTCCTTCACCACCATCGCCCTGGGTGGCGTGATCGAAGTGCCGACCCTCGATGGCCGGGTGTCCCTCAAGATCCCCGCCGAGACCCAGACTGGCAAAGTGTTCCGTCTGCGGGGCAAGGGCGTGAAGCCCGTGCGCGGCGGTGCCCAGGGTGATCTGCTCTGCCGCATCGAAGCGGAGACCCCGGCGCACTTGAGCAAGGAACAGAAAGAATTGCTCAAGAAGCTGGACGCATCGCTAGAAGCGGATGGCGACAAGCATTGCCCTCGCCGTCACAGCTGGTTAAAGGGTGTCAAACAATTCTTCGAGAAAGCTCATGGCTAAGGTCCCCCTGCGGATCGCGCTCCTGGGTGCCGGTGGCCGCATGGGCCAAGCGGTGCTGGAAGCGGCGTCTGCACAGACGGATCTCCGTATCGTGGCCGCCCTGGTGCGGGTCGGTAGCCCGCTCTTAGGTAAAGACGTCCAGGGCCTCTCGTACTCCACTGATATAAAGGCTGCGGTGGCAGCTTGCGACGTGCTACTGGATTTCTCCCTGCCGGAATCCACCGCTGAGGCTCTGAATGCCTGCGTGACGGCGGGCAAACCTCTCGTGACCGGCGTCACGGGTATGGGGCCCGAGCTCAAGGCTGCCCTCCAGGCGGCGGGCAGGCAGATCCCGGTCTTGGCGGCGCCCAACATGAGCCTCGGAGTTGCGCTCCTCACCCGCATGGCGGAGAAGGCTGCGGCGGTGTTGGGGCCGGATTTCGACATCGAGATATCGGAGGCCCATCACAAGCATAAGAAGGATGCCCCCTCGGGCACTGCCCTGGCCCTCGGGGAAGCGGTGAGCAAAGCCCGGGGTGTGCCGGCGCCGGACAAGACCACGGACCATTCGGGTTTGCGTCGTGCGGGCAGCATCGGTTACTCCGTGGTCCGGGCCGGGGACATCGTGGGGGAGCACACCGTGCTCTTCGCCGGAGCGGGGGAGCGTCTGGAACTCACCCATCGGGCCCAGAGCCGCCAGACCTTCGCCCACGGCGCCCTCACGGCCGCCCGCTGGATCGTCGGCAAGCCCGCCGGGATATATGTACTCGCTGATACCCTCGGCGCCTGATTTTTTTCCGCAGGACAGTAGACGCTGTCGCGTCTCATCCGTTAAAATCCCGCAGTTTTGTTAGCACGGGGGTGTCCTTGGAACATCCAGCCATCCTGGCACTTGAGGACGGTACGGTATTCCGGGGTATATCCATTGGTGCGGCGGGGAAGACGGTCGGCGAGGTGGTGTTCAACACCGCCATGACCGGCTACCAAGAGATCCTCACCGACCCGTCCTATTCCCGCCAGATCGTCACCCTGACCTATCCCCACATCGGCAACACCGGCGTCAACGTCGGGGATCGCGAATCCGCGCAAGCCATGGCGGCGGGACTCATCATCCGTGACCTACCCCTCGCCATGAGCAACTGGCGGGCCGAGAGTAACCTCTCCGATTACCTGAAGCGCGAAGGCCTCACGGCCATCGCCGACATCGACACCCGCAAGCTCACCCGGCTTCTGCGCACCAAGGGTGCCCAGAACGGCTGCATCATGGCCGGCGAGAAGCTGGACGAAGCGGCGGCGCTGAAAGAAGCGCGGGCTTTCCCCGGCTTGAAGGGCATGGACCTCGCCAAGGTGGTGAGCGTCAAAGCTCCCTATGAATGGCATGAAGGCAGCTGGCAGCTGGAGACCAACGCCAACCCGGTAGTGAAGGGCGGACGCTTCCACGTGGTGGCCTACGACTACGGCATCAAATACAACATCCTGCGCATCCTGACGGACATGGGCTGTCGCGTGACGGTGGTGCCCGCCACCATGACGGCGCGCGAAGCGCTGGCCCTCAAACCCGACGGGCTGTTCCTGTCCAACGGTCCCGGCGATCCGGAACCCTGCGATTACGCCATCGCCGCCATCCGCGAGTTCCTGACCACCGGTATCCCGGTGTTCGGCATCTGCCTGGGGCATCAGCTGCTCGGTCTCGCTAGCGGCGCCAAGACCATGAAGATGAAGTTCGGCCATCATGGTGCCAACCACCCGGTGATCGATCTCGACACGGGTCGGGTGATGATCTCCAGCCAGAACCACGGTTTCGCGGTGGACGAGGCGGGCATGCCCGCAGTGCTCCGCCCCACGCATCGCTCGCTCTTCGACGGCACGCTGCAAGGGATGGAGCGCACCGACTGCGAGGCCTTCAGTTTCCAGGGGCATCCGGAAGCGAGTCCGGGACCCCACGACGTGAAGCCGCTGTTCGAGCGGTTCCTGCGCGCCATGGGTGCGCGCCAGGCCGAGAGCAGAGTGGCCGCCGCCAGCTAACCTTCAAGAGGTGATGCGGGACGAAGGCGGCGCCGGAGAAGGCGGATCGCCCCGGTTTTGATGCGCCAGGAAAACATTCGAGGCCAGGGTGGACACATGCCGAAGCGCACAGACATAAAGAGCATCATGATCATCGGCGCCGGGCCCATCGTCATCGGCCAGGCCTGCGAGTTCGACTATTCCGGCGCCCAGGCCTGCAAGGCCCTGCGCGAGGAAGGCTATCGGGTGGTGCTGGTGAACTCCAACCCCGCCACCATCATGACCGACCCGGAGATGGCCGACGCCATCTATATAGAGCCCATCCACTGGACGACCCTGGCTCGCATCATCGAGAAAGAGAAGCCGGACGCACTCTTGCCCACCATGGGTGGCCAGACGGCGCTCAACTGTGCCCTCGATCTGGTGCGCGAAGGCGTGCTGGAGAAGTTCGGCGTGGAGATGATCGGCGCCTCCCGGGAAGCCATCGACATGGCCGAGGACCGTGATCAGTTCCGCCGCGCCATGCGCGACATCGGTCTCGCCACGCCTCGCGCTGGTCTCGCCCACAGCATGGAAGAGGCCCTCGCCGTGCAGGCGGAGATCGGTTTTCCCACCATCATCCGTCCGTCCTTCACCATGGGCGGCTCCGGCGGCGGCATCGCCTATAACCGTGACGAGTTCGTGGAGATCTGCGAGCTGGGTCTCGACCTCTCGCCCACCAATGAGCTCCTGGTGGAAGAGTCGGTGCTGGGCTGGAAGGAATTCGAGATGGAAGTGGTGCGGGACAAGAAAGACAACTGCATCATCATCTGCTCCATCGAGAACCTGGATCCCATGGGTGTGCACACGGGCGATTCCATCACCGTGGCCCCGGCCCAGACCCTGACCGACAAGGAATACCAGATCATGCGCGACGCCTCCGTGGCGGTGCTGCGCAAGATCGGCGTGGAGACCGGCGGTTCCAACGTGCAGTTCGCCATCAACCCGAAAGACGGGCGCATGGTGGTGATCGAGATGAACCCGCGGGTCTCGCGCTCCTCAGCCCTGGCCTCCAAGGCCACCGGGTTCCCGATCGCTAAAGTCGCCGCGAAGCTGGCGGCGGGCTACACCCTGGATGAGCTCAAGAACGAGATCACCGGTGGCGCCACGCCGGCGTCCTTCGAGCCCACCATCGATTACGTGGTCACGAAAGTGCCGCGCTTCACCTTCGAGAAGTTCCCCCAGGCCGAACCGCGCCTCACCACTCAGATGAAATCGGTGGGTGAGGTGATGGCCATGGGACGCACCTTCCAGGAATCCCTGCAGAAAGCCCTGCGCGGTCTCGAGACCGGCAACGACGGCTTGAACGAGAAGCTCACGGACTTCAAGGCCACCGGCGCCATGGACGTGCTGCGTCACGAGTTGCGGGTGCCCGGCCCCGAGCGGCTCTGGTATGTGGCGGATGCTTTCCGCGCGGGCTTGAGCCTGGAAGACATCCACGGCCTCTGCTACATCGACCCCTGGTTCCTGCGCCAGATAGAAGACCTGGTGCAGGAAGAGCGCCACATCACCAAAGGCGGCATGAAGGCACTGGATGCCACACGCCTGCGTAGCCTGAAGCGCAAGGGTTTCGCTGACAGTCGCCTGGCCAAGCTCACGGGCTCGAAAGAACCGGAGCTGCGGACCTTACGTCTGAAGCATGGCATCCGCCCGGTCTACAAACGAGTGGACTCCTGCGCAGCCGAGTTCGCCTCCACCACGGCTTACATGTATTCCACCTATGAAGAGGAATGCGAGGCGGAGCCCACGAAGCGCGACAAGATCATGGTGCTGGGCGGTGGCCCCAACCGCATCGGCCAGGGCATCGAATTCGACTATTGCTGCGTGCACGCGGCACTGGCGCTCAAGCTGGATGGCTTCGAGACCATCATGGTCAACTGCAATCCCGAGACGGTCTCCACCGACTACGACACCTCGGATCGGTTGTACTTCGAGCCCCTGACTTTCGAGGATGTGATGGAGATCATCGACCTCGAGAAGCCCAAGGGCGTCATCGTGCAGTTCGGTGGTCAGACGCCCTTGAAGCTCGCCCGCGCCCTGGAAGCCGCGGGCGCGCCCATCATCGGCACGAGCCCAGACTCCATCGATCTCGCTGAGGACCGGGAGCGTTTCTCTAAGCTCGTGGACAAACTCAAGCTCTTGCAGCCGCCGGCTCGCACGGCGCGCAACGAGACCGAGGCAGTGAAGCTCGCCCAGGATGTGGGTTTCCCGCTCATGGTACGGCCTTCGTACGTGCTAGGCGGCCGCGCCATGGAAGTGGTGTTCAACGAAGAAGATCTCGTCGGCTACATCCGCAACGCCGTGAAGGTGTCCAACGATTCACCGGTGCTCATGGACCGCTTCCTGGACGATGCCACCGAAGTGGACGTGGATGCGCTGTCCGACGGCACTGACGTGCTGGTCTGCGGAATCATGGAACACGTGGAACAGGCGGGTGTGCACTCCGGCGATTCCAGTTGCTCGTTGCCCCCCAACAGCTTGAGCACCGAGTTACAGGACGAGATCCGCAAGCAGGTGGTGGTGCTCGCTAAGGCCCTCAAGGTAGTGGGCCTCATGAACGTGCAGTTCGCCATCCAGAAGGGCAGGGTCTTCATCCTGGAGGTGAACCCGCGCGCTTCCCGCACTGCGCCCTTCGTCTCCAAGGTGGTGGGTGTACCACTCGCCAAGGTGGCCGCCCGCTGCATGGCCGGCAAGAGCCTCAAGGCCCAGGGCATCCTGGCCATCCCGACGCCGCGCTACTACGCGGTCAAGGCGCCGGTGTTCCCCTTCATCAAGTTCCGCGGTGCGGACCCTATCCTCGGGCCTGAGATGAAGTCCACTGGCGAGGTCATGGGGGCTGGTTTCACCTTCGGTGAAGCCTATGCCAAAGCCCAGTTCGCAGCGGGTATCATCATCCCCAAGGGTGGCAAGGCGCTCCTCTCGGTACGTGAGCAGGACAAGCCTGCTGCCGTGAGCCTGGCCAAGGAATTGAAAGAGCGTGGCTTCACCCTGGTGGCCACTCGCGGCACGGCCGCGACGCTGGAAGCGGCGGGCGTGCCCTGCGAAGCGGTGAATAAGGTGCGTGAGGGACGCCCCCACGTGGTGGACATGATCAAGAACGATGAACTGAGCCTCATCGTGAACACCACTGAAGGCAAGCAGGCGATCCTGGAGTCCTTCTCCATCCGTCGCGAGGCGGTATCGCACAAGGTGACCTATTACACGACCATCGCCGCGGCCAAGGCCACGGTGATCGCATTGGATCATCTGGATGAAGCGAGCGTGAACAAGTTGCAGGATCTGCACAGGGAGTGGGTGGCATGAGCAAAGTGCCGATGACCGAGCGCGGTGCCGTGAGCCTGCGCGAGGAACTGAAGCGCCTGAAGGGCACGGATCGGCCGCGGGTGATCCAGGCCATCGCCGACGCACGCGCCCACGGCGATCTCAAGGAGAACGCCGAGTATCACGCCGCCCGTGAGCAGCAGAGCTTCATGGAAGGCCGCATCCAGGAGATCGAAGGTAAGCTCTCCAACGCCGAGATCATCGATGTCACCAAAGTGAACGCCGGCGGCAAAGTGATCTTCGGTGCCACGATGTTGCTGGCCGACGAAGATGCCGGCACGGAAGTGACCTATCAGATCGTGGGCGAGGACGAGGCGGACATCAAGGCGGGGCGTATCTCGGTGAACTCACCCATCGCCCGGGGCCTCATCGGCAAGATGGAAGGCGACTCCGTCGCCATCCGCACCCCGGCCGGCGAGAAACAGTTCGAGATCGTGGAAGTGCGATACGAGTGAGCCGGGACTACTTCGGCAACTCTATCTTCGGTTTCTTCGGATGACGCTTGTAGAACAGAGCCATGTTGCCGATCCGCTGCACCAGGGTGGAGTGGGTGGCGGAGGCGATGCGCTCGATGACCCGGTCCCGTTCCTCCCGGTCGCCCGCCATCACCTTCACCTTGATGAGTTCGTGGGCGAGCAACTGGATCTTGATCTCCTCCACCAGAGTCGCCTTGACGCCGGCCTGGCCGGTGCGCGCCACGGGTTCCAGCTTGTGGCCCAGGCCCCGGAGGAATTTCTTCTGCTTTTCACTGAGTTCCATATGCCGCGCATTGTAACAAACGGATGAACGCCTGATGCCCAAGCGTAGCAAGAGCAGTGCCCGTTGGCTGGCGGAGCATTTCAGCGACGACTACGTGAAGCGTGCCCAGAAAGAGGGCCTGCGCTCCCGGGCCGTCTTCAAGCTGGAAGAGATCCAGAAGCGGGATCGCCTGCTCAAACCCGGCATGACCGTGGTGGACCTGGGCGCAGCGCCTGGTGGTTGGAGCCAGTTCGTGGCCAAGACCCTGGCCGGCAAAGGTCGGGTCATCGCCTTGGACATATTGCCCATGGACGCACTGGAAGGGGTGGAGTTCATCCAAGGGGATTTCACCACCGACGAGACCTTGGCTGCCCTGCGCCAGCGGATCAAAGGGGGCAGGGTGGACCTTGTGTTGTCCGATATCGCCCCCAACATGACAGGTGTGGACGATGTGGACCAGGCCCGGATCATGCATCTCGCCGAGCTGGCGCTGGAGTTCGCCCGCGAGGCCCTGAAGCCCGGCGGCAGCTTCCTGGTGAAAGTGTTCCAGGGCCAGGGCTTCCAGGAATATATGCGGGCGCTACGCGACACATTCGAGGAAGTGGGGTCGCGCAAGCCAAAATCATCCCGCAGCCGCAGCGCCGAGCTGTATTTGCTGGCGAGAAACTACCGGCTGTAGTACTGTTTAAATGCACAGCGGGGCCCTGGAGGGCCGCGCTGACTAGGCTTAGCGAGGACACAGTCTTGAACGATTTTCTGCGAAACCTGCTGCTTTGGATCGTGATCGTGGTGGTGCTCCTGGTCGTATTCCAGAGCTTCGGCCCGAGCACCAGCAAGACCAAGGCGGTCCCGTATTCCGATTTCCTGACCGCAGTGCAGGATGGCAACGTCAAGAGCGTGACCTTCGATGGTCAGGCCATCACCGGCGCCTACAGCAACGGCGGCAACTTCAGCACCTATAGCCCGGTGGCTGACTTCGGCTCCCTGGTCACCGACCTGCGTAAGGACGATGCCGGCGTGCAGATCGAGGCCAAGCCGCCTGAGCAGCCCTCGTGGATTTGGCAGGCGATCTTCTCCTTCGGCCCCATCATCGCGCTGGTCATCTTCTGGTTCTACATGATGCGGCAGATGCAGGGCGGCGGTGGCCGCGGCGCCATGTCTTTCGGCAAGAGCCGGGCACGCATGCTGGGTGAAGACCAGGTGAAAGTCACCTTCAGCGATGTGGCGGGTGTAGAGGAAGCGAAAGAAGAAGTCGCCGAGCTCGTAGAATTCCTGCGGGACCCCGGCAAGTTCCAGAAACTCGGCGGACGTATCCCCCGTGGCGTGCTCATGGTGGGTTCACCCGGCACCGGCAAGACGCTCTTGGCCAAGGCCATCGCTGGCGAAGCCAAGGTGCCGTTCTTCAGCATCTCCGGTTCTGACTTCGTGGAGATGTTCGTGGGCGTGGGCGCCTCCCGCGTGCGCGACATGTTCGAGCAGGCGAAGAAACACGCGCCCTGCATCATATTCATCGATGAGATCGACGCCGTGGGCCGGCACCGTGGTGCGGGTCTCGGCGGCGGTCACGACGAGCGCGAACAGACCCTCAACCAGTTGCTGGTGGAGATGGACGGCTTCGAAGGCAGCGAGGGCGTGATCGTCATCGCCGCCACCAACCGCCCTGACGTGCTGGATCCGGCGCTCCTGCGTCCGGGCCGCTTCGATCGCCAAGTGGTGGTGCCGTTGCCCGACGTGCGCGGCCGCGAGCAGATATTGAAAGTGCACATGCGCAAGGTGCCCATGGGCGACGACGTGAAGCCCGCCATCATCGCGCGCGGCACGCCGGGCTTCTCCGGCGCCGATCTCGCCAACCTGGTGAACGAAGCCGCGCTGTTCGCAGCGCGCGCCAACAAGCGCACCGTCTCCATGGACGAGTTCGAGAAAGCCAAGGACAAGCTGATGATGGGCGCCGAGCGGCGTTCCATGGTCATGAGCGACGACGAGAAGAAGCTCACTGCTTACCACGAGTCAGGCCACGCCATCGTGGGTCGCCTGGTGCCGGATCACGATCCAGTCTACAAGGTGAGCATCATCCCCCGCGGCCGTGCCTTGGGTGTCACCATGTTCCTGCCGGAAGAAGACCGCTATAGCTACAGCAAGCGGCGCCTGGAGAGCCAGCTCTCCAGCCTGTTCGGCGGACGCGTGGCGGAAGAACTCATATTCGGCTCGGATTCCGTCACTACCGGTGCCTCCAACGACATCGAGCGCGCCACCATGATCGCGCGCAACATGGTCACCAAGTGGGGCCTATCGGATAAGCTCGGCCCACTCTCCTATGAAGAAGAGGAGGGCGAGGTGTTCCTGGGTCATTCCGTGACCCGTCACAAGAACATCTCCAGCGATACCCAGGGCATCATCGACGTGGAGGTGCGCAGCATCATCGAGCGCAACTACCAGCGCAGCCGCAGCTTGCTGCAGGGCAACGTGGGCAAGCTGCATTCCATGGCCGAGGCCCTGATCAAGTACGAGACCATCGATGCCGAGCAGATAGACGACATCATGGCCGGCAAGGAGCCGCGCCCGCCGGAAGGCTGGTCGGATGCTGACCACAGCGGCGGCACGCCTAGCGCGGCCCGCGAGTCTGCGAAAGAGCCTGCGCCTGAGGGCACCATCGGCGGACCTGCAAGTCAGCACTGACCGGTCCCACAGCCTTGGTTAGAATGGAAGCCGGCGTCCCCTGACGCCGGCTTCGTCATGTAAGGAACAGCATGCACCTGCAACTGGGGAAGGAACGGCTGGCGTTATCCAGGCCCCTCATCATGGGTGTGCTGAACCGTACGCCCGATTCCTTCTCCGACGGCGGGGCTTACACCGATTTCTCCGCGGCCATGGCTCATGCCCGCGCCATGCTGGATGAAGGTGCGGATATCATCGATATAGGTGGCGAATCCACGCGTCCCGGTGCTGCACCGGTGAGCGTCGAGGAAGAACTAAGGCGGGTACTGCCCTTGGTGGAACGTCTCGCCGGTGAGCTGGGTGCCAGGATCTCGGTGGATACCTCGAAACCCGAGGTGATGACCGCTGCGATCAAGGCCGGTGCGATGATGATCAACGACGTCTATGGGTTGCGCCAACCCGGTGCCCTGGAAGCCGTGGCCGCGTCGGAGTCGCCGTATGCCTCATGCACATGCTGGGTGAGCCCCGCACCATGCAGAAGAATCCCCGATACCAAGACGTGACCAGGGAGGTCGAAGAGCTTCCTGCTGGAACGGGCTGAAGCCTGCAAGTCGCTGGCATCTCCCATGAGCGCATCGTCCTGGACCCGGGGTTCGGCTTCGGTAAGACCCTGGAGCACAACCTGACCCTGCTGACGGCTCTGCCGGTACTCGTCGCCCTCGGCTATCCCGCTGCTGGTAGGCCTATCCCGTAAATCCATGCTCGGCACTCTCCTGGGGGGTAAACCGGTGGAGCAACGCCTGCATGCCAGCGGGCAGCAGGTGGCCGTGATGAACGGCGCCCATATCCTGCGCGTCCACGACGTGGCGCCGACGGATGATGTCATGAAGGTCGCATGGGCGGTCGCCAGCCTCTCCTGATTGAAGCTGAAAAGCCCATCCAGGGCTTTTCAGCTTGTCGGTGCGGCGCATGTCCGCACCGAGGCCAATCTTCAATAGTGATCCTCTGGTCTCTTCAATACGCGTACATCCCTGGCGCCTCAAATGTTAGAATCAGCGTCATGACTAGGAAATACTTCGGCACCGACGGCGTACGCGGACGAGTGGGCAGCGCTCACATGAACGCGGAGTTCGTGCTGCGCCTGGGGCGTGCCGCAGGTCGGGTGCTGGCCCAGACCGGTGACAGCACCGTACTGGTGGGCAAGGACACGCGCATCTCCGGTTACATGTTCGAATCCGCGCTGGAAGCAGGTTTGTCCGCCGCCGGTGTCAACACGCGCTCTGCTCGGTCCCATGCCCACGCCGGCCATCGCCTATCTCACCCGTACCTTGGGTGCAGAGGCCGGAGTGGTCATCAGCGCTTCCCACAATCCTTTCTACGACAACGGCATAAAGTTCTTCTCCGCCGATGGCCGCAAACTGCCCGATGAGAGTGGAAGCGCGCATCGAAGAAGAGCTGGACAAGCCCTTCGCCACGGTGGAGTCTGGTGAACTCGGCAACGCCAAGCGCATCGTGGATGCGGCGGCCCGCTACGTGGAGTTCTGCAAGTCCTCGGTGCCCTATGGCCTGAAGCTGGCGGGCCTGAAGATGGTGCTGGACTGCGCCCATGGCGCCACCTATAAGGTCGGGCCCGGCGGTGTTCGATGATCTGGGCGCCAAGCTCACCTGCATCGGCGTGAACCCGAACGGACTCAACATCAACGCGGAGTGTCGGTTCCACCCACCCGGAAGCCCTGCGCCAGAAAGTGCTCGAGCTCAACGCCGATTTCGGCATCGCCTTCGACGGCGATGGCGATCGCCTGCTGATGGTTGATCACAAGGGCGAGTTGGTGGATGGCGACGAACTGCTCTACATCATCGCCATGTCCCGCAAGGCCGATGGCGATCTCAAAGGCCCCGTGGTGGGCACGCACATGAGCAACTTGGGGCTGGAACAGGCCTTCACCGCTGCCGGTGTCCCGTTCAAGCGTGCGGCGGTGGGCGATCGCTATGTGCTCGCCATGATGGAAGAATCCGGCGGCGTCCTGGGCGGGGAGAACTCCGGCCACATCGTCTGTCTCGACCGGGCCACCACCGGTGACGGCATCATCGCGGCTCTGCAAGTGCTGCAGGCTCTGCACGTCTCAGGCAAGACCCTGGCGGATGCCCGGGCTCCGGTGCACAAATACCCCCAGGTGCTGGTGAACGTGAAGACCTCGACGCGGGTCGATCTCAGCGAAGCCCGGGTGAGGGGCGCTGTAGCTTCCGTGGAACAGCAGCTGGCCGGACGGGGTCGGGTGCTCCTGCGCCTCTCCGGCACCGAACCCCTGGTGCGGGTCATGGTGGAAGGGGAGGAGGCAGGCACTGTCGCCCAGCTAGCGGAAGATATCGCCGCAGCCGTCCGGACTGCCGCGGGCATTTGATTTCCCTGAGCCCCCCTGAGTAAGCTCCGCGCCGCGCCCATCCGGGCCATCCTCTGGTTTTAAGGATATATAGGCATGCGGCAGCCCCTGGTGGCGGGCAATTGGAAGATGAACGGCACCCGGGACGGGGCTTTGCGCCTGGCAAATGCCGTGGCCCAGGGCACTGAAGTCGGCAGTGCCGCCGAAGTGCTGCTCTGCCCTCCGTTCGTCTACCTGGCTGACCTGTCCCGCGCCCTCAAAGACAGCGGCGTGAGCTTGGGTGCCCAGGATCTCTGCGCTGAGGACAACGGTGCCTATACCGGCGAAGTCTCCGGTGCCATGCTGAAGGACTTCGACTGCCGTTACGTCATCGTGGGCCATTCCGAGCGCCGCGCCCTGTTCGGCGAGGACGACATGTTGGTGGCCCGCAAGTTCATGGCGGCCCAGAAAGCCGGCCTCACCCCCATCCTCTGCGTGGGCGAGACCCTCGCGGAACGGGAGGCGGGCGCTACCCCGACGGTGGTGGCACGTCAGTTGAAGGCGGTACTGGATGCTGCGGGCATCGCTGCCTTCGCCCGCGCGGTGGTGGCCTATGAGCCGGTGTGGGCCATCGGCACCGGCCGCACGGCGAAATCCGACCAAGCCCAGGAAGTGCACGCCCTGATTCGGGGTCTCCTCGCTGCCGAGGATGCTAAAATAGCCGGCGGCGCGCGTCTGCTTTATGGCGGCAGCGTGAAGGCCGCCAATGCGGCAGAACTGTTTCGCATGCCGGATATAGACGGGGGCTTGGTGGGGGGCGCATCGCTGGATGCAGCCGAGTTCCTCGCCATCTGCGCCGCCGCCCGCAACTGAACCACTTATATATAGAGTCGAGTCAACTCCATGCTGTACAACGTCCTAGTAATCGCCCTGGTCATCGACGCCGTCTTCCTCATCGGCCTCATCCTGCTCCAGCAGGGTAAGGGCGCCGATGCCGGTGCGGCCTTCGGCAGCGGTGCTTCAGGCACCGTGTTCGGTGCCGCCGGTTCAGCTAACTTCCTCAGCCGTGCCACCGGTGTGCTGGCCGCGATCTTCTTCGCCCTGGCGCTCACCATGGCGTATGTCGCGCGTCACACCAGTGGCGCTCCCCAGAGCATCGTGGTGCAGGCGGCGCAGAAGCAGGCGGATCAGCAGACGGCGCAACCCGCCGCTGCGGCATCCACCAAAGCCGCTCCCACCCCCGCACCTGCCGCCGGGACCGGTGTCAAGCACTGATCGGGGACATCCTGGCATCGCTTTTTGCGGCGCCGATACGTTAAAATTGACTGTCTTCGCTGCAGCCTCTTTGGTCGGCAGCTCAAAGATTTGCCGACGTGGTGGAATTGGTAGACACGCTACTTTGAGGTGGTAGTGGAGAAATCCGTGGAGGTTCGAGTCCTCTCGTCGGCACCAGAATCGTAGACCGGGGCACAGGTACCCGGTGGCGGCAGCCATAAGGCCAGCCGCCGTTCCTTGCGTAGGTAGGAGAACATGCTCGCGAACTACGTCCCCATCCTGATCTTCCTCATCGGCGGCATGCTGTTCGGCTGCGTGCTGCTGGGTGCGGGTTTCGTAGCCAGCAGCTTCCTGGGTTCCCGCCGTCCTGATGCGGAGAAGCAGTCGCCCTACGAGTGCGGCTTCGATCCCTTCGAAGACACCCGCATGAAGTTCGATGTGCGGTATTACCTCGTCGCCATCCTGTTCATCATCTTCGATCTCGAGATCGCCTTCCTGTTCCCCTGGGCCGTGGCCCTGCATGGCATCGGTATGTTCGGTTTCCTCTCCATGTTGCTGTTCCTCGCCATCCTGGTGGTGGGCTTCATATATGAGTGGAAGAAAGGGGCGCTGGAATGGGAGTAGAGGGCGTGCAGCAGAAGGGCTTCGTCACCACCGGCGTGGATACGCTGGTGAACTGGGCGCGCACCGGTTCCCTCTGGCCCATGACCTTCGGCCTGGCCTGTTGTGCCGTGGAGATGATGCACGCCGGTGCCGCGCGCTATGACCTGGACCGTTTCGGCGTGATCTTCCGCCCGAGCCCGCGCCAGTCCGACGTGATGATCGTCGCCGGCACTTTGGTGAACAAGATGGCGCCGGCCCTGCGCAAGGTCTATGACCAGATGGCCGAGCCGCGCTGGGTGATCTCCATGGGTTCCTGCGCCAACGGTGGCGGTTACTACCACTATTCCTATGCCGTGGTGCGCGGCTGCGATCGCATCGTGCCGGTGGACGTGTACGTACCCGGCTGCCCGCCCAGCGCGGAGCAGCTCCTGTACGGCATCATCCAGTTGCAGAAGAAGATCCGCCGCACCAACACCATAGCCCGCTGAACGAGACAAGCATGACCGCAGCCCCGGACAAGTTGGCCGAGCAGGTGGAAGCGCGCTTCAAGGACGCGCTGAAGCGCGTGCCGTCCACTGTGGGCGAGCTGATCTACGAAGTGGAAGCGACCCGCCTGACGGAAGTCTGCCGTGCGCTGCGTGATGAGAAGGCCCTGCGTTTCGAGCAGCTGATCGACGTGTGCGTGGTGGACTACTTGGCTTACGGCGATGCCGAATGGCGCACCGAGAGCTCGACCAAGACCGGCTTCAGCCGTGGCGTGCGCCGCGACGACCCGAAGGAAGCGGGCCATATGGAGCGCCGCTACGCCGTGGTCTATCACCTCCTGTCCGTGAGCCGCAACGAGCGGCTTAGCCTGAAACTCTTCTGCGGTGGCGAGCCGCCCATGGTGGACTCCCTGCTGCCCATCTGGGCTTCCGCCAACTGGTTCGAGCGTGAGGCTTTCGACATGTTCGGCATCGTGTTCGATGGACACCCGGATCTGCGCCGCATCCTCACGGACTACGGCTTCGTGGGGCACCCGTTTCGCAAGGACTTCCCGCTCTCCGGCAACGTGGAAGTGCGTTATGACCCGGAGAAGAAGCGCGTGGTGTACCAGCCCGTGAGCATCGAGCCCCGCGTGCTGGTGCCGAGGGTCATCCGCCACGATCCACGCTACGACGAGGCTTTCAAGGAGGCATCCAAGGATGCCTGAGATCCAGAATTTCACCATGAACTTCGGGCCGCAACATCCTGCGGCTCATGGCGTCCTGCGCCTCGTCCTCGAGATGGACGGTGAGATCATCACCAAGGCCGACCCGCACATCGGCCTGCTGCACCGTGGCACCGAGAAGCTGGTCGAGAGCAAGCCTTATAACCAGAGCATCGGTTACATGGACCGGCTCGATTATGTGTCCATGATGTGCAACGAGCACGCTTACGTCATGGTGATCGAGAAGCTCCTGGGGCTGACGCCCACGGCTCGCGCCCAGTACATCCGCACCATGTTTGACGAGCTGACCCGCATCACAAACCACCTCCTGTGGCTGGGTGCCCACGGTATCGACATCGGTGCCATGACGGTGTTCCTGTACTGCTTCCGCGAGCGCGAAGACATCATGGATATGTATGAGGCGGTGTCCGGGGCGCGCATGCACGCGACGTATTACCGCCCGGGCGGCGTGTACCGCGATCTGCCCGAGCACATGCCGAAGTACGCTGAGTCGCGCTTCCGCAGCAAAGGCCAGATGGCTAGCCTCAACCGCAATCGTCAGGGTTCGCTGTTGGATTTCATCGCAGACTTCGCCGACCGCTTCCCGAAGTGCGTGGACGAGTACGAGACGCTCCTCACGGACAACCGCATCTGGAAGCAGCGCACCGTGGGCATCGGCGTGGTCACGCCGGAGCGTGCGATGCAGCTCGGCTTCACCGGTCCCATGCTGCGCGGTTCAGGCGTGGAGTGGGACCTGCGCAAGAAGCAGCCCTATGCGGCCTACGACAAGGTGGAGTTCGACATCCCCGTGGGTGTGAACGGCGATTGCTACGACCGTTACCTCGTGCGTATCGCCGAGATGCGGCAGTCAGCCAGCATCGTCAAGCAGTGCGTGCAGTGGCTGCGCCAGAACCCGGGCCCCGTGATGCCTGAAGACCACAAGGTCACGCCGCCCACCCGTGAGGAAGCGAAGTCCGACATGGAATCGCTCATCCATCACTTCAAGTATTTCACCGAAGGCTACTGCGTGCCCGCCGGCGAGGCTTATGCGGCGGTGGAACATCCCAAGGGTGAGTTCGGCATCTATATGGTCTCGGACGGCGCCAACAAGCCGTACCGGGTGAAGGTCCGCGCCCCGGGCTTCGCGCATCTTGCGGCTCTGGACGAGATGGTGCGCGGCCACATGTTGGCGGACCTGGTGGCCATCATCGGCACCCAGGACATCGTGTTCGGAGAGGTGGACCGCTGATGAGCGAGACCGCATCCAAAGACGGGCTGCTCTCGAAGCATGCCCGCGACGTCATCGACGAGTGGGTGAAGAAATACCCGGAGGGGCGCCAGCGCTCCGCCATCTTCGCCGCTTTGCGCGAAGCTCAGCATGAGAACAGCGGCTACCTCACGGTGCCGCTCATGGACGCTGTCGCCGCTTACCTGGGGCTCGAGCCTATCAAGGTCTACGAGGTGGCGAGCTTCTATTCCATGTTCGAGACCAAGCCCGTGGGTCGCCACAGCATCTCGGTGTGCACCAACATCTCCTGCATGCTGCGTGGCGCCGACGACATCGTGGGCCATCTCGAGAAGAAACTCGGTATAAAGACTGGCGAGAGCACCAAGGACGGACGCGTCTACCTCAAGTGCGAGGAGGAGTGCCTGGCGGCCTGCGCCGGTGCTCCTATGATGATGGTGGACCACAAGTACCATGAGAACCTGACGCCGGAGCAAGTGGACAAGATACTGGAGGAGCTGAAATGACCCAGCGGAACCAGGTCTGCTTCCGGACCCTGCAGTTCGATCAGCCGTGGACCTATGAGAACTATCTCAAGGTGGACGGCTATAAGGCGTGGCGCAAGATCCTCAAAGAGAAGATCTCGCCGGAGCAGATCGTCGAAGAGATCAAGGCTTCCGGGCTGCGCGGCCGCGGCGGCGCAGGTTTCCCTACCGGCGTGAAGTGGAGCTTCATGCCCAAGGCGCCCACCGGGCCGTCCTACGTGGTGTGCAACTCCGACGAATCCGAGCCCGGCACCTGCAAGGACCGGGACATCCTGCGTTTCAACCCGCACGCACTGGTGGAGGGCATGGCCATCGCCGGCTACGCCATGCGCTGCAAGACCGGATACAACTACATCCGTGGCGAGTTCATGGATGAGCCCTATGAGCGCTTCGAGCAGGCGCTGAAGGAAGCCTATAAAGAAGGCTTCCTGGGCAAGAATATCCTGGGTTCTGGCATCGATTTCGACCTCTATACCCATCTCGGCGCCGGCGCTTATATATGCGGCGAAGAGACGGCGCTGCTGGAGTCGCTGGAAGGCAAGAAGGGCCAGCCGCGCTTCAAGCCGCCGTTCCCGGCGAACTTCGGCGCCTTCGGGCGGCCCACTACTGTGAACAACACCGAGACTTTCGCTTCGGCGCCTACCATCATGCTGAATGGCGGCAAGTGGTTCGCCGATCTCGGCAAGCCCAACAACGGAGGCACCAAGATATTCTCCGTCTCGGGCCATGTGGCCAAGCCCGGCAACTTCGAAGTGCCCCTCGGCCTGCCGTTCCAAGAACTCCTGGCCATGGCCGGTGGCGTCTGGCAGGGTCGCAAGCTCAAGGCCGTTATCCCGGGCGGCTCCTCTGCGCCGGTGCTGCCTGCCGAGGCCATGCTGGCCTGCAACATGGATTTCGATTCCCTGCGCAACGCCGGCTCTATGCTCGGCTCCGGTGCCGTGGTGGTGATGGATGAGACCACCTGCATGGTGAAGATGCTGGAGCGCATCGCACGCTTCTACTATTCCGAATCCTGCGGCCAGTGCACGCCTTGCCGCGAAGGCACCGGTTGGATGTACCGCGTCATCAAGCGCATCGAAGACGGCCAGGGCCGCCAGGAAGACCTGGACATGCTGGTGGACGTCTCTAAGAAGATCGAAGGCCACACCATCTGCGCTTTCGGCGACGCCGCCGCCTGGCCGGTACAGAGCTTCATCAAGCATTACCGCGCTGAATTCCAGTACCACATCGACCACGGCTGCTGCCTGGTGGGCCCCGGCGCTCACCGGCGCGCGGCATAAGAACGGAACGCGGAAGCAACATGGCAGACGAACTGGTCAACATGGAGATCGACGGCAAGCCGGTCAAGGCGCGCAAGGGTGAGATGATCATCCAGGTAGCCGACCGGGAGGGCGCCTATATCCCGCGCTTCTGCTATCACGAGAAGCTCTCGGTGGCCGCCAACTGCCGCATGTGCCTGGTAGAGCAGGAGAAGATGGGTAAGCCGATGCCGGCCTGCGCCACGCCGGTGATGGAAGGCATGAAGATCTTCACCCGCTCGGTGCGCGCCATCGCTGCACAGCGCGCCACCATGGAATTCCTGCTCATCAACCATCCGTTGGATTGCCCGATCTGCGACCAGGGCGGCGAGTGCGAGCTGCAGGATCTGGCTATGGGCTACGGTCGCGACATCTCGCGCTATACCGAACAGAAACGCGTGGTGAAGGACGAGGATATCGGCCCGCTGGTGTCCACGGATATGACCCGCTGCATCCATTGCACCCGGTGCGTGCGCTTCGGCCAGGAGATCGCCGGCATCCAGGAGATGGGTGGCACCGGGCGCGGCGAACACCTGCGCATCGGCACTTACATCGGCCAGGCCATCGACCACGAACTTTCGGGCAACATCATCGACCTCTGCCCGGTGGGTGCGCTCAACTCCAAGCCCTTCCGCAACCGCGGCCGTGGCTGGGAGATGACCCAAGTGGAGACCGTGGCTCCCCACGATTGCCTGGGCTCGAACCTCTATGCCCACGTGCTGCGCGGGCGCTTCATGCGCGCGGTGCCTAAGCCCAACGAAGCGGTGAACGAGACCTGGCTCTCGGACCGTGATCGTTTCAGCTACACCGGCATCGACAGCGAAGATCGTCTGTTGAAGCCCATGGTGCGCAAGGGCGGCAAGTGGCAAGAGGTTGATTGGGAGACGGCACTGGAAGCCGCGGTCAACGGTCTACGCGAAGCTCTCGGCAAAGGCGGCGACGCCACCGGCGTGCTGGCATCTCCTAACGCCACCGTGGAAGAACTCTATCTGCTGCAGAAGCTCGCCCGCGGTCTCGGCATCAGCAACATTGACGTGCGTCTGCGTCAGGCGGACTTCCGTGACGACGACGCCGAGCCCCTGTTCCCCTGGTTGGGTCAGGACGTACAGGCCATCGAGACCCTCGAAGCCGCACTCGTGATCGGTTCGAACCCACGCAAGGAAGTGCCGTTGCTGGCGCATCGCCTGCGCAAGGCCGCCTTGAAGGGCGGGGCGGTCATGTTCCTGAACCCGCGCCGCTATCAGATCTTCTTCCCGGCAGCAGCCTATGCCTTGAGCTCCATGCAGGAGTTGCCGGCAGCGCTCGCCGCGATACTCAAGGCCACTGGCAAACCGGCACCGGCTCATCTGAAAGAATTCGTCGCGGCTCAGAAGCCCGATGCAGAACAGACCAAGATCGCTGAACAGCTGGCCAAGGGCGAGCGCAAAGCGATACTGCTGGGTCATCTGGCCCTGCGGCATCCTGCTTATGCCGACCTGCGTGCGCTTGCTGCTGCGCTCGCGGAAGCCGCTAGCGCGAAACTCGGTTACTTGCCGGAAGGCGCCAACGGCGCCGGTGCTTGGCTTGCGGGCGCAGTGCCTCATCGCACCGCCGGCGGACGCAAACTCGATCAGCCGGGCAAGCATGCTCGCGCCATGTTGGAAGTGCCGCGCTCGGCCTATGTATTGCTCGGTACTGAACCGGAATTGGACAGCTGGGACGGCGCCCAGGCTTTGAAGTCCCTCAAGGCTGCCAAACATGTGGTGGCCATAACCAGTTACGCCAGCGAAGCCATGCAGCAATACGCTCATGTGCTCTTGCCGGCTGCTGCCTATGGCGAGACTTCCGGTACTTATGTAAGCGCCGAAGGTCGCTGGCAGAGTTTCACCGGCGTGGTGAAACCCCTGGGCGAAGCTCGTCCGGCCTGGAAAGTGCTGCGTGTGCTGGGCAACCTCTTCGAGCAGAAGGGGTTCGAGCAGGTCTCATCCGAAGAAGTACTGAAGGAACTGCAAGGCATCGTGGGCGATGCCCACGGAGACAACCGCTATACCGGCACTCGCCCGGTGACATCTGCCGTTGCCGCCAAAGGTTTCTTCCGGGCTGCCGAGACGCCCATGTATTCCGTGGATGCCCTGGTGCGCCGTGCGACGCCCCTGCAAGAGACCCGCGACGCGGATGCCGCAGCAGCCCATCTCTCCCCGGAGGATGCCAAGCGTCTCAAGGTCGTGGCCGGTGACAAACTGAGCCTACGCCGCGATGGCGCGCGCCTCACCCTGCCGGTGAAGCTGGATGAGAGCATCGCAGCGGGGGAGGTGTGGGTACCGGCTGCGCTGGTCGCTACCCTGAACCTGGGGCCCATGTTCTCAGCCGTGGAACTGGAGAAAGCTTGAGATGAGCGCTCTCTGGCAGACCCTGCTGAATTTCTGGGACTCGCTGCCCTTCGCCTGGCAGCTGGTGATCCGTTCGATTGCCGGCATCATCGCCATCATGATCCCGCTCATCCTGAGTGTGGCTTACCTCACTCTTGCCGAGCGCCGCGTCATCGGCTACATGCAGGTGCGCATGGGGCCGAACCGCGTGGGCCCCTGGGGCCTGCTGCAACCCTTCGCCGACGTGCTCAAGCTAGTCTTCAAGGAGATCATCCTCCCGGAGAAGGCGAACATCTTCATCTTCTTGCTGGCGCCGGTCATCTCCATCGCCACAGCTTTCGCCGCCTGGGCGGTGATCCCCTTCAACGACGGGGTGATCCTCGCCAACATCAACGCGGGCCTGCTCTACGTCCTGTCCCTTACGTCCTTCGGCGTGTACGGCGTGATCCTCTCGGGCTGGGCTTCCAACTCCAAGTATGCGTTCCTGGGTGCCATGCGCTCCGCGGCCCAGATGGTCTCTTATGAGATCGCCATGGGCTTCGCTCTCGTGGGCGTGCTCATGGCGAGCCAGAGCCTTAACTTGAACGACATCGTGCTGGGCCAGTCGGGTGGGATAGGGCACTGGTATCTCTGGCCACTCTTGCCGCTCTTCATCATCTATTTCATCTCGGGCGTGGCCGAGACCAACCGCGCGCCCTTCGACGTGGCGGAAGGCGAATCCGAGATCGTGGCCGGTTTCCACGTGGAATATTCCGGCACGGCTTTCGCCACCTTCTTCCTGGCGGAATACGCCAACATGATCATGATCGCGGCCCTGGCCAGTATCATGTTCTTGGGTGGCTGGCTCTCACCTTTCCAGAACGTGCCAGTAGTGGCAGACAGCTTCCTGGCCAAGCCGAGCTTCTTCTGGTTCGCAGTCAAGATGTGCTTCTTCCTGTATCTGTACCTGTGGTTCCGCGCCACTTTTCCGCGCTACCGCTATGACCAGATCATGCGTCTCGGCTGGAAAGTGTTCATCCCCATCACCATCCTGTGGCTGTGCATCCTCGGCCTCATCATCGTGCTAGGCGTGCCGCTGCAGGTGTTCGGCGCATGGACCGTGGCTGCCGCCGCGCTCTTCATGCTCATCAACATCGTCCTGTCCAGGCCCCGTCGGAGGACGTCATGAACGCGTTACGCAGTTGGATGAAGAGCCTGCTCCTGACGGAGCTGCTGCAGGGCATGGGCCTCACGCTGAAGTTCTTCTTCGCGCCGAAGGTCACCATCCGCTATCCGGAAGAACACACGCCCAAGTCACCACGTTATCGTGGCTTGCATGCCCAGCGCCGCTATCCGAACGGCGAAGAGCGCTGCATCGCCTGCAAGCTCTGCGAGGCCGTGTGCCCCGCGCTCGCCATCACCATCGACTCCGAGATGCGCGAAGACGGCACGCGCCGCACCACGCGCTATGACATCGATCTCTTCAAGTGCATCTACTGCGGTTTCTGCGAGGAAGCCTGCCCGGTGGACGCCATCGTCGAGACCAGCCTCACCGATTTCCATTTCGAGAAACGCGGTGAGCAGATCATGACCAAGGAGAAACTCCTGGCCGTGGGCGACAAGTTCGAGCCGCAGATCGCTGCTGACCGCGCGGCCGACGCGCGCTACCGCTAGGGGAAGCCATGGTCCAGGAGATCATCTTCAGCGTGTTGGCGGCGGTGCTGGTGGGTTCGGCGCTCGGCGTCATCACCTCCCGCAACCCGGTGCATTCGGCGCTGTTCCTGGTACTCGCCTTCGTGACGAGCGCGGGCCTATGGCTGCTTGCTGGAAGCCGAATTCCTCGCCCTCGTACTGGTGCTTGTGTACGTCGGCGCTGTGATGGTGCTGTTCCTCTTCGTGGTGATGATGCTGGATATCAACGCCGCCACCCTGCGGCAGGGTTTCGCCCGTTACGCGCCCATCGGCGCCTTGGTGGCGCTGGTGATGGCAGGGGAGATCGGCTACGTGGTCTGGTCCCAGAAACTGGGTGTGACCTTCGGCACGCCGGTAGCGCACGATGCCAGCTACAGCAACACCCGCGAGCTGGGCGACCTCATCTATACCGTCTATGCCTTCCCCTTCGAGATCGCGGCCGTGGTGCTCCTGGTCGGCATCGTGGCGGCCATCGCCCTGACCCTGCGCCGCCGTGAAGGTACCCGCAGCCAGGATCCGGCCAAGCAGGTTCGCGCCACGCCGGAAGGCCGGGTACGGCTGGTGTCCATGCAGCCCGACAGCGCCAAGCGGCAGGGGAAGCAGCCATGATCACCCTGTTCCATTTCCTGGCCTCTGAGCGGCGCACTCTTCGCCATCAGCGCGGCAGGCATCTTCCTCAACCGGAAGAACGTGATCATCCTGCTCATGTGCGTCGAACTGATGCTGCTTGGCGGTGAACTTCAACTTCATCGCCTTCTCCCATTACCTCAACGACACTGCCGGCCAGGTGTTCGTGTTCTTCATCCTGACGGTGGCGGCGGCGGAGGCGGCCATCGGCCTCGCCATCCTGGTGGTGCTGTTCCGCAACCGTAGCAGCATCAACGTCGAAGACCTGGATCGCATGAAGGGCTGACATGAACCTGGAGAGCTCTCTTACTCATCGTCGTCCTGGCGCCGCTCTTCGCGGCGCTGGTGGCTGGCCTCGGCATGCGCTTCATCCCACGCGCCGCGGCCCATATCGTCACCATCGCGGGTGTCGGCGTGTCCTTCCTGCTCTCGGCCTGGGTGCTGTGGCAGATGGTGGCTGGCAATCTCGGCCGACACCAACATGACGGTGTATTCCTGGGGTATCAGCGATGGCGTGAGCTTCCAGGTCGGTTTCTTGATCGACCACCTGACGGCTCTGATGATGACGGTGGTCACCTTCGTCTCGTTGATGGTCCACGTCTATACCATCGGCTACATGCACGACGATCCGGGCTATAAGCGCTTCTTCAGCTATATCTCGCTGTTCACCTTCTCCATGCTCATGCTGGTGATGGCCAACAACTTCCTGCAGCTGTTCTTCGGCTGGGAAGCGGTGGGCCTGGTGTCCTACCTGCTGATCGGTTTCTGGTTCACCCGGCCGACGGCGATCTACGCGAACCTCAAGGCCTTCCTGGTGAACCGGGTGGGCGACTTCGGCTTCCTGTTAGGCATCGCGCTAATACTGTCTTACACGGGGAGCCTCGATTATTCAGACGTCTTCGCCAAAGCGTCGCAGCTGAGTGGCCAGACCATCACACTGCTGCCTGCATACCTCGGCGGCTATGCCTGGTCCGTGCCCACGGTGATCTGCATCCTCTTGTTCGTGGGTGCCATGGGCAAATCCGCCCAGGTGCCGTTGCACGTATGGCTGCCGGATTCCATGGAAGGCCCGACGCCGATCTCAGCGTTGATCCACGCGGCCACGATGGTGACCGCCGGCATCTTCATGGTGGCGCGCATGTCACCTCTGTTCGAGCTCTCAGAGACTGCGCTCTCGGTGGTCATGATCATCGGCGCCACCACGGCGTTCTTCATGGGTCTCGTGGGTGTGGTGAACAACGACATCAAGCGGGTAGTGGCGTACTCCACGCTCTCTCAGCTGGGTTACATGGCGACCGCCCTGGGTGCCTCGGCTTACGGTGCTGGCATCTTCCATCTCATGACCCACGCCTTCTTCAAGGCGCTGCTCTTCCTGGCGGCGGGCTCCGTGATCATGGCCATGCACCATGAGCAGGACATGCGCTATATGGGTGGCCTGAAGAAATACCTGCCCATCACCTACGTCACCTGCGTTATCGGTTCCCTGGCGCTCATCGCCTTCCCGGGTTTCTCCGGCTTCTTCTCCAAGGACACCATCATCGACGCGGTGCATGCCTCCACCCGTGCGGGTTCCACCTACGCGTATTGGTGTGTACTGCTAGGCGCCTTCGTCACTGGCCTCTATTCGTTCCGTCTCCTGTTCATGACCTTCCACGGCAAGGAACGTTTCGTGGTAGAGAAGGGCCATGGCCACGGCCATGATGACCACGGTCACAAGCCGGGCTATCTCCCCCATGCACCCCACGAATCACCCTGGGTGGTCACGCTGCCCCTGATCCTCTTGGCCATACCTTCCGTGATCATCGGTTGGATCACTGCTAAGCCGGTGCTCTTCGGCGGCTGGCTTTCGGATGCCATCAAAGTGAATCCGACCAACGACGTGCTGGCCCGCATGTCAGAAGAGTTCGGCAGCGCCACCAATGCGGTGATCGACAGCGTGCTGCATCCGGCCCTGTATCTGGCCCTGGCCGGTGCTTTCACTGCCTGGTTCCTCTATCTCAAGCGGCCGGAGCTGCCGGGCATGATCGCCAAGCGCCTGCGCTGGCTGTATCTCCTGATCTCGAACAAGTTCTACTTCGACGAACTCTATGTGCTGGTGTTCTCCAAGGGCACACGCGCTCTCGGCACCGCCTTGTGGCAGGTGGGCGACATGGCGGTGATAGACGGCCTGGTGAACGGCTCCGCCAGGAGCGCCGTGTGGGTCGCTGGTGTACTGCGTCGCGGCCAGTCTGGCTACCTCTATCACTATGCCTTCGCCATGATCATCGGCCTCTGCGCTTTGCTCGGCTGGCTGATACTCAAATGACGGATACCAGCATCATGACCGGCCATTTCCCCATACTGAGCCTGCTCCTCTGGCTGCCCATAGCGGGTGGACTCCTGGTGCTACTGGCCGGGCGCGTGGCGCCGGCCACGGTCCGTTGGCTGGCGCTCTTGGTGGCCCTGGTGAGCTTCGCCGTGAGCGTGCCGCTCTGGACCCAGTTCGATATCAGCACGGCGGCCATGCAGTTCACTGAGAAACTGCCCTGGATCAGCACCTTCAACGTGTATTACTCGCTGGGCGTGGACGGCATCTCCATGCCGCTCATCCTGCTCAACACCTTCATCACCATCCTGGTGGTGGTAGCGGGTTGGGAAGTGATCCAGTACAAGACCTTCGCAGTACATGGCGGCGTTCCTGATCCTGGAAGGGCTCATGAACGGTGTGTTCTCGGCCCTCGACGGCATGCTGTTCTACGTGCTATGGGAGGCCATGCTGATACCGATGTTCATCATCATCGGTGTCTGGGGCGGGCCGCGGCGCGTCTATGCCACCATCAAGTTCTTCCTCTATACCTTCTTCGGTTCCGTGTTCATGCTGGTGGCCCTCATCTACATGTACGTGAAGAGCGGCAGCTTCGATATCCTGGGGTTCCAGCAGCTGCCCCTGGACCTGCATGCCCAGGTCTGGATATTCATCGCCTTCCTGCTGGCCTTCGCCGTCAAGGTGCCCATGTGGCCGGTGCATACCTGGCTGCCGGACGCCCACGTGGAAGCGCCCACCGGCGGTTCGGTGATCCTGGCGGCCATCATGCTCAAGATGGGTGGCTACGGCTTCCTGCGCTTCAGCCTGCCTATCGTGCCGGACGCAAGCCACTTGCTCACCTGGTTCGTGGTGACGCTGTCGCTCATCGCCATCGTGTACATCGGCTTCGTGGCCATCGTGCAGACGGACATGAAGAAGCTGGTCGCCTATTCCTCCGTGGCCCACATGGGTTTCGTGACCCTCGGCTTCTTCCTGCTGTTCCTCATCTTCGACAAGACCTCCAGTACCGCCGGCACGATCATGGGCGTGGAGGGCGGCATGGTGCAGATGATCTCCCACGGTTTCATCTCCGGCGCCATGTTCCTCTGCGTCGGCGTGCTCTATGACCGCATGCATACCCGCGAGATCGACGCCTACGGCGGCGTGGTGAACGTGATGCCGGCCTTCGCCTTCTTCATGGTGTTGTTCGCCATGGCCAACTGCGGCTTGCCGGGCACCTCCGGCTTCGTGGGCGAGTGGATGGTCATCCTCTCGGCCATGCGCGCCAATTTCTGGATCGCCTTCCTGGCAGCTTTCACCTTATTCCTGGGCGCTGCCTATTCGCTCTGGCTGGTGAAACGGGTTCTCTACGGCGCCATCGGTAATGACCACGTGAAAGAGATGCCGGACGTCAGCCAGCGGGAGTTCATCGTGCTCGGCCTCTGCGCCGTTCCGGTGGTGCTCATCGGCATCTGGCCGGGACCCTTGCTGGACGTGATGCATGCCACCGTCGCCAACCTGGTGCACCAGGTGGTGCAGACCAAACTTACCAGCGGGTGAGCCCATGAGTTTCGAGTTCCCGCAGTTTCTGCCTGCTGTCCCGGAGATGTTCCTCCTGGGGATGATCTGCTTCATCCTGGTGGTGGACGTGTGCATCTCCGATGTCCACCGCCTGGTCACCTACTGGCTGTCCCTGGCGTCGGTAGCTGGTACTGCCTGGCTCACGGTGGCGGTGGCCCAGCAGGGGAGCCTGCTGACCTTCAGCGGCATGTTCGTGAACGATGCCATGGGCAACGTGCTGAAGCTCTTCACCTATCTCGTGGTGGCGGTGGTGTTCATCTACTCCCGTGACTACCTGCGGGATCGTGGCCTGTTCAAAGGCGAGTACTACATCCTCGGCCTCACGGCATTGCTCGGCATGATGATCATGATATCGGCCCACAGCATGCTCACGGTGTACTTAGGCTTAGAACTGCATTCCCTGTCCCTGTACGCCATGGTGGCCCTGGATCGTGAATCACCGGTGGCCTCCGAGGCCGCCATGAAGTATTTCGTGCTGGGAGCCATCGCTTCCGGTGTGCTCCTCTATGGCATGTCGCTCTTGTATGGCGCCACGGGCACTCTCGACCTCACGGGTCTCGGCGTGCACATCGCTGCCGCACCCAGCGCCAACATCGCGACACTTTTCGCCTTGGGGTTCGTGATCGCGGGCTTGTGTTTCAAGTTAGGCGCCGTGCCGTTCCACATGTGGCTGCCGGACGTGTACGAAGGTTCGGCGACCTCGGTCACCTTGTTCGTGGGCACCGCTCCCAAGATCGCGGCCTTCGCGCTCTTCATGCGCTTCTTGGTGGAAGGGCTGGGCGGCATGCACGCTGACTGGCAGGGCATGCTCATCGTGATCTCGATCCTCTCCATGGCCATCGGCAGCTTCGTGGCCATCGCCCAAACCAACCTGAAACGCATGCTGGCCTATTCGACCATCGGCCACGTGGGCTTCATCCTGCTCGGCATCCTGGCGGG
This sequence comes from uncultured Pseudomonadota bacterium, assembly GCA_963817285.1. Classification (GTDB taxonomy): domain Bacteria; phylum Pseudomonadota; class Gammaproteobacteria; order Natronospirales; family REEB76; genus DASUBN01. The sequence continues at coordinate 10,927 of CAWFOE010000020.1, read as the reverse complement.
CACCACCTCCGGCTATCAAGCCGCCATGTTCTACACCCTCACTTACGTGCTCATGGCCACCGCGGCCTTCGGCCTGATCCTGCTCTTGGCACGCAAAGGCTTCGAAGCGGAACGCCTGGATGATTTCAAAGGCCTGAACGAGCGCAGCCCCTGGTTCGCCGCCATGATGTTGATGGTCATGTTCGGCATGGCGGGTGTGCCACCCTTCGTGGGCTTCTTCGCCAAGCTCTACGTGCTGCGCGCAGTGATCGACGCCGGCCTCACCTGGCTCGCGGTGACGGCAGTGGTCTTCTCTATCATCAGCGCCTACTACTACATCCGCCTGGTGAAGCTCATGTACTTCGACCGGGCGCCGGCCAACGCCCGCAGCATACGGGCGGAGTTCGACGTGCGCTGGCTCCTGTCGGGCAATGGTCTCGCCATCCTGGCTCTGGGGGTCCTGCCGGGGCCGCTCATGGCCCTCTGTGCCCGGGTCATCGCCTTCTAAAAACCGGGTCGGGGAGGGCAGCCTGAAGCGCAGCTTGCGGCTTCACGTCGCTTTTTCGCTACAAAACCTTGAAATACCGGTCTTTTTGCTATATATTCCACGTCCGCCGGGTGCGGGGTGGAGCAGTCTGGCAGCTCGTCGGGCTCATAACCCGAAGGTCGTAGGTTCAAATCCTACCCCCGCTACCAATAAATCAATGACTTAGGTAGTATTGCTACCGAAGTACTTGGATGCAGGACCCCGCGCAGGGGTTTTTTTGTGTCCGGCAGCGGCCCTCGCTAGAAGGGCCTTGCCAGTACCCCGGGCAGCCCGGGGTTTGTCGTCTTGGGCGCCTCGCGGTCCCGCGGGGTTTTTGGGAATGGGCCTTGGGCCCATTTTTTATTTGTACGGGCGACAGGCGAGTCAAGACAGGTGCCTGACTCGATGGGTCTGAAAATTCCACCCGGGAATTTTCAGACGAAATATACGGAGCGCGAAGCGCGTGCGCGAGATTTTGTTGAAGTTGCTGGAGCCCGCCGCTGAGGCGTTGGGATACGAGCTGGTGGAACTGGAGTTCCACCCCCAGGGCCGTGGCGGCCTGCTCAGGATCTTCATAGACCGCACGGGCGGCGTGACGGTGGATGACTGCGAGAAGGTCAGCCGCCAGGTGAGCTCGGTGCTGGACGTGGAAGACCCGATCCCCGGCGCCTACACCCTAGAGGTGTCCTCGCCGGGCCTCGACCGGCCGCTGCGTAAAGAGACCGATTACGTCCGCTTCGCCGGCGAACAGGCGAAGCTCGAGCTCGCGCTGCCGCGGGACGGACGCCGCCGCTTCACCGGCACCTTGAAGGGCTGCGAAGCGGGCGAGGTTTTGATCGAAGTGGATGAGCAACTGTTCCGCCTGCCGGTGGGCGACATCGGCAGAGCAAGACTGGTACCGAAATTCTGAACCGAACGACATATCTGGAAGACAGAAGCATGAACAAAGAGATATTGCTGGTCGTGGACGCCGTCTCCAACGAGAAGGGTGTGGACAAGAACGTCATCTTTGAAGCGCTGGAAGCTGCGCTGGCCTCCGCCACGCGCAAGAAGCACGGCGGCGAGATAGACGCGCGCGTCTCCATCAACCGGCAGACAGGCGAGTATGAGACCTTCCGCCGCTGGGTGGTGCAGCCCGACGACATGCTGCTCGAGTCCCCGGACCGCGAGATCCGGCTCATGGACGCCATCGACGTCAAGGCCGACATGGTGGTGGGCGACTTCATCGAAGAGCCGATGGAATCCGTGGCTTTCGGCCGCATCGCCGCCCAGACCGCGAAACAGGTCATCGTGCAGAAAGTGCGCGAAGCCGAGCGCGCTCAAGTGGTGGAAGCCTATCAGGGCCGCATCGGTGAGCTGGTCACCGGTCTCGTCAAGCGCGTGGAGCGCGGCAACGTCTATATCGACCTCGGCAACAATGCCGAATCGTTCATCCCGCGTGAGGACATGATCCCACGCGAGGCCGTGCGTACTGGTGACCGCATCCGTGGTTATCTCAAGGACGTGCGCGCCGAGGCGCGTGGCCCGCAGCTGTTCGTGACTCGCACGGCGCCGGAGTTCCTCATCGAGCTGTTCAAGCTCGAGGTGCCGGAAGTGGGCCAGGGCCTCATCGAGATCAAGGGTGCCGCCCGCGACCCGGGTTCCCGCGCCAAAGTGGCGGTGAAGAGCAACGACTCGCGCATCGATCCGGTGGGCGCCTGCGTCGGCATGCGCGGTTCGCGCGTGCAGGCCGTGTCCAACGAGCTCTCTGGCGAGCGCGTGGACATCGTGCCCTGGGACGACAACCCGGCCCAGTTCGTCATCAACGCCATGTCGCCTGCTGAAGTCCAGTCCATCACCATGGACGAGGAATCGAAGAGCATGGACATCGCGGTGGCGGAAGACAACCTGTCCAAGGCCATCGGCCGCGGCGGCCAGAACGTGCGTCTGGCGAGCCAGCTCTCGGGCTGGGAGCTGAACGTCATGAGTGAGGCCCAAGCCACACAGAAGACGGAAGCTGAATCCCAGACCCTGCAGAAGCTGTTCATGGAGCAGCTGGACGTGGATGCGGACGTGTCCGCCATCCTGGTGCAGGAAGGTTTCTCCAGTATCGAAGAGATCGCTTACGTGCCGACCGCCGAACTGCTCTCCATCGAAGAGTTCGACGAAGCCACGGTGGAAGAGCTGCGCGGCCGTGCCCGCGACGTGCTCCTGACCCAGGCCATCGCTAGCGAAGAGCAGCTTGGCGACAGCGAACCCGCGGAAGACCTGTTGAACATGGAGGGCATGGACAAGGCTCTGGCCTACCAGCTCGCCAATCGCGGCATCATCACCATGGAGGATCTCGCAGAGCAGTCGGTGGATGAGATAAAGGACATCGAGGGGCTGGACGAGGTGAAAGCCGCGTCGCTCATCATGGCCGCCCGCGCCCCCTGGTTCGCCGGCGAACAGGCGCAAGAGAAGTAAAAATAGAGCACCGAGGAGCTTAGCTCATGGCGCAAGTCACGGTTAGACAACTGGCGGAAGTGGTGGGTACACCCGTGGACCGCCTGCTCACGCAGCTGTCCGAGGCGGGCATCGAGGTCGGTGACCCGGATGCCGCTATCAGCGACGATCAGAAGATGCAGCTCCTGACGCACCTGCGCCAGAGCCATGGCGAGGATTCGTCCGCCGAGCCGCGCAAGATCACCTTGAAGCGCCGCAGCGTCTCCGAGATCAAACTCACCGGCAACCAGGGCCGGGCGAAGACCGTGAGCGTGGAAGTGCGCAAGAAGCGCACCTACGTGAAACGTAGCGCGGTGATGGAAGAAGAAGCCAAGCGCCGCGCCGAGGAAGATGCCGTCCGCCAGGCCGCCGAGGATGAGAAGCGTGTCGAAGACGAGAAGCGTGCTGCCGAGCGCGCCGAGAAGACAGGCCGCTGATGACGCCAAGCGCCAGGCCGGAAGAGCAGGAGCGCAAGCGCCACCAGGACGAGGAAGCCAAGCGCAAGCAGGAGCAGGACGTGCACGCGCGCGCCGACGCCGAGCGCCGCCGTGCCGAAGCCGATGCGCGCCGCGAGGCGGACGAAGAAGACCGCCGCATGCGTGCCGCCTTGCCCAAGGGCAAGCCGGCTCCTGTGGGCGCTCCGGCCACGCCCGCCGCAGCAGAGAGTGGACATACCAAGTATGGTCGTGCGGAGCTGCACGTCGCCCATGAGATGTCCAACAAGCGCAAGAAGAAGCCCGGCAAGAGCCGCGGCCCGGTCAACGTGCAGCAGGACGGCAAGCACGGCTTCGAGAAGCCCGTGGCACCGCAGGTCCGCGAAGTGGCCATCCCCGAGACCATCACCGTCGGCGAGCTGGCGCAACGCATGGCCGTCAAGGCCAATGAAGTCATCAAGGTCATGATGAACATGGGGGCCATGGCCACCATCAATCAGCTCATCGACCAGGAGACCGCCGCCATCGTGGTGGACGAGATGGGCCACAAGGCCAAGCTCACCAAGGAAAGCGACGTCGAAGACCAGGTCTTGAACGTGAAGCAGGAAGGCGAAGAGATCGCGCGCGCCCCCGTGGTCACCGTCATGGGCCACGTGGACCACGGCAAGACCTCGCTGCTCGACTACATCCGCAAGTCGCGGGTCGCGGCCCGCGAAGCCGGCGGCATCACCCAGCACATCGGCGCCTACCACGTGCAGACGCCGAAGGGCGCCATCACGTTCCTGGATACACCCGGCCATGCGGCGTTCACCGCCATGCGTGCCCGCGGCGCCAAGGTCACGGACATCGTGGTGCTGGTGGTGGCGGCCGATGACGGCGTCATGCCCCAGACCGTGGAAGCCATCAACCATGCGCGCGCCGCCGAGGTGCCCATCGTGGTGGCCATCACCAAGAGCGACAAGCCGGAAGCGGACTTCGACAAGGTGCGCAACGACCTGTCGGTCCACCAGATCATCCCCGAGGAGTGGGGCGGCGAGAACATCTTCGTGCAGGTGTCGGCCAAGACCGGCGCGGCGTGGACGACTTGCTGGATTCGATCATCGTGCAGGCCGAGGTGATGGAGCTCAAAGCCGTCGCCACCGGTCCCGCCACGGGCTTCGTGCTGGAATCCAGCCTGGAGAAGGGCCGCGGTGTCGTGGCCACGGTGCTGGTGCAGCAGCGGCCTGCTCAAGGCCGGCGACATCTTGCTGGCCGGCCATGAGTTCGGCCGCGTGCGCGCCATGTTCGACGAAGCCGGTCGAGCGCATCGAACAAGCCGGACCGTCCATGCCTGCCTTGGTGCTGGGTCTGTCCAGCACGCCGAACGCGGGCGACGAGGCTCTCGTGGTGCCGGACGAACGCAAGGCCCGCGAAGTGGCGCTCTACCGCCAGGGTAAGTTCCGCGACGTGAAGCTGGCCCGCGTCCAGGCCACGAAGCTCGACGACGTGTTCCAACAGATGCAGGATGGGGAGCAGAAATCCCTCACCTTGCTAGTCAAGTCCGACGTGCAGGGCAGCGCCGAAGCCTTGCGTGATGCGCTCACCCAGATATCCAACGACGAGGTCAAGGTGAAAGTGGTGTCCAGCAGCGTGGGCGGCATCACCGAGTCCGACGTGAACCTGGCGCTCGCGTCCAAGGCAGCGATCATCGGCTTTAACGTACGTGCGGATGCGCGGTGCCCGCCGCCTGGCGGCGGAAGCCGGCCTCGACATGCGCTATTACAGCGTGATCTACGAAGCCATCGACGACGTGAAGAAGGCCGTGAGCGGCATGCTCAAGCCCGAGATGCGCGAGCAGATCGTGGGTCTCGCCGAAGTGCGCGACGTGTTCCGCTCCTCCAAGATCGGCGCCATCGCCGGCTGCTTGGTGGTAGAAGGCTACGTCAAGCGCAACAACCCGATACGTGTACTGCGCGACAACGTGGTGATATTCCAGGGTGCTCTCGAGTCCTTGCGCCGCTTCAAGGACGAAGCCAGCGAAGTGCGTGCCGGCACCGAGTGCGGCATCGGCGTGAAGGACTACAACGACGTGAAGCCCGGCGACATGATCGAGTGCTACGAACGCGTGGAAGTGGCACGCACGCTGTAAGCGTGCGTCTGCAAGCCCATGCCGCGCGAATTCCAGCGTTCCAAGCGGGTCGCAGAACAGTTGCAACGCGAGTTGGCAGGCCTCATCGGTACCGCGGTGAAGGATCCCGCGGATCGGGCTGGTGACGGTCACCGGTGTCGAAGTCTCCAAGGACCTGGCCTACGCAAAGGTCTTCGTCTCTTCCATCGGCGAGAGTGGATTCCCGTACCGAACTGATGTCGGCCCTGCAGCATGCCTCCGGCTTCCTGCGCCATGAAGCTCGGCCAAGCTGATGCGTCTGCGCATCATGCCCGAGCTGCGTTTCCACTACGACGAGACCGATGGAGCGGGCCGCCCGAGCTCGAAGCGCTCATCGCGCCGGCCAACGCCCCGACAAGGATGGAAAAGACGAATCGTGACGGCAGCCCTGAAGCGAAGGCCGGCGCGCCCGCCGCGGCGCGAGTTGCATGGCGTGCTGCTGTTGGACAAGCCCGTAGGCCTCACGTCCAACGACGCTCTCCAGAAAGCCAAGCGCTTCTTCAACGCCAAGAAAGCCGGTCACACCGGCAGCCTCGATCCCCTGGCCAGTGGGCTCCTGCCGATCTGCTTCGGCGAAGCCACCAAGGTCTCCGGCTTCCTATTGGATGCCGACAAGTACTACGTCGTCACCTGCCGGCTGGGCCAACGCACCGCCACCGCCGACGCGGAAGGCGAGGTGACCGAGACCCGGCCGGTGCCGTCCCTGGACGAGAGGCTCATCGAACGGGCCCTGGCACGGTTCCGCGGGCGACATCCTGCAGGTGCCCCCCATGTATTCCGCGCTGCGCCACCAGGGCCAGCGGCTCTACGACCTGGCCCGGGACGGCATCGAAGTGCCCCGGGAAGCCCGACCCCTGACCATCCTGGAATTAACCTGACGGGCTACACCGCCGATACCCTGAGCCTGGAAGTGCGCTGTTCCAAGGGCACCTACATCCGCACCCTGGCAGAAGACATCGCCGAAGCCATGGGCACCTGTGCCCACGTGACGAGCTCCGGCGCCTGGCCGTAGGTCCCTTCGAGTTGGGTTCCGCGATGTACAGCCTCACAGACATAGAGGCCCTGACCCAGGAGGGTGTCGAGCCTCTCGACCCCTTGCTCCTGCCGGCGGATAGCGCCGTGGCTCACTGGCCCAAGGCGGAGCTCACCGGCGATGCGGCCTGGTATTTCGCCAAGGGTCAGCCGGTCTTCGTGGCGGGGGCTCCCAGCGGGGGGCGGCTGCGGGTGTATGCCGACCGGCGTTTCCTGGGTGTAGGGGAGATCGCCGAGGATGGGCGGCTCGCCCCCCGGCGGCTGCTGAACCTGCCCGTCATCGGGGCTGAACGCCGCAGTTTCGCCCTGATTTCATTGGATTTTTGCTTGTCCGGCATAGCGGCCGCGCAGCTACAATACGCGGCTGAATCCGAGTCGTTAAAAACGTTGTGGAGTCTTAACTAATGGTTTTCACGGTCGAGAAGAAATTGGAAGTCATCGCCGCCTACCGCCGCGATGCCAAGGACACAGGTTCTCCGGAAGTCCAGGTCGCGCTGCTCAGCGAGCGCATCGACGGCCTGGAGGACCATTTCACTCAGCATAAGCAGGATCATCACTCCCGTCGTGGGCTGCTCAAGATGGTGAACCAGCGCCGCAAGCTGCTGGATTACCTCAAGAAGTCCGACCAGAAGCGCTACGAGACGCTCATCGAGCGCCTCGGTCTGCGTCGCTGAACGACCTCTTCAACACAAGCAGCACACACGAGGGGATAACCCGTGAGCGTATTCCGCAAGAGTTTCCAGTACGGAGACCACACTGTCACGCTGGAAACGGGCGAGATCGCCCGCCAGGCAGACGGTGCGGTCATGGTCACCATGAACGACACCGTAGTGCTGGTCACTGCCGTGGGTTCCACCAAAGTGGTACCGGGTCGCGACTTCTTCCCGCTGACCGTGAACTACCAAGAGAAGACCTACGCCGCGGGCAAGATCCCGGGTGGCTTCTTCAAGCGTGAAGGCCGGCCGAACGAGAACGAGACCCTGGTCTCGCGCCTCATCGACCGCCCCCTGCGTCCGCTGTTCCCCAAGGGCTTCGTCAATGAAGTGCAGGTGGTCGCCACCGTCATGTCCAACAATCCGGACGTGAATGCGGACATCCCCTCGCTGATCGGAGCCTCTGCGGCCATGGCCATCACCGGCCTGCCGTTCGCCGGCCCCATCGGCGCTGCGCGCGTCGGTTACAAGGATGGCAAGTACATCCTGAACCCCACTCGCACCCAGCTGCTGGAATCGGATCTCGACCTCGTGGTCGCCGGTACCGAATCCGCCGTACTGATGGTGGAATCCGAAGCCGACTGCTTGAGCGAAGAGATCATGCTCGGCGCCGTGATGTTCGGCCATGAACAGATGCAGGCCGCCATCAAGGTCATCAAAGAACTCGCCAAGGAAGCCGGTAAGCCCGCCTGGGACTGGAAGCCGGAAGAGAAAGACAAAGGCCTGGCCCAGCGTGTGGCCGGCCACTTCGAGAAGCCGCTGGTAGAGGCCTACCAGGTCGCCGACAAGCAGGCGCGCTATACCCGTATCGAAGAGCTGGGCAAAGAAGCCGTCGCTCTGTTGTCCGGTGAAGGCGAAGATAAATACGCTGAGGCCCTGGTGAAGGGCGCCTTCGCCGATCTCGAGAAGAAGATCGTGCGTGGCCGGATCATCGAGGGCAAGCCGCGTATCGACGGTCGCGACACCAAGACCGTGCGTAACATCAACATCAAGGTCGGCGTGCTGCCCCGTGCCCACGGCTCGGCGTTGTTCACCCGCGGCGAGACACAGGCCATCGTGGTCACCACGCTCGGCACTGGTCGCGATGCGCAGATCATCGACGCCATCGAAGGCGAGCGCAAAGAACCGTTCATGCTGCATTACAACTTCCCCCCGTACTCGGTGGGTGAGACCGGCATGATGGGTAGCCCCAAGCGCCGCGAGATCGGCCATGGCCGCCTCGCCAAGCGCGGCATCCAGGCCGTGATGCCTGACATGACTGCTTATCCCTACGTAGTGCGCGTGGTCTCAGAGATCACCGAGTCCAACGGTTCCAGCTCCATGGCCTCCGTGTGCGGCACCAGCCTCTCGCTGATGGATGCCGGCGTGCCGATCAAGGCACCGGTGGCCGGTGTGGCCATGGGCCTCATCAAGGAAGACAAGGGCTTCGCCGTGCTCACCGACATCCTCGGCGACGAGGATCACCTGGGCGATATGGACTTCAAGGTGGCGGGCACCGCCACCGGCATCACTGCCCTCCAGATGGACATCAAGATCCAGGGCATCACCAAGGACATCATGCAGCAGGCTCTAGCCCAGGCGAAAGACGGCCGTCTGCACATCCTCGGCAAGATGAACGAAGTCATCTCCAAGCCGCGCTCCGACATGTCCGAGTGGGCGCCGCGCATCGTGGTCATCAAGATCGACCCCGAGAAGATCCGCGACGTCATCGGCAAGGGCGGCGTCGTGCGTGCGTGGCATCCAGGAAGAGACCGGCACGACCATTGAAATTGAGGATGACGGGACGATCAAGATCGCGTCCGTGGACAAGGCCCAGGGCGAAGCTGCCAAGAAGCGCATCGAAGACATCACTGCGGATGTCGAAGTCGGCCGCATCTATGAAGGCAAGGTCGTCAAGCTCATGGACTTCGGCGCCTTCGTCGCCATCCTGCCGGGCCGCGACGGCCTGGTGCACATCTCCCAGATCTCCGAAGAGCGTGTCGAGAGAGTCAGCGACAAGCTCAAGGAAGGCGATGTGATCAAGGTCAAGGTGCTGGAAGTGGACAAGCAGGGACGGATTCGTCTCAGCATGAAGGCTGTCAACGCCGCGTAACCAGTGACGATGTCGAACCTGATAAGAAGGAGGCCACTAGGCCCTCCTTTTTTTTGGGTAGTTACGACCATCCCTGGTCTCTTCCAGGTCATACATCCTTGTATGACCGTTCACCCGGACGCGAGCTGTGCTCGCGTTGAAACCCCGGGTTCACCCGCCTCGCATGAAGGCTGTCAACGGCCCGGCATAAGCCGAGGCCTTAGATCGAAGAAAAGGAAAGGGGCCGAAAGGCCCTTTTCTTATTTGAGGTGTTCGGTGCAGATGTCGCGCGATTCGCTCATCCAGCCAGCGTCGTGGCCGGAAGAGTGAGCCGTCCACGAAGCCCACATGGCCGCCGTGCTGGCTGAATTCGAAGCGCACGGCATCGGATAGCTCGGCATCGGTGGGCACCGCCGCCGGGGTCATGAAGGGATCGTCGCAGAATGCACCACCAGGGTCGGCACGCCGGATATGCTTGATCATCGGCGGCTGCTGCAGCGCTTGTAGTAATCGTCCGCATCCTTGTAACCGTGCAGCGGCGCCGTCAGGGCGTCGTCGTACTGACGGAAAGTGCGCAGCCTGTCGATGTCCGGCAGAGGGATGGGAGAGGGGATGCGCGCGAACTTGCGTTGCACCGAGCAGCGCATACGCCCCATGAGTTCCCACATGTAGACCTGGGAGAGACCCTTCTCGATGGCGGCAGAGCAGACCGCCAGGTCGAAAGGCACCGAGACCGCTACTGCCGTGGAGAGACGGGCAGCGTTCGGGCTCTCGCCCAGCCACTTGAGCAGCACGTTCCCGCCCAAGGAATAACCCACTGCCGCCAGCGGTGTATTCGGCTCACGCTGCTTCAGCAGCCCGCTGAAGTACTCCAGGTCCTGGGTGAAGCCTGAGTGGTAGCTGACGGGCAGCCGATTGGGCTCACCGCTGCAGCCCCGGAAGTAAGGGAACATGGCACCGCGCATCCCTAAGGAATGTATCTTCTGCATGATGTTGCAGGCATAGCGTGAGCGGATGGAGCCCTCGAGGCCGTGCAGCACGATGACGATGGGGCCGGCGGTGCGGCTAGTCCATTCCACGTCGATGAAGTCCCCATCCGGTAACTCCACCCGTTCACGCGTCAGATCGACTTTGGCGACCGGGGATAGAGGGTGTTGGGGACGATGGTCTGTACGTGCCGGTTGCGCCACAAGGCAGCCGGGCTTGAACTCGCTTTCACGATCATGGCGGTCGGCATCCTCGGTCCGTATGCTTATCCTTACTGCTGAGCAGTCACGGATCGAGATGCAGCTTACGTGGCTTCCGTCCTGTCCCGCCACCAGCTTATCCACCACCGTGGGATCCGCCAGCGTCGTGGTATCTCCCAGGTTGGAGAGGTCGTTGGCGGCGATCTTGCGCAGGATGCGACGCATGATCTTGCCGGAGCGGGTCTTGGGGAGATACGCCGTCCACTGGATCATGTCTGGTGTGGCAAAAGCGCCGATCTCCTTGCGCACCAGGGCCACCAGTCTTGGCGTAGCTTCTCATCCGGCTCCACGCCAGCCATGGTGAGCAATACGTGGC
>CAWFOE010000019.1:0-71638 GCA_963817285.1 uncultured Pseudomonadota bacterium | reverse complement strand
CCCCGCTGCCCGGGATGGAGTGGAAGACGCGGGTCCAGGCCTCGACCTCGGTGCCGACGACTACATCGTGAAACCCTTCAGCGAACTCCTCGCCCGCCTGCGCGCCGTCGTGCGGCGCCGTGGACGGCCACGCCCAATCGTTGATCGGCGACGGTGAGTTGCAGCTCGACCTCACCACCCGCGAAGCGCTTCTCCGCGGCGTGCGCGAGCCGCTCTCGGCTCGGAAAGGCTCTTCGTCCTGTTGCATGCCCTCCTGGAGCGCCCCGGTGCCATCCTCTCGCGCTGAACAACTGGAGGAGCGCATCTACGGCTGACGTCCAGGCGCGAGCAGCAACGCGGTGGAAGCCATGATCCATGGCCTACTGTAACGCTTGGGGGTAGTGAGGCCATCCGCAACGTCCGCGGGCTAGGCTGGCAGGTACCGAAGGAGGCCCCCTGAACTCCCTCAGATGGAAACTCCTGGCCTGGCGGCCGCCGTGTTATCTGCTGTCTGTGACGCCGGCCGTCGGGATCAGCTATCTGCAGTACCAGACTAGCGTCAGTGCATCCATGGACGGCCAGATGCATAGTCTCGCACTCAGCTACATGGGCGGCACCAGTCCACAGTACCTGCCCTGCGCCCAGCTCATGGATGAGGAGCACGCGAACACGATGGCACCTCCATCGTCCAGTTCTGGAGCGGCGATGGACACCTGCTGTCGGGAGCCCGGCCCATAGCCGGTCTCGCCCTGGAGACAGAAGAAGGGTTCAGTACTCTCGCAGATCGACGGACCCGCCTGGCGCGTGTACACACGACCGTAACTCCGAGTGCAGGTGGTACAGAGCGGAGATTTCCGGCGACACGTGATATTCGATCTAGCCCTGCGCGCGGCGAACCGCGCGGCGCTCCTCTTCCCGATCACCCTCGCCCTGCTCTGCAGTGTTCCTGGCGTTGCGGCCAGGGCCGTGCAGGCCATCGCCAGTCAAGATGGAGCGTACGTCGCGGCATTACCACAACAAGGTGCCCACCGAACTGAGGCCTCTGGTCGTATCCATGAACGCCTTGCTCGCGCGCCTGAAGGAAGCCTTCGCCGCCCAACAGCGCTTCGTACAGGACGCGGCCCACGAACTGCGTACTCCGCTCACCGCCTTGAAGCGGCAGACAGAAGTGCTGCGGCAGAAACTGGCGGTTCGGGGCAGAGGAAGAAGTGGCGCGGCTGGAAGCAGGTCTGGAACGGATGCAGCGTCTGGTAGAACAATTGCTGAAAGTGGGCACGCCAGGAAGCGGTGGCCCCGGGTGCTCGAGCGGAAGTGGATATCAGGGACGTGCTAAGGAGTCCTTCTGTTTCTCCTGCCCCTCGCCGAGAATGCGTGGAGGCATCGATTTCTCGGCCTGACGGGCCCGCGGGAACCTGCACGAATACAAGCCGATGCCCGCGACCTACGCAGCGTGTTCGACAACCTGCTCGAAAACGCCTTGCGCTACACGCCTGCTGGCGGTCGAGTGGACGCGACCCGGGGTGGATGGCGACGTGCTGGTGGGCAGTTCGCCGATCGGGACCCGGCATCCCGCCGGAGCGGCTGGATTCGGGTCTTCGACCGTTTCTTGATAGGGTGCTCGGTACCGGCACGGAGGGCAGCGGCCTAGGGCTCGCCATCGCCCTGACCGTGCTCGCCGGCCGCAGACTGCATGCGCATTGAACTCCTGAACCGCGGCTCCCAAACCGGACTCCTGGCCTGGGTACGCTTTTCGCAGGGCTTAAGTCCCACCTAAGTCTCGCCTGGTGAACTTCTTACCGTTCAAAACGCGTAAGGCAGGTCGACTCCATGAGATTCCCCGGCATCGCATTGTTCTAGTCCTGGCTGCCGCTACACCCGCCGCAGCGGGCCCCGGCCCAGGGATATATCACGGGTGCGGACTCTGTACGCATCCACTACCTGGAAGCGGGTCCGGCGGATGCTCAAGCCTACCGCTCATCCCCGGCTGGCGGGTCAGCTCCTTGATCTGGTCGAAACAACTGGATCATTTCTCCACACTCGGTTACCGCGTCATCGCCATCGACCCCCGGTCCCAGGGTGCGCCAGCGCGGCGCAATCCGGCAACGCTCCGGAAGACAGGGCCGTGCATGTTCGAGGCGGCGGTTCCAGGGCTCAAACTCAAGCACCTCACGCTCGTGGGGTGCTCCCCAGGGTGTCCAGGCAGCGTGGCCGCCTACGTGGATCACTATGAACGCGGCTCTGGTAGCGGCCTGGTGCTGGTGGATAGCACTGTGAGCGCCGGTCCCAGTGATGTGAAAGAGAATCCGTTGTTGAGACGATCCTGGAACACGATGCGGTTTTCTCCGCGATCCGCGTGGTTATTCCCATGGCATGTTGCATGCTATTATCACTGCCCCGACCCCGCCTGGTAACCTATGCACAGTTGACGGAAGAATCGATGAAGACGCCACCCGATGTGAGCATATCCATGCTCATCCAGGATCTTTTCACCACTGACCTCCGCCCAGCCTCAAGAAATTCGACAAGCCCACTCTCGTGATCGCTTCCGCCGCGAGCCCGCTCCTGGACGCGCAACGGGCCATGGCCGCGGCCCTACCCCAGGGGGACCTCCACGCCATCGAGCACGCAGCCCATGCGGTGTTCTTCGGAGGAATTCAAATTGCTTGTTGGAAGCATTCATGACCGGCAACCGCGACCGGCTGCTCTATGACTGACACCACACGACCGAACAACGACCCATCACCCTGTGCTTGCATGCGGCCCTCGCGGCGGGTCGTCATCCAAGCCGCCGTTGCAAGCGGTGATGCGCGTGCCGCAGGGAGTCGGGTTGGGCGTGGACGATTGGCACGGAGCCAAACCCAGCCCATTTCGGCCCCAAAGCGGCTGTGATATGCGGCTTACACTCCCCGGATCTGCCTACCTTGGTCTCGCCCCGGTGTTCTCGTCCATCCGCCTGGTTTCGGCCTGAATACGCCCCGTCCTATACCGTGAGCTGGCTGCGTTGTTGCGACTTACGGAGCCGTCGCGCACAGAGTCTAGTCCTCTCGTGGGCACAGTGCATGGCCTCGGTCTCCTCGCTGTCACCGGGGGTAGCCGCTCATCCGGGGCGGGACCGTGAGCCTACCTTGGTGACCGGGTGTGCCCATCTCCGAAGAGGCGCTGTACATGGCGGCCCTGGAACATCATCACCAGCTGGTTCGTATGGCCCTTCGTGATCGGTCACGTCTCCACGGCCCTATGGCATCGGTGGCGCGCGAATCTCGCGGTGAATTCATAGTCTGCCTAATGTGGTCCACGTAATCCAGCACCTGTATCCCGCCCTGCGGCATAGTCGCTGAACTTCCAGGGCACTGTCACATCCGGCGCAAGCTTGCCGGCAAAACATCGTAGAACACGTTCGGCCAGAAACAGCGGCTCCAGGGACAGCGATGCTCCCAATCGTGATAGCCGAGCGGAAGGCCATCCATAGCTGCGAATTGGGCAACACGGGAAGTGGGACCCCTCTGCCCAGAACTCCTCTCGGTCACCGGCCCGCCGACCAGTCGCTTCCCGCCGAAAAGAGCCACGCCAAGGTGAGGATGGCGGCGGAGAAGGTGCGGTTATCGGTCAGAAGAGAGCTTGCCGCCATCCTTGATGTAATCCGGGATCTTGCGGGCGAAGTGATAGGCCTTGAGGTAGTTGCCGCCACCATCCAGGTGTAGATGCTCCACCGCGTGCTCCAAGTACATGGGCTCGAGCCCGTCCAATATTTTCTGTAGCTAATTCCCATAGTGCCGTTCTGGTCATCATCGATGGCCCAAAGGTGTACATAGAGACCGCGCCCACCATCCAGGCTCTGCCAGAAGAGCATAAAATTGGCGTTCTGCATCCGGCTGATGCGCGTCGTCGTGCAAGACCGTGAGCGTGGCTGCATCATGAGTGATCAGAGCCGGCGCCATCTCGCGTTCCGGCCGCAGACGTCCGGAGTGTTGCGTCCGGCGATAGACCTCCACATGGGAGGCGCGGCCATCCGCTGCCACGATATCCAGCACCAGGTGGTCCCCGTGAAGGGAAACATCGGGAGCATGCAGGGCATCAGGCGACTCCAGCATGAAGGGGCTGTGGGCCTTCATGTGTTCGAAACGTGCTGTAGTAAGGCTCGAAAAGTGAAGTCATCGGCAGCTATGCCGTCGAAGAGCGCCACTCGTTCGCCCAAGAAACCCGCGCGAGGGGTCGGTGCGTCCGATAGGCCTTCCGGTGGTACCAGCCGAAGCGCAGGGGCACCCGGTCCATCAGCGCTGCCCGGTCAGGCGGGCGCACGTTGGTATGGCCGTTGTCCGCCAAGGCCACGAGGCGCGAGACATCCATGGCGAACTGCGGCGTGTCGAGATCCCCCGCATGCTTTTCCAGATCCGCGATTCCCGCCAGGAACTGTGCTCGGCTGGTGGCCGCGGAAGCTGCCGTCCAGAGACGGCAACTTGCTCAGGTAATCCAGATCCTGATGCCGGGCCTCGGCGAGAGCAGTCGGTGGGCGCAGGATACGTATAGGCAGGTGCCGGGTAGTAGAACTTCCGCACCAGCAGCATGAAGAACAATGGTTTGGCTCATCGCGCCTGCGGCGCATCCTGCTCTACGTGGTCACGCCCTTGGCCGTGATCGCTATCCTGGCGGTGTCGGCCAAACCATTGTTCTTCATGCTGCTGGTGCGGAAGTTCTACTACCCGGCACCTGCCTATACGTATCCTGCGCCCACGTCTCTCGCCGAGGCCCGGCATCAGGATCTGGATTACCTGAGCAAGTTGCCGTCTCTGGACGGCAGCTTCACGGCGGCCAGCCGAGCACAGTTCCTGGCGGGAATCGCGGATCTGGAAAAGCATGCGGGGGATCTCGACACGCCGCAGTTCGCCATGGATGTCTCGCGCCTCGTGGCCTTGGCGGACAACGGCCATACCAACGTGCGCCCGCCTGACCGGGCAGCGCTGATGGACCGGGTGCCCCTGCGCTTCGGCTGGTTCGCGGAAGGCCTATTCGTGGTACGCACCGACCCAAGCAGGCGGCCTTCTTGGGCGAACGAGTGGCGCGTATCGACGGCATAGCTGCCGATGACCTGCTGGCACGGCTCAAGCCCTACTACGGCGGCAACTTCGAACACATGAAGGCCGACAGCCCGTTCATGCTGGAGTCGCCGGATGCCCTGCACGCTACCGATGTTTCCTTGCCGCGAGACCGCCTGGTGCTGGATATCGTGGCAGCGGATGGCCGCGCCTCCCATGTGGAGGTCTCCGCGCTGCCGCCAGACGCGAACACTCCGGACGTCTGGCCGGAACGCGAGATGGCGCCGGCTCTGATCACTCATGATGCAGCCACGCTCACGGTCTTGCACGACGACGCGCATCAGCCGTGGGTGTTGCAGAACGCCGATGGTAGCCTCTTCTGGCAGAGCCTGGACGGTGGGCGCGGTCTCTATGTACACCTTTGGTCCATCGATGACGACCAGAACGGGCCGCTACCGGACCAGCTACAGAAAATATTGGACGGGCTCAAGCCCATGTCCTTGGACTACGCGGTGGTGGATCTACGCCTGGACGGCGGCGGCAACTACCTCAAGGCCTATCACTTCGCCCGCAAGATCCCGGACTACATCAAGGATGACGGCAAGCTCTACGTGCTGACCGATAACCGCACCTTCTCCGCGGCCATCGTCACCCTGGCGTGGCTGCGCTATTTCGGCGGCAAGCGAGCGGTCATCGTCGGCGAGCATGCGGGCGACCGAGAGGAGTTCTGGGCAGAGGGCTCGCACTTCGTGCTGCCCAATTCGCAGCTATGGATGGCCTTCCGGACCGGCTATCACGATTGGGAGCATGGCTGCCATTCCTCGAGCCGCTGTTTCTGGCCGAACGTGTTGTACAGCGTGCCCGCCGGCAAGCTTGCGCCGGATGTGACCGTGCCCTGGAAGTTCAGCGACTATGCCGCTGGGCGGGACACGGCGCTGGATTACGTGCTGCATATCGCGGAGCGACACTAGGCAGACTATGAATTCACCGCGAGATTCCCGAGACCCCGCGCCACCGATGCCATAGAGCCATGGACACGTGACCGATGACGAAGGGCCAGACGAACCAGCTGGTGACGATGAGTTCCAGGGCCGCCATGTGCAGCACCTCTCGGGAGATGGGCACACCCACGTAATAGCCGAGATAGCTCACGGTCCCGCCGACGACACTGCCGGTGACAGCGAGGAGACCGAGGCCATGCACGGTGCCCACGAGTGGGCTGAGACTCTGTCGCGTGGGGGAATTAAATCGCAACAGACGCAGCCAGCTCACGGAAGGACGGGGCTAGATCGGGCCGAAACCAGGGAAAGAGATAACAGACGCCGGGGCGGGACCAAGGTAGGCAGATCCACAGCCAATGCAGGACGCATATCACCGCCACAGTAGGGCCGAAGTGGGCGTGGAGTTCGAAGGCCTGCCGGTGCCAATCGTCCACACCCTACCCACTCCCGCGGGCACACGCATCACCGCCTGCAGCAGCAGTTCGAGGATGACCCCGGTGGCGAGTGCCGCATGCAGCACCGGGTGATGGGTCGTATTTCGGTCGTGTGCTGGGCCGTCACAGAGCAGCCGCGGAGCGCGCTACCGGTCATGAAGGCTTCCAAAAGGCGATCGAATACCGCCGGTTGATCGAAGAACACCGCATGGGCGGCATGTTCGACGGCGACGAATTGGCCCTGGGGCAGGGCCGCGGCCATGCTGTTGCGCGTCCAGCAACGGGCTCGCTGCGGACGCGATCACGAGAGTGGGTTTGTCGAACTTCTTGAGGGCCGGGCGCCGGTCGATGGTGAACAGATCCTGGATGTGCATCGAGATGCCCATATCCGATGGCGTCTTCATGGATTCGTCTTTCAACTGCGTAAAGGTCGTCAGTCGCAGCCGGGGCGGTGATGATGGCATGCATGATGCCACCGGAATATGCACGTGGATCGCTGGAGTACATGGCCATGTTTCGCAGGATGGTCTGCACGAAAACCGGATTCTCTTTCACATCCGCTGGGACCGTCGCTCACAGATGCGTCTACCAGCGCCAGCGCGTCCAGAGCGGCGGTGCCGTAGTGGTCCACGTAGGCGGCCACGTCCTGGACGCCCTGGGACCAGCCCACGAGCGTGAGGTGCTCGAGTTTGAGCCCTCTATCACCGCGTGGACATCACGGGCCCGGTCTTCCGGCGCGTTACCGGACTGCACCACGGTAGACCCGCCTTGGGAGCGGGGATCCATGGCGATGACCCGATAGCCATGCGCGGAAAAATGATCCAGCTGTGTCGACCAGATGGAGGCGCTGATCTGCCAGCCTGGGATGAGCAGCAGCGTATGGCGGGCATCCGCGGCACCCGCCTGCAGGAAGTGGATGCGGACTGAGTCTGCGCCGGGGATATAGCCTTCGATGGTCTCCGCCACAGCGGGTGTCGCGGCAACCAGGGCTGAGGTCAAGGTCAGGGCGATGACCGGGATCCGCATGTGAAAACACCTGCTCCGGTTGAACCGGCGAAAGGCTAGCAGGCGAGACTTAGGTGGGACTTAGGTGAAACGTACCCGGGCTACGAGTCCGGTTTGCGAGCCGCGGTTCAGGAGTTCGATATGCATGCCGCTGCGGCCGGCTGCGGTGCGGGCGATGGCGAGCCCTAGGCCGCTACCCTGAGTGCCGCTACCGAGCACCCGATAGAAACGTTCGAAGACCCGATCCAGCAGCTCCGGCGGGATGCCGGGACCCGAATCGGTGAACTCCACCAGCACGTCGCCATCGACCCGGTGCAGGCTGACGTCCACTCGACCGCCGGCTGGCGTGTAGCGCAGGGCGTTATCCAGCAGATTGTCGAACACGCTGCGTAGCTCGCCGGCATCGGCGTGCATTCGTGCAGGTTCCACCGCCGTCAGGCCGAGATCGATCCTGCGCGTCTCAGCGAGGGGCAGGAGATCGCTGACGGACTCCTTAAGCACGTCCCTGATATCCACTTCCGCTCGAGCACCGGGGGCCACCGCTTCCTGGCGTGCGAGCTTCAGCAACTGTTCTACCAGACGCTGCATCCGCTCCATACCGGCTTCCAGCCGCGCCACTTCTTCCTCTGCCGAACCGCCAAGCTTCTGCCGCAGCACTTCTGTCTGCAGCTTCAAGGCGGTGAGCGGAGTACGCAGTTCGTGGGCCGCGTCCTGTACGAAGCGCTGTTGGGCGGCGAAGGCTTCCTTCAGGCGCGCGAGCAAGGCGTTCATGGATACGACGAGAGGCCTCAGTTCGGTGGGCACCTTGTCCAGGGGTAATGCCGCGAGACTGCGCTCATCCTGACTGGCGATGGCCTGCACCAGCCGGTCCATCGGCCGCAACGCCAGGAACACTGCGAGCCAGAGCAGGGCGAGGGTGATCGGGAAGAGGAGCGCCACGGGTTCGGCCGCGCGCAGGGCTGAGTCGAAGATCACGTGTCGCCGGAAATCTCCGCTCTGTACCACCTGCACTCGGAGCGGAGCTGAGGGTGCGGTGTACACACGCCAGGCATGTCCGTCGATCGAGAGTACTGAAGCCTTCTTCTGTCTGCAGGGCGAGACCGGCTATCGGCCAGGAGCCCGACAGCAGGTGTCCATCGCCGCTCCAGAACTGGACGATGGAGGTGCCATCGTGTTCCACGTGCTCCTTATCCAGTCGGGCGCAGGGCAGGTAGCTGTGGACTGGTGCATGTAGCTGAGTGCGAGACTATGCATCTGGCCGTCCATGGATGCACTGACGCTAGTCTGGTACTGCAGATAGCTGATCCCGACGGCCAGCGTCGCAGACAGCAGATAGACACGGCAGCAGCCAGGCCAGGAGTTTCCATCTGAGGGAGTTCAGGGGGCCTCCTTCGGTACCTGCCAGCCTAGCCCGCGGACGTTGCGGATGGCCTCACTGCCCAAGCGTTTGCGTAGGCCATGGATGATCACTTCCACCGCGTTGCTGCTCACGCCCTGATCCCAGCCGTAGATGCGCTCCTCCAGTTGTTCACGCGAGAGGATGGCACCGGGGCGCTCCAGGAGGGCATGCAACAGGGCGAACTCCCGAGCCGAGAGCGGCTCACGCACGCCGCGGAGAAGCGCTTCGCGGGTGGTGAGGTCGAGCTGCAACTCACCGTCGCCGATCAACGATTGGGCATGGCCGTCACGGCGCCGCACGACGGCGCGCAGGCGGGCGAGGAGTTCGCGGAACTCGAAGGGTTTCACGATGTAGTCGTCGGCACCGAGGTCGAGGCCTGCGACCCGGTCTTCCACTCCATCCCGGGCAGTGAGGATCAGGATGGGGGTGTGGTCACCTCTGCCCCGTGCGGTCTGCAATATCTCGTGGCCGGAACGGCGCGGAAGGCCGAGGTCCAGCAGCACCGCGATGTATCCACCCAGGCTCAGGGCTTCCTGTCCCGCTGATCCGTCTTGCACCCAGTCCACGGAATAGCCGGATTCCTCCAGGGCCTTGGTGAGGCTGGCACCTATCATCGGGTCGTCTTCGATCAGGAGGATGCGCATGATATCGCTGAACCATTGGTGGGCGGCGGGATGGAAAGTGATGAGAGTATGTAAGGGGAATCGTATTTACGCAAAAAGACCATAGAGCGAAGCCATGCCTTCAGCGGTTTTGGGCGTATTTGTGGCATCCCACCGAATCCGATACATGGATCCTGTCTGTGTAACAGGAAGATCGCTTTCATCTCTGTGGTTGAGTGCGTTCCAGCTGTATGGCCCGCAATGATTACCGAATCGTAATGTCCCCATCGCCTGATTCGCTGGATGTCGGCAGTCATACTGTCCCGGCAGAATGATCCCTCGGCGGTGGACACACCGCTACTCCAATGGTCGAGTCTTAAGGAAACGTTCCGATGTCTCTTGCGGAGCGGATTCGCGTGTGTCTTCAGCCAGCATCTCACGAAGCGCGCGCCGGAGTCCGAGGCTATATCCCTTTCATCGTTGGGCTGCTCATCCTTGCTGTGTGCATGGCTGCATCTCAGCCCTTCTGGCTGACTAACGACGACGTGAGCATGGCGATGGTCTCGAGCGGGACAGGCATAGCTGCCTGGCCCAGCCCACGGCTCGCCCTCACCAACATCGCCTGGGGTTATCTCGTCCATTGGCTGCCGGATATCGGCGGGATCCAGCCCTACACCTTGTTGACCTATACGGCGCTGGCCGCTGCTTATCTAGCAGTGCTGTATGCCCTCGTACGCAGCGAGGTGAACCGCATCTTGGCCGCGTGCCTCCTGCTGATCTTCTATGTTCCTGTGCTGACCTATCCGCAATACACCCTCGTGGCTGGGCATCTGGCAGTTGCCGGGATCGCGCTGCTCTGCATCCCACCCGATAGGCAATCCGTCTTCGGTGTATATCTCACGGGCGTCCTCATAGTCTTTTCCGGTCTGGTGCGCGCCGATGAGACCATCCTGGTGGCGATGGTGGCGTCTCCTATCTTGATAGGGTATTGGCGAGCTGGGGCCGGTTCGCTGATGCGCCGGCACTGGCTGATGGCACTGGCGTTATCGGCCGTAATCTTCAGCGGATTCCAGTTGTGGGATCTCTACACTTTCTCTTCGGGCAGCTGGGGCGAGTTCGCCGGGACTTACACGCTCCGCACGGAGTTCACCGACTTCAACATGGCAGGGTATTACCTGCGCTACAAGGAAGTGGTGCGCAGCGCCGGCTATTCGGCTAATGATCTGCATCTGTTCGCAAACTGGTTCTACCTGGATCCACAGGTCTTCTCACCGGAGAAACTCGCGCAACTTTCGGGCGGCATGCCGTGGTACGGACGGATCGTCGCGAACCTGTGCTTACTGCCCGTGCTGCTGCTGCCCTTCACTCATCCCCTGGTGATCGTCCTGGTCATCATGATGGCTTTCATCGCGGTGTTCCACGAGCGGCGGGGCTATTTTCTTGGGTCGCTCGCTGTGCTGGCCGGGATCATGATCATCTTGTTGTTGATGGGGCGCCCCGGTGTAACACGTATATATGTGCCCGCATGTGCCGCTTTGGTGCTGCTCGGCAGCATGCAGCCAGCTAAGTCAGCGCGATACGCCTATGGTGTCGTGGTGGCGGTCGGGGTGCTCGCCGCGATAGGGATACTGCTCCTGGTGCATACCAGGAACCAGAGGGATCAACGGGCTTACCACCTCACGCAATCAGCCGGATGCTCCCTATCGCACGAACCTTTGGTCGTCATCTGGGGTTCCAGCTATCCCTACACACTGCACTATCCCCCCTTCGGCGCTGCTGACGGGCTCTGCCCCCTCAAGATATACGCCATCGGGGAATACTCCCTCACGCCGTATTCGCTGGCGCAGTTGCATCAAGCTACCGGAGGCAAGGACCTGGTGCCGTCCCTGTTGCAGGGCCAGTCGTTGGACTTCATCGCATCCCCGGCGGATATGCTGAGCTTGCAGGGATATTTTCGGCAGCATTATTCCGCTGAACTGCCGGTGACGTCTGCCGGTGTCTTCGCAGACTTCACGCTGTACAAGGTCGGACCGGCGCAAGTGGTGCCGGGTATCGACAGCCCTATGACTTCGGCGGTTTCCGGCGCACGTATAGCGTCTTCAACACCCGTGCCACGACTTCTCCCGAAGCGTCCGTGATATCCACGGTGAACTCCGGGAAATATTTGTCGCCGCCCGCGGTCTTCTCCAATATCGTAGCGAGCGCGGCATCATCTATCTTGAAGCGGGCGGTCACCGTGCCGCGGCCGGGCTTCAGGTAATCGATGCTGGCACGCCGATCCCACACGTAATAATCCTTGCCCATCACCCGGATCAGCATGACCATATAGCAGGCGTCGGTCATGGCGAAGAGACTGCCGCCGAAGTGCACGCCCACGTAGTTCACGTTGTACCAGTGCTGCTTCAGCACCACTTCCGCCTCGCGATAATCCTCCGAGACCCGCGTCACACTGATGCCGCTCGCCAGGAACGGCGGCCACAGGTTCATGATGCGTCGCAGGGTACTGGCTTTCATGGATACACTCCGGGATCCTGACGGGAACTTCGTGGGATAGCTGTCGTCCACTCTACCTGCCTACCCAGGACCCGCGGCAAGGGCCTGGGGCCAGGTTCTGGCTCAAATCGGGCTTGACAGCCTTAAGTCTTAAGATATATCGTAAGTTCTATCTTACGATAACTTGAGATTTTGATCATGCGCCATCATTCGAGCAGACACCCGGAGCCTGAGGCTTATCACTGTATAGGCCGCCACCGGGGTTTCGGCAATTTCTTCGGCCACCACCAAGGTGAAGGCCGCGGCGGGCGGGGTTTCCGCAGCGGCCGCAAACTCGCCTCCAGTGACCTCCAGCTCGTCATCCTCTCGCTCCTGGCGGACAAGCCGCGCCATGGCTACGAGATCATCAAGGACGTGGAGGAGCGCTCTGGCGGCTTCTACAGCCCCAGCCCCGGGGTGATCTATCCGGCCCTCACGTATCTGGAAGAGATCGAATACGCCACGGTGGAGACGGAGGGCTCCAAGAAGCGATACCACATCACCGATGCGGGCCGCGCCCATCTCGAGACCAACCGTGCCGCCGCCGACGCCATCCTGGCCCAGTTCGACTGGGTGAGCTGCCGCATGGACGACGTGCGCGAGGCTTTCGATGACGGGCAGGGCGAAGCGGGCAACGGCCACCACGAGCTGCACCAGGAGTTCCATCGTATCCGCGATGAGCTACGGCAGGCCGTGAAGAGCAAGCGGCGTGCGGCCGCCGAAGAGCAACGGCGCGTGCTGGATATCCTGAAGCGCGCCTTGAGCGAGATCAACAAGAAATAACCGCGCGGGACACAACCCGCGCTTCCCGAGGAAAGATCCCATGTCCTTCTCCCTGGTGCTCACGCTCCTGGTGCAGTGGCTGCACGTGGCCGCGGCCATCGTATGGGTCGGCGGCCAAGTGGTAGCCGGCTACTTGCTGCCACGCGCCATGCTGGATAAACCGACGCCAGCAGCTCGCGCGATCTACGATCCCTTCATCAAGATGCTGCGCCCGGTCATGATCGGTTCTGGCATCACAGTGATGCTCGCTGGCATCCTGCGCGGCACGCTGTTCGGTCCGGTGCGTTCTCTCAGTGCAGCCTTCGGTACGTCCTATGGGCTCACTTGGATCGCGGCTCTCGTCCTGACCATGTTCCTCGCGGGGCAATCGGGCCGCTGGTACGGCAAACTGCCGGAACTCATCTGGAACGGCGACCTGAAGCAGCCTGAGGCTGAGGCCCGCATCAATCGGCACGGGCTCATCAGTCTCTTGGCTTTCTCCGGCATCCTGGTCTGCATGGTCTTGCTGCGGTTCGGATTGTGAGAGACGGGATGGGACGACAGAGGCACAGGAGGCAGAGATCCCATGGCTGATGCCGAGATCTCGATACCCGCTCCCCTGAAGCGCTGGCAGGATTCACCCTGGCTGATCGCGCCGGTGGTGGCGCTCGCGGCTTTCATGGAAGTGCTGGATATCTCCATCGCCAACGTGGCACTCAACCATATCGCGGGTTCCATGGCCGCGAGCCAGGATGAATCCACCTGGGTGCTGACTTCTTATCTGGTCACCAACGCCATCGTGTTGCCCATCAGCGGCTGGATGTCCGAGTATTTCGGACGTAAGCGTTTCTTCATGACCTGCATCATGGGTTTCACCCTGAGCTCGCTCTTGTGCGGGACGGCGCCCACCTTGGCGTTGCTGGTGCTCTTCCGTGCCATACAGGGCTTCACCGGTGGCGGCCTGCAGCCCGTATCTCAGGCCATCCTGGCAGACAGCTTCCCGCCGGCCCAGCGCGGCATGGCCTTCGCCTTCTACGGCCTCGCGGTGGTGTTCGCCCCGGCCATCGGTCCGACCCTGGGCGGCTGGATCACCGACCACGCCTCCTGGCGCTGGGTGTTCCTCATCAACATCCCCGTGGGCGCTCTGCTCCTGTTCCTGGTGAACCTCATGGTGCACGATGCGCCAGGGGCTGAGGAGGCGCGCAAGCAACGCCGTAGTCAGGGCGTGCACGTGGATTACGTGGGTTTCGGTCTCCTGGCCTTAGGGCTTGGCTGCCTGCAGGTAGTGCTGGACAA
Organism: uncultured Pseudomonadota bacterium; assembly: GCA_963817285.1. Lineage (GTDB taxonomy): Bacteria > Pseudomonadota > Gammaproteobacteria > Natronospirales > REEB76 > DASUBN01. Next base: position 57,595 of record CAWFOE010000019.1, on the reverse strand, counting down.
GGGCGAGCGGGAAGATTGGTTCAGTTCCCATCTCATCCTGATCCTGTCGCTATTGTCGGCGGTGGGGCTCGTGATGTTCGTGGTGCGTGAGCTCAGGGCCAAAGAACCCATCGTGGACTTGCGGCTGCTCAAGAACCGCAACTTCGCCGTGGCCAACCTGCTGATGTTCGTCTTGGGGTTCGTGCTGCTCGCCAGCACCCAGCTCATCCCTGAGTTCGTGCAGACCTCCCTGGGGTATACCGCCACCGATGCGGGCCTGGTGTTGTCACCGGGCGGCTTCGCACTGGTGCTCATCATGCCTCTCATGGGCAAGCTGGCGTCGAGAGTGGATGCTCGCTGGCTCATCATGTTCGGTTTGAGCATCTCGGGTCTGGCGGTCCTCTATATGACCAACTTCGACCTGCAGGTGGACTATCGGACCATCGCCCTGGCGCGCCTGGTGCAGGCGTTGGGGCTCGCGTTCCTCTTCATCCCCATCAACGTGGCGGCGTACGTGGGTATCCCGCGAGAGAAGACCAACATGGGCACGGCCCTGGTGAACCTCTCGCGCAACTTAGGCGGCAGTGTAGGCATCTCCTTGGTGCAGACGGTGGTGGCACGACGGGTCCAGTATCACCAGAGTGTCTTGACCGAGAGCATCACCGCTTCGAGCGGCGGTGCCCAGACCTTGTTGGACAAGCTCACCGCCTATTTCCAGACCGTACCGGGTCATGCGGCCGATGCCGCCCGGGAAGCCCAAGCGGCGCTCTACGGCATCGTGCAGCAGCAGGCGCTGATGCTGTCCTTCATCGACACCTTCAAGCTCATGGCCCTGGTGTTCCTGTGTGTGATCCCGGTGGTATTGCTCATGAGTAAACGTGCTCCGACACCGAGCGAGGCTCCACCTGCCCATTGAATGGCGCGCCACACGCAATATTGCAAACCCGTAATGCGCTGACATTGCCGAATCGTAATGCTGCGATCGCAGTATTTCCCCGGCATCCTTGGTCATAATTTCATGTACGCCATGAGCGATCCGGTATCGCTGCGGGCCATGAAATCAGGGAATCTTCCATGTCGTTTTGGATGGGCACTCGCGCGGTCGCGCTGCGGGTATGGCAAGGGAATCAGGGCCGGTATTCGCGCTATTACCCTTACGCCCTTGGGATAATAATCCTCGCCGCCTGCGTATTCTCATCTCGGCCGTTCTGGCAGACGAACGACGACGTCAGCATGGCCATGGTGTCGAGCGGGACGGGCATAGCTGCCTGGCCCAGCCCCCGTCTTGTGATGACGAACATCGTCTGGGGTTACCTGGTGGGTTGGCTGCCGTCCATCGGCGGTATACAGCCTTATACAGCGATGACTTATCTGGCGCTGATCCTGTCGTACTTCGTGATGCTGTATGCGCTGGTGCGCAGCCAGGCGAAACCCTTGCTGGGCGCTGCCGTCCTGTTGATCGTCTTCGTGCCCATCTTGATATATCCGCAATTCACCGTGGTGGCAGGCTACCTTGCGGGCGCCGGTATCCTGCTCCTGTGTATCCCGCCTGAAAAACAGTCGATCCCAAGCATCTGCCTCGCAGGCATCTTGGTGGTGTTGTCCGGGCTGGTGCGTGCGGATGAGACGGCTCTGGTGGCCGTGGTCATGGCTCCCATCGGTCTCGGTTATTGGTACGCTGCTGCGGGCTCTCTGGTGAGGCGGCGCTGGCTCATCGTGTTGGCTGTCTCGGGCGCCGTATTCCTCGGTTTGCAACTCTTGGATTACTACACGTTCTCCCCGGGCCAATGGGCCTTATTCGGGGATACCTATGCCCTGCGTACGGAATTCACCGACTTCAATCTGGCGGGCTACTACGAGATGCATCCGCAGATATTGAAGGGGAGCGGCTACACCGGTAATGACATGCAGCTGTTCCGTGACTGGTTTTATGCCGACCCGAGAGTGTTTTCCGCCGACAAGCTGTCGCCTATCGTGCACCGGGCACCCCTGGTGTTGAGGTTGATCGCAAACCTGCACGAGTTCCCTGCGGCCCTGGCCCCATTCTTGAATCCTCAGGTGTTGGCTCTGTGCGTAGTGATCATCCTGGGTCTGCTCTGCTTCGGCCGCGAGAAATATTTTGAGCTGGGTGTCCTTGCTCTGCTGGGATGCATGGTGCTGCTGTTGCTGCTCGGACGTCCTGGCATAACCCGGATATATGTGCCTGCACTGGCCGCACTGGCTTTGGCCGCCATCATGCGTCCTATGCAAGGCACGTGGCGCACTTACATTTTCCTTACCCTCACTGTGGCTTTATCCACCACGCTATTGCTCGCGAAGGTGTACCAGTCGAACCAGAGCGACATCCGCAAATCCACCGAGCTGCAAGCTGTCACAAATCATATGCCGCATGAACCGTTCTTGGTGATATGGGGCGATCGTATCCATTACACGCAAGAATACCTGCCTTTCGGATCCGCGGCCGATGCTCTCCCTTTCAAGACATATACGCTCGGGCCTTATTCCTTGGCGCCTTATTCCCTGGATGGTCTATATGCCTATACAGGTGGGAAAGACCTGGTGCAGGCTCTGGTTGCCGGGCAGGCATTGGATTTCGTGGCGAGCGTCAGCGAGATGAGGCAGTTACAGGCCTACATCAAGTGGCATTACGCGACGGATGTGACATTCACGCAGACCCAGTCCAACAAGTTCTTCACGGTCTTTAAGATGCAGAAGCAGCAAGCGCTGGCGAAGTCCTCAGCCTCTTGCGTGCATTGCGTCACGACTTCTTCTTAGATCACTTCAGCGCTTACAGGGGATCAAGCACCCGCCACCCGGCGTCGCGGCCGGGTGGTCTCGCGCTGTACCGTGGCCACCGACTGCATGAGCAGGCCGATGCCGGCCCGGATCTCTTCCGGGGTCTGGCTCGCATAGCCCAGCCGCAGATGGGTGGTGCGGCGCGGCAGTTCCAGGTGGTAGTTGGATTCGGCAGTGACGAATACGCCAGCCTTCGCCGCGAGCTCCGTCACCCGGTCTGCATCCGCCTTGCAATCCAGCCACATGGCCATGCCCCCGTCGGGCACGCACCAGGCCAGATCCAGGCCGCGGGCTTTGCGCTTCCTCGAGGGTGGCCACAGTCACGTCCCGGCGCTCCTCATAGACGCGGCGCATGCGTCGCAGATGGCGTTCGAAGCCGCCGCTGTCCATCCAGCGTGCCATGGCGTCTTCCACGAAGGCGTTGGTCTGGCGGGTGATGATGCTGCGCAGGTTCGACCAGAGGCTCGTAGAGCGCATCCGGCACGGCGAGGCAGCCGATGCGCATGGAGGGGAAAGTGATCTTGGACAAGGTGGACATGTAGATCACGAGGCCGCAGGGGTCGGTGCTCGCCATGGGCGCGATGGGCTGGGAGCGGAAATGGAACTCGTGGTCGTAATCGTCTTCGATGATGGGGATCTGATGACGGCTCGCCAACTCGTAGATGCGTAGCCGGCGTGACGCCGGCAGGGTCGCGGTAGTGGGGTACTGATGGTGCGGCGTCAGGCAGATGAGCTGGATGCGCTGCTTCGCGATGGCGGTTTCGAGGGCTTCCGGATCCATGCCTTGGGCATCCACCTGGATCGGCACGATGTCAGCGCCGGCGGCGCGGAACGCATCCCAGCCGGAGACATAGCCCGGCATCTCCACCGCCACCTTGTGGCCGGAGCTCAAGAGCAGCTGGGCCACCAGGAAGATGCCTTCCTGGGCCCCGTGGGTGACGATGATGCGCCGGCCAGTGATGGCGCGCATGCGGCGCAGATATTCCTCGAAGCGCGCGATGAATCCTGGGTGACCGGCGGCGTTGCCGTAGGCGCCGAAGTTGACCGGGGATTTGCGCATGGACTCCGCGAGGCAGGCGCGGAACTCATCGTAAGGGAAGAGCCTAAGGTCCGGCACGCCGCTCTGGAACACGTAGCGGTAGTCCTCCTGCACCTCCGGCGCGCAGAAGGATTTGCCCGTGCCCCGGGCGAAACGCCATCTCATCTCCCGGGCGAAGGGCGAGGCTTTGCCGCCGCCCTTGGGTTTGAAGAACTCAGAGGGCAGTACCTCACTCACCCGGTGGGCGCGGCGTTCGCCCGCCTCCAACCAGCCTTCCGCCACCAGCTCGTCCATGGCCGCGCTCATGGTGTGGCGATGCACGCCTAGACTCTCAGCCAGAACACGGGTGGAGGGCAGCCGTTCGCCGGGTTTGATCGTGCCTTTCTGGATAGCATTGCGTAGGCCCTCGGCGATGCGCAGATAACCGGGTCGGGCGTCGTCCGGGACAGAGAGGATGAGTTCGAGCATGGCGGTGGACCTCGCGGCCGGTATGGAGGCCAGCATATCTGGTCTAGTCACAATATCACAACTGGCACTTAAAAATATACCAGATGGGGCAGGAGGATATGCACCTATCGGTGCCTCAAAACGGCACCGCCGATTAAAGATTAGGAGCACGGGTACATGACGAGAGACGACGAGCGACGGGCTCTGGGTGGCTATCGGAAATCAGCCGGGCGTGAGCGCGTGGTTCGCGGTATGGATGCTGTCGCGTTTCTCGCGAACACCGCCAGCGGCCACACCGGCTCAAAGCCTGCAGCGAAACGGCGCAGGGAATCCCAGCAAGTCTGCGTCGGGCACTGAGCGAGCTGGAACCCAGCATGACCACCGCGAACCCACGACGGATCCGCTTGCCTACGCCGCCGCCGGGCTCACCCTGCTTGTATGGTCTTCCTCCTATGCGGCCATCTCGTACGGTCTGCAGGTGTTCACCCCCGGTGAACTCGTGCTGCTGCGCTTCTGCCTCGCCTCCCTGTCTGCCTCGGAGGCGCTCGTGCTCATGGGGCTTCATCAAGCTGCCGCCGTTGCGAGATTGGCCGGCGCTGTTCCTGCTGGGTTTCATCGGCAACACTCTCTACCAGCTGTGCCTGTGCTATGCCATGACGCGCCTTTCCGCAGGGGCGGCGTCGGTGGTGATATCCATGATTCCGGGGTCACTTCGGTGCTCGCGGTGCTGCACCTCAAGGAGCGCTTGAGTCGCGGGCCGTCGTCGGTCTGGGTATCGCCTTCGCAGGTACGCTGCTCGTGACCTTGGGGCGGGGGCACGAACTGCATCTCGAGCCCATGGCCTTGTTGGCGCTTCGGCGCCGTGGTATGCAGCAGTGTGTATTTCGTGTGGCAGAAACCGCTGTTCGCGCGCACCAGTCCGCTCGGGGTCTCTGCCGCCAGCATCTTCACCGGTACCCTGGGATTCATCCCCTTCGGTATGCATCTGCCGGAGAAGCTCGCCCTCGTGTCCCATGCGCAGCTCTTCTCGGTGCTCTATCTCGCCCTGGTGCCGACGGTGATCGGCTATCTCAGCTGGAGCTGGGCCCTGTCCCGGGCGCCCGCATCGCGGGTTTCGAGCTTCCTCTATCTGCAGCCGCTCATCGCCTGTGTCATCGCCTGGGTATGGCTGGGAGATATCCCCACCTGGCTCACGGTGGCAGGCGGGACGTTAGCCATCGCTGGCGTGGTGCTGGCCACGAGCCGTCTCGCCCCACCTATGCCCTGGCGCAAGACACCAGTGGTCTGCACCGAGTCGGAAGTTTAAGTCATCTTAGAGACAGGGATGGCTTGGACTTGTGGCCTATCTGGGGCTGTTGCAACAGGGGTAGGAGTTCGTCCAACTCCCGGATGTGCTCCTGGTCATGCTTCGCCCAGAGCATAAGCAGGTCTGCAAGGCTCACCTCGCCTACGTTCTCGAATTGCCCCCGGCGCGCCAGGTCTTCGCTCGACAGATCTGTGATGATGTCGAGGCAGCGTTGGCGCATGCTGAGGAAGGCATCCAGAGCGGGCTTCAGGGACTGCTCGTTGTAGAGCCGCTCCCGGGCGAGTGCCGAGCCGTCCAGGTCCGGCAGCGTGGGATTCTCTTCCCGCAGCATCAATCCCAGACGGCGGCCGTAGCCTTCCACCTCGATGTCTCGCAGGTGACAGACGCTCTCCAGTGCAGAGAAGGTCTCGGCACTGGGTTTGAAGCGCAGTTGCGCGTCAGTGAGCCCCAGGAGGCGCTGCTCCAGGGCTGTCGGCATGGCGGCGAGAGCCGCTATGACATCCGCATGTTTCATGGCTGCGCTCCGTTACTGTTGGGTCTGGCCCATGGCCTGCATGCGTCTCTGCATCTCCTTCGGAGAGACGTCTTCCAGGTGGGTGGCGATGAACCAGCGGTGGCCGAAGGGATCGACGATGCCGCCCAGACGGTCCCCATAGAACTGGTCGGCCACGGGACGTTCCAGGGTGGCGCCCTCGGCGATGGCGCGGGCGGCTACTGCGTCCACGTCCTTCAGGTACACCATGATGCCCATGGGCGTGGGGTTGCCGGGCTGAGGCGCGTGGATGTTGCGCTCCGGATACTCATCCGCGAGCATCACATGGGATTCGCCGATGACGATCTCGGCGTGGGCGATGCGTGCGCCTTCGGGCATGCGCATCTTCTCCTTGGCACCGAAGACCTTCTTGTAGAACTCGATGGCCGCGGCAGCGCCCCGCACATGGAGGTAGGGGGTGACGCTGTGGTAACCGCGGGGGATGGGGGTCACCTTGCGGGCCTTGGCCCGTGGCTTGGCTCTGGATTTCGCCTTGATGGATTTGCGTTTGGCCGGCTTGGTCTTCTTGCTGACTTTCTTGCGTGCCATGAGATTCTCCCACGTGTGCTTCGGGCCGGAGGAATAATTCTAGTCCAGCAAAGCGAACGCGCCAGGGTCATATGTCATACGGAGATTTATTCAATTGTTACTGATGTTATGCAGGTCAGGTAACACTATCGTCATATGTAAGGAGTAGCGCATCCATGCCCCATTCCATCATGGGCGCAGATGCCTGATGTCAAAAATCTCCGGCTGTCATGCAGCCGAAGCTGTGATCGCTCGCCATCCATACCCACTGGTGCGCTGGGCCGCAGGCAGGTGCCCTGGATCCGCGGGAGGTCAGGGATTCCCTGAGGCGAAGTTCAGGTGCCCACCCCCGGGGCACCCCAGGGTGTTGCCTATATATGCGTGCTATCGCACGTGATTCACTGGTATCCGACAACGGTAGCCCCAGATCTCGTGGTCAGCGCGATCCCAAGCTTGTCATGTATGCGATGGGGCTCGGCAAATGTCCGTATCTCACAGGGAGTGGACCATGAAAATCGTAGCTTCACGCAACAGTTTCGAAGGTATCGCCAGCTATGCCGCGTGCATCGGGTTGGCTTTATTGCCCATATTCCCCGAGCCCTTGAGCGCCCTGGCAGTGATGCAGCTGGTCTCGGCCGGTGCCGTGGCAACTGCGGTCGTCGCCTTCCTCCGGATGACAGGTGCCGCCAAGCTCCTGAACGATCCGAACGCGATCTTCATCCAGGCGGCCTTAGGCATCGGCATATGCAGCGGCCTCTACAGCCTCGTCAGCACCCAGACCCGGCCTGAGGTCATGCTGGTGACTTTCGCGCTATGGGGTGCTGTGGCTTTACCGAACCTCACGCCGGGACGGGTCGCCGCCCTCTATGCTATGAACGTGCTGGTGTTCCTGAACGTGATCTCACGCTTCCTCGTGGTCTCGAAACGCGGGGAGCTGTATACCGAGACCCTGTTCATGTTGCTGGCATCGACGCTGGCAGCCGTGTTCATGATATGGCGGGCCCGGGATTACACCAGCGTGCGTCTCGAGACGGCGCAGATGGCGGAGGAGAATGCCCACAAGACCGAGCAGCTCGCAGAAGCCGAGGCCCGCATCCATGCCTTGACGGTCCAGGACATGGATACCATCGCCCTGAAGCATCCCTATTTCAAGGATGCGCTGGCCCGAGAGAAGGCCCGCGCCGACCAGACGGGTGGGACCTTCTCCATCGGCCTCATCGAGATAGACCATCTTGCCGACATCGCCGCCACCCATGGCGAAGTGGTGGCCAAGCAACTCTTGCGCGAGTTCGCCGAGCGCGCTACGGCCATGATCAAGAACATGGGCTTCATGGATCTGGACGACGACAGTTATCGCCCCCTGGGCCGCGTCGGTGAGACCTTGTTCGGCCTCATCCTGCCGACGGTGAACCTGAAGGGCGCAGAGCACTGTGCCGAACGTCTGCACCATGGCATGGAGTTCCGCGATATCAAGACTTCTGCGGGCCCCCTGACCATCACCCTCGCCATCGGCATCGCCGAATATTCCAAGGGAGAAGATGTGGATGCGCTCATGGCCGAACTCAGCGTCTCCCTGGAGCGGGCGCGGCTGGACCACGACGACATCTACAACTCGATCTACCGGAAAGACCCGCGACCGAAGCAGACGGGCGCGCCCATCAAGGCCGCATCTTCAGCGCATGACATGCAACTCCTGGACTACAAGGACTATCACCGCCCGGTACATTGATCACTGCGTGGAGGTGATGCGCCGGTCATGCAAGACCGGACTCAGGGCGTCCCAAGGAGGGGGCGCCCTGAGCATCTGGGGCCTGTAGGATCAGTCTTTCACCGCCGGGATGATGTACTGGGGCAGGAGTTCTTCGAAGTATTTCCGCCAGGTGGGGAAGTTGCCGTAATTACCGGCGGTGATGACCGCCGCGAGATCCAGTTCCGGCACCACCATCACGAGCTGTCCGCCGTTGCCCTGTGCCATGTACTCGCTATAGGTATGGCCACTCACCGTGGCCTGGAACAGATGCCAGGTGTAACCGTAGCCATGGCCCGGCGCGTAATCCGAGGCCGCGAAGTAGCTGTGTTGGGTGGTGGCCGTCTTGACCCAGTCCGCATCCAGCACTCGCTTGCCGTTCCAGGTGCCGCCGTCCAGGTATAGCTGCCCGAGCTTGAGCATGTCCCGGGGCCTGAGATAGATGCCGCCGCCCATATAGGCATCGCCCATGGGCGAGAGGTTCATGTGGTAGTCGTGGATATCCAGCGGCGCTGCGTAGTACTTCTGGAAGAAATCCGTGAGCGGCATGCCGGTGGAATTGCGGATGATGCCGCCCAAGAGGTTGATGCCGGCCGTGCAGTACACCGCCTGCTTGTCGCCGGGCTCAGCCTTCATGGGCACGTCCAGGATGTACTTGTACCAGTCCGGCTGCTTGCTCTGGCCTTGCATGGTGTCTTCGTTGCCCGGTGAATCATCGTCGTTGTCGTCACAGGCGAGACCAGAGTTCATGGTGAGCAGGTCCTGCACGGTGATCTTCTGCTTGCGCGGATCCGGATTGGCGAGCTCCTTGTATTCCGGATAGAGGGTGTAGACGAGCGTATCCACCGTGAACTTCGCGCCGTGGTCGAGGGCGATGCCCACCAGGGTGCCCGTGATGGTCTTGGCGGAAGAGCGGGTGTCGTGGGTGCGCTCCGGACCGAAGCTGTAGAAGTATTCTTCCAGGGCCAGCTTGCCATGGTGGGCGATGAGCAGGCTTTGGATGTAAGGCGCGGTATACCAATCGGTCTTGGTGTCCAGGATCTGCTGCACCAGGGCTGTCAAAGGTTTGGCGTCGAGAGCCGCTGCGGCGAGATCCGCGGTCTTCCAGCCATCATCTTCGCTCACCGGTGCACGGTAGCGATACTGTGCCACTGCCGGAGTGGCGGGATAGAACCCGGGGGCGTGGTCCTGGTCACGGCGGGTGAAATCGAAGCTGCCGATGCCTTGCAGGGTGATGGTGAGGAGATCCTGTTCCGGATCGTAGTTGCCACGCAGCTGGTCATGCTTACGCTGGGTGTCGTCGAGGGTGACTTGCGTGCCCTCCAGGGTGACCTTGTACGCCCGATGCATGCCGAAGTTGAATTCCGGGTTGCGGATGAAGGCCTTGAGGCTTCCGTCATCCGCGTGACTTACCACGAGATAGAGGGAGACCTGATCCTGGAGCGGTTTCACGTCTGCGCGCCACACAGCTTTCATCGAAGCCGTGAGGGTCAGCGGTGTGGCATAGGCCGATTGCAGGCTGACGCCAGGAGGCTGCACCCAGAACCCTTGCACATCCTTGCCATCTGCCGAGAGCTGGCCATGGAAGCTGCCCTGAACGCCGGGCAGAGTGAAAGACACGATGTCTTTGTCGTGCTGCACTGCTATCTGGAAGCCCGCTATCGAAGCCTGCCAGGGCTCGCTGCGACCATCCACCGTGAGGGAGCCTTGAGCCACCGGGCCGAAGCTGCGCTCACTGCCCCACAGTCCCACCAATTTATCGGCGGCGGGCGGGGCATCGGCTTCAGCCAGGCAGACGAACAGACAGAGGCAGAGGGGCAGGATGCGGCGCATGGTGGACTCCGGATACTAAGGATCGGCTCAATCCGAGGTGAAGTTAGCGGACGCCCGACTCATGGTCTTGTATGCAGCAAACCCGGACCCGTCGCTCCGATAAGCACTGGGGGAGACGCCGTAAGCCTGTTTGAAGACCCGGCAGAAATGCGCCTGGTCGTAGTAGCCGCAGCTCTGGGCCACATCCGCAAGGCTCTTGTGGGTGTCGTCCAGGAGAGCGGAGGCCTTGTCCAGGCGGCAGCGCCGCAGATATCCCCCTGGGGTGCAGCGGAAGTGGCGGCGGAAGGCGCGGGTCATGTAGACCGGGTGCACGCCGACGCGCTTGGCGATGTCTGTGAGCGCGAGGTCCCGGTCGCATTCGTCACGTAGCAGCTCGCGTACCCAGAGCAACCAGCGTGGCGCACCAGCCACCACTGCCTCCAGCATACCGGCGGTGCTCACCAGGAGTTCGAGGCAGAGAGACTCCAGCTGCAGAGGTTCGCTGGTGGCTTCTTCGCAGACTCGGGCGATGCGCAGGGCCAGATCGAAGCTCGGAGCGTCGAGCACGAGAGCATAGTTGGGCAGCGCGACGGTGCTCGTCTGCAGTGCGGCGGCGGAGACAGAGATGGTGAAGAAGCGCCCGCTCTCGCTCTTGAAGCAGTCGCGATGCACCGTGCCGGGCGGGTTGTAGATCAACATGGGTCGGGCAGCCAGCGCCGGGGCGCCATGGGCAGTGGAGAGGTAGGTGCCTTCCGTGAACAGGAGGAAATGGGCCTCCGCATGGGAGTGCTCCTGCACCAGGGGCTCAGGCACGGTGGGGATACGCTGCTCCAGGCAGAACCCCGGCACCGCACGGCTGACGTGACAGTCACCCAGGAACTGCCCGCGGGCGAAGACCTGATTGTGGGGGCGGCGGTTCATGGATCCCTGTCCTCGCTGGCTCTCTCTTGGATTCACCCCGAGGGCAAATGGTTTGGCCGCTGGGGGAATAATCTCATGATTGCAGCGTTAGAATCCTTAAGAGCCACGAGGAGCACGCCATGTCCCTGAGATACCTGTCCGCTTGCCTCTTGCTGACGGCGGTTTCCGGCCTGGCTCAGGCGGAGGATGCCAAGCCTTTCTTCACCCTGCATGAGCTGGGGCCCGGGGTGTGGGCCGCGGTTGCGGTGCCCGGCAGCCACGCGGGCAGCAATGCCGGCTATGTGGTGGGCGGCGATTCGGTGGCAGTCATCGATACTTTCCAGGTGCCGGAAGCAGCGGAAGCCCTGTTGGCAGCCATCCGCAAGACGACACCCCTGCCGGTGCGTTACGTCATCGATACCCACTATCACCTGGATCACGTAGCGGGTAACCAGGTCTTCGCCAAGGCGGGCGCCGTGGTCATGGCGCAGCAGAACGTGCGTGCCTGGGAGCACACGGAGAACCTGAAGTTCTTCGGCGACAAGATCACTCCGGCACAGAGACAGATGGTGGAGTCCTTGGGGCTACCTTCCCTGACCTACCGCGACGGGGTACAGCTCGATCTCGGTGGGCGCGCCCTTGTGGTGCGAGTGATGCCCGGCCATACCGGTGGTGATTCAGTGGTGATCGTGCCGGATGCCCAGGTGGTATTCACCGGCGATCTTTTCTGGGATCACTGCTTGCCTAACCTGATAGACGCGGACACGGTCCAACAGATCGCCACCAACAGCAGCTTCCTCACGGATTATCCCGCGGCTACGTTCGTGCCGGGCCACGGTGAAGTGGGTAAGGCAGCAGACGTGACCGCCTTCCGAGATTACCTCGTGGCCCTGCGTCAAGCGGTGACGGATGCGGGCAGCGCGGGCAAATCCGGGCAAGCGCTCACGGATGCGGTGCTGCCCGCCCTCAAAGCGAAGTACGGCGACTGGGGCTATTTCGATTATTTCGCGACCCACAACATCGAGCAGACGGAAGCCGAATTGGCGGGTACCAAAAACCGCCCGGTACCGGTGGAGTAGTGTCCTGCTCGTACTGAATCGGGAACAAGTCGAATCCCTGCTCGATACAGACGTGCTCATCGCAGCGCTGGCGCCGGCCATGGTGGAACTCTCCGCCGGGTGCGTCTCGATGCCCAAAAGGGTGGCGGCTCAGGTGCAGGAGGCATCCGGACTACTGGGCGTGATGCCGGCCTATCTCCCACGAGCCGCACGCTCGTCTGCAAGCTCGTGAGCGTGTTCCCACGCAACGGTTCCCGGGGCTTCCCACCCACCAGGCGGTGGTGATGCTCTTCGACGCTGAGAGCGGTGTGCCCAAGGCGATCATGGACGGCGCCTCCATCACGGCGCTACGCACTGCCGCCGGCTCGGCTCTTGCCACCCAGTTGCTGGCGCCTGCGGATGCAGACGTGCTGCTCATCATCGGCACTGGTGTGCAGGCGCTTGCCCATGTGCGTGCCATCCCGCGGGTGCGCAAGATAATTGAACTCAGAGTGGCGGGACGCAACGACAAGAGTACGGAGGCTTTTGCACGCAAGCTCTCCGAAGAATTGGATGCTGAGGTACGAGCTTTCCCCATTGGGCCTGAGGCCTACATCGGTGCGCATATCGTCTGCGCCACGACTCATGCAGAGGAGCCGGTGGTGAAAGGCGAGTGGCTTGCCGCTGGGATGCACATGAATTCTGTGGGGCTCAACGCTCGTGGTCGGGAAGTGGATGCCGCAGCAGTGAAGCGTGCCTTACTGGTGGTGGAGTCACGTCAGGCGGCCTTGGCGCCGCCACCCTCGGGTGCCAACGATATCGGTTGGGCGATCCGTGACGGCGTCATCGGGCCGGAGCACGTGCATGCCGAAGTGGGAGAGCTGGTGGCTGGCACCCGCCCGGGGCGGTCCAATCCCGGGCAAGTGACTCTGTATAAATCGGTAGGTGTCGCGGTGCAGGACGCAGTGGCCGCTCGGCTGGTCTATGACGCGGCCTTGGAACGCGGGCTCGGCACCGAGATCGATCTCTAGACTTTCTTCTCGCACATCAGGAACACCACGTTCCCGTCCATGTCCCGGAACTGCGCCAGCCACAGCTCCATACCCGGTGCCCGGTGCGCCAGTTCCGGCGCTTCCGCTTGGGTGACACCCCGAGCTTTGAGCACGGCCGCGGCGGATTCGATGTCGTCCACTTTGTAATAGAGGAAGGTTGCTGCGGGGTTCTCCGCCGTGGCCTGCCCGAGCATCAGGCGTGTGCCGCCCACGTCGAAGAAGGCCATGCCTGGTGCGGTGAAGAGGTGCTTCAGCCCCAGCTTGTCGCGGTAGAAGGCGATCGCGGCATCCAGGTCCTTGACCATGATGCCGACCTGGGCAATGCGATCCAGTGCTGCTCCAGCCGTCATGATAGTGCTCCCGGTGGTGTGCCGGGATTCTAGCCGTTCCGGCTAGTTGCTGTAATCCTCGTCGAGAGCCGACAGGAATGCAGCCAGATCAGCTACATCCGCCGCACTCAGCGCCACGTTCTGTATCTGGGTATCGCCGTTACGCAGCTTACCCGCTCGGGCCAACTGCCCTGCATTCGCGTAGAACTGCACTGCCGCCGCCAAGGTGGGGAACTGTCCGTTGTGCATGTACGGGTTCGAGTCGCCCAGGTCGCGCAGAGTGCGGGTCTTGAACACGGCGATGGAGAGGCTGAGCAACTGGTCATCGGTCAGGCCGCAGTTGGCGAACTCATGGGTGGACTCGGCACAGAGGAACTTGCGCAGGCTCGCATAGCGGTTGGTGAAGTCAGGGTTGGCGAAGATGTTCCACACGCCGAGGTCGGCCTTGTTGGGGTCGCTCGCCACGGGCGCCGAACGGAAGGTCTCGGTGGCGTCCGGGTGCTCTGGGGTCACCGGCAGGTAAGCGTCGGGGTCCGCAGCACGCTGGGCCAGGTCCGGGATCACGAGCTGGGCGAACTTGCCCTGGCCATGCACGGCGTCATATTCCGCCTGGGACACGCCGGTGTTATGCATCTGGAAATCGGTGAAGTTCGGCGGCATATGGCAGGCGGCGCAGTTGCCGATGCCGCCCTGGGAAGCTTCAGCGCCGGTGATGGTGCTACCGGCGGGCCGCGCCAGGAAGATCATCAAGCCGCGCAGCTCCTGGGGCCCGAACACGAAGGGTCGCTGGTCATGGAACTTGAAGTTGCCTTGGTTCACATACACGGGATTGCTCAAGCCCTGCAGTGAGGCGCGTAGCGCCGCGGCGTACTGGAATGGGCTCTGGCCGGCTGCGGGCTGGCGCGGCAGGTTGTTGCTGATCAGGAACTGGTCGTAGGGTGAACCGTCGTACTGGTTGCTGTCGTCGAAGGAGAAGATGAGGCTGTTCACGTAGGCGGAGATCAGGTTGGAGACGTCCGCTTCGATCTCGGCGTCGGTGGCCGTGGCCAGGTTCAGGCAGTACTGCGTCGGCAGCCGGTAGGCCACGGGGATCTGTCGGTCACTGCAGCTGAACAGGGTGGCGTAGGGCAGGGAATCGCTGAACTGGCGGGCCAGGTCGCTGTTGCCGTCGTCCTCGCGGATCACCGTGGCGATCTGATGGATGGCCTGGGCGGATTCGCCCGGCAGCCAGCCGAAGTTGCGGCCGGTGAGCGTGGCGGTCACGAGATCCGACATGGCACCGAACTGGGCATCCCAATGCAGGATGGTGTCCACGTCGCCGTGGAATACGTCATTCACCATGTCGGCTGCGTTGCGCGCCGTGAAGTCGCCGTGGATGGTGTCTGCAGTGCGCACCGGTGTGGGCGAGCGCTGGGCGAAGTCCGCGTAAGTGCGCATGCCGCCGCCGACCTGGTCGATCTCCTGTTGCACCAGGTGGCACTGCAGGCAGTTCACTGCCTGGCCGGCCATGGGGCCGGGGAGGGTGGCGGGTGTGCCGTCATTCACCACGTCCTTGACCACGGATTCACCCACGGCCAGGGGCGAGTTCACAGCGCCGTTGGATTCGGTGGCGAAGTAATGGCCGAAGCGGGTGTCCTTGAACAGGCGCTCACCCATGAGCTGGTCCGGCGGGTTCAGGACTTCGCTGGAGCTGGAGCAGTGACCCACGTTGACGCAACCCGGGGACGCAGTGGTGTCCGGGTTGGTGCCGTTGGTCATGTTGCAGGCCACCAGAGTCGCGAGCAGAGCAGCGATGCCCGCTCCTACCAGGAGGTTACGCTTGGACAGGTACTGTTGAGTCATGGGTCTGTCGCTCGTGGGTGTTCCGCGCCAGCACTTCGGCCGGCACCGGTTGATCAGAAGAATTCGTATTCGAGAGTGATGAGCAGGGTGCGGTCCGGCGCGTCGCGGTTCACGCCCAGCACCATGGCGGCGCTGTATTCGACCTCGCCGTTGCCCACGTTCCATTCGCCGGCGATCGCCGGGCCTACCTGATAGATGTTCTGGTTAGGGCGCAGGAACACATCCACGCCCGGAGCCAAGGCACGCCGCCAGCTGTAGTTCAGGCTGTAGTTGGCGCGGAACGCGTAGTTACGCTCCGCATCGGTGCCAATCTCTTTCTCCCAGATGAGGTTCAGCTTCTGGGTGTAGCGGCCGGACTGCTTCTGGAATATGGGACCGAACTCCACGGCGTTGGCTTCGCCCTGCTGGGTCGAGTATTCATAGGAGGCGAGGAAGCCCACGTCCGCCCAGTAGTGGCCCTGGTCCGTGAGCTGGAACATGTTCTCGAATTCGTTGGCGACCAAGCGGTTGGAGTTGCGTGGCAGCGTCTCGTACTCACCGAGATAGACCTCTGGCTGCCACCAGCTGGTGAAGGAGTGTGCGATGGACACCACGTAGCCGCGGGTGTCGTTCAGCACCAGGCTGCTGTCGCGGAACTCCGCGGCACGGAATTCCACCTCGCTCTGGCCTTCCGTCACGTAGGGGGAATAGACGTTGTATTCGGTCAGCAGTTCAGCTGGGCCCTCGTCGTCGGCCCAAGCGGGCGCAGAGAGGGTCAGGAGCCCGAGGGTGGCGAATAGTGCCAATACAGGTGTGCGGGTCTTGGCGTTAGGCACGGGCTGATCCCCAAAAAAGAACATAAATGATAATGATTCGCATTTACAAATATATCACAGCTCCTGTGACAGTCAATGCCAGCCGGACCCGTTCCTTCTCACTTCTATAGATGGGTCTCCGGGGCGGGCTCCCGCAGGTTGTAACGGGAACTCATGGCGTGGCCGTAAGCCCCGGTATCGGCGATGAGCAGCACATCCCCTTCCCGGGATTCCGGTAGTTCCCGTCCGCAACCCAGGACGTCGCCGCTCTCGCAGATGGGACCCACCACCGTGTACCGGGCCGTGGCCGGTTCCATGAGGCGCGTGAGGTTCACGATCTCATGATGAGCTCCGTAGAGTGCCGGACGGATGAGGGAGTTCATGCCTGCATCCACGCCGAGATAACGCAACTCGCCCTTGCCCTTCAATTGAGTCACCCGGGTGAGCAGCACCCCGGCCCGGGCCACGAGATAACGCCCCGGTTCAAGCCAGAGTTCGAGATGGGGATAGGCACGCTTCACGGCCCTGAGGCCCCGGTCGAGACGAGCGAGGTCCAGGCTGCCGTCGCCCGGGCGCTCGGGTATGCCGAGGCCGCCGCCCAGATCCAGCACGCGACAGTCCGGGAAAGATTCCGAGAGTTCCGCCAGTGCCAATGCAGTCTCGCTCCATACGTCCGGGTCCAGGATGCCGCTACCTACGTGAGCATGCAGTCCTATGATGGGCGCATGCAGGCTCTCGGCCAGGGCGCGGGCCTCATCCAGCTCTGCTAACGGGATACCGAACTTGCTCGCTTCGCCGGCGGTGCGCACATGGCTGTGGTGACCTGCGCCCACTCCCGTATCCACCCGCAGGAAGATCTCATGGCCTCGTAGGATGTCTGGCCATTCCCGCAGGGGATGCAGGTTATCCAGCGTCACGCTGACGCCAGAAGCGAAGGCCGCGGCGTATTCGCTCTGGGGCGCGAAGTTGGGCGTGAAGAGCAGTCGATCCTGGCCGAGATCCGGGAAGAGCGAACGCACCAGGGCAAGCTCACCGGGGGAGACGGTCTCGAAGCCGACACCCGCCGCGTGCAAGGTGCGCAGGAGTCCCGGATGCGGGTTGGCTTTCACCGCGTAGAACAAGCGGTCTAGGGCACTCAAGGTTTTCAGTTCCGCGAGCGCGGTTTCCACCGCTCCCGTGTCATAGACGTAGCGGGGCGTGCCGGTGCCAGCGAGATCGATCAGCGCCTCGCGGCGCGATCGCCACCATGTGGGGTCTTGTACCTGTGCGCTCATGCCTGTGCTCCTGTGGTGGCGGCCGGCATGGGCGATAAAAAACCCGCTCCGGCTTGGCCGTGCGGGTTGGGGTTTTGCTCTTGAGATCCTGCTCTACAGAGTCAATACGTCCTCACCCGCACGGTGGCGGGTTTGCATTTCTTGGCGAAGCTGAGGATGTGGCAGGACATGGGGGGATTCTGCGCAGTACCGCAGGGGCTGTCAAGCACGCAGGTCACCGCCGGTGAAGCGGGCTTCTTCCACCTCGAACTGCAGCAGCTTGCATTCCAGCGCCCCGTTGTAGAAGGCGTTGATCTTGCCGGCCCTAAGGCCGATCTGTTTGCCCAGGTCCCCGCTGTCGGTGATCACTCCGGCGTGCCAGTGCAGGCACTGGGTCTTGAGCCAGTCCCCGAGAGACTTATATAGAGGGCCCAATTGGTCCGCCTGGCCAAGGCGCTCGCCGTAAGGTGGGTTGGTGACCACGAGGCCGGGTTTGAGGTCCGCGGGTAAGGTGTTTTGTTCGAGGGCCCGCTGCTCGAAACGCACTGCCGGGGCGATGCCCGCGGTGCGGGCATTCAGTTGCCCTGCGAGCACCGCCTTCGCATCCTGGTCGTAGCCGAAGATGCTGTGACCCCGGCTGCGGCCCGCGTTCTGCCGGTCCCTGGCCTGCATGAGGGTCTCTTCCCAGAGACCGCGGTCGTGTCTCAGCCAACCGGTGAATCCCCAGTAGTCCCGCAAGAGTCCGGGCGCCACGTCACCCGCGATCATGGCCGCTTCGATCACGAGAGTGCCGGACCCGCACAGGGGATCCACGAAGCTGCCGCCCGCCGCTGCGATCTTCGGCCAGCCGCATTTGAGCAGGAGCGCCGCCGCCAGGTTCTCCTTCAAAGGAGCTGCCACGCTCTCTTTGCGGTAGCCACGCATGTGCAGGCTATCCCCCGAGAGGTCGATGCTCACGGTGGCGAGGTCGTGGAAGAGATGCACGTTCACCAGAAGGTCGGGGCGCACTTTATCAACTGATGGACGCCGGCCGGTACGATCCCGGAAGCGGTCCACGATGGCGTCCTTCACTTTCTGGGCGCCGAATTGGGTGTTGGTGAAAGCGGGGCTCGTGCCGCTGAAGTCCACCGCCAGGGTGCCGTCCGGGGAGAGATCCTGTTCCCAGTGCAGCTGTTTCACGGCGGTATATAAGGATTGCGGATCCAGGGCCGGGAGACTGCCCAGGGGCAGGAGCACCCGGTTCGCAGTACGCAGCCACAGGCAGGCGCGGTAGGCATCCGCACGGGTGCCTTCGAAGGTGGCGCCACCTCGGGCTTCCTTCACCTCGCGCACCCCCAGGGCCTTGAGCTCGTCCGCCACCAGCGGCTCGAGGCCCTTGGCGGCGGTGGCGAAGAAACGGATGCCCGGCCGGGCGGGGGATCTTCGGGGGCGGGAGGGCTTTGGCATTGTGTTAGGGTACATGGCCTTCCCCTATGCGCCTAGCTGAAGACGCATGAACCGAACCGTCTCGATCCCTTCCGCTCTGCTACCTGCACTGCAGGCGGCCGAAGCCCGTTATCGGGAGAACGGCGGCTCACCCGAGCATCCGCCTGCGGAAGCTGCCCAGAGTCTCTCGCGGGTGTGGGCCGTGAGCCGTTTCGTGGCAGACAACTGCGCCCGTGATCCGGCCATGTTGACGGAACTCGCCGCCAGCGGCGATCTCCTGAGCGGTAGCTCACCCGCCGCGCGGGTGAAGAAAGAATTGCTGGAAGTGCCCGACGAACGCATGCTCATGACACGCCTGCGTCGGGTGCGTCGCCGGGAACTCACGCGCATCGCCTGGCGTGATATCGCGGGCATGGCCGAGTTGGACGAGACCTTAAGGGATCTCTCAGAGCTCGCGGACGCCTGCATCCAGGCTGCGCTCACCCATCTCTCCCGCTGGCATGCAGAGCGTCACGGCACCGCGCGCAGCGCGAAAGGTGTCGCTCAATCTCTCGTGGTGCTGGGCTTGGGCAAGCTCGGTGCCCGGGAACTCAACTTCTCCTCCGATATAGACCTCATCTTCACTTACCCGGAAGCGGGCAGCAGCGACGGCGAGCGGCCGCTGGATAACGAAGAGTATTTCCTGCGCTTAGGTCAGAAGCTGGTGCGGGTGTTGGATGAAGCCACCGCGGACGGTTTCGTGTTCCGGGTGGACCTGCGCTTGAGACCCTTCGGCGAAGCAGGGCCGCTGGCCATGAGCTTCGATGCCATGGAGACCTATTATCAGAACCATGGGCGCGAATGGGAGCGCTACGCTCTCATCAAGGCGCGGCCCGTGGCCGGCGACATCAAGGCGGGCGAGCGTCTGCTGCAGACCCTGCGACCCTTCGTGTATCGCCGTTACCTGGATTACGGTGCTTTTGAGTCCCTGCGGGACATGAAGGCCATGCTGGTGCAGGAAGTGGAGCGGCGCGGTCTCACGGACAACATCAAGCTTGGGCCCGGCGGTATCCGGGAGATCGAATTCATCGGCCAGGTGTTCCAGCTGATCCGTGGCGGGCGCGAACCGCCGTTGCGGGAGCGGGGTATCGTGGCGGTGTTGGGCTATCTCGGCGAGAAGAACTATCTGGTGACTGAGGAAGCCCGGGCCTTGCTGAAGGCCTATACCTTCCTGCGCCGGGTGGAGAATCGCCTGCAGGAATACGCCGACGAACAGGTCCATGCCCTGCCGGAGGACGAGATCGGGCGCACTCGTATCGCTTTCGCCATGGGCTATGGCGATTGGGCCGCTTTCAAGGCGGACCTGGAAGCAGAGCAGGCGGCTGTGCACCGGGTATTCGAATCCGTGGTGGTGGCGCCCAAGTCCGTGCAGGAAGAATCGGTGACCGTCTGGGCCGACGCCGACGCGGTGACGGCCAAGCTCACGGCCCTGGGCTACAAGGAACCTGCCGAGAGCGCACGGCTGTTACATCTATTAAGTGAAGGCGCCGCTACCCGGGAACAAGGTGAGCGCTCCCGCCGCTTGATGCAGAGCCTCGTACCCCACATGGCAGAAGTGGCGGCAAGACATGGCACTCCCGACGAGACCCTGAAGCGCCTCACCCGGGTGGTCGAGACCATCTCCCGCCGCTCGGCGTATCTTGCCCTGCTCACGGAGAACCCGACAGCGCTGGAGCAGTTGGCGAGGGTAGCTTCCGAGAGCGTGTGGCTGGTGGACATGGTGGTGCGCTCGCCCTTGCTCTTGGATGAACTCATCGACCCGCGCATCTTCAAGGAATTCCCCTCCCAGGATTCCCTGCATGGGGAACTGGAGACCATGCTGGCGGGCATCGCGCCAGACGATCTCGAGATGCAGATGGATGCCCTGCGCCAGTTCCAGCAGGGCGCGGTGGTGCACGTGGCGGCGGCGGATCTCGCCGGCAACGCACCGCTCATGAAAGTGAGCGACTTCCTCACCTGGACCGCGGAGCAGGTGATACGGAAGGCACTGGAGATCGCCTGGCGGCAATTGGTGAAGCGCCACGGCCGGCCTCAGTGCATCGAGCATGGACGCTTGCGGGACGCACGCTTTGCCATCGTGGCCTACGGCAAGCTCGGCGGCTGGGAACTGGGTTATGGTTCGGATCTGGACCTCGTGTTCTTGCACGACAGCCGCAGCGCCGAGCAGCAGACCAACGGGCCGAAAGTGCTGGACAACGTCGAGTTCTTCACGCGTCTCGCGCAACGCATCATCAACATCCTCTCCATCCCTACCACTTCGGGTGTGCTCTACCAGGTGGACACGCGCTTGCGTCCCAGCGGGGGAGCCGGGTTGATCGTGAGTTCCCTGGATAGCTTCGCCCAATACCAGGAGCAGCAGGCCTGGACCTGGGAACATCAGGCGCTCCTGCGCGCGCGACCGGTGGCCGGCGATGCGGAAATGGCGGAAGCCTTCAACCAGATACGCCGCTCGGTGCTGATGCGGGAGCGGGATGGCGCCAAGCTCCGGCATGAGATCACGGCCATGCGCTCCCGCATGCGCCAGGAGCAGGCTCACACCGGCACGGATTTCGACCTCAAGCTGGATGCGGGTGGCCTCACGGACATGGAGTTCCTGGTGCAGTACTGGGTACTCGCTCATGCCCATAAACACCCGAAGCTGCTCGACTGGACCGACAACATCCGCAACCTGGAAGGTCTCACGGCTTCTGGCCTGATTCCCGATACCCGGGGCGGCTTCATCGCCGATACTTATCGGGACTTCCGCCGCCGCGTGCATCGCCTGACCCTGGAGGGGCGCCCGGCGCGCGTGCCGCCGGAAGAGGCGGAGCCGGTCCGCGGCCAGGTGCGGGCGCTATGGACCGAGGTCCTGGGGCCCGGCGCTTGAGCGGACTCCCCGCTACGGCTCCTGCTCCGTTGGTATAATCGCCGCCTCATCTATATAGATGCCGAGGTTACCGTGGCCGCTGTAGAGACCCTGGATGGAGCCGAGACCCAGGAGGGGATCCAGACCCCCAATGCCCAGCGCAACTATCAGGTGACGCGGGATGACCTGCCTCTGCATTGCCCCATGAACGGCATGCGCCAGTGGGATTCCCATCCCCGGGTGTTCCTGCCTATCGAAAATACTGGCGAAGCCAAGTGCCCCTACTGCGGCGCCGAATACAAGCTAGTCCCCTGAATCACTCCTCGGTGGAAGGCTGATCCATGTCATCGCTTTCCCGTATCTCTGCGGTCTTGATGGTGCGCGACGCTGAAGCGTCCCTCGCGGCTACTCTCGACGGTCTCAAGGGTTTCGCCGAAGTGGTGATTTACGACAACGGCTCCAAGGACCGCACTCTCGAGATCGCTGGCCGCTATCCCAACGTGCGCATCCATAAAGGCGAGTTCACCGGCTTCGGCACCACCCGCAACCGGGCGGCGGCTCTCGCCACCCATGACTGGGTGTTCTCCATCGATGCGGACGAAGTGCCGGACGACGCTATGCTGGCGGCATTGGGCGCCGTGAGTCTGGACGACTCGGGCAAGGCTTATGACCTGGAGCGGCAGAACTGGTTGCTCGGCAAGCGGGTGCGTCATGCGGGTTGGGGCAGCCAGTGGCTGACCCGGCTCTATCACCGCGGCCAGCATCGTTTCACGGAAGCGGTGGTGCATGAGAAAGTGGAATTGCGGTCCGGCGAGGTCCCGGGACAGTTGGGTGGCACCCTGAAGCACACCGCCATGCGCGATGCCGGGGATTTCCTGGTGAAGATGCACCGCTACACCATGCTGAAGGCCGGCGAATCGGACCGCACCTATCACCCCGCAGTGATCATGCTGAAGACCTTCTGGGCCTTCATCCGCAGCTACCTGTTGCGTCTGGGGGTGTTGGACGGCTGGCGGGGGCTGCTTATATCGGTGTCCGAAGCGAACGGCGTATTCTATAAATATATGGTCATCTATTCGAAGAGAGCACAACCATGATCATCGTCACCGGCGGCGCCGGCTTCGTCGGCAGCAACCTGGTGCTGGCGCTGAACAAGCGCGGCCACAGCGACATCATCGTGGTGGACGATCTGAAGGATGGCACCAAGTTCACCAACATGGTGGACGGCGACATCGCCGACTATCGGGATAAGGATGCCTTCCTACAGCAGCTGCTCTCGAACCACACTTTCGGGCCCGTGGAAGCGGTATTCCATAACGGCGCCTGCTCGGACACCACCGAGTGGAACGGCCAATACATGATGGCCGCCAACTACGAGTACTCCAAGGCACTGCTGGATTACTGCCAGACCCGCAACATCCCCTTCATCTATGCCTCCTCGGCCGCGGTCTATGGCGGGGGCAAGGTGTTCAAGGAGGAGCGGCAGTACGAAGCGCCCCTCAACGTGTACGGCTACTCCAAGTTCCTGTTCGACCAGCATGTGCGTCGGCGCATCAAGACGGGTTTGAAGAGCCAAGTCGTGGGTTTCCGTTACTTCAACGTCTACGGCCCCCGCGAGCAGCACAAGGGCAAGATGGCGAGCACGGCTTTCCATTTCAACAACCAGATCCTGGCAGACGGCAAATGCCGTCTGTTCAAGGGTAGCGATGGGTACGGTGACGGCGAGCAGCGCCGGGACTTCATCCACGTGGACGACGTCTGCGCCGTGAACCTGTGGTTCCGAGAGCACCCGAAGGTCTCAGGCATATTCAACCTGGGCACGGGCAAGAGCCAGCCCTTCAACGACGTGGCGAAAGCAGTCATTAAGCACCACGGCAAGGGCAAGATCGAATACATCCCCTTCCCGGATAACCTGAAGGGCCGCTATCAGAGCTTCACGGAAGCGGACATGTCTGCTCTGCGCGCTGCGGGTTGCGATCACCAGTTTATGACCGTCGAAGAAGGCGTCGAGAAATACATGGCTTGGCTCAATAAGTAAACCTCCATGAGCACGCCTGCCCAGCGCATCCTGGTCGTGGGGCCCGCCTGGGTCGGCGACATGGTCATGGCCCAGAGCCTGCTCATCACCCTTAAAGAACGCTTCCCCGATTCCGAGATAGACGTGCTGGCGCCCTCCTGGTCGCGACCTCTCTTGGCGCGCATGCCGGAGGTGCACGCGGCGGTGATGCTGCCCATCGAGCATGGCGAGTTCGGTTACGGCGTGCGCAAGCGCTTAGGGCGCGCGCTCAATCGCCGCTATACCCGGGCCGTAGTGCTGCCTCGCTCTTGGAAGTCCGCCCTGGTGCCAGCCTTCGCCGGGATCCCGATACGCACCGGTTATCGGGGTGAATGGCGCTTCGGCCTCATCAACGACATGCGCAAGCTCGATAAGAAACTCCTACCCCAGACAGTGCAGCGCTATGTGGCGCTAGGCTTGGAGCGTGATGCGCCGCTACCGCCCGTCATCCACAAGCCCTATCTCCGGGTGGATAAAGACAACCAGGCGATGCTGCTGGACATCAACCGGTTGCACTTGGACAAACCCGTGGTGGCGCTCTTGCCAGGCGCGGAATACGGTCCTGCCAAGCGCTGGCCTTTGGATCGCTACGGCGAGCTGGCGAAGCGGTTGATAGCCTCAGGCAAGCAGGTCTGGGTGTTCGGCTCTGCGAAAGAGCACACCCTCGGGGATGCCATCGTGAAGCAAGCCCGGGAGGGTGCTGTGAACCTCTGCGGTGGCACCAAGCTCGTGGACGTGGTGGATCTCCTGGCGCTGGCCCAATCTGCCGTGAGCAACGATTCCGGTCTCATGCATATGGCGGCCGCCGTCGGTGTGAAGCTCGTGGCTATCTACGGCTCCTCCAGTCCCGATTACACGCCGCCCCTTACCGATAAAGCCGACGTGGTCTATCTCAAGCTCGATTGCAGCCCCTGTTTCGAGCGTGAATGCCCTTTGAAGCATATGAACTGCCTGAACCAGATCGTGGTAGACGATATCTATAAGCGCGCGATATCAGGTTGAAGACCCGGCTCCATCTCCCTGCTTCGCCTCTTGTTGCATTTCGATACATTCCGCTCATCTGAACTATCCCGCTGGAATCCCCTCAAACATTCGGTATAACTGAATCACGCTGGGATCGTCGATTGTTACGAAGAGTAACAGGCTTTCGCGCGCGGTAATTTCCTCTAGCATGGTGCAGGTTTTGTAATCCAAAACCGGCACATGGCTGTTATACATATGAAGCAGCCTTAGGCTTTTGGGCCGCGCGTACCACCGCAATCACGGATCTGAAGAACATGAACATGCCTTCCAGTCATGCGCGCCGTCGGCGCCTGAAGTTCGCGCTGCTCGGCGGTGGCGTGCTCCTCGTCGTCGTGCTCGTCGCCCTCGCGCTGCACATGTCCTCCGCTGGGCAGAGCCAGAGTCGCAACAGCCGTCGCGGCTTCGCCCAGTTCAACGGACCCCAGCCGGTGCAAGCCGCCGTGGTGGCTCAGGGCGATGTGCCCGTGACGCTCTCGGCGCTCGGCACGGTCACGCCGCTCGCGACGGTCACGGTGCGCACCCAGATCAGCGGCCGCCTCATGCAGATTGGTTTCAAAGAAGGCCAGATGGTGAAGGTCGGCGATTTCCTCGCCCAGGTGGATCCGCGGCCCTATGAAGTGGCGCTGGAGCAGGCCCAGGGACAGCTCACCCACGATCAGGGACTATTGCATCAGGCGCAGGCGGACCTCGAGCGCTACAAGACCCTCGCGAGCCAAGACTCCATCTCGGCCCAGCAGCTGGACGACCAGCAGTTCCTCGTGGAGCAGTACCAGGGCACGACGAAATCCGATCAGGCCCAGGTGGATAACGCCAAGCTGAACCTGGCCTATTGCCACATCGAGTCGCCGGTATTCGGTCGCGTGGGCCTGCGTCAGGTCGACATCGGCAATTACGTGCAGACTTCCGATGCCAACGGCATCGTGGTGATCACGGAACTCTCTCCGGTGAGCGTCATCTTCACCCTGCCGGAGGACAACGTGCCCCAGGTGATGCAGCGCTATGGCAGCGGCGCCCATCTGCCGGTGACCCTCTACGATCGCACCAATACCCAGAAGCTAGCCGACGGCGAGCTCTCCGCCGTGGACAACATGGTGAACACCAGCACCGGCACCGTGGAGCTGCGGGCCCTGTTCAAGAATGCGGATGGGCGACTCTTCCCCAACGAGTTCGTGAATGCGGTGCTGCTGGTGGATACCTTGCATGACACTCTGACGGTGCCTTCGGCGGCAGTGCAGCGCGGCGCGCCCGGCACTTATGTATATGTGGTGAACTCCGATGACACCGTGAGCTTGCGCACGGTGACCTTAGGCCCGGTGGACGGCGATCGTATCGCCATCCTCACCGGTCTGAAGGCCGGCGAGAAAGTGGTGACGGATGGGGCAGAGCAGTTGAAAGACGGCGGCCAGATCACCCTGCCGCAACTCGCCACCGTCGCAGCACCGGCTGCGGCCACCAAGCACGGCTGGAAGAAGGGCTCCGGTCACCGCAAGTCCTCCGCTGCCGCTGGCGGCAACTGACCTCCGCCATACAATAAAAGAGACCCGGCGGCCATGAACCCGTCACGCCCTTTCATCCTCCGCCCCGTGGCCACCACGCTGCTGATGGTCGCCATCCTCTTGGCGGGCGGCGTGGCCTACCTGTTCCTGCCGCTGTCGGCCTTGCCGGAAGTGGATTACCCCACTATCCAGGTGACCACTCTGTATCCGGGCGCGAGTCCGGACGTGATGACGAGTTCGGTGACTGCGCCGTTGGAAGTGCAGCTCGGCCAGATGCCGGGTCTGGATCAGATGTCTTCTGCGTCATCCGCCGGCGCCTCAGTCATCACCCTGCAGTTCGATCTCACTTTGAGCCTGGACGTGGCCGAACAGGAAGTACAGGCGGCGCTCAATGCCGCCGGCAACCTCCTGCCCGCGGGCCTGCCGGCGCCGCCCATCTACGCCAAGGTGAACCCGGCAGACGCGCCGGTGCTGACGCTCGCGGTCATGTCCAACACCCTGCCGCTCACCCAAGTGGAGGACATGGCGGACACGCGCATCGCTCAGAAGCTCTCCCAGGTGGCGGGCGTGGGCCTCGTCTCCTTAAGCGGCGGCGCGCGCCCCGCGGTGCGGGTGCAGGCGAACCTGCGGGCGCTCGCGAGCTATGGGCTCAACATCGACGACCTGCGCACCACCCTCGGCAACCTGAACGTGAACGGGCCCAAGGGGAGTTTCGACGGGCCTTCCCAGTCCTTCACCCTGAACGCCAACGACCAGTTGGAGGATGCAGACTCATACCTCGATGCCATCGTCGCCTACAAGAGCGGCGCGCCGGTACGCCTCAAGGACGTGGCTTCGGTGGTGGAGGGCGCGGAGAACACCCAGCTGGGCGCGTGGATGAACACCACGCCGGCGATCATCTTGAGTATCCAGCGTCAGCCGGGCGCCAACGTGATCGAGGTGGTGGACCGGGTGAAGGCGCTCCTGCCGCAGCTGCAGGCTTCTATGCCGGCTTCCGTCACCATGTCCGTGCTCACGGACCGCACCAACACCATCCGCTCCTCGGTGCATGACACCCAGTTCGAGCTGACTCTGGCGGTGGCGTCTGGTGGTGCTCATCATCTACCTGTTCCTGCGCAATCTGCCGGCCACCCTCGTGCCGAGCCTCTCGATCCCGATCTCCATCGTCGGCACCTTCGGGATGATGTATCTCATCGGTTTCAGCCTGGATAACCTCTCGCTCATGGCGCTCACCATCGCCACCGGCTTCGTGGTGGACGACGCCATCGTGATGATCGAGAACATCGCCCGCTACGTGGAGGAGGGAGAGAAGCCCCTGGCCGCGGCCCTGAAGGGCGCCGAACAGATCGGTTTCACCATCATCTCCCTCACGGTGTCCCTGATCGCTGTGCTCATCCCCTTGCTCTTCATGGGCGACGTGGTGGGGCGCCTGTTCCACGAGTTCGCCATCACCCTCGCCGTGACCATCGTCATCTCGGCGGTGGTGTCTCTCACGCTCGTGCCCATGATGTGCGCCAAGATATTGAAGCCCGAGTCCGAGACCCGGGCCCACCAGAGCAAACTCTTGGGCTGGAGCGACAAGATCTTCCAGGATCTGCTGACTCGCTATGAGAAGGCTCTCGATTACGCGCTCGCGCGGGAGCGAGCGACCCTCTGGGTGGCAGTGGGCACGCTGGTGCTAACGGTGCTGCTCTATATAGTCATCCCCAAGGGTTTCTTCCCCACCCAGGACACGGGCCTGATCCAGGCCGTGTCGGCGGCGCCCCCCTCGGTCTCCTTCGCGGCCATGGTGGATCGGCAGCAGGCCTTGGCTAAGGGCGTGCTGCAGGACCCCCACGTGGTGAGCCTCTCCTCCTACGTGGGCGTGGACGGCACCAACACCACCCTCAATCAGGGCCGCTTCCTCATCAACCTGACCTCGCGAGATAGCCGCTGGGAGAACGCCAGTGACATCATCCATGACCTGCAGAAAGAGACGGCAGACATCCCCGGCGTGAGCCTCTATATGCAGCCGGTGCAGGATCTCAACATCGGCGATACCTTGAGCGCCACCCAGTACCAGTTCGTACTGGAAGACACGAGTTCCGCCGAGCTCGCGAAGTGGTCCAGCGCGCTCTTGGCGCGCATGCAGGTCATGCCGCAGCTAGCTGATGTGACCTCCAACCTGGAGGAGCAGGGGCTCTCGGCCTACGTGGACATCGATCGCAGCACGGCTGCGCGCTTCGGCATCACGCCAGCCACGGTGGACAACGCGCTCTACGACTCATTCGGCCAGCGCATCGTCTCCACCATCTTCACCCAGTCGAACCAGTACCGGGTGATCCTGGAGGCGGACCCGGCCCTGCAGCAGAGCGTGGATTCCTTGAACTCGGTGTACCTGCCGTCCTCAGCCGCCACCGGCAGCCAGGTGCCGCTCTCGGCCTTCACCACGATCGAGACCCAGAAGGCGCCGCTGGTCATCAACCATCTGAACCAGTTCCCTTCGGCGACCATCTCCTTCAACCTCGCGCCCGGGCAATCATTGGGCGGAGCGGTGGACGCCATCGAGGCGGCCGAGGAGGACATCAAGGTCCCCCAGAGCGTGATCACCGCCTTCGAGGGTGCGGCGCTCGCCTTCAAAGCGGCCTTGAGCAACGAGCTCTTCCTCATCCTGGCCGCCATCGTCACGGTGTACATCGTGCTCGGCGTGCTCTACGAGAGCTTCGTGCATCCGCTCACCATCCTCTCGACCCTGCCTTCGGCGGGCTTGGGTGCGCTCTTGGCGCTGATCGTGACCGGCAACGATCTGGACATCATCTCTATCATCGGAATCGTCTTGCTGATAGGCATCGTCAAGAAGAACGCCATCATGATGATCGACTTCGCCCTGCAGGCGGAGCGGGGCGAGGGCATGGCGCCGCGAGACGCCATCCGTCAGGCCTGCCTGTTGCGCTTCCGTCCAATCATGATGACCACCATGGCGGCGCTGCTTGCGGCCATGCCATTGATGCTCGGCTTCGGCACAGGCTCGGAGCTGCGCCGGCCCCTCGGCATCACCATCGTGGGCGGTCTCCTGGTGAGCCAGCTCCTGACGCTCTTCACCACGCCCGTCATCTACCTCGCCTTCGACCGCCTCGCCCAGCGTGCCCGTGAGCGGCGCGCGCTGCGTGATCGGACGGCGCCGTGAGCCTGTCCACGCCCTTCATCAAGCGGCCGGTGGCGACCACGCTGCTCACCGCCGGCATCGCCTTGGCGGGCATCTTCGCGTTTCCATTGCTGCCGGTCGCGCCGCTACCCCAGGTGGATATCCCCACCATCTCGGTGCAGGCGAACCTCCCCGGCGCCGGGCCTGAGACCGTGGCGGCCACGGTGGCCGCCCCCCTGGAGCGGCACCTGGGGCAGATCGCCGACGTCACCGAGATGACCTCCTCAAGCTCGGCGGGGACGACCCGCATCGTGCTGCAGTTCGGTCTGGATAGGGACGTCGACGGCGCGGCGCGCGACGTGGAAGCCGCCATCAACGCAGCGCGGGCGGACTTGCCCACAGCACTGCGCAGCAACCCCACGTATCACAAGGCCAACCCGGCAGACGCACCGGTGCTGATCCTGGCGCTTACATCCAGCACCTTCACCCAAGGCCAACTCTACGATTCTGCCACCAACATCCTGCAGCAACGGCTCTCTCCGCTGGACGGGATCGGCGAAGTGGACCTGGGCGGCAGCTCGCTGCCAGCCGTGCGGGTGGAGTTGAATCCCACAGCGCTCAACAAGTACGGCATCGGCATGGAGGACGTGCGCGCAGCACTCGCCTCGGCTAACGCCAACAGCACCAAGGGTGCGCTCGAGTTCGGCGGCCAGCACTACCAGATCTACACCAACGACCAGGCCACCAAGGCGTCCCAGTACCGGGACTTGGTGGTCGCCTACCGCAACAACGCTGCCGTGCGGCTGTCTCGACGTGGCCCAGGTGCTGGACTCCGTGGAGAACGTGCGCAACGCAGGTCTCTCCAACGGTCAGCCCGCGGTGCTGGTGATCCTCTACGCGAAACCCGGCGCCAATGTGATCCAGACCGTGGACGGGGTGCTGAAGCTCATCCCGGTACTCAAGGCCTCGCTGCCGTCCAATGTGGATATGCGCGTGGCGCTGAACCGCAGCACCACGGTGCGCGCTGCCCTGCACGACACCGAGATCACACTCGCCGCCGCGGTGCTGCTGGTGATCCTGGTGGTGTTCCTGTTCCTGGGCCAGGCCCGGGCGGCGCTCATCCCCAGCGTCGCGGTACCCATCTCCCTCATCGGCACCTTCGCCGGTATGTATCTCTGCGGGTTCAGCCTGGACAACCTCTCGCTCATGGCCCTCACCATCGCCACCGGCTTCGTGGTGGACGATGCCATCGTGGTGCTGGAGAACATCACGCGCCACATGGAGGGCGGCATGCAGCCCTTCGAGGCAGCGCTCGTGGGCGCCAAGGAAGTGAGCTTCACAGTGTTCTCCATCAGCCTGTCGCTCGTGGCGGTGTTCCTGCCCATCTTGCTCATGGGCGGCATCATCGGGCGCTTCTTCCGCGAGTTCGCCATGACGCTCTCCCTGGCCATCGGCGTGTCGCTCCTGGTCTCCCTCACCACCACGCCCATGATGTGTTCCCTGCTGCTGCGCGCCCGCAAAGAGGGTGCGGCGGAGGAGAAGTCGAGCCGCATGGCGCGCCTCTTCGCTTCCCTCAAGAGCGGTTATGCCAGCACCCTCGACTCGGCGCTGCGCCATCCGCGCATCGTGATACTCGCCTTGCTCGCCACCATCATCCTCAACTTCGTGCTGTTCGTGGCTGTTCCCAAAGGGTTCTTCCCGGAGGAGGACACGGGCATGCTCATCGGCGGCATCCAGGCCGACCAGAGCATCTCTTTCCAGGCCATGAAGATCAAGTTCACCCAATTCATGTCCATCGTGCACGCGGACCCGGAAGTGGCGAACGTAGTGGGCTTCACCGGCGGCCGGCAGACCAACTCCGGCTTCATGTTCGTGACCCTGAAGCCCCTGGATGAGCGCAAGCTATCGGCTGATGCCATCATCGGCCGCTTGCGGCCGAAACTCGGGGTGGTGACGGGCGCCAAGCTCTTCCTGCAGGCAGCCCAGGACTTCCGTGCCGGGGGCCGGCAGAGCAACGCCGAGTACCAGTACACCCTGCAGTCCGATTCCAACAGCGAGCTCTACACCTGGGCCCCGAAACTGGCCGCGGCCTTGCAGAACTCCACAGTGATGACGGACGTGAACTCCGACCTGCAGCAGGGTGGCCTGGAGACGGACCTGGTGATGGACCGGGACACCATGGCGCGGCTCGGCGTCACGCCCGCGCAGGTGGATAACGCGCTCTACGATGCCTTCGGCCAGCGCCAGGTCTCCACCCTCTACGAGCAGCAGAACCAGTACCACGTGATCATGGAGGCTTGCACCCGAGTACTGGCAGAGCCCGGATTCCCTGAAGTACATCTACGTGAGCACCTCGGCGGGTGCCGCGAGCGGCACCCAGAGCACCAATGCCGTGGTAGGCACCGTGACGGGGAAAGGATCCGGTCGGCCTCCACCGCGCCCACGGCCGCCGAGGTGGCCTGCCGACTCGGCGCGTAACGCCGCCATCAACGCCATCGCCGCCAGCGGCCATGCATCGGCTTCCAACGGCACCGCCGTGAGCACCAGCGCCGAGACCCTGGTGCCGCTCGCGTCCTTCACCCACTACGTAGCCCGGCTCCACGCCGCTCTCGGTGAACCACCAGGGTCCCTTCGTGGCCAGCACGCTCTCCTTCAACGTGGGCCCAGGGCAAGTCGCTCAGCGACGCGGTGAAGGCCATACGCTCGGCGGAAGTCGGCATCGGGATGCCTTGCCACATCCACGGCAGCTTCCAGGGCACTGCCCAGGTGTTCCAGCAGTCCCTCTCCAGCGAGCCGATCCTGATCCTGGCGGCGCTCGCCGCCGTGTACATCGTGCTGGGCATCCTCTACGAGAGCTACGTGCACCCGCTCACCATCCTCTCGACGCTTGCCCTCGGCGGGCGTGGGCGCGCTCCTCGCCAGCGCACTCTGCACGTGCCTTCACCATCATCGCCCTGATCGGCGTCATCCTGCTCATCGGCATCGTGAAGAAGAACGCCATCCTGATGATCGACTTCGCCCTCCAGGCGGAACGCGACCACGGCCTCACGCCAGTGGAGGCCATCCGCGAAGCCTGCCTGCTGCGTTTTCGGCCCATCATGATGACCACCTGCCGCCGCCATGCTGGGGGCGCTACCCTTGGTGCTAGTGACGGGTTACGGCTCTGAGCTCCGCTTCCCTCTCGGTATCTCGGTCATCGGCGGCCTCGTCTTCAGCCAGATACTCACCCTCTACACCACGCCTGTGGTCTACCTCTATCTCGACCGCCTGCGCCTCAGGTTCGCCAAGCGCAGCGATGAACGCCCGCGCTGCTCTGCCGGCTGCGCAAGGAGAGCATCCATGATCTGCCGTGTCATGCCCGGAGCGCTCTCGGCGCTGCTGGTGCTTCTGTTGGCCGCCTGCGCCGTGGGCCCCGATTACAAGCGCCCCACTGCGCCGGAGTCCAAGAGCTTCAAGGAGCTGCAGGGGTGGAAAGTGAGCCAACCCCAGGACAACAAGGACCGGGGTCCGTGGTGGTCCATCTATGCCGATCCGACGCTGGATGACCTGGAGAAGCAGATAGATATCTCCAACCTGAACATCCAGGAAGCCGCCGCCAACTACCTGCAAGCGAGTGCGCTCGCTCAGGAAGCGGGGGCTGCGCTCTATCCCAGTCTCAACCTTGGCCTCGCGGGCACTCGTGGACGTGCCAGCACGAGTTCCAATGGTCTGCTCACGACCACGCCGGCACCCACGAACAACTACAACCTGCAGGCCAGCGCCAGCTGGGACCTGGATCTCTGGGGCAAGATCCGGCGCCAGAAGGAGAACGCGGTCTCGAGCGCACAAGCGAGCGCCGCGGAACTCGCTTCCGCGCGCCTCTCGGCGGAAGCGGCCCTGGCCACCGACTATTTCAACCTGCGCGCCGCTGATCAGCTGCAGATCCTGCTGGACCAGACGGTGGATGGCTACAAGCGCTCTCTCACCATCACCCAGAACCAGTACACCGTAGGCGTGGTGAGCCGGCTCGACGTGATCACTGCCCAGACCCAGCTCGATACCGCCCAGTCCGAGGACGTGAACGTAGGCGTGCAGCGGGCGACCCTGGAGCACGCCATCGCCGTGCTCATCGGCAAGGCGCCTTCGGAGTTCAACCTGCCAGCGGGTACGCTCACCAGCACCGTGCCGGTGGTGCCGGTGATGGTGCCTTCCGAACTCTTGGAGCGCCGCCCGGACATCGCCGTGGCAGAGCGCCAGGTGGCCGCGGCCAATGCCGAGATCGGCGTGGAGGACGCGGGCTACTACCCAGACCTCAGCCTCTCGGGGCTCTTAGGCTATGTGAATAACGCTTTCGCCAAGCTCGTCTCCGCTCCCGACCGCACCTGGTCGGTCGGAGCGGACGCCACCGAGAACCTGTTCAACGGTGGTGCCACCAGCGCAGCGGTGAGCGCCGCCGAGGCCGCCTATGACGCGAGCGTGGCCAACTACCGGCTCACGGTGCTGACCGCCTTCCAGGGCGTGGAAGACCAGCTCGCCACGCTTGCGCATCCTGGCCCAGCAGGCCACGGTGCAGGATCAGGCGGTGAAGGATTCGGAGCTGGCGGCGCAGATATCCATGAACGAGTACCGGGCGGGCACGGTCGCCTATACCACCGTGGTCACCGCCCAGGCCACGGCCCTCGCCAGCGAGCAGACCGACCTCAGCCTGGAGCAGCAGAGGCTGGTGGCGAGCGTGACGCTGATAGAAGACTTAGGGGGAGGCTGGAGCGCGGACGAGCTACCCACCTCGGGCGACGTGAGCGACAGCAAGCCCACTCATAAGTAGTCGCCTGCCGCCAGATCGCTCAGGCCTTTGACTTGCCTATGCTGAGCCAGGGTGATCCTCGATAGGAATCCGCCACCACCCAGACGCCGAAGGCCAACAGGTTGGAGATGAAGAAGCCCGTCCACTGGAAGTGGTCCGGCGGCTTCAAGAAGAAGAACGGCACCCAAACCAGCAGGGTGAACACGTTCATCATCTGCGCTTCCATCATCGCCGCGAGACGCGGATACACCCCGAAGAGGATGCCGAAGCCCGCGGCCACGTGGCCGACGCCCGTGAGATAGGCCCAGAAGAGAGAGCCGGGGATCCACTTCGGGACGTAGTCCGCAGTATCCTTGGCATACAGGATGTGCTCGAAACCGATGGCGATGATCGCGAGGCCCAAAAGCAACCGCGCGATGGCTTGGCCGCGCTGGCCGGTAGCGAAACCTAGGTGAGCACGCTCCCAGGGCCCTGCATTCAGGGCGAAGAGAGTCCAGGTGCCGGCCAGCACCACCATTATCTCGCCGCAGCCGGCCCACATGGCTTCGATGCCGGGGTGCTGCACGATGGGCCAGATCTCGAGAAGCAGCACCCAGAGCAGCAGATACGCGAAGAGCAGCCGGGTGGCCAAGGTGACGCTGCGCTTCCAGAAGAGACCCACACCGCCTGCCAGCATGATGATCGCGCAGAGGTAGGCGATAGCCGTCTGGGCCGGCACGCTTTTCGGTACCGGTTGCCACACTTCGGCGAAGGAGCCGGAGGTGAGGCCGAGGATGCCGAGGCCCATGAAGGTGAGGGCGAAGAAGAATCGGCCGAAGCCGGGTTTGCCGCTGGCGCTCTCGGCTGCTCCCATGGAGAGGTTGTTGCCGAAGAAGGCAGGCAAGCCGAAGAGAGCACCGGATGACTTGGTCGAGCTAGCCATGGATTCCTCCGCCATATAGAAGTGCGCCGCCTATGGGTGCGGCACCCTTATAGAGTGGCTGGAGGGTCAGCTAGTTCAAGGATTTCGGGATTAAATCAGGCGAGAAGGGCGTGGGCTATCCCGGATCACGGCGGGCACACTCCCTGTGCCCGCCGTGTATACACCTCCAGAGGCGGTCCTAAGCGGCTTCGGCCTGAGCGTGGGGAAATCAGGTCGTGCCGCCGGTCCGCATCCAGAAAGACGAGGTCTTTTCCCATCCCTCATGTGTGCGTATCTCTCGTGTTTAATGTTGGCTAAGGGCCGCCGGTGGTTCAAGGGATATAGAATTAAATCAGATATGTACCTGAGCCCTGTATTTCCAGGCGAAATGAAATTCCCATGAATACGATATGAACAGCCACAGGAGTGCATCCCCGCCCCAGGAATAGCGGGCTCTGCAGGTGACACCCGAAGCGCGCATGATATGGATATGAAGATGCACCTACGCCGATCTGCCGCATCTCTCCTGGCCAGTGGCTTCGCGCTGCTGATCCTCTCTGGCTGCGCCACCGCTACTGCGAACCACGTCGCCCACGCGAGACCCATGTCCGGGGATGTGTATGCCGTGGATGGCGACGCACCGGCGGACATCTACCGGACCTGGCATCTCTATAGAGAGCTGGACGGCAGTGCCAGCGTGGAGGGAGAACTCCGACTCGCGGACCTCTCCCAGTGGCGGTGGGATGAGTACCGCAGTGCTTATTATTGGTACCGGCGGGCGGCGGCAGAAGGAGACGGCATCGCCGCGGCGAACCTCTGGTACATGTATGAGACGGCTTCCGACAGCCCCAGAGACAACCAGGAAGCCATGGGCTATTACGAGTTGGCGGCGGCGAGTGACGAGGGCATGCGGCAGCTCTTCGCCCTCGAGACCAAGCTCGCCATCGACGGCGAGCGGCACTACCCCCAAACCGATGCAGGGCAGGGCACCGCCCTCATCGAATTCGACCGGGGCGAGGGCGACAAGGCCACGGATGTGAAGGTGTACCGCTCCAGCGGCAACGCCGACCTGGATAACGCGGCCATCGCCGCGGTACAGAGCGCTTCCCTGCCAGTGGTGCCCGCCGCCTTGACCGGCGTGCGCCACTTCATCATCTCAGTGAAGATAGGTCCGGACATCGGCTGAATAATCGGGGATAATCAGGGACGGAATTTCCAGACGACCATGTCGACTTGATATATAAAAGGGATAGGGGAATGAATCGGAGAAGGTCCGCGGCATCGTGGTTTGCATCCTTGTCTTTCAATTTCATCGCTCTCTCGACCCTTGTGGCTTGCGCAGGCACCCCTGTCGAGAGTCCTCTCCATAAACTCGAGGTCAACGCCTATGGGAAACATGACCCACAGGCAATATTGCAGCTCGCTCACCTATTTGTGACCGGTACAGGTGGAGAGGTTTATAACCTGGCAAAAGCTTGGGATCTTTATATGGAGTTGGGCGTGAAGGGGGATCCGGAGGCCCAATTTCGGTTGGGCGATTTGTGTTTCTTCAGTTTTTCTGATTATTCATGTGCGCTCTCCTGGTTCCAGAAATCCGCAGATCAAGGAAATGTCGTCGCGAAGCAGAATCTGGAGTACATGCGCAAATGGAATATGGGAACGCCAGAAGGAGCGTTAAAGGCTGATGAGTTTTATCGCACGGCACAGCCCATCACCGAGGTCCAGAAGACGAACCTCGATTTCGCCGCTAATATGAAGAAGATGATCGGTATCCAGAGCAATTTCTCCCCCGCTGCCCATGCTGCACGGGCAGGAGGAGTCGCGACCGTCCAGTTCGAGTACACAGGCGGCGGCAAGGCCACCGATGTATCGGTATTTAAGTCATCAGGGAGCGATTTCGAGGATAAATCGGCGGTCGAAGCGGTCGAAAAAGCGGACTTGCCCGAGAGACCCAGCACGATGAGCAACATCCATCATTTCCTGATAGCGGTGAATTTCAACCGCCCTTATTGACTCCGAGCATGAGCAGCGAGCGGGTCCGCTGCATCATTAATTCATCCCGGTCAAGATAAGTCCGGGAGCGGGTTGCCGTATAAGATATGCGCTCAGTGGCGATCTCAAGGGGTTCAGTGATGAAGGTGACATATCGGTTCATGCCCGGCGTACTGCTCGCGCTCATGGCGCCGGCGGCGATGGCGGACCAGACGGGTTGGTACCTGGGCGCCACGGCCGGTGTCAGCGACTACAGCAGCGTCTTCGCCAGTGCGCGTACCCTCTACAAGCAGGAAACGGGCTTCACGATAGTCGGCAGCGCTTGGAACCCAGGGTGGTCGTTCGTCGGGGGCTACCGTTTCAACCGGTATTTCTCCCTTGAGGCACAGGACTTCGACATGGGGTCGAACAACAGCAACCTGCTGCCCGTCGTGCCCAATGACGAGGTGCAAGCGAAGTTCAAGCTGGAAGGCGTCGGCCTGGATGCGGTGGTGGCTTACCCCTTCGGTGACACCGTCAGTGTGTACGCCAAGGCGGGCCTCATCACCTCGAGCTTGGAGGAAGTGATCGTAGGTACCGGGACAGGGTCGTCGGAATTCGTCTTCGTGGACCAGACCAAGACCAACTCGAGCTACGACGCCGGCGCCGGACTGCAGTTCGATTTCTCTGAGACCTGGAGCGTGCGCCTGGGTTATAACCAATACCGCAACGTCGGCGATAGCAAGACCATCGGCAGCGGTAATGTGAACTATGCTTACCTCGCAGCGCAGGTGCACTTCTAATAGCCCGATGGGTCTAAGTGAGCTTGGGCGCTGAAAGGGAATCGGGATAGGATGCTCGCGCACACAAGACGCGGAGTGATCCAAAAGGGGATCGAAGTCATGGACCGGCAACGCTTCTTCGGGCGATGTGCTCGACCTTCATCGTCCATCATTCTCGTCTTGGCCGGTCTCGTGGGCTGCGCCTCGGCGCCGCTCGCGCCCTATCCTGGCGGCGAAGCCAAAGTGCATGAGATCGAGACCCTGGCACAACAGGGTGATGCAGAAGCTCAGACGCAGTTGGGGCAGATGTACGAATATGGACAGGGCGTGCCCCAGGATTACGGCAAAGCCCAGGACTTCTATCAACAAGCTGCCGGCAAGGGCGACGTCTCAGGTGAGATCCACTTGGCGGATTTCATGCTGCTGCACCTCAATAACTACCTGGGCGCCATCAAGTGGGATCGCAAAGCCATGGACCAAGGCAGCGACATCGCCGCCGCTGATCTTTGGTATCTCTACTATTACTGCCTCGGTGTGCCCTGCAACCTGCCGGAGACCGGGGATTTCTACAAGAAAGCCATGGTGAGCCGGGGAGGCCAGGAAGAAGTCTTCTATATGGTCCTGCAGACCGAGCTGATGCGGACGCGGAACACGGAGAACACGACCAATGGGCAGGCCGTCTTCGGCACTGCCACCGTCGCTTTCGATTACGACGGCAGCGGTTCGCCGATAAACATCAAGATCGTCAAGTCCAGCGGCAACCCGGTGATAGACCAGGCCGTTATCAAGAGCGTGGCGGATACCAAGCTGCCGCCCGTGGCTCTCGCAGGGAATATCAGCCACCACTACGAATTCAGCCTGAACTATATACAGTGATCTGGATTAGGCGCTGCTATCCGGTTGATGACAGGCGTACACTTTGGTGACTTGGGGATACCCCGTCAAAAAATAAGGGGCGAGATGAGAAGCCTCGGATCATCCACGATCGTAGCTGTGCTGGCCTTCGTCGCCAGCTGCGCTTCCGCGCCCAAACCACCGCCCCCGCCGCCTCCCGCACCTGCTCCGGTCGCAGCCCCTGCGCCCGCCACGGTAGCGCCCAAACCGACTACCGTCCTCGTGAAACGCAGGCCTCCGGCTCCGCCGCTGCCTAGCGCGAGCGTGACGAATTCCATCACCTTCGATGGCAGCATCTTCGCCCTGCAATACCACGGTGACGACAACGGCGTGGCCCTGCGCGAGTATTTCCTCCCGAACGAATCCGGCAAGGCCTGGACCCGGCTCGTAGAGCTCCTGGTCTATCCCACGGCAGGGAAGGGTCTCACCACTGCCGCCTATGCGACCCAGGTGGCGGGTGGCTACAAGGCGACTTACCCGTACGCGAACTACGAAGTATTGACCAACAAAGACGGCACGGCGACGCTGGATTTCATCGCCTGGGATGACGCCGCCCTCAAAGCGCATTACCTCATCTACAACGTCTTCAAGTTCTTCCCGGCCCAGAAGGGCGGGAACCTCGTGGGTTTCCATTTCGTGGAGAAGATCTACACAAACCCGAAAGCCACCTCGGAGCAGAACAGCGATAACACCGAAGCCCTCAAGCAGAAAGTGATGCTGGAGCTCTCGAAGGTGCCTTCCTACAGGGAATAAATTCCCATGTCTGCAAGCCAAGGATTCCAGGCGTAGACTCTGGTCGGGGTTAAGGACTATTCCGTGCGCGCAAGGCGTGATGGAGACAGGGATGCTTTCGATGAAATCAATTTCAAATCATCAGGTCGGCCAATATCACAGGCTCACCCTATGAAGATAGGGGACACTCTTCACTTTGCGCCACGCGTAGCATTTTCTGATTTAGATATAAGCGCTCACAGGCTGCCGAGTCAATATTCATTGAGAGTTGAAGGGTTCTATCTCAAGCCGGCTGAAGAACTCATAGAAAGTGGACATGCATTTGCCGCGGGCGTGCTGATATTTTGTGCGATTGACGCATTGGCAAAAGTCGAAGATCAACGGGCTGCGGTGAATACGAGATTTAAGAACTATTGCCGTGACAGATTAGAGAGTTTTAGAAAACAGGGCTACGCTGAGATGCTTTGGGAAGGATATAGGAATGGTTTGGTGCATGAAGCTAGAGCAAAAAATGGATTGGAGCTTTCATTGGAATCCAAAGCTGCGGTTGAGTTAATGGACAGTGGCATCAGGGTGAACCCCACTTATTTATTAAGCGAAGTTAGGGTTGCACTTCAATTTCAAATTCAAGAAATTACTGAAAATAAAGAAAAATTGAAAAACTTCAGGGACTTCTTCATTTTTCAGTTCGCAGAAGAGTTGCGGAACGCAGGGTTTGAGATTCAGTGATTTATCATTAGCGCTCTCAAGTTTGAGGAACTCAATAGCATTGGATTATGGTCGATGACCTTAATTTGTTACGTGCTGCCAGGGTGGGCATATGTACATTAAAAGAATTGTGGTCCGTAATTTCAGAAATATTCTTTCTATTGATATACCAGTTAGTAAGGGCGTTACCTGCGTAATTGGGGAAAATAACGTTGGAAAGAGTAATTTTCTAAATGCATTGAGACTGGTTTTAGATCCAGGCTTCTCATCTCAAAATCGGAGTCTCAGCGCGACAGATTTCTCAATGGGCGTTAACCCCTCTAATCCATGTGAGATTTTTATAAGCATTGAATTCGGCGATTTTAAGGGAACGAAGGACGAGCGCGCGACTCTTTACTTGTGTGAGGTTGATGATTTAACGGCGCGATTGAGTTACCGATTTCGCCCGCGAGCAGAAATTCGTACTGCGATTGAATCCGGCGAGCATCCAGGGGTAGGGCTGGTAATTGATGATTATCATTGGGAGTTGGTTGGTGGAGGTGATTCAGATCCTACAGATGTTACTTGGAAAGACGATTATGGAAGATCTGTAAGGTTTGATTTGATAAACCAGAATTTTATCGTTGTATTTATGGAAGCATTAAGGGATGTAGAAACAAAATTGAAGCAATCAAGGTTCTCGCCCTTAGTCAAACTAATTGAAGCAGGAGCCATTTCGGAGACGGATAAGAATGAATTAGTTAATGTGTTAACTAACGCAAACGATAAAATTTCTGTGAGCCCAAGCGTTGCCGCACTTGCGAAAGAAATTCATCAGTCTTTATATAATGCCGCTGGGGATACTTTCTCGTTTGATACACAGCTTGGCATGAGCGCTGCCGACTTCAGCGCAATTGCAAGAGCGCTCGAGCTTATCCTAAGTACGGAAAATCACAAGAATTACTCTATATCCCAGAATGGTCTAGGGCTGAATAACGTGCTGTATGTAAGCATGCTTATAAGTTACTTCAAGCGACGTATTTCGACTGGCCAGTCTGCTGGTAATCTTTTGTTAATTGAAGAGCCAGAAGCGCATTTGCACCCACAATTGCAAAGGGTTTTGTTTGAATCGCTAAAAGTTCTTGGATTTCAAGTTATCACTACCACTCATAGCACTCATATATCTTCGCAATGCGGCATTGATAATCAAGTAATAATGTCGAATGTAAATGAGGCTTGGTCTCACGTTATTTCCGGCGCGAAGCTGCCAATTAATACTCAGGGAAAACTAGATATTGAACGATATCTTGATGCGACGAGAAGTGTTCTTCTATACGCGCGGCGTGTATTGCTAGTCGAAGGGCCGGCCGAAGTGTTTTTATTGCCTCCATTAATTAAGAAAGCACTAGGAATTGATTTAGATAGGCATGGAATATCTATAGTTGCGATTCACGGAGTGCATTTCGAAGAATACGCAGGTTTATTTGGTGAAAATGCTATCCGGAAAAGATGCGCCATTGTTGCTGATGGCGACGCTGTTCCTTCTGACGGAAGTGCAGATGTGATGGATAATGATTTGCCCGATCATGAAATTAGAACATATTCTGGGGTTGAGAACGCTTTCGTTAAATCATTTGTTTGCAATACAACTTTAGAGAGAGAGTTGGCGCTACCTGGGAATTTAGATTTATTTTCCGAGGTATCAGAAGAGCTGGGCGCGCCGAAAATAGCTAAAAAATTACGAGCATGGAAAAAACAGATAGATACCGAGGAAGATCCAGAGAAGAAATATGAAATTCTCATTGAGGCTGGCGGAAAAATATTAAATACAGCTAAACGCTTTGGTAAGGCTCGGTTCGCTCAAATTGCATCCAGAAAAATAAGTGACAGCGCCGAATTGCCGGAGTATATTTCTGCGGCTGTTAAATGGCTGGTCGAGAAATGAAATTATCACCACAGCAATATTTGTGTGCGTCCTGCAATGACTCTCTTGCCATTGAAGCATGTGCTGGCAGCGGTAAGACTAGAACCATGATCGCCAAAATATTGCTGGAGCTCCCGCATGTCCGCAAAACTTCGCGGGATATCCTTTGCATAACTTATACAAACACCGGAATCAATGAAATAGAGACTAGATTAAGTGCAGCGGCTACGGCAGAAGATGTTGAGCGTGTAGAAATATGCACAATTCATTCATTTTGTTTAAATCACATACTTAGACCCCATGCGGGTTTATTGGGTGAATGGGCTAAGCCAAAACTTAATTTAGCGCCACCCGACTCTGATTGGTTTAGAAATACTGTGGCTGAAATTATTCGCGACCATGGGTTGGAGGCTAGAGTTAGAGAGCAATTTCAGTCAATAACCATTGGTATTGATGGCATGCCGCAGGGTGGCGATAGAATCCCAGAAAAGGCTAGAAAAGAATTTATTAAAAGAATACGGCGCGATAAGGCAATTATATTCCCCCTCGTTCTTTATCTTTCTCTCAAGATAGTTAAGCAACAGCCCTCAGTGGCCGAAAAAATATCAAATAAATTCGCCTGGATCATGGTCGACGAATTCCAAGATACAACTGATATTCAAGTTGAACTACTAAGGAAGATAGCTGAATGTGGTTATTCTAGATTCTGCATAGTGGGGGATAAAAGACAGTCCATTTACGGATTTGCTGGAGCTAGGCCAGAATTATTCGATCAATTCTCTGGGGACGTTGGGGCGAGAACAGATTTGGTTATATCTGAAAATTACCGATCTTCTGCACTTATTGTAGATGCTGCAAATAGATTACTGCAGGGGAAAAAACCCATGGTCGGAGTTGGGCTTGATTTGGGGTACCCCGATTTACCCAGCGCAGCATCGGTGACCACTTATGTTGATGCGATTTGCGATGATTTCTTACCCGAGGTAGATAGGCAAGGCATCCCGCGTGGTAAGGCCGCTGTATTGGGGCCTCAGTGGTGGGGCCTATGGGGTATAGGTGAAGCACTCAGGCATCGCGGTATTCGTGTAACGGGCGCTGGCGCAAGGCCCTATAGAAGAACTGAAGTAGCTTATTTAATTGAAGTTCTGGTGGCGCGGGCATGTGACATTCATATAGATAATAGGCGAGTGCTTTGGGCGTTGTATAACACTTTAACTTCTATGGATGCTACGAAATATTTCTCTATGTATGGTTATGAAATGCAGATGCTTGCTGTCATTTTGGAAGACATTGCAATGCGGGCGCTAAAGACTGATAGAACTGTATTGGGTTGGCTAAGAGAGTTTTCTGGTGGGTTGGAGGGAATTCCTATAGATGGGGCGTGGCAATCCAAGGAACTATCGAACAAATTCTCTGAATATATAGAGGGGATGATTGTCTCTATAAACCGAGATGAAAAACAGGGCCTAACACGAGATATCAGCATTCTTGGGGAATTCGCTGATTCCGGTGATGCCGTTAGATTAATGACGATACATGCTGCTAAGGGTGCTGAATATGATGCTGTTGCAATTATTGGTTGTGAAGAAGGGTTATTGCCTCACTCTTATGGAAATCCGGACGAGGCCAGGAGATTATTTTATGTCGGAGTTACTCGCGCAAAGAAGGTACTTCGGATGTACTACAGACAAGCAGCGCCAAGTCGATTTTTAAAATCGGCAGAAATGGGTTATTTGAACAGCTAGAGATGCCCTTAAAAATTGAAGATTTTATTCACTGGCTAGGTAAAAATTCCCGAGAACCCCGGAGCGTACTCTTGTGTACGTGAGGGCTGGTTGCATGTAGCCAGCGGGTTGCCAGGATGGCAACCCTGGACCATGAGCGAAGCACGACTGTAGAGATACAGGAGGTAGAGCAACGCAGGAGCAGTTGCCGAGGATAGCGCAGCGAGATGGCCGAGCTGCCGTAATACCAAAGACAAAAGAACCGTTTATTTTTTGTAGCTTTGACGAGCCAACAAAACAGTCTTCGTCTCTAACTCCGCCGGCTCCCCCATCCCAATGAATCCCTTGAGAGTCTGATCCCCCAAGGCCTCGTTGATGGCGATATCCAGCCGCTGGATGACTTCTTCCGGCTGAGTGACGGTCTTCATGTGGCGATCCGCGTCACCATGCTTGCTATGGTTCTGCCGCACCGCCAACACCACTTCACTGAGGGCGATGGTGCCCATGTCACGGGCGGGCACATAGCGGCGGATCTTGCCGGAGACGAGCATGACGAGACCGCGCTGCTTCAAGCGATCCAGTACGTCCAGGATGAGGTCCGTGGGCAGGTGCAGGCGTCGGGCCAGCTGCTCCCGGGACCAGGGAGTATGGTTCTCTTCATAGGCGCGGCCGACGAGGTACATGATGTGCAGGGCCACCCGTTCCATGGTGCGGCCACCCACTTCACCGCGCTTGAGGCCATAACGCACCAGCTCCGGGTTCTGAGCGTAGAAGGCCACCAGGGAACCCACCAGCACGATGGTCCAGCTCACGTACAGCCAGATCATGAACATCACGAGGATGGCAAAA
The DNA here is from genome assembly GCA_963817285.1 of uncultured Pseudomonadota bacterium. GTDB lineage: Bacteria > Pseudomonadota > Gammaproteobacteria > Natronospirales > REEB76 > DASUBN01. Next base: position 12,947 of record CAWFOE010000019.1, on the reverse strand, counting down.
CCGGAATAGATGGCCGTGAGGCGGGTCGAACTCACGCTCAAGGTGGCGAAGGCCCAGCCGGAGAGTTCCCACAGGATGCCGGCGAACACCGCGCCGGTGAAGGCGGCGCGCAGCTGCACATGGGTGTGGGGCACGAACATGTAGATGAAGGTGAAGGCAGCGATCACGAAGAGATAAGGCAAGAGCTTCGCGCAGGCCACCAAGATGACGCCCACCGGCGCGAAATCGGTGATATGGGCCACGGCCGTGGGGCTGCTGATGGTGGCCGTGAGGCCGAGCGCGGTGACCAGGAGCAGGGGGCCGATCATGATGACGCTGATGTAATGGCCGAACCCTTCCGTGAGGCTGCGGGGCTCACGCACGCGCCACACCACGTTGAAGGCTTCTTCCACCTTGCGCACCAGGGTGACGACGGTGAAGAGCAACATGACGAGGCCCAAGGTGCCCAGCACACCGGCCTTCACGTTGTTCACGAAATCGATGACTTTGCCGGTGATCTCGACACCCTTCGGCCCCAGGGCCGAGAAGAGGTTGAGCAGCAGGGGTTGCAGCTTGTTCTGCACGCCGAAGCCCTTCAGCACCGCGAAGGCGAAGGCCATGAGCGGCACCAGGGAGAGGATGGAGGTGTACACGAGGCCGAGGGCTCGCAGGCGCAGGTTGCCGTTGATGACCTCTACGCTGACCACATGCAGCATGCGCACCCAGAAGATGAGGATGCGGCGGGAGCGGGACATCTTGTAGACGTCCTGCTGCCAGACATTTTGCGAGAAGCTATCGAGATATTTTTTCAGCATGTGACCAGCAACCCTTTATCAGCCCCGCGTTATCGTATCTCAAACCCGACATGATTGTGAGGCTCCGCCCCCGGCTCTCCGGCCAGGGTCTTCTGCATGCAATGGGCGTCGCTTTCATCTTCGTAATAGGCGAGCCAGGTGCCGTGATGGCGGTAGCCCAGGGAGGCATAGAGGGCCGCCGCTGCGCCGTTGTCTTCCCGCAATTCCAGCTGCATATGCCGCGCCCCTCGGGCGAGGGCGGCTTCTTCCGCCGCCAGGATGAGGGCCCGGCCGAGGCCCCGGCGCCGCTGCTCCGGGTCCACCGCCAGGGAGAGGAGATGCCCCTTGCGGCCCTGCATGCGCAGGAGGGCGTAGGCCGCGAGGCTCCTCCCGTCGTCTTCCACCAGGATCAGGCTCTTGGCCGCCCGTAGGGCGTTGCGGAAATCCGTGCGGGTCAGCAAGTCATGGTCGAAGCAGGCGTGCTCCAACCGGAGCAGCTCATCCACGTCTTTGGAGTTGGCGGGACGGATCATGGAGCTCACCCGGCCAGCATGTTGAAAAGCGCGTGCACCAGGATGGCCGGGAGGAGGCTGCCATTCTTCCAGCGCAGCCAGCCGGCCAGGATACCGAGCACGAAAGCGCCGCAGACGATGAACAGTACCTGGCTTAATGATGCTCCCAGCCGCGCGGTAGCGATGTGTACGAGACCGAACAGCAGGGCCGAGACCAGGACTGAGAAGGGCAGACTGAATTTCCCCAATCGCAGTTGCAGTGGATGGTGGGTCTCCACCACGGACTGTATGAGACCGCGGAAGACGATCTCTTCCTGCACGGGTGCCGCCACCCAGAAGAAGATGATGACCTGCCATTGCTGCAGGTCACCGAGGTCGGCGGATGCGCCGAGCGGCAACACCCTGCTTAAGAAGCGCAGCCCAAAGGCGAACAGCAGGCCGAGACCCAGTGCGACGGCCAACTGGCGTAGCGCAGCGGTCTTGAAGCCGTAGGCCGCCAGGGTGAGGCCGCGTCGCCGCGCCAGGAATACCATGCCGGCCAAGGCGAGTGTGGCGCTGATGAGGATGACGAGAGGGATGGCGGCGATCTGCGCCTGGCTCTTGCTCAGCGTGCCGAGTGCCCCGGACCCGATCAGTAGGGACACCAACAGGAAAGTCGGGACATAGACCGCCACCAGGCAACCCAGGCCCAAGAGGGATGCCACAATACCTTTGACTCTGTTTTTGTTGGCGCTAGGCATCTTTGTCTCTATTGATGAATCCATGTGGATCATCGGCGGTTTACCAGAACTTTATGGGGCGGTTCAGTACCTTGAGCTTACCCGGCAATAGCTCCGTTTTGCGGAGCTGTTTTGCATCTGGGAAGATTAGGTGGACAGCGATATATAAAACTAGAAAAATGGATAACCATAGAGCTCCATCAATGAATTCTCGTTGAGCCACACTAAGCATTTCGCTGGCGAATTGCGAATTGCTCAATTCCATATTGGCAATATCTATGGGGTGGTAGTGTGAGTCAGGCTTGCTCAAATGTGGGATGAGCTTTGACTGTATTAGCTCGATGTTTCCATCTGCCCACGATTTGATGACATGCACGGTATAAAAACCCGCTATCAACGAAAACGCCACCTGCAAAAATATAAGCATCTGACAGATAAGGATTATGAGATAGAGATACGCCCGGCCCGTAACCTTGTACATCTGTGAAATACTCTTCATGAGTCATAGACCTCTCTGAACTGCCGTATCCATAATAGCTAACGATTGCCCGCGTCTATCTGAAGGCTTGGTTCATCCAGCAGCGGTACTTGTTCCCGCAGCGCTTGCAGATGTTCTTCCCAGTAACGCGGCCCATCGAACCAGGGGAAAGCCCGGGGGAAGGCCGGGTCATCCCAGCGGCGCGCGATCCAGGCGGCGTAATGCATCATGCGTAGCGTCCGCATGGCTTCCACCAGCCAGAGCTCCGAAGGATTGAAGTCAGCGAACTGCTCATAGCCTTCCAGTACCGCGCCGAGCTGCAGCTCCATCTCCTGACGATCGCCGGAGAGCAGCATCCAGAGGTCTTGCACCGCCGGGCCGGTGCCGCAATCGTCGAAGTCCACGAAGTGAGGGCCATCGTCGGTCCAGAGCACGTTGCCCGGGTGGCAGTCTCCATGCAGCCGCTGCACGTGGATCTTGCCGGCCCGCTCATAGCAGCGAGCGATGCCGGTGAGGAGCAGATCCGTCACTTCCTTATATCGCGGCTTCAGTTCCAGTGGGATATAGCGGCTCTCCATGAGCCAGTCCCGGGGGATGCGTCCGTAGGTCTCGGCATCGATCACATGCCGGTGCCGGAAGGGGCGTGCGGCGCCCACGGCGTGGATGCGGCCCAGGAAACGGCCCAGCCACTCCAGATTGTCCGGCCGCTCCAGATCCGGCGCGCGGCCGCCCTGGCGCTTGAAGAGGGCGAAGCGATAACCCGCATGGTGATGCAGCGTGTTGCCTTTGGCATCCACCAGGGCCGGCACCACGGGGATCTCCTGCTCGGCCAGCTCCGCCGCGAAGGCGTGCTCTTCCAGGATGGCGGCATCGGTCCAGCGACCGGGACGGTAGAACTTGGCGATGAGGGGTGGCCCGCCATCCACGCCCACTTGATATACACGGTTCTCATAGCTGTTGAGGGCCAGGAGAGTGCCATCGGTGTGGTAACCGGCGCTATCCACGGCATTCAGCAGCGCATCGGGCGTGAGGCCGGCGTAGGGCGTGTTGGGTGAGGCTTCATCTTCCATAGGACCGCAGTTTATCCTGCTTCTCCCTGCGTTATCCTGTTCACCCCCGCCGTCTTGGGATTTCCATGGCCCGCTATCCCGAACGCATCGTCTGCCTCACGGAGGAGACCACCGAGACGCTGTATCTCTTGGGAGAGCAGGCTCGGATTGTCGGTATCTCAGGCTTCACCGTGCGCCCGCCCGAGGCGCGGCGGGATAAACCTAAAGTCTCCGCCTTCACCAGCGCGAAGCTGGACAAGATCGCGGCCTTGAAACCGGACCTGGTGCTGGGCTTCTCGGACTTGCAGGCGGACATCGCGGCCGATCTGGTGCGGCGCGGTATCGAGGTGCACATCTTCAATCACCGCTCGGTGGACGACATCTTCCGCATGATCGGGACCCTGGGCGGCATGATCGGTTGCGAGGCCAAGACTCGGACCCTCATGGCGGAACTGGACGCGGGCCTGGAGCGACTACGGGCGGCCGCGAAGCGCCTGCCCCGGCATCCCCGGGTGTATTTCGAGGAATGGGATGAGCCCCAGATCTCGGGCATCGCCTGGGTCTCGGAGCTGGTCGGCATCGCCGGGGGCATCGATGTATTCCCGGAGCTGGCGAAAGAATCCCTCGGGAAACATCGCATCATCGCGGACCCCACAGAAGTGATCCGTCGTCAGCCGGACATCATCTTAGGGTCATGGTGCGGCAAGAAGTTCCGCCCCAAGGAAGTGGCAGCGCGCCCGGGTTGGGCAGCGGTGCCGGCGGTGCGGGACGGAGAACTCCATGAGATCAAATCTTCCATCATTCTCCAGCCGGGGCCGGCGGCGCTCACCGATGGCGTGAACGCGATCCATAAAGTGATATCGGATTGGGCAACCAAGAAAGAGTAGGGAGTAGTGCCATGTTTGCACGTACCGCCACGAGCGTGATGGATGTGATGAGTCTCTTCAGGCTCGCCATCTTCAAGGATTTCCTCAGCACTCTCTTCAGCTACGTGGTGAACATCGCACTCACCCTGGTGGCGCTCTTCCTGATGCGACGCATGCATAGCGATGCCTACGACGTGTTCTACAACTTCGTGACCGGCGCCCTGAACCCTAGCACCCTGATCGTGATGGCGAGCCTCATGGTGGCGCTCATCGGCGCGGAGTTCATCCTGGTGGGATGCACGTCATTCCAGAAAGGCTATATACCGCCTTTGGCCATCAAGGTGGTCTTCAGTGTGCGCAATTCCATCGTGATGCAGTCGGGGGTGGTCTTGGCGCTGGCGGTGGTGATGTTCGCCGCGGACCCGGTGTCCCGCTGGAAGGCCTATGCCACGGCGGTGATCTATCTCGCGAGCGCGTATCTCGTGGCCTTCCTGGGGCTGGCGCCTTTCTATCTGGAATCGAACCGGCTGATGGATCGCGTCTCGCTCATCGTGGCGGGGGCGGGGTTGCTTGCGCTCGTGTGGTTCTGGCCGGATATCTTCAGCCCGGAAGTGATCCGGCTGAGGCAGGTCATCGGGTAAGACGGTCGTAGGCTTCCTGGTATTTCTCGGCGGTCTTGGCGATGATCTCGGCGGGCACCTTCGGTGCCGGCGGCTTCTTGGGCCAATCCAGGGTCTCGAGGTAATCCCGCACGAACTGCTTGTCGTAGGAGGGCGGGCTGATGCCAGCCTTATAGGTGTCCGCCGGCCAGAAGCGCGATGAATCCGGGGTCAGCACTTCATCTATGAGGAAGAGTTGGCCCGCTTTATCCACGCCGAACTCGAGTTTGGTGTCGGCGATGATGATGCCGCGTTCCAGGGCGTACCGCGACGCAAACTCATAGATCTTGAGAGTGGCGTCCCGCATCTGCTCGGCCAGGATCTCGCCCAGGAGCGACTGCACCTGGTAGAAGTCGATGTTCTCGTCGTGCTGGCCCCTGGGGGCCTTGCTGGCGGGGGTGAAGAGGGTCTCAGGGAGGCGCTCAGCGAGGGTCAGGCCCCGGGGCAGGGGCAGGCCGCAGACGGCGCCGGTGGCCTGGTAGTCCTTCCAGCCGGAGCCGATGAGATAGCCGCGGGCCACGGCTTCCACGGGCAGGGCCCTTAGTTTCTTGACGATGACGGCACGGCCCCTCAGCAGCGCCTGCTCCTCCGGATCCTTGATCACGTCCTCGATGGCAAGGTCGGTGAGCTGGTTGGGTATAATGTGCGCCGTCTTTTGGAACCAGAAACGCGATATCCCGTTCAGTACGGCGCCTTTGCCCGGTATGGGATCGGGCAGCACCACGTCGAAGGCCGAGAGCCGGTCGCTGGTGACGATGAGCAGGTGCTCTGGGCCCGCGTCGTAGATGTCCCGCACTTTGCCGCGGTGCACCAGCGGCAGGGTCCTCAGATTGGTTTCGAACACGACGGGCTGCGGGGCGGTCATGGGCTGTCCTGCGGCTGCATAAGCTTGGCATCTTATCCTAATTAATCACGCGTCAAAAAGCATAACGGGCCACGGATGACGAATTGGCTGGGTCTTGTGATCGGAGCGGTGCTGGGCTGGATGGTCGGCGGCCCCTTCGGTGCATTCGTGGGCGCCATCTTGGGCCAGAGCGTGTCCGTGGGCGTGTCCCGTGGCGGCTGGAGCGCCTATGACTCGGCCCGTGCCCAGGAGGCGTTCTTCACCGCTACCTTCGCGGTGATGGGACATATCGCCAAGGCCGACGGCGTGGTCTCGGCAGACGAGATACGGGCGGCTCGCGCCGTGATGGCGCACATGAACCTCAACGCCGAGCAACAGCGCCAGGCCGTGGAGCTCTTCAACCGGGGCAAGCAGCCGGATTTCAACCTGGAGGCTGAGCTGACCCGCTTCCGGGAAGCCTGCCGCGGCCGCCACGACATGATGCGCATGTTCCTGCAGATCCAGCTGCATGCGGCCTTGGCGGAGGGCACGCTGCATCCGGCTGAGCGCCGTGTCTTCGGGCTCATCTGCCTTGCGCTCGGCATCTCCGAGTTCGAGATGCGCCAGTACGAGCAATTCATCGGCGCGCAGCAGAACTATCGTGGCGCCGGCGGGTCAGAACCTCGCACGGCGCGCCATGATCCGCTGGGCTCCGCATACCAGACTCTGGGGGTGAGCCCCCAGGCTTCGGATGCAGACGTGAAGACGGCTTATCGGCGTCTGATGAAAGAGAACCATCCGGACAAGCTGGTGGCCCGCGGCTTGCCGGAAGCCATGATGAAGATGGCGCAAGAGAAAGTGCAGCAGATCAACGTGGCTTACGAGACCATCAAACGTTCACGAGGGATGAAATGACGAGCTTGGACCAGAAGATTGAGAAGTCCGCCGAGCAGGCGGCAGGCAGGATGCCGGCACCGGACGCGGCTGAGCTACGCAGCGACTACGTACAGGAGAGCCGCTTCGGCTTCTGGTTCCTGGGTACTCTGACCTGGGAGAAGCGGGTGGTGGAAGTGGCGCTGGATGATCTCGTGGGCTTGATCGATGACCGCCGTACCTCCTACCCAGTGATCCTGGATGCGGGTTGCGGACAGGGCAAGGCTTTCCACGCCCTGGCGACGCACTTCAAGCCCGAGCAGATCATCGGCGTGGACGTGGACGATGCGGGCCTCGATCTGGCCGACCAGGAAGCGCAACGCCACGACATCAAAGCGGAACTCCTGGCCAACGACCTCGCCGCCATGGATCTGCTGGATGCCTCGGTGGACATGGTGTTCTGCCACCAGACCCTGCATCACCTGGTGCGCCAGGAAGCGACCCTGGCGGAATTCCATCGGGTGCTGAAGCCGGGCGGGGTGTTGCTGATCGCTGAGTCGACCCGGGAGTACATCTACTCCTGGGTCATCCGTCTCCTGTTCCGCCATCCCATGCATGTGCAGAAGACCGCGGAAGAGTACTTGCAGCTGATCGGGCAGGCAGGGTTCGCGTTCACACCCCGTAACGTGTCTTATCCCTATCTATGGTGGAGCCGGGCCAAGGACTTCGGCCTGCTGGAGCGCCTGCACATCAAGTCGCCGCCGCCACCGGGCAAGCGGAAAGAGACGCTTATAAATGTGGTGGCTGTGAAGCCCGCTTAGTTGAAAGCGGTGAACGAGCCGAGCATGGCTACGAGCACCACAACCAAGCCAAGACTCAGATTCACCGCCCATGGTGAGCGGATCTGCGCCATAGATTTCTTGGCCAGCTCATCGTCACCCGTCGCCACCGCCTGTTTCAGCCGCTTGTAGGGCGCGAAGAAGAGATGCCCGAAGAGCAGCATCATCAAGATGCCGAGGCCCATCATCACGTGCACGAAGACCGGGGCATGGGCGAGACCGTCGAAGGCGTCTGAAGCCAGGTAGAACCCGCTGCCCAGCAACACCACGATGCAGCCCCAGACCCAGGGGAAGAAGCGGCGGAAGATGCCGACCCACAGGCGGGCGCGCTGCTTGGTATCCACGTCCGCCAGTGCCGGGCGCACCGCCAGGAACCCGAAGAACATGCCGCCTACCCAGATGATGGCGGCGAGGACGTGCAGGGTGATCGCTAGGGCGGACATGGTGCGGCTCCCATTAGCTCATATATCCCGGGCTGGCCGGTTGGTGTGGCCAGATGGTAGCAGCGCTGTCGGGCCTGTGCCTAATCATCCGTTCACGAGGCCTAAAACGCCGCCAGCTTCGGTTAAAATGTGACACAACGCACGCCTATAAGGCCAGCCATGTCCGACTTCCTCATCGCCCCATCCATCCTCTCGGCCGATTTCGCGCGACTGGGTGAAGAAGTCGAAGCCGTGCTGGCGGCCGGCGCGGACATGATCCATTTCGACGTGATGGACAACCACTACGTGCCGAACCTCACCATCGGCCCGGTGGTGTGCGAAGCCCTGCGCAAGCGCGGCATCAAGGCGCCCATCGACGTGCATCTGATGGTGAAGCCCGGTGGACCGCATCGTGCCGGACTTCGCCAAGGCGGGCGCCAACTACATCACCTTCCACCCCGAAGCCAGCGAGCACGTGGACCGCACGCTCTCGCTGATCCACGACAGCGGCTGCAAAGCCGGCCTGGTGTTCAACCCGGCGACGCCCCTCGACTATCTGCAGTACGTGATGGACAAGGTGGACATGGTGCTCATCATGTCGGTGAATCCCGGCTTCGGCGGGCAATCCTTCATCCGCTCGAGCCTGGACAAGCTGAAGCAGGCCCGGGAGATGATCCGCGCCAGTGGTCGCAACATCCGCCTGGAGATCGACGGCGGGGTGAAGGCGGACAACATCCGCGAGATCGCCGCCGCCGGCGCCGATACCTTCGTAGCAGGTTCCGCCATCTTCGGCGCGAAAGACTACAAGGCGGTCATTAAGCAGATGCGCGACGAGCTATCCAAAGCCTAGAAGCCATTTAAAACCTGCTGCGCTTGTCATGACTTTGTTGCGCTCCGGCTCGCAATCCTCACGTACACAAGAGTACGCTCCGGTATGCTCGCCTCGCGAGCCTCGTCCTGCCTGCGCTCGCGACGGTTTTAAATGACTTCTATTCAATCGATACGATTAGTGGCCTTTGATTTAGACGGCACGCTGGTGGACAGCCTGCCAGATATAGTTTTCGCCGTTGAACAAACCCTACATGAGTTAGGCCTGCCCCCTTTGGGCAGCGATCTCGTGGGCAGCTGGGTGGGGGACGGGGTGACGCGGCTCTTGAAGCGCGTGCTCACGGGCGAGAAGAGCGGCGAACCCGATCCTGAACTCCTGGTCCGCACCCTGGGACTCTTCCGCAAGGCCTATGCCGGGCATCTCTGCGTGGACAGCCATCTCTATCCCGGTGCGCTGGAACTCTTGCAGGCACTGAAGGGCCGTTGCCGGGTCGCCTGCATCACCAATAAGTCGCGAGTGTTTACCGAGCCTCTGTTGCCGCTCCTGGGGATAGATAAGTATTTCGATCTGGTGCTGAGTGGCGATAGCCTGGCCGCCATGAAACCCGATCCCTTGCCGCTACGTCACGCGGCTGAAATGTTCGGCCTTCCGCCCGGCCACTGCTGCATGGTGGGGGATTCCAAGAACGACCTATTGGCTGCCCGGGCCGCGGGCTTCCGTGGGCTGGCGGTGAGCTACGGCTACCGCCAGGGAGAAGACCTCATGACTTTCGGGCCTGCGGCCGAGTTCGACGCGCTGCCGGCGCTCCTGCCCTGGCTGGAACGCGCGGGGCTTGCGGCTCCAGCGGCTTCCGGCTAATGTCTCCTGCCCCCGCCGCCCCTCGCGAGTAGGGTCTTAAGAGCAATAAATACATGTCTTCATCGGTCATCCTGTACGGAGCAAGCAAGGCCATCTGCCGCACCTGGCGATGGTGAGCTTGACGTTTTGCGTCTCTGAAGCAAACCGTTTTCCGTACCCGAGGATGACCGCCCATGGATCAGCAGCGCTTTGATGCCTTAAAGGCAGCCGGCTACAACCGCATACCGATGGTGAAGGAGATCCTCGCGGATCTCGATACGCCCTTGAGCATCTATCTCAAGCTGGCGAACGCACCCAACACGTTCCTGCTGGAATCCGTGGAAGGCGGCGAGACATGGGGTCGCTATTCCATCATCGGCTTGACCGCCGCCGCCGTGCTCACGGTGCGGGACGGCGTCTGCCAGGTGACCGGTGCCACGGCGGATGAGCCCATCCGGCTCGCGGATCCCTTCGCGGCCATCGAGGTCTTCCGTAACCGCTTCCGGGCGCCGGAGCTGCCGGGACTGCCGCGCTTCAGCGGCGGGCTCGTGGGCTACTTCAGCCATGATGTGGTCGGCTACATCGAACCGACACTTTCTCAGGAGGCCGGACCGGACGAACTAGGCTGCCCGGACGTGTACCTGCTACTCGCCGAAGAGCTGGTGATCTTCGACAACCTGCGGGGCACGGTGCAGATACTGGTGCACGCCCATACCGAAGATGCGGATGGCCTCACCAAGGCTGAGCGGCGTCTCACGGAGTTGGCGGCGAAGCTCAGGGCGCCTTTGCGTTATCCCAGTGCTAGCGGTTATGCGGGCAGCGCCGCAGGGGAGTTCGTCTCGGGCTTCGAAGAGAAAGCTTTCTGCCGCGCTGTGGAGAAGGTGCGGGATTACATACGGGATGGGGATGCCTTCCAGGTGGTCTTGTCCCAGCGGTTGTCGGCGCCTTTCGCGGGCACGGCGCTCGATGTGTATCGCGCGCTGCGCGTCATCAACCCCTCCCCCTACATGTATCACCTGGATTTCGGCGGTTTCCAGGTGACCGGCTCTTCGCCGGAAGTGCTGGTGCGGGTGGAAGACGGCGAAGTGATGCTGCGACCCATCGCCGGCACCCGGCCGCGGGGTGCCACGCCTGCGGAGGACGAACACCTGGCGGAAGAATTGCTGGCGGACCCGAAGGAACTGGCGGAGCACGTGATGCTCGTCGATCTCGGGCGCAACGACGTGGGTCGGGTGGCCGAGACCGGCAGCGTGCGGGTGACGGAGCGCATGGTGATCGAGCGCTATTCCCATGTGATGCACATCGTCTCCGAAGTGCGGGGCAAGCTGAAAGCGGGGTTAGGGCCGCTGGACGTGCTCAAGGCCTCGTTCCCCGCGGGCACCGTGAGCGGTGCGCCCAAGGTGCGGGCACTGGAGATCATCCGGGAACTGGAGCCCGTGAAGCGCGGCATCTATTCGGGGGCCGTGGGATACATCGGCTGGAACGGCAACCTGGACACCGCTATCGCCATCCGCACCGCAGTGATCAAAGACGGCCGTCTGCATGTGCAGGCGGGGGCGGGCATCGTGCATGATTCCGTGCCGGTGAACGAATGGCGCGAGACCCTTAACAAGGCCAAGGCTTTGTTGAAAGCAGTGGGTATGACGCGCAGCACCGGCGGAAGAGGGAACTGAACATGATCCTCATGATCGACAATTACGATTCATTTACTTACAACCTGGTGCAGTACCTGGGCGAGCTGGGGGCGGACGTGGCGGTACACCGCAACGACACCCTGAGCGTGGCAGAAGCCGCAGCCCTCGACCCCGAGCGCATCGTCATCTCACCGGGTCCCTGCACGCCCGAGCGAGGCGGGCATCTGCGTGGAGCTGATCCAGAGCTCTGGCGGCGAGTTGCCCATCCTCGGCGTGTGCCTAGGCCATCAGGCCATCGGCCAGGCCTTCGGCGGGCGCATCGTGCACGCGGGCCAGGTGATGCACGGCAAGGTGTCACGCATCCGCCACACGGGCAAGGGCGTGTTCCGCCGCCTGCCCGATGGCTTCGAGGCCACCCGCTACCATTCCCTGGTCATCGACAAGCAGTCGCTGCCGGACTGCCTGGAAGTGACCGCCTGGACCGAGGACGGTAAGGGCGGGGTGGAGGAGATCATGGGGGTGAGGCACAAGACGCTGCCCATCGAGGGCGTGCAGTTCCATCCTGAATCTATCCTGACCCAACATGGTCATGATCTGCTGAACAACTTCCTGAAAGGCTGAGTCCGTGGATATCAAAGACGGCATAGGCACCATCGTCTCGCGCGTCGATCTCAGCGATGCCGAGATGCAGGCGGTGATGCGCCAGATCATGACCGGTGGGGCCACGCCCACCCAGATCGGCGGCTTCCTGGCGGGCTTGCGGGCCAAGGGCGAGAGCGTGACGGAGATCACCGCCGCGGCGCGCGTCATGCGCGAACTCGCTATGCAGGTGAAAGTGCGCCGCGAGAATCTGGTGGATACTTGCGGCACCGGCGGCGATGGCAAGAGCATCTTCAACGTGTCCACCGGTGCCGCCTTCGTGGTGGCTGCTGCCGGCGGCCGCGTGGCGAAACACGGCAACCGCTCCATGTCGAGCAAGTCCGGCAGTGCCGACGTGTTGGAAGCCATGGGGGTGCCCCTGGAGCTGCACCCGAGTTCGTGGCGGAGTGCATCGACACCATCGGCATCGGCTTCATGTTCGCCCCGGCGCACCATCCGGCCACGCGCTATGCCGCCGCTCCGCGCCGGGAGTTGGGCACCCGCACCCTCTTCAACCTCTTAGGCCCTCTCACCAACCCGGCCGGCGCGCCCAACCAGCTCATGGGCGTGTTCGCCGAGCGCTGGGTGGAGCCCATGGCGCAGGTGTTGCAGTCCTTGGGCAGCGAGCATGTGCTGGTGGTGCATGCGGAAGACGGCCTGGACGAGATCAGCATCGCGGCACCCACCCGGGTGGCAGAGCTGAAAGACGGAGCCGTGAACACCTATAGCATCACGCCTGAGCAGTTCGGTGTGAAACGCCAGCCGCTGGACACTCTGGCCGTGACGAGCCCCCAGGAGAGCCTGGCGCTCATAGAGGAAGCTCTCGCAGGTAAGCCAGGTCCGGCTCTCGACATGCTGGTGCTGAACGCGGGCGCGGCTATCTATGCGGCCAAGGTCACGGATTCCCTCGCTGCAGGCGTTGAGAAGGCACGGGAGACCATCGCAGCAGGCGCTGCCCGGAAGAAGCTCCAGGAGTTAGCAATACGAGAATTCTA
>CAWFOE010000018.1:0-43375 GCA_963817285.1 uncultured Pseudomonadota bacterium | reverse complement strand
TCGATCCACATGGTCGCTTTGCTGCTACCGGTGCGGACATCCTGTCCGCCCGTCCAGCCGCTTTGCGGCTGGACCCGACTGAGCTAACGGCCCTCTTCTTTGCCCCTCAACCTGCCTTCCCTGGCGAACACATGGTCGCTTTGCTGCTACCGGTGCGGACATCCTGTCCGCCCGTCCAGCCGCTTTGCGGCTGGACCCGACTGAGCTAACGGCCCTCTTCTTTGCCCCTCAACCTGCCTTCCCTGGCGAACACATGGCCGCTTTGCTGCTACCGGTGCGGACATCCTGTCCGCCCGTCCAGCCGCTTTGCGGCTGGACCCGACTGAGCTAACGGCCCACGTGAAACTGATATCCAGATGCCTTCCCAGGCTAACCCCAGCGCGGCCTCCTGCCTCGCTATCTCTCAAAACCCCTATATCCAAGCGCTAATTTTGCTTAAAAGGCTGCGCATGATAACGGATAGAGGCCGATTACACACGTGGGCGATAGGCCGTGGGATCGGCTATCCCAGCCTCCTGGAAGCCTTGCCGGCGCAACCGGCAGCTGTCGCAGACCCCACAGGCTCTACCCTCGGCATCCGCCGTATAGCAGGACACCGTGAGGCCGTAATCCACCCCGAGACCGGTGCCTAAACGGATGATCTCGGCCTTGGACAGGCTGATTAGCGGCGCTGCGATATGGAGCCTATGACCCTCTACCCCGGCCTTGGTGCCCAGGTTCGCCAACTGCTCGAAAGCAGCCACGAACTCGGGTCGGCAATCGGGATAGCCTGAGTAATCCACGGCATTCACACCGATGAAGATGTGCCGCGCATCCAGCACCTCTGCCCAACCCGTGGCCACTGCCAAGAACACGGTGTTGCGTGCCGGCACGTAGGTGACGGGGATCCCCTCGCTTGCTTGTTCCGGTACTGCGATCGACTTATCCGTGAGAGCTGACCCGCCGATGGCTGAGAGATCGAGAGCCACGGTCTTATGCTCTACCGCGCCCAGGGCACGAGCCACTCGCTCAGCCGCTTTCAACTCTACTGCGTGCCGCTGACCATAAGCGAAACTCAAGGCATGACAGGCATACCCATCGCGGCGCGCCACCGCGAAGATGGTGGCGGAATCGAGACCGCCGGAGAGGAGTACGACTGCTTTCTTCATGTACGGAAGGAATCAATGTCCAGGGACATTGCCCCAAAGATATTTATGTATTTGTAATTGGAGACGGACTGCTAGTTTGTCCGCCAATATCCAGTCTGCCAGCTCGCGAGGCTTAAGTTGTTCATGGCTGGGTGAGAACAGTACCTGGCAGCGTTCGGTGAGCCCATGCTCGGCGACGCAGGCGCGGGACCATTCGTAATCCGCGCGATCGCAGATGACGAACTTCACTTGGTCGCGGGGCGTGAGCTCAGCCACGTTCTCCATCAGGTTGCGGTCGCATTCCCCTGAGCCTGGGGTCTTGAGGTCCATGACCCGCACCACCCGGGGGTCAAGACCTGCGATAGATAGCGCACCACTGGTCTCGATGGACACCTCATGGCCGGCATCGCAGAGGCGGCGCATGAGTTCGGCACAATTCTTCTGGGCGAGAGGTTCGCCACCGGTGACGGTCACGCGTCGGGTGCCGTGGGACGCCACTTCCTTGAGCACGTCATCCATGCCCATCCATTCGCCACCGTGGAAGGCATAGGCGGTGTCGCAATAGCCGCAACGTAGGGGGCAGCCGGTGAGGCGCACGAACACCGTCGGCCAACCGACACTGTCCGCCTCGCCCTGGATCGAATGGAATATCTCGGTGATGCGCAGCCGTTCACCTGCCGGCAGGTCATCCCGCTTGAGGCTTAGGCTGTCTGCTGGGACCGCGCTCACCTGCCGTCAGTGCCCCTCGTCCTGCATGCGCTGGAGACGCTGGGTCGCGAGGGAGGCAGCACTGGTGTTCGGGTAGTTCTGTACCACGCTGTTGAGGGTCTGGCGGGCACTCTTCCACTGCTGCTGCTCATACTGACAGTAGCCGATCTTCAGCATGGCATCGGATACCTTGGCCGAGCCGGGGTAATCCTTCACGACTTTCTTGAAGCTCGCCAGGGCCGAGTCGAAGTCGCTCATCTGGTAATAAGCTTCGCCGGTCCAGAACACCGCATTGGACGCCAAGGGGCTCGAGGGATACTGCTTCAGGAAAGACTTGTAGCCCTTGATGGCGTCTGCGAAGCGGCCGTCTTTCAGCAGATTGAAGTCCTGCTGATAGACAGCCTCATCGGCACCGCCGGTGGCTGGGGATGCGGCGCTGACCGGTGCTGGCGCGGCGGTCGGGACCATGCCCAGCTCCAGTTTCTGCAGACGCTTGTCCAGATCCTGATACAGGTCACGCTGTTGCTTCTTGTCCAAGTCCTCATCGTGCTCCAACAGTTCCACGTCGCCGCGCAGCTTGTCCAGCTGTTCCTGCTCGCCATCGATGCGCTGCGACAAGCCCTGCAGGCTCTGGTTCTTGAACACCTGGTCGAGCTGGTTCACCCGCGCCTCCAGCTCCCGCTGGCGCACTGCATAGGGATCATCGTCCCTGACCGTGCAGCCCGCCAACAGGACCAGGAGCGCGACTGAGATCAGCGGCAGACGCATGCTCATCTCAGGTAAACGATCACAGCGCGGCGGTTCTTGGCCCACGCGGTCTCATCGTGCCCTGAGTCCACGGGGTGCGACTCGCCGTAGCTCACGGTGCTGATCTGGTCCGCGCTCACGCCCTGGAACAGCATGTAGCGACGTACCGCCTGCGCGCGCCGGTCGCCCAGGGCGATGTTGTACTCCACCGTGCCGCGCTCGTCGGTGTAACCCTCGATGCGGATCTTCTGGGTGGGGTTCGCCACCAGGTACTTGGCGTGGGCCGTGAGCGTATCGAGGAACTCAGGCTTGATGTCGCTCTTGTCGAAGTCGAAGAACACCACGCGCTGAGCCAGGGGGCTGCTGGGATCGTCCAGCGGGCTCACCTGCTGGGCGCTGTTGGCGGTGACGGCCGCAGGAGCGGCTGCAGTCGCAGCAGCGGGAGCGGTGACGGGCGCCGCAGGCGCGGGCTTCACGTTCTTGGTGCAGCCGGCGGCCAAGACCGCGATCGCCAATATCATCAGCCCATAACGTAACGTTTTCATGATCACACTCCTCTTGCTGGACTATAGATTAACCGATTGAAAGCTTGCGTTGCAGGGCTCACTGCCCGTTGACCTGGAACGGACCCCAGACTGGAGCATGCACGTTCACCCCACCCTGCCGCTCCGACAGGCGCTCATGCACCTGGCCGTCCACGGAGACCTGTTCCAGGACCCCGCGACCCTGATAGTTGGCCTCGAAGATGATCATGCTGCCGTTGGGCGCGAAACTAGGGGACTTGTCCAATATGCCGTCGGTGATGGTCTGCAGGGTACCGCTGGCGAGGTCCATCACCGCGATGTGCAGGTTGCTGTCTTCCCGGTGCACGAAGGCGAGGGACTTGCCGTCCGGCGAGACCCGCGCGTTGGCGTTATAGCTGCCATCGAAGGTGACGCGCTGGGGATCGCCACCCTGGGCGCTCACTTTATATATCTGCGGCGTGCCGCCGCGATCCGAGGTGAAGTACAGGCTGCCACCATCTGGCGACCAGACTGGCTCCGTATCGATGGCATCAGACGTAGTGATGCGCTTCAACTGCCGGGTGGCGATGGTCATCACATAGACGTCAGGATTGCCCGGCGAGCTGGACAGGGTCATGGCCAGGGACTTGCCGTCCGGCGAGAACGCCGGCGCGCCGTTGAGACCGGCCCGCTGGGAGAGCATCTCTCGTTTGCCGGTGGTGAGGTCTTGTATATAGATGGCCGGCTGGCCGCTTTCGAAGGAGACGTAAGCGATCTGCTTGCCATCCGGCGACCAGGCCGGCGACAAGATGGGCTGGTGGGGCGATTCCAGGATCGGCTGGGCACCGTAGCCATCCGCATCCGCCACGATCAGCGAATAGGCGCCGCCGGCACCGAGCTCCACATAAGCGATACGCGTGGTGAATGCGCCGCGCTGACCCGTGAGCTTCTGGTAGATGGTGTCGCTGATGAAATGTGCCGTATAGCGCAGGCGAGCCGCCGTGGTGGCCACGCTGAAACCCATGAGCTGCTGATGGGTGTAGACGTTGAACACCTGGTATTCCACGGCGTAGCCGCCGCGGTCGGCTTGATGCGGCCGATCACCAGGTTACTGACGCCGATCACTTTCCAGTTATCGAAGTTGATGGCGGAAGCCTGCACCGGCTTCTCCAGCATGTCCTTGGGCGCGATGGCCTTGAAGCGGCCACTACGAGTGAAGTCGGCGCCGATCACGTCCGCCACGTCCACCGCGGGCGCTGCCCCTTACCCTGCCAGGCGAAAGGCACGATGGCCACCGGCACCGCCGCGTTCACGCCGCTGGTAATCTCGATCTCAAGGGTGGCCTAGGGCGCCACCACTGGCAGCGCCAAGAGCAACAAAAGACCGGCAGGAGTAAAATGAACGTACGCAACATCATTTCGACTTACTTATTGCTGCTTGTTGTCGAAAGTGATCCTTAGAATCCTGCCCATGTCGAACAGCGACGGGTCAGGAGGAGCCGGGTAACGGCGAAGACCGGTATACCGCAGTGATAATAGATTGTACGACAGCATCGTCGCCGTTGCACGAGGGGACCTGCGCATTGGTGACCGTACCACCCTGTACTTGTGTCACCAGTCACGAGGCAATTGAGATTATCGGTGTACTAGGGGGCTCTCACCCAGTTATTATGTATTTTGAGAGTGATCAGCGCCTCCCACTTCTGAAGCATGGAAGCCATACGGGCATCCCTGAGATTTCTCCTCGCTGGCGATCTCATCCTGCAATTGTTTGTGCCGGGCCGACGCTATCCGCGGTCTTCTTCTTCTGGCTGATGGCATCATCCTCAGCCTTGAGCTTGGCTAATCTATCCTGCTCACCTTGGGCCTGTTTCTGCAGATCGGCGAGCTGCTGGTTCATCTGCTGCTGGGCCGTCTGCTGCTGCTGCTTCAGGTCGGTGATGTTCTGTTCCAGTTGCTGCTTCTCCTGCTGCTTCCTCTGCTGCTGAGCTTTCAGCATGGCCATCTGCTGGTCGATGAGCCCCTGGTCCACCACTGTGGCCTTCACGGGTTCGGCATCCGGGTTATGTCCGCCCATGGAGGGGATCGCAGAGCTGCTCCAGTGGAAGCTCAATACCAGGAGCAGCACGATGCCGCCGTGGAGCAGCACCGAATAGAACCAAGGGATCACTTTCTGGTTGGTCATCGGGTCATTTACCTGAACCTGGCATCTGCACGATGGGGGCATTGTTGGGCTCGGTCTCCATTCCTACGCTCGGAGCGCCCGCCGCCTGCAGCAGCACCATGCCATCGAGTACCTGTTCATAGCGGGCGTTCTTGTCACCACGCACGATGAGATGCACGCTGGGGTTGAGCTTCAGCACCGCTGCCACACGAGCCACTACGATGCTGGAATCGAGCGGTTGATCAGTGTGGTCGCCGATGTTGAGGAAATACTGCCCCGCGGTGTTCACCGTGAGGATCACCGGCGTCTCGTCGGACTTCAGATCCAACGCCTTGGCGTTGGCGGCGGGCAGGTCCACCTTCACGCCTTCAGACAGCAAGGGCGCCGTGATCATGAATATGATGAGCAGCACCAGCATCACGTCGATGTAGGGTACGACGTTGATATCGCTCATCATGCGCCGCTTCTTGTGCTTGCCGGCCATCGCTAGCTCACCCGTGGCCGTGGCCGGCACGTGTGCCCACATGCCGCTGCAGGATGGTTGAGAACTCCTCCAGGAAGCTATCGAACCGCGTCTCCAGCCGCTCCACGTGGTTGGCGTAACGGTTGTAAGCGATGACCGCCGGGATGGCAGCGAAGAGACCCATGGCGGTGGCGATGAGGGCCTCGGAGATGCCCGGTGCCACCATGGCGATGGTGGCGTGCTGCACGTTACCCAGGGAATGGAACGCGTTCATGATGCCCCAGACGGTGCCGAACAGACCTATATAAGGGCTGGTGGAGCCGACGGTAGCCAGGAAAGCCAGGCTCTCCTCCAGGCGATCCACTTCGCGGATCTGGGCCACGCGCATGGCACGCCGCGCGCCCTCGATCACCTGCGCGGAATCATCGCTCTGTTTGCGTAGCCGTGCGAACTCCGAGAAGCCCGCCTCGAACAGGGTCTCCATACCGGTCTCGGCGCCGGTGCCGCTGATCTCCTTATACATGCCCGCCAAGTCGCCGCCGGACCAGAAGCGCTTCTCGAATTCATCGGCCCGGGCGCGGGCCTCCTTCAGCATGCGGTGCTTGCGGAAGATCATGGCCCAGGAGGCGAGCGATGCCGCCACGAGGATGAGCAGCACGAGCTTGACCACCAAGCTCGCATGCAGGGCTATCTCCAGGAAAGATTCTTCTCCATTCATACGGCGAGCTCCGTCAGCAGTTCCGGCGGCAGGGGTTTGGGTTTGAAACTGGTGGAATCTATGCAGGCGACCCTGATTTCAGCCTTGCATATCTCAGCATGGTGGCCGGTGGCGGCGCGGATGACCTGATCGAACACGATACTCGCGCGTCCCCTCTCACGCAGCTTGACGCCTACCAGCAACTCGTCGTTGAACTTGGCCGGGCGGCGGAACTCGAGCTTCGCTTCCACCACCACGAACTGGATGCGGAGCTGGTCACGCAGCATATCCTGCTCGAAACCCAATGCGCGCAGCCATTCGGTGCGCGCCCGCTCCAGGAAGCGAAGGTAGTTGGCGTGGTACACCACGCCGCCCAGATCTGTATCCTCGTAATAGACCCGCACCTTCCAATCGAATGAAGCGCGCGAATGAGCCTCCGGTTTACAGCTTAGGTCCGCATCCTTCGCAGGAGTGTGATGGGTCGCACGCTTTACGTGATCCATGCCCTACTCCGGCTTGTCTTCGAACATGTCTGCGGAGGGTTCACGCCGCGGCGGATTGAGGCCGAAATGCAGATAAGCATTCTTGGTGGCCATGCGACCGCGGGCAGTACGCATCAGGAAGCCTTGCTGGATCAGGAACGGCTCCAGCACGTCTTCGATGGTGCCACGCTCTTCGCTGATGGCAGCGGCGAGACTATCCACACCCACCGGCCCACCGTCGAACTTCTCGATGACCGCCAGCAGGAGCTTGCGATCCAACATGTCGAAGCCGTGACGATCCACATCCAGGAGGTCCATGGCCTTGTGCGCGATCTCGGCGGTGATGCGCCCGTCGGCTTTCACTTCGGCGAAGTCGCGTACACGGCGCAGCAGACGGTTAGCGATGCGCGGCGTACCGCGGGAGCGCGCGGCGATCTCACGGGCGCCACCCGCGTCGATGCTCAAGGCCAGGATGCCGGCGGAACGGGTCACGATGGTGGTGAGGTCTTCCTGGTTATAGAACTCCAGTCGCTGCACGATGCCGAATCGGTCGCGCAACGGTGATGTAAGCAGACCAGCTCGAGTCGTCGCGCCCACCAGGGTGAAAGGCGGCAGGTCGAGCTTGATGGAACGGGCGGCGGGGCCCTCGCCTATCATGATGTCGAGCTTGTAATCTTCCAGGGCCGGGTACAGCACTTCTTCCACCACGGCGCTCAAGCGGTGGATCTCATCCACGAACAACACGTCCCGGGGCTCAAGATTAGTGAGTAGAGCCGCGAGGTCGCCGGGACGCTCCAGCACGGGGCCCGAGGTCTGGCGCAGGTTCACGCCGAGCTCGTGGGCGATGATGTGCGCGAGAGTGGTCTTGCCCAAACCCGGCGGGCCGAAGATGAGCACGTGGTCCAGAGCATCGCCGCGCTTCCTGGCCGCGCCGATGAAGATATCCATCTGCTCGCGCACTGCGGGCTGCCCCACGTATTCCGCGAGAGTGCGCGGACGGATGGCACGGTCCACCGCCTCGTCTTCGGTACTACCCTGGGTGGTCACGATGCGCTCGACGGTCATATAGGGATCAGCCTGTGCGCAGCGCGCCCTGCAGGGCGCGGCGGATGAGTTCTTCGCTGCTAAGACCCTCTTCCTTGATATTGCGTAGCATCTGGGTCGCTTCCTGGGGCTTGTAGCCTAAGGATACCAGCGCGCTCAAGGCTTCATCCCGCGGGTTCATGGGACCGGTCGAAGCGGCGACGCCGATCTCATCCAGCCGGTCGCGCATCTCCACCACGATGCGTTCGGCGGTCTTCTTGCCGATGCCCGGGACCCGCGAGAGGGCCGCGAGGTCGTTCTCATGCACGCATTTCACGAAGCTGTCGGCGCTGATACCGGACAGGATGGCCAGAGCCAGTTTCGAACCGATACGGTTGACGCGGATGAGGCTGCGGAAGAAGCGCCGCTCCATCTCGGTGCCGAAGCCGAAGAGGATATGCGCGTCGTCTCGCACCACGAGGTGGGTGAACAAGGTCACTTCCGCGTTCACTTCCGGCAGGTCGTAGAACGTGGACATGGGCGCTTCGACTTCATAGCCGACGCCGTGCACCTCCACCAATAGATGAGGTGGTTGTTTGCGCAGGATCACACCCCTCAGGAAACCGATCATCGCTTAGCCTCCGCGAGGCGGTCGAGTTTCTGCCTGAGGTTGCGCCCATAGGCATGGCAGAGCGCGACCGCCAGTGCATCCGCGCTGTCTGCCTGCAACTGTCCCCTCAAGCCCAGCAGGATCTTCACCATGTGCTGCACCTGATCTTTGCCGGCCCCGCCCTTACCCACCACCGAGAGTTTCACCGCTCGAGGGGTATATTCATAGAGCGCCACGGGGTTCACGAGGGTGCCGCAGATGGCCGCCGCTCGCGCCTGCCCGAGTTTGAGGGCGCTGTCCGCGTTCTTGTGCACGAAGGCCCGCTCAACCGCGATCTCATCCGGTCGGTAGGTCTCCACCACCTTGCCGATACCGTAGTAGATGTCCTTGAGGCGATCCACGAACTCCCCGCTCTCGGGCCGCACACAACCGCAATCCACATACTTGAGCGTCTGCCCCTCGCTGTCGATGACACCGTAGCCTGTCACCAGCGAGCCCGGGTCTATGCCGAGGATGCGCGCCATACGGCACTCACCCGGTCATGGCCTGGAGGACCTCATCGGGGAATTCTGCGTTCGAGTAGACGGTCTGCACGTCGTCCAGACCCTCGAGCGCTTCGAGAAGTTTCATCACCGATTCGGCATGGGTGACATCCAGCGCAACGGAGTTTGAAGCCCGCATGGTGATCTCGGCGGACTCAGGCTTGAGACCGGCTTTCTCCATGGACTCTTTCACTTTGAGGAAGCTGCCCGGATCGGTCAGCACTTCGATGCCGTCTTCGTTCACCACGTCTTCGGCGCCAGCTTCCAGCGCGGCTTCCATCACTTTGTCTTCGCCTACGCTCGCGGGGAACGCCAGCACACCGCATTTGTGGAAGAGATAACTCACGGAGCCATCGGCGCCCAGGTTGCCGCCATGCTTGGCGAAAGCGTGGCGCACTTCGCCGACGGTGCGGGTCCGGTTATCGGACATGCATTCCACGATGATGGCGACGCCACCGGGGCCGTAACCCTCGTAGCTGATCTCTTCGTAGGCCGCGCCGCCATCTTCGCCGGAGCCGCGCTTGGCGGCGCGCTCGATGGTGTCGCGGGTCATGTTGGCGGTGAGTGCACGGTCGATGGCGAGACGCAGACGCGGGTTATTCGCGGGATCAGGGTCACCGTGGCGCGCAGCCGTGGTGATCTCCCGGATCAGGCGCGTGAATAGCTTGCCGCGCTTCGCATCTTGCGCGTTCTTGCGGTGCTGTATGTTGGCCCACTTGCTATGTCCAGCCATGGGTCAGAAGCCCCTCAAAACGTCAGGTTCAGGCCCAGCATGAACGTGGTGTCCAGCGTCACGTCCTCGGAACTGTTGAAGGACGCCGACACGTGGCGATAGCCGACGTACACGTCGGCGTTGCGCAGCACCTCATAGCCCGCCGTCACGCCCACCAGCATGAAGTGGCTCACGTTCTGGAAGGAGACGATGTTGGGTGCGTAATACAACTCACCACCCAGCACGAACCGATTGTAGGTGGGCCATGTGTAACGGAAATGTGCCCCCACGCCGACGGCGCTGCCGCTGCCCTCGCCAGCCTTGGGGTTGATGAAGAACACCTTGCCGCCCACGCCGAAGATCAGCGGAGAGCCTACGGGGCTGGCATTGCCCACCAAGTCGAGACCGGCAGCGCCGATATCCACCTTATTGGTATGGTGCAGGTATAGCAGGTCCCCTTCCAGGCCAGAATCCGTCAGGTTCGCGGTGTAGTCCACCGCGGCAGCGTTGCTGCCCAGGTTGAAATCGAGATCAGCGGCCTGGGCGGAAAAAGCCGTGGCCGCGAGCAACAAGAACAGGCCGGTACGCTGGAACCTCATGCGCGCATCTCCATAGAATCGAAGCCGAAAACCGCTCCAAAGTGGGTATGATACCGGTAAACGCCTCCATGTGACACCCGTACGCGCTTTAGTAAAGTCATGCCGTCACGCTCCGTCCCCGCCGCCGCGCTCACGCATCTATTCTCCGATCTGGCTGATCCCGCACGCTTGCCCGCCAGCGTTGCATGAACGTGCCGTAGGCATAGGCGAAGCGCTCGAAGGCCTCGAACTCGACCCCTGGATCGTGCGTGCCGGCATGGCCGGCACCGTTCGTCGCCGCGGGCAGCATTCCGCCCGGATGCCATGGCAGACGCAAGCTCGGACCCGAAGCGTCGGACCTGGTACGTAAGGTGCTCGCCCTGCCGAGCCTCGAGACCTATACCGGACCCGGATGACAGCCCTCTCTCCCCCGGTCACGCTGAGAACCTGCGCAAGCTGTTGCTAGCGGTGGTCAGGGATGGACGTGTGATCCTCATCCGTCTCGGCGGAACGACTCCACGAGCTGCGCAACGCCAAACGTGCCGAGCCGGAGCTACAACGGCGCCTCGCCCTCACCACCCGGGAGATCTATGCACCTCTCGCGAATCGCCTGGGGATCTGGCAACTCAAGTGGGAGTTGGAGGATCTGGCCTTCCGCTACCTGGAGCCGGAGGGCTATCGGCAGGTGGCGGCGTGGCTCAAGGAGCGGCGCAGCAGCCGTGAGGCCTATCTGGCCTCGGCGGCGGAGCTCCTGCACGCCAACTTGCGGCAAGCCGGCATCATCGGCAGAGGTGGCCGGTCGGCCGAAACACATCTACAGCATCTGGCGGAAGCTGCAGCGCAAGGGCCTCTCCTTCGAGGAGATGTACGACCTCCTGGCCCTGCGGATACTGGTCGACGACGTGGCGGCCTGCTACGCGGCCCTCGGGGTGGTGCACGGCCTGTGGCGGCACATCGCCCGGGAGTTCGACGACTACATCGCAGCCCCCAAGGACAACTACTACCGCTCCCTGCACACGGCGGTGATGGGTCCCGGATGCGAAGCCCCTGGAGATACAGATACGCACCCGCGATATGCACCGTCACGCGGAGTTCGGTGTCGCCTCCCACTGGCGTTATAAGGAAGGCGTGCATTACGACCCGGCCCTGGAGACGCGCATCAGTTGGATGCGTCAGCTCCTGGCGCCCGGCGGCGACGAGGATTTCATCGAACGCTTCCGCACGGAGCTGGTGGAAGACCGAGTCTATGTGCTGACCCCCAAAGGCGCGGTCTTCGATCTACCGCGGGGCGCGACAGCCCTGGATTTCGCCTACTACGTGCATACCGACGTGGGCCACCGCTGCCGCGGGGCTAAGGTCAACGGCAAGATGACGCCCATCAGCCACGTGCTGGAAGACGGTGACCAGGTGGAGATCCAGACCAGTCGGGAAGGCGAACCCAGTCGCGATTGGCTCAACCCGCAGTACGGCTATCTCGTCACGCCTCGAGCCCGAGACAAGCTGCGGGCTTTCTTCCGCCAGCAGGATCGCGGACAGAACGTGAGCTATGGCCGCGAGACCCTGGAACGGGAACTGGAGCGGCTGGGCTTAAGGGACTTCCGCCACGACCGGCTGCTGAAACACTTCCAGTTCGATTCCCTGGAAGAGCTGTTCGCATCATTGGGCGCGGGCGATCTCTCCTCTGCGCAACTCGCCGGCGCATTGCAGCGGGAGCTGGCAGAGACACGGCCGGCGGTATCCATCAAGCCCGCGCGCACAGTGCGTCGGCGCAGTCAGCTCGGACCTCCGGTCTTGCTGCCGGGTGTGAGCGGCGAAGTGCTGGTGTCGTTAGCGAGATGCTGTCGGCCGGTACCTGGGGAAGCGATCCGCGGCTACATCACCCAGGGCCATGGCATCAGCGTACATCGCCGGAGTTGCGCGAGCCTGGCGCGCCTCGGCGCCCGCGCACCGCAGCGGCTCACGGACGTGCATTGGCAAGCAGACAGCGGTCAGGGCCAGCCGGTGGACATCGCGGTGGAGGGTCGTGAGCGTCGCAACCTGCTGAACGACATCATGGCGCTCTTGGCGGACGAGCAGCTGCGTCTCATGGCACTGGACTCCCGCGCCGATGCGGACACAGGGATGTTGCGCCTGCGTCTCACGGTGGGTATCTCGGGCCTGCCGCAACTCTCCCGCCTCCTGAACCGCCTGATGCAGATACCGGGGATGCAGCGGGCGGTGCGGATAACCCAGGACCGCTGACGGACATGGCGCTAAGGACCCGGCGCGGTTGCTATGGGTCGTACGCTGCCCTTGGCTCCGGACCCTCCCTGTAATACATTGCGCCCATGCGTTCCACCAGAAAAAAGCGCCCGTCGGGACGGGCTCCACAGAAGCGCGCGCCATCGAAGCTGGCCCGCTTCAGCCGTGCCCTGGGCTATGCCCTCTTGGCGCTGCTGCCCCTGACGGTGGCCGGTGTCATCAGCCGCGAATACCGCCATGCCCGGGTGAGCCAGGCGCCGGCGGCCAACAGCGTGGAACTCATCCCCATCCAGCCCCCTTCCGCCGAGGCGCTCAAGAACATCTTCTCCAGCGAGGATTACGCTTGGCCGCCCCAGGACAACGTGCCGCCCTACGCCATCCAGAGCCTACCCTACGGCCTAGACACCCTGGATAAGGATCAGAAGAAGACGGTGTTCTATCGGGCACTGCTGCCCATCGTGCTGGTGGAGAACGGCCGCATCTGGAACGAACGGGTGTTCCTGTTGGAACAATTCGGTCAGGGTGCGGTAGACCTGCATAGCGATGCCGGCCAGGAAGTGGGTCGCATCGCGGACCGCTACCGGGTGGACGGTGATCTCAACGATCCGAAAGTGAGGGAC
The DNA here is from genome assembly GCA_963817285.1 of uncultured Pseudomonadota bacterium. Lineage (GTDB taxonomy): Bacteria > Pseudomonadota > Gammaproteobacteria > Natronospirales > REEB76 > DASUBN01. The sequence goes on along the minus strand of CAWFOE010000018.1, from coordinate 30,159 downwards.
ACGTTGCTCCGACGCGTGGACGTGGTGCCCGTATCCCTGGTGCTGGCCCAGGCTGCTCAAGAGAGCGGCTGGGGCACTTCCAGGTTCGCCCTGGAATCCAACAACCTGTTTGGTATCTGGACCTGGAACGAAGACGCGGGCTCGGTCCCCCTGAACCGGCCGGACGACGCCACTCACCTGGTGCGGGTCTATCCGGACATCGAGGCCTCGGTACGGGCCTACCTGCACAACATAGACATCGGCTTCGCTTACACGGATTTCCGCGACCTGCGCGCAGACATGCGGGCCGCGGGCAAGCCCCTGGATCCCTTCGAGTTGGCGGGCGCACTGGATCGCTATTCCACCGCCGGCGACATGTACGTGAACGACATCCGCGCGATGCTGCACAGCAGTGAATTGGACAAGCTGGGCAACCTGTCTCTCACTTCTCTCGATCAATAAGCCTGCTTCTTTCTCAGTCCGATGGGGCGAGTAGCCACATATGGCTGTACCAGTAATAACGCCCTTTCACCAAGGCTGTGCAGTTATAGCGCCCGCGTCCTTCAGGGATGGCCGTATCGGCCTTGAGAGTGAACCGACTCTTGTCCGCATCAGTCCAAGTGATCTGCATGGGTGGACCATTCAGGAAGCAGTGCAGCGACTCCGGCGGCACCGCGCCCGCTTCCAGGTCTATCTCCAACCGCGGCGGATTCTCATGGCCTAGCTGCGGGTCCCAGGGGCTCAAGGATTTGATGGGCAGAGGCAGGGCCGCGGCCCTGAGCGCGAAGCCGGCTACGTCTCCATAGTGTTCATCGATGGGAAAGCGGGGCAGCGCTCGGGGATCCAAGGGCGCACTCATCACACCCGCCTGCTGACCAAAGGCCACATAGCCCAAGCCGTTCACGAGCTTCACCACTTCATCGGTGTACTCGCCATAGGGATAAGCGAAGAGCTTGGGATTCGAATTCACATCTTTGCCCAACTCTGCCTGTAAGCGCGCCTGAGCATCCTCGATATCTGCGCGTATCCGATCCGCCCAGGCCATGTCGGTCTCCCCATGGTTGCGGAACGGAAGATGTCCGTGGTCCACGGTGTGGTCGCCATAGTTAGCGCCGTTCTTGGCCATCTCCCTGAGTTCATCCCAGCTCATGAAGTCCGAGGATTTCGCATCCAGGGGGCCCGTACTGACGAACACCGTGAAAGGCCAACCGCGGGCCTTGAGCAAGGGATAGGCATGGTCGTAGAACGATTGGAACGCATCGTCCACGGTGATGGCCACCACGTGATCGGGGATGGATTTGCCGTCCTTGAGGTATTCCACGATGCGCGGCAGTGACCAGACTTGATAGTGATTCGCGGCGAGCCAATCCAGCTGGGCACGGAATTGCTCAGTACGCGTGTCTGTACTGGGATAGCGATCATCGCCGAAGCGGTGATAGATGAAGACCACGGCGTGATCGGGCACGGCAGCACTGCTGCTGAGCACGGCGAATCCGGTCAGGAAGAGAAGCAGTATGCAGGAGAGATTCCGCATGGCCGCTTCACCCTACTCTGCACTCCCGCGGGTGGCAATAAAAAGAAAGCGCTTCACAGCGCTTTCTTGGATCAACCATGTCGGCTTATGTTCATTTGTTGATAGCGTGGATGGCCCGCTTGTCGACGGACAAAGAGGCTTCATGCATGGACTCCGACAGGGTCGGGTGGGCATGGATGGTCCGTTGCAGATCTTCGGCGCTGGCACGGAACTCCATGGCCACCACCGCTTCGGCGATCATCTCCGAGGCCATGGGCCCTACGATGTGTACACCCAGGATCTCATCGTTGTCCGCATGGGCCAGCATCTTCACGATGCCGGACGCGGCTTCCATGGCCTTGGCACGGCCGTTGGCCGCGAAGGGGAAGCTCCCGGTCTTGTAGCGCACGCCTTTCTTCTTGAGCTCTTCTTCGGTCTTGCCCACCCAGGCGATCTCGGGCCAGGTGTAGATGACCGAGGGGATGACGTCATAATTCATCTCTGAGATTTTCCCAGCGATCAGGTCGGCCACCATGACGCCTTCTTCGGAACCCTTGTGGGCCAGCATGGGTCCGCGCACGCAGTCGCCGATGGCCCAGATGTCCTTGGTGCCGGTACGGCACTCATCATCGACCTTGATGAAGCCGCGCTCATCCAGAGCGACACCAGTGCCTTCTTCCAGCAAGTTCTTGGTGGCGGGGCGACGGCCCACAGCCACGATGAGCTTATCCACTTCGATCTTCTGCTTGCCGTCCTTGTCGTCGTAGCTGACGCTGATGCCGGACTTGCCCTTCTCGGTACCGCTCACTTTGGCACCCAGACGGATGTCCAGACCTTGTTTGCGGAATTGACGCTCCGCATCCTTGGCCACTTGCTGGTCGGCCATGAACAGGAAGTTATCCATGGCTTCCAGGATCACGACTTCCGCGCCCAGGCGATGCCAGACGCTGCCAAGCTCGAGGCCGATGACGCCGCCGCCGATGACGCCGAGACGCTTCGGCACTTCAGTGAAATCGAGAGCACCCCAGGAATCCACGATATCCTTGCGATCGAAAGGCGCGATCTTGAGTTCCACGGGCTCGGAGCCGGCCGCCAGCACCACGTGCTTGGCTTCGATGATCTCTTTCTTCTTCGGGTCCTCGAAGTCCGTGATCTCGACCTTATTGCCCTTGAGCAGGCGGCCGGTGCCACGGATGCCGGTGACGTTGTTGGATTTGAAGAGCTGGGCGATGCCGCCCGTGAGGCTCGTGGTGATCTTGGCTTTGCGGGCCTGCATGGCGCTGATATCCATGCTCACGGCGCCGGTCTTGATGCCGTGGGCGGCGAACTCATGGCTCGCCTTGTGGTACATCTCGGAGGATTCCAGGAGCGCCTTGGAGGGGATGCAACCCGCATTCAGGCAGGTGCCACCGAAGGCATGTTTACCGTCCTGGTTCTTCCAGTTGTCCACGCAGGCGGTCTTGAGACCGTTCTGGGCGGCACGGATGGCAGCGACGTATCCCGCGGGGCCGCCGCCGATGACGACGACATCAAATGACTGGCTCATGGCTATTCCTCTTGGATGTCAGGCGGCCTGCCTCTTGAAGGGTCAGGCCGCAGCGTGTGACCGTATATATGGGTATTAGATCTGGAGAACCAAGCGGGCCGGGTCTTCCAGGGAATCCTTGATGGAGACCAAGGTCAGCACTGCTTCCTTGCCGTCGACGATGCGATGGTCATAGGTGAGTGCGATGTACATCATGGGCCGGGCCACCACCTGCCCGTCCACCACCGCCGGGCGCTCCTTGATGGCATGCATGCCGAGGATGGCGCTCTGGGGCGGGTTGATGATGGGCGTGGAGAACAGCGAGCCGAACACGCCGCCGTTAGTGATGGTGAAGGTGCCGCCGGTAAGCTCTTCGATGCTGATCTTGCCATCACGGGCGCGCACGGCCATGTCCGCCAGGGTCTTCTCGATGTCAGCGAAGCTCATCTGGTCCGCATCACGCAGCACCGGTGTCACGAGGCCACGGGGCGTGGACACAGCTACGCTGACGTCCCAGTAGTCGTGATAGACGATGTCGTTGCCTTCCACCGAGGCGTTCACCACCGGGTACTTCTTGAGGGCCTCTACGGTGGCCTTCACGAAGAAGGACATGAAGCCCAGTTTCGCGCCATGTTCCTTCTCGAACTTCTCCTTGTAGCGGCTGCGCAGGGCCATCACCTCGGTCAGGTCTACCTCGTTGAAGGAGGTGAGCATGACGGTGGAAGCCTGGGACTCGGAGAGACGCTCGGCGATGCGGGCGCGCATGCGTGTCATGGGCACGCGGCGATCCTGACGACCGACGAAAGAGCCGCGGGCAGCAGGAGCAGATGCCATCGAGGGTGCGGACGCCACAGTGGGCTCGGCACCACGCTTGGTCATGTAATCCAACACATCGCCCTTGGTGAGGCGACCATCCCGGGCGCTACCCTTGATCTGGGACGGATCGAGCTTGTTCTCTTCCACCAAGCGACGCACAGAGGGACTGAGCGGCATGTCACCACCTGCAGCCTGGACCGCTGGAGCGGCCGCTTGTGGCACGGGAGCAGCAGCTTGGGCTGGCGCGGGCTTGGCTTCGGCCCTGGGAGCGATGGGTGCGGCAGCGGCGCCAGCGCCCTCTTCCAAGATGGCGATCACCTGGCCGGCGCCCACGGTAGTGCCGTCTTTCACGCGGATCTCTTTCAACACGCCGGACACCGGCGCGGGCACTTCCAGCACCACCTTGTCGGTCTCGATGTCCACCAGGTTCTCGTCGCGGTTCACCGCGTCGCCGGCTTTCTTGTGCCAGTTGACGAGGGTCGCATCCTGAACGGATTCGGGAAGCTGGGGGACTTTGACTTCGATGCTCATGCCTTCTCCATTAAGACTTTATCAAGCTGGGTCGTGACTTCGCCGCGGCGCCCTGCTTCGCCACCGCGGTGCCGAGCGCATCCTGGATCAATTGTTTCTGCTGTTGCACATGCAATTCCATGTAGCCGGCCGCGGTGGACGCCGACGGCGTTCGGCCCGCGTAGCTCAGCACGTGCTTGGGCTTGAGCGCTTCCTGCAGACGATGGCGTATCTGGTACCACGCACCCTGGTTGCCGGGCTCTTCCTGGCACCAGACGATCTCGCGGGCATTGGGATAGCCGTTGAGGGTCTCGGCGTATTCCGTCTGGGGGAAGGGATAGAGCTGCTCGATGCGCACGATGGCCACGTCGTCCAGCTGGGCAGCGCGACGCGCTTCCAGCAAGTCGTAATAGACCTTGCCGGCGCAGAACACGACACGCTCCACTTTGGCGGCCTTGATATCGTCCACTTCCGGGATGAGGAGCTGGAAGCGGCCATCGGTGAGGTCTTGCAGCGACGAGACCGAGAGCTTGTGGCGTAACAGGCTCTTGGGGGTCATCACCGCCAGGGGTTTACGGAACGGACGCAGGGCCTGGCGACGCAGCATGTGGAACATCTGCGCCGGCGTCGAGGGTACGCAGACCTGCATGTTGTGCTCAGCGCAGAGCTGCAGGTAGCGCTCCAGGCGCGCAGAGGAATGCTCCGGGCCCTGGCCTTCATAACCATGAGGCAGGAACAGGGTGAGACCGCAGAGGCGCCCCCACTTGGCTTCGCCGGCGGCCATGAACTGGTCGATGACTACCTGGGCGCCGTTGGCGAAATCGCCGAACTGGCCTTCCCAGATCACCAATACGTCCGGATCGGCAGTGCTATAACCGTATTCGAAACCCATCACCGCTTCTTCCGAGAGCAGCGAGTCGGTGATGGTGATGCGCTTCTGATCCGGCGCCAGATGCTGCAGGGGCACCCAGGTGCTGTCGTCTTTCTGGTTGTGCAGCACCGCATGGCGGTGGAAGAAGGTACCACGACCGCTGTCCTGGCCCGTGAGACGCACGGCGCAGCCACTGGTGAGCAGGCTCGCGTAAGCCAAGGTCTCAGCGAAGCCCCAGTCCATGGGCAATTCGCCCGCAGCCATCTTGCGCCGGTCGTCGTAGATCTTGGCGACCCGCGGATGCAGCTCGACGCCCGCCGGCACTGCGTCCATGCCGTCCGTGAGCGGCTTCAGACGCGCCTTCTCCAGGCGGGTATCCGTGGGTTCGTTGGGCATGCGCTTCTGGAAGCGCGACCAATCGACGCTGTATTCGTTGCGCACGTACTCGGTGATATCCGGGGCCACCGGCTTGCCCGCATCCAGGTCCTTACGGTACTGCTCGGACATGTCCGTGGCAGCCTGAGCCGTGAGCACGCCCTGCTGGGCCAGCGTGTCGGCATAAATGGTACGCGGCGTGGCGTGGGCCTTGATGTGCTGGTACATGACCGGCTGGGTGGCAGAAGGTTCGTCCGCCTCGTTGTGGCCATGACGGCGATAGCACACGAGGTCGATGAACACGTCCTTATGGAAGGTCTGCCGGTAATCCATCGCGAGACGCGTGACGAAGATCACCGCCTCAGGATCGTCGCCGTTCACATGGAACACCGGGGCTTCCAGCATCTTGGCTAGATCGGTGCAATACGGCGTCGAACGCGCGTCGTCAGGCCGGCTGATGGTGAAGCCCACTTGGTTATTCAGCACCACATGCAGCGTACCGCCGGTGCGGAAGCCGCGGGTCTGGGAGAGCTGCAGGGTCTCCATGTTCACACCCTGACCGGCGAAGGCGGCATCACCATGCACCAGCACCGGCAGGATCTTCTCGCCCTTGCTGTCGTTGCGACGGTCCTGGCGGGAGCGCACCGAGCCCTCCACCACCGGGTTCACGATCTCCAGGTGCGAGGGGTTGAAGGCGAGCGCCAGATGCACGTTGCCGCCGGGGGTCTTGATGTCAGACGAGAAGCCCATGTGGTATTTCACGTCGCCGGAACCGTCGGTGTGCTCGTGCACGCCTTCGAACTCCAGGAACAGTTCCTTGGGCGATTTACCCAGGAGGTTGATGAGCACGTTGAGCCGCCCACGATGGGCCATGCCTACCACGATCTCCTGGATGCCGGCTGCCCCGCCTTTCTGCACCACGTCGTGCAGCAAGGGCATGAGGGAGTCGCCGCCTTCCAGGGAGAAGCGCTTCTGCCCCACGTACTTGGTGTGCAGGTATTTCTCGAGGCCTTCGGCGGCCGTCAGGTTCTTGAGGATGGTGAGACGCTCGTCAGTCGAGAACGGCTGGCGTTTGGTTTCGATGCGGCTCTTGAGCCAGAGGCGCTCAGCGCTGTCGCTCACATGGGAGAACTCGAAACCGATGGTGCGGCAGTAGGTCTGCTGCAGCATCTGCAGGATGTCGCGTAAGGGTCGGCGATCGGGACCGGCCAGGGACACGGTGCTGAACACCGTGTCCATATCCGATTCGCTGAGGCCATGGAAGCCGAAGGTCAGATCCGCGCACCTCGGGCAGCGGAGTCAGGCCCTAGGGGATCGAGCTTCGCGTGCAGATGGCCGCGGCCGCGGAAGCCACCGATGAGGCGGATGACCGCTGCCTGCTTGTCGGCAGCCTGGTGATCGAAGCCGGTGCCGCCGGCGGCGGCCAGGCGCGGCGCATGGGCGTTCGCCAGCAGTTCGGCTTCCACCGGTGCGCGTGGCACTTCGCGGGCGCCGGCCTGGAGCTTCTGGAAATACTCGCGCCAGGCCTGAGACACCGACGCCGGGTCGCTCAGGTACTGCTCATACAGGGTTTCGACGTAGGGCGCGTTGCCGCCGAAGAAGAGGGTCGTATCCAGACGTGATTGCAGTGATTCGCTCATTTTCGCCAGTCAGTTGCATCGGGCGGCCAGCGGAAAACGCGCCCGCGATAACGATGAAAATGGCAACGATTTCAAGAGTCTTACGGTGTTCTTCTTGAGGGAACGCCAGCTCAGGCCGCGAGCGGATAGTGTAGCCCAACCGCCTAAAAAGAGGAACGCCGGGGTTTTTCCGCAGCGGGGAATGCGGATTTCAGCTCAGGCGAACCAGTGGAAAGGTCGGTCCCAGAACCACAGGGTGGCGAGCCACTTCTCCCCGCGGATCACCGGCAGGCCCGCGTGCAGGGTCTCCGGGTTCGGCTTGCCGTCGGCATCGCAGTTCAGGAACTTCACCGCTTTGCCCCGCTTGCGGCTCCACCACCACCCCAAGCGTGGGAATTCGGTGCCGCCACCCTCGCTCACGTGGTTCAGATAGACGAACACTGTGGTGGTGCGCTGGGCCGCATGCTGGTCGTCGTCGTAATAATCGTAGTGGGGCCGGTATTCCTGGCCGGGACCATAGCGCAGCACACCCAGAGGTTCGGCGTGCTCCGGCGGCTCGCCAGCGATGCGTGCGATGCGCCGCAAGCACTCGGCCACCGGCGCGTCATACATGTTCGGCTGGAAGTGCATGGAGTAGCTGGTGCGCAGCTCCGAGCGTAGAGCGTTGCCGGTAGCAGGGTCCACCACGCCGGAAGGCGCGAGCTGCGGCGTCGCCGTGTTGATCAGGTGATCGCAGAGATAGGGATCGAGAGCATGAGCGTATTCCGACATGAACCCCGCCGCACGGGATGCCTGGAGCGTCTCCCCCGATGCAAGACTGAAAGCTGTGAGCTCCAGGTCTTGATCATCGAGTACAGCAGCAGCGGTCGGCGTCTTCACACCCAACTCAGCAAGACGCCCTTGCGCCAGGTAAACCCGGTCCTGGGCTGCAGCAGATAACCAGCGCCGCGCAGCAGCCACATCGATAGCTGTGCCATGTCCCTGGGCGAAACGCATACCTAAGGCATATTTCGCCAGGGGATCACCGGCTTCGGCAGCACGACGGAAACACATCGTCGAGAGTCGCTGCCAGCGCGCTTCAGATCCCATCAGGTGATAGAGATACCCTAAGCTGCGCAAGGCCGGACGATGGCCCATCTGCGCGGCGGTGAGGAGATGTGCCTGAGCACGCGTCTCATCTCGCGTGGTACCGAGACCGTTGTACAACAGGTTGCAGAGGTTGTAATGACCTTCCTTGAGCCCGCGCTCGGCGGTTTCGCCGAACAGCTGCGCGGCGCGGCGCGGATCCTGCGCCACGCCCATGCCGTTCAGGCACATGACTCCCAGGAGGTTCTGGGCTTCGGGATCGCCCGTGGCTTTGGCGAGCATGGAAGCCGCGTCCGCATGCCGGCCACGGGTGAACAATTCCACCGCCTGCTGGAACAACCCTCGGGTCATGCTCTCGCTCTTTTCGCCGGTCATCCGAACCACCCTGCTGCGGCAACCGCGCATGCAGACCTATATTAGCGTCCTTTACGGGTCTTACTGCAAAATCCCCGGATACCTGCTATTTTCATCTGAGCCTGAACTCTCCCATCCCGACCCCATGCTAAATCCGGCTCTAGACCTGCGCTCACTGGCCGAGGAATTCAGCCGGAAGAACCGCATACAGATCCACGATCTCCTGGTGCCGGAGGCGGCGGAAGCCTTATACCGTTGCCTTGAGGACCAAGTGCCCTGGGGCCTGGCTTATATAGATGGCGAGAAGAACAAGTTGCTCGCCGCTGAAGAAGTCGCGCGCTACACGGCGAGCGACTGGGCGCTGCTGGACCAGCGGGTGCAGGTCAGAGGTCCTGACAAGTTCCAGTTCCTCTACAACAGTTACATGATGATCACTGCTTATAAAGAGCGGCGCGATCCGAACTCCATCCTGCATCGCATGGTGGAGTGGATAAACTCGCCTGCCTATGTGCAGCTGTTGCGGGCCGTCACCGGTGTAGCGAACATCCAGGGAGCCGACGCCCAGGCCACGCGCTACATGCCCGGACATTTCCTCCGGAAGCATACTGATCAGGTGAACAATCAATACCGGGAAGTCGCCTACGTCATCAACCTGACAAAAGATTGGCAGGCGGACTGGGGTGGTTTGCTGCAGTTCGTGGAAGAAGACGGCACGGTCACCGAGACCTACCTCCCGACGTTCAACTCCCTCTCCCTCTTCCGGGTACCCATGTGGCATCACGTGAATCTCGTGACACCTGCGGCTACCAGAGCGCGTTACGCCATCACTGGATGGGGTCTGAGCCGCCCGCGCTCTGGCTGACGTCGCTCAAAGAGCCCGCGGCAAAGGCAGTTCGATGGCGCCTTCAGGGCGCAGACGTGCGCTCCATGCCAGCGTCGCTTCTATAGCTTCATCATTCTCTTTCAAGACAGCCTGGTACTCCGCCTCCCGTACCGCGGCGTCGTAATCGTCCTTGCTGTTCTTCGACGACTTGGTGAACAGAGGCCCCGTCCACGATCCCAGTCAACCTATCCTCGTCTGCTTCGATGCCGAACAGGCCGCAGAGCTTGACCAGGGTCGCCACGGGATCCGCGAGGAAGACGTCGCAATCCAGGGTCGCGATGCGTTTCTCGGGGAACTGCTCCAGCAACCGCAGATAGGCATCCATCTGGGCATACCAGGTGAAGGCGGCTATCTGCAGGTCCGTGAGCCGCGACAGGGCTTCCGGATCCAGGGAACGGGTACGCTCCGAGTCTGCCCGGATCACTCCGAACAACATCCTGACGAAAGCACGCCCCGGCTCGCCTTTCTTGAGTATGGAGACCAGGAAATACTTCAAGTTCGAGTAGAGCAGCAGCGTGCCCTGGGTCCCGGGCATGCGCAGCACATCTTCCGCGAGATTATTGGCGGCATTCGTGGGCTTGATCACCGGCACCTCGCCGGGTGCGGCGCATTTCCCCAGTAAGATCAAGATGGTGTCCAGCACCGCCTGCCGATCTGGACCAGTCGAGCCCAAGCGCTTCCCATTGGCCATCTGCATCAAGACCGCGGGCTCCCGCAGGCCGCAACTCACCCCTTCCATATCCAGGCAACGGGAGATTAGGGTCGAGCAGCAGAAGGAGGTGTGGAAGATGTAATCCATGGGTCGCTGCAGAGTCGGTCCGAGGACCAGCTTCATCATGGCATCCAGCGGGACGCGCAGGGGCTCGCGCATCTGTGAACGCAGCCGGTGATCCAGGAACGCGGAATCCCGGTAGGCACCCGGATCGAGGTGCAGGAACTCTAATTCCCGCCGGGGCAGGTCCACACCATTGAGGAGATACTCAGGCCGCGCCGCTAATTCTTCTGGACTGGGCATGGGTTCCGCCTCTACACGTTATGCCGAGAGCTGCCGATACGGTTAAAATAGCGGCCGAGCTTGGGAAGTAGCATAGCTGCTTTTCCGCACGTAATATTGCGACAAACCCCGAACCCTCCCAAAAGCACCTGACACTCCCATGCAAGACCAGAAAGATACCCCAGCCATCGCACAGCAAGTAGCCATCCTGAACGAGAGCGCCGCCGAACTGGTGCGCCGCGGGCAGACAGAAGAAGCCATCAAGGTGTATGAGCGCATCTCCAGCATCGCTCCCTATCACATCGGCGCTCTCGATTTCCTCGCCATGAGTGCCCATGGTCGTGGCGAATCCGACCTCAGTCTGCAATTGCTGGAACGCTCCCTGCAGGCTAACCCCAAGCGCGCCCTCACCTATATGAACCTGGGCGTAGTGCACAGGACGCGGGGTGATGACCAGAAATCCCTCCAGGCCTATGAGAGAGCCCTGGAGTTGCAGCCCATCTTCCCCCATGCCCTGCTGCGCAAAGCCACCTTATTGGAAACCTTGGGTCGCGATCAGGAAGCGACGCAAGCATATTTCAAGGCCTTCAAACAGGCTCCAGAGCTGCGCGACCCTGCACAACTCGCGAAGATGCCTCCTCACCTGCAGGCGCTCGCTTCCCATGCAGATGCATTCATCGTCCAGACGACCCAGCGCCTGCTGGATGCGGCCATGGCACCCCTGCGGGCGGAATATGCCGATAAGGAGCTGCAGCGCGTAGATGAATTCCTGGCGCTCTATACGGGAAGGCAGCAGCCTAAATACCGGCATGCCCTGCAGCGTCCGGCGTTCCTGTACTTCCCGGGACTGGAGCCGCGCGCTTTCTTCGAGCGCTCTGAATTCGACTGGAGTGCCGGGTTGGAAGCCGCCACCGCGGATATCCGAGCCGAACTCCTTGGGATATTGAAGACCCCCGACGGCCTCAAACCTTACGTGGAACTGGATGTCCCGGATGCAGCCCAGTGGACGGAGCTCAACCGCTCCTTGCAATGGAGCTCGTTCCACCTCTATAAAGCGGGTGCGCGGGTCGAAGAGAACTGCCAGCGCTGCCCCGCTACCCTCAAGGCGATCGAGAAGCTGCCACTGACCCGCACATCAGGGCACTCGCCGGAAGTCTTCTTCTCGATACTGAAGCCGGGCGCCCAGATACCCCCCCACTACGGCCTGGCCAACTACAAGCTTGCCGTGCATCTGCCGCTGGTGGTGCCAGGTGACTGCGCGATCCGTGTCGGCAATGAGACCCGGGGCTGGGAAGAAAGTCAGTGCCTGGTGTTCGACGATAGTTTCAGGCACGAGGCGTGGAACAAGAGCGGTGAAGTTCGGGCGGTTCTCATCCTCGACGTCTGGAACCCGCAGCTCACATCGGCAGAACGCGCGTGCGTGACGACCTTGTTAGGCGTGATCCAACACTTGGAACGCGATTACGGTAGCGCCGGCTGAACGCTCATTTCGCCGGCTCGAGCTTGAAGGCCAGGGTATAACGGGGCGCGTAGCAGATACGGTTTGGCGGACGGCCCGCATGCACGATGGCGCCGTCGAAGACCACGAGACGTCCGGGACGTGGGCTGACAGCGACTTCCGCGTCCATAGATGAATTGAAGAACAGCGTCTCACCACCCCACTCCACGTCCCATTCCGGCGCGATATACCACAGCGCAGTGAAATCCTTCACGCCGGGTTCGCAATCCGTATGGGTGAACAGCATGTCGCCGTAGGCGGCATGGTTGCAGTAGCAACGATACACGCTATAGGCGGTGCCACCGGAGATGTCCTGAGCGGCCTCCAGCGTGGGCTTGTACACGGGCAGGCGGACCGCCGTCTCCAGGGGTATCTTGAGTATCCAGTGGAGGAAAGCAGCAGTCTCCGGGCGGGCAAATTCATCGCGAGTGAACGCCCCTTCCTGGAAGGCGGCTGTCAGGGCGTGTATGCCCTCCATGGGGAGCAGACCGTCGTATACCCGGATCTCCCGGCCTTCGATGGAATGCCGCCGTGTAGCCTGCATGAATCGACCTTCCCGCTATTGGAGAGGAACCTTGGGCCCTGGCTCGATTGTAAACGGCCAGCCTGTCTTTTAATATGGTTTGGACAGTCCACCCAGGCAGGCATCTTGCATCCATGAACCCTCCTGGAATCGGCGTCACCCAGGCCTTCGCCTCCCCCATCATCCATAGCTTCATGCCGGATTGTCAGGCTCTGAACCAAAGCCTGCGGGAGCTATTCCTGCGATGGGAACAGGACGCCAGCCAGAAGCGCACTTCCTTACCCACCCAGGTGGTCAAGGTCGCGGTCTACGAGAGCAGCTTCGACCTTTTCCACAAGGACCAACCGGAGATCAAGCAACTCGCTCAGTTCTGCCTGCAGACCTTGGGCTATGTGATCTCCCAGATGAACGGCTATAGCGCCGAGGACATGGCCGATCTGCGCATCTTCCACCACAGCTGGTATCACCTCACACGTAACGGGGGCTATACCGCCCAGCACAACCATCCTATGGCGTCCTGGTCTGGCGTGTATTGCGTGGATCCGGGCGATGCCGTGACGGAAGGCTCCAATAACGGCAGCCTGCGCTTCATGGAAAGCCGCACTACCGCCAGCATGTATCTCGATCCGGGCAATGCCCAGCTGCGCTCACCCTTCACTTTCGGTGACATCGCTTTCGATCTGAAACCAGGCCAGCTCCTGCTCTTCCCTTCCTATCTGCTGCATGAAGTCTCGCTCTATCGCGGAGAACGGGAACGCATCACCGTGGCATTCAACGCCTGGGTGAGATATGCGGATGAACCTGCCTTCGAACCTTCCCTGCGCCTGCGCAAGACCCGCAAAGATTAATAGCCTGCTCTCTCTCTTGCTTAGGCGTCATCAGTACGCCACCTGAGATGCTCCCGCACGTCCAGCGATTGATCTCTGTACCAACCTGTTACACGCCGCTCACGTACCTCTGCCAGCTGCCATTGAACCAACCTGTGATGCGTCGCTCTCGCACCTCCTTGTGCTCCGCGACGTAACGCCTTCCTAGGCGTTAAAAAAAGCGGCCCCGTTTCCGGGGCCGCTCAATATCATCTTTCTTAGTTATTAAGCTACTGCATCAGAACTTCACACCCACGCGGCCGTAGAAGAAGCGGCCGGGAGCGCGATAGTACGTGGGCAGGAAGCTGTTGGCGAAGGCCGACATGGCGATCGGGGGCTCCTTATCGAACAGATTGCGGATACCGAAGGTGAAGTCGGTATTCATGCTATCCACGTGATAAGTGGCCGATACGTCATGATAGGTCGTCGCACCGATGTGGTTCGTCGGCACCTTTTCTGCGCCATCGAACGGGAACGAGCCAAAGGCAGTGTTGGTCGGCTGCCCTGTGCAACGCGCTGCGACCAGTGCCTCAGCCAACGCCGTCTTCGCGCCGAAGAAGGCGTACACGCCGTTGCAGTCCTCGATCATGTGGCCGATGTACTCCATCGCCCAGGTGGCCGACCAGTCGCCGGAGTTCCACGCCAGGTTGACGGTCGCACGCTGTTTCGGGAAGCCGCCAGTCACCGTGCTGCCGCCACCGCCGGTAGTACCAGACAGTTCCTGGCTGCTGAGGGCGCCAGAACCGAACGGGGTGGTCAACACGTACGACTTGGTGAACGTCCAATCCAGGCCGACCTTGAAGTCGCCAGCAGAGCTCGACGGGAACTTGTAGTGGGTGCTGAGGTCCACGCCCTCAGTCTTGATCCCACCGATGTTCACGTTGGTGTTGATGATGTCAGTGATCGAGCTACCTGCAGAGCTGTTGCCCTGGGGACCGGCGCCGCGGGTGATCAGTTTGCAGTACGCCGCGTTACCGGCATAGCAACCGTTCAGGATCACCTGTCCACCGATCACGGACACCGCATTCAGCAGCTCGATCTTCCAGTAATCGAGGCTGAAGTCGAAGCCAGGGATCCAGGTCGGGTTGTAGACGAAGCCCACGGTCCGGGAGATGGAGCGCTCCGGGGTGAGGGCCGCATTTCCGCCGACAGTGGTCTTGATCTGACCGTTAGGCTGTACCACATGGCCGTTGCTGCAACCCACGGTGCCCGGCTTGGTGCCGGTCGGACCCGCGCAAGGATCGCTCAAGCCAGGGAAGCTGTCGCTGTTACCCAGGAAGAACTCACTGACGCTGGGGATGCGGAAGCCCTGAGACCAGGACTGCCACGCAGCAACAGGCGTCGGTCCAGCCTGCCAACGCAGGGCCGCGCGACCGGAGGCGTCGTCGGCCGTATGCTGCAGACCGACGTGCGTATCGCCCAGGTTGCCGCCTTCCCAATTGAACTGCGACCAGCGCTCAGCCAAGTCCAAGCTCACGTCCTTCATCAACGGGGCGTCGGTCACCAGCGGGATGTTGAACTCGACGTACTCCGCCTTCGTGCCTTCACGGCCGTTCGAGGGCTGGGTCACGTTGCCGCTGGTGTTGCCTTCCTGGGTCAACGCATCCGGATGTGCGTAAGCATCATGTTCCAGGGATTCGACACCGAAGGCGATACCGAAGGGACCCGCCGGCATGTCGAACAGATCACCGCTGATGTTCGCGGTGTAGTCACGCATCACTTCCTGGACGACGTCATGTGCTTCGAACAGCACGTACTTCGCCATGGCCGGGGTGATGCTGCCCGCACCGTCCAGGTTCGTAGCCGCCGAAGATATTGAACGGCGTGCAACCTGGAGCCGCCTGACCGTTGATGGTGCAGGGCGCGGTGTTGGTGGTGGCGCCGCCACCGGCATCGCTCGCGCTGCCGAGAGCCGTCTGCAGGCGCTCGGTGTTCACGAGACCATTGGTCACGTCGGACTCGTAGTTCTTGCCGTAGTTATAGTTGGCATCCCAATCCCACTCGTTGCCGAGCATATTGAAGTAGCCCTTGAAGCCGCCGCGGAACGCGAAGCTCTGCACATCCTGGTTGAACACGCGGTTGCCGAGTTCCAGCGGACGACGACCGATCAAAGCCAACTGATCGCAACTTTGGCACGTAGCAGGAGGGCAGCGGGACCGGCTTGCCGCCACCGGTCTTGCCGCTGGAGAACTGCGAGACGCCGATGAGGCCGATGCCGAACGGGTTGTAGGGGTTCAGTTTCGAGACGGACAGGGCCTGGCCGTTGGAGAAGCTGCTACCACCGCCTCCCAGGAACAGCGGGCTCGGGCGCCAACTGCTGCTGCGACACGCGGTTGTTGTAGATGCCCATGGTGCTGAACGTCAGGTTGTCCGCCAGGTCATAGTGGGCCTGCACGAACATGCTGGTGCGCTCATTCGGCGTCACCAGGTAGTTCAACGGAGCATAGTTGAACTTGTCCGTCGTCGCCGAACGCACGCAGGCTCGAGATCGTGTTGGTCTTCGAGGTATTGCCCGGGACCTTCGGGGTCAGGTCGCAGACCGTCGCGCTCACGCTGCCGTAGAAGGTGCAACCCGGGTTGTTGAGGACAGTGCCCGTCTGATTGCCACGACCGTAGACGATGAAGCGGCCGCCGGCTGCGCCGGAGCTGCCCGACGCATTGCCGCCACCGATCAAGGGCTCCTTGGAGATGCTGCGGTTGCCCGCGAACATCGGGCTCTGGTTCACGTAGGCGATGTTCATCACCACACCCGACTTGTCGCCGCTGGTGCCGATGGTGAAGTCATAGGACTGGGTCTTGCCATCCCAGCCGCCGCCGTCGTTCTTGCCGTCGAATTCGCCCAAGAAGGCGTTCGCTTCAGCACCGTTGTAGTTCTTCACGGTGATGATGTTCACCACGCCGGAGATGGCGTCGGAACCGTAGATCGCGGACGCGCCGTCCTGCAGCACTTCCACGTGGTCGATGATGGCGGACGGGATGTTGTTCAAGTCCACCGCGCCGCTCACGCCGGAGTCCACGCGCTGGCCGTTCAGCAACACCAGCAAGCGGACCGGGGAGAGGTTGCGCAGGTCGAGGCGGGTCTCGCCGTCGCCGCCGTTATTGAACTGGGTGTTGAGCGCGGCGCCGAAGGAGGACACCTGCTGCAGCACGTCACCGATGGAGGTCAAACCCGACGCCTTGATCTGGCTCTGGGTGATGATGGATACCGGCTGCGCCGTCTCCACGTCGGTGCGCTTGATGCGCGTGCCCGTCACCTCGATCTTGCCCAATTGGGCAGTGCTGGTATCGGTGGCCGCCGTGGTGGTGGTTGCGTCGGCCGCGAACACCGACGGTGCCGCTACCGCAGACGCTGCACCCGCCATGAGCGCGTAACGCACTGCTTTGCTGATTAGGTTGCTGTTCATCCGAGACTCCTAGAATTTTTAAGAGTTTGGAACCTGAAGTCCTCTTGGACGCGGGTTAAAGCGCGTCGGCGAGGCCCAAATACCGACATTCATCAAGCTCAAAAGACGGTAGCCATAAAGCCGACCCGTCTTTTAGACACCGGTGAATATAGCACAGCCGAACTGCATTGGAAGAGTTCTGTTGTAAATCAATGACATTATTATTACCCCATGTACCCCCTGTAAAATGGCCGTTTTAGAGCCTATTCAGCAAATTCGACAGGACTTGTACCTTCTATACAACAGCGTATTCCAGCTGTTGCGCCCTTGTATTACCGGCATTTCCCCTCAATCTATATGGCCAAGCTTTTAGCTACACTGGCCCCATGGCGGACTTGACCCCAACGCCCCACCTATAAAGATCCATGTCACCTCCCCAGACCTCAGCCAAAAGCCAGCACCCCCAGGCCCGGGAGGCCTATGAACGGGGGGTCAGCCTTATGGATAGGGGGGAGCATGGGACGGCGAGCCGCGCTTTCTCGCAGGCCCTGGGCTTGGACCCTGCCCATGCCTTGAGCCACTACCAGCTCGGCAACTGCCTGCGCATGACAGGGGACCCCCTGGGGGCCGAAAAGGCCCTGAAAGAGGCCATCCACCGGGATGGGGCCTTGGGTGACGCTTATATAAGCCTGGCCTACCTATACCGACAGCTGGGCCGAGGGGAGGAAGCGGCCGCCACCCTCCTCGCTCTCACTACCGCTCACCCAAGGGATACCACCCTACAGCTACAGGTCGCCGGCCTCCTGGCGGACATGGATCAACCCCTCAAGGCTGCCTCTATATATGAGGCGATCTTGAGAGTCTCGCCGCACCTGGCCCGGACGCATCTGCAGCTAGGGCTCACCTATCAGAAGATCGGCCGGTTCAAGGAAGCCGAGCAGGCCCTGCTCATGGCGATCCACTGCGACCCCAACATCGACGCCGCCTATCTCAGGCTGGCCCATACCCGTCGCTGGCAAGCCACCGATGCGCCGCTGCTGGAACGCCTGGAAGCGACCCTCACACAGCGGGACCTCAGCAAGGACACGCAGGTATGCCTACGCTTCGCCCTCGGCAAGATGCATGACGATCTCCAGCATTACGACCAGGCATTCGCACATTTCCGCGCCGCCAATGACCTATATCGGGACGGGCTGAATTTCGATCGCGGTTCCCTGGAGGGCTACGTCAGCAGGATAAAAAGCATATGTGTCCCCAGCCTATTCGAGCGGAAACCGCGAGCCGCGAAGCCAGGACCTGCGCCTATATTTGTGGTGGGCATGCTGCGCAGCGGCACCACCCTGGTGGAACGCATACTCGCCAGCCATCCCGAAGTACGTGGATTGGGTGAGACCGAGATGGTGGACGGGCTCGCCGGACAGCTGGTGGCTATCACAGGCTTGGAGTATCCGGCTTGCCTGAAAAAACTGGATCCCCGCATGGCCGAGGATCTCGCAGCGGAGTTCCGGGCGGGATGGCCTGTCGAGATACGTAGCGCCAGTCGGGTGGTGGACAAGAATCCCCTCAATTTCCTGCACCTCGGGCTCATCGCCCTGGTGTTCCCCGAGGCGCGCATCGTCCATTGTGTGCGGGATCCCCTGGATACCTGCCTATCGGTCTATTTCCAGCATTTCGCCCACGCGCGCAACAACTACGCCTATGCCCTGGAAGACATCGGTTTCTTCTATACCCAGTATGCCGATCTGATGAACCATTGGCGTGCCGTGCTGCCGATGGGACTACATGAAGTGAGATATGAGACCTTGGTCGAAGAGACCGAAGCCACCAGCCGCGCCCTGGTGACGGCGACAGGTCTCGACTGGCACCCGGATTGCATGAAACCCCATGAACATGTGGCTGGCATCGCCACCGCGAGCCTCTGGCAAGCCCGCCAGCCCGTCAACCGTGATTCAGTCGGACGCTGGCATCACTACGCAGAGCATCTCGAAGGCCTGCGCCGCAGCCTGCCGGCGACCTGAAGCCCATCAGCAGCTATAATAACCGCCGCAATTTAATCCCTGGATCCGGTAAACGCACATGGTAGACACCAAGACCCCAAGCAAGCTCGAAGAGACTCTCAAGAGCGTCACTACCAGTGACGAGGAAAGTATCCGCAAGGTACTGAGAGCTTTCGTCCAATCGCGCGTATTCGTGAAATTGGATCAAAAATGGGACGGTAAATCCTTCCCCCGGAGCGACATGCGCTTCCTCCTGGTGAGCGATGGGGATAACACCGAGCGGCCCATGGTCGCCGTATTCACTTCAACTGAGTACAGCGATGTGTATGGGAAAGACGTAGCCCCCTTCGTACACACGGCCGAAGTAGATTCGGCCTGGGCCTGCCTGGGCGTGCCCGAGAATGGCGGCATCATGGTGAACCCCAATTCCGCTCCGAATTTCCGCATCGGCCCGGAAGTGGCAAGCGTGTTGCGGGAAGTGGTGCTTAAGGATGTGGAACAGAAAGCCAACCCTCGCGGGCATAAGTAACCAGATAGCGGACAACATCAGCTTATGAGCCAACCCATGAACAGCCCGATCTACTCTCCCGAAAAAGAAGATCTCCTCGTGCAGGCCTCGAACCATTTCGACGCGGGAGAACTCGACAAGGCCCGGGCTATCGTGGATGGATTGCTGTCCACCATGCCGCAGGATTACGCCGTGCTCCAGCTCTCCGGCATGATCGCCACTGATCAGAAGCGCCTGCCGGAAGCTTCGCAGTTCCTGAAGCTGGCTTTGAAATATGCGCCGGATGCCGGCAGGACCGCCTTCAGCTGGTTCATCTTGGGGAAAGCACTACGGGAAGCAGAGGACTATCGTCAAGCTGAAGAGGCATTCCGACGTGCCGTCCACTTCAACCCAAACAATTGTGACTATCACGTCGAGCTTGCCGAGACGTATAAGATCGCCTGGAAAGTCGACGAGGCGATGGAAGCCCTCAAGATCGCGATGAATCGGTTCTTCAGCGAAGCCACTCCTTGTGCTGCACTGGGTAACTTGATGCATAGGTGCGGCAGGTACGAAGATGCCTGCATCGCATATGAGTTGGCCATCGCTCGCCAACCGGACTTTGCCAATGCGCATATAGCATTGGCCGGCGCTCTGAAGGTGACTGGCAAGTTCAAAGAAGCCGAAGCGGAGATGCGGGAAGCACTGCGGCTCGACCCCATGATCAGGGCGTATACGGAGCTGGCCCACATGAAGAAACTCTCGGAAGAGAGTCCGGAATTCGAAGCGATCAAATCGCGGTTGCTGCCTGAAGCCGATGCCCCTTTGATGGCGAAGGTGGATTCTCTATTCGCGCTTGCTAAGATCTATGACGATAAAGGCGACTATGCCACTGCGTTCAAATATCTGGACGAAGGTTGCCGCCTCTATCGCCCTTCCCTGGTCGGGACCATGGTGGGCAATTCGATAACTGAACATGAAACGATGGTCGACGGGATCATCGCGCTGTTCACCCCCGATTTCATAGCCCGTTACGAGCACATGAGCACGTCCGAGCTTGCGCCCATCTTCATCTTGGGCATGCCGCGCTCAGGCACGACCTTGACCGAACAGATCATCGCCTCGCACACCAAGGTGCAGGCGGGTAACGAACTATCGTTCATGACAATCATATCCAGAGAGACAGGCGAACTTTGGGAGAGTCGAGGTGCCCTGGCGCCTGGAGACGATGCGACCGTAGCCGATGACCTGAATCGCGCAGCCGCACGCTATGGTCATCTCACCGATGGCTTGTGGAAGAATAAACCGCATATCACCGACAAGATGCCCATGAATTTCTTCTATGTGGGCATGATCCATTTCCTCTTCCCGAAAGCGAAGATCATCTATTGCCGCCGCAACCCTGCAGCCACTTGCTTGAGCTGCATGCAGCAGCTCTTCGCCCATGGCAACTTGCAGTTCAGTTATGACCAGGTGGAATTGGGACGCGAATACAACCTGCACCTACGGATGATGGAACACTGGAACAAGGTCTTGCCCGGGAGGATCCTCACTGTCCAATATGAAGAATTGGTCAAAGACAACGAGAATCAGGTGCGGCGCATCCTGGACTTCTGCAACCTCGAATTCGAGCCCGCTTGCCTGGAGTCCCACTCCTTGAAGCGCGCTGTACCGACCGCAAGCTTCGCTCAGGTGCGCAAACCCATCTACACGAGCTCGCTCGACTACTGGAAGAACTACGAGCCGTATCTCGGTCCCTTACTCGAGACCCTGGGGATGAAATCTCCGGTGACAGAGCCGGCCTGATACGCACGGCAACCTGTGAGACCAGGCCTGCCTGAATGCAACAACCAGGTTCACCGCCAAACGTCGATGTGGCTCAGCTCAGGGAAAGATATACCTCGCTGTTCCAGGTTCCGGATCTCTTGCCATGGCAGCTGGATGTGTCAGGTAAGCGTCTGTTACTGGCGCTGGTGACCGAAGGCACCTACCGCGATGCCAGCTTCCTCGATCAACGCCTTAACCTGGATGGAAAGCTCCAGGCCATGTGGGTACCGCTGGAGCGCATGCTGGCCGACCAGCAACTGGCCGGACTGAAACCTGCTGAAGCAGGTTTCATATTCCATGTGGGCCATTGCGGCTCTACCCTGCTGTCAAGATTGCTGAGCGAGAACCCTGATCTACTCTCTCTGCGCGAACCCTTGAGCCTGCGGGCTCTTGCGGAGAGCGAACGCCTGCTGGAAAGACCTGGTGTGCCTGTCGATCGCACCGACTGGCAAGCATCGTTGGGGTTGCTGTCGCAGCTGCTCGGCAGGACGTATCGTCACGATCAGAAAACCGTGATCAAGCCAAGCAGCAGCTGCAACAACCTGCTGGAGCCCGTGCTCGCATCCCACCCCGGGCATCGAGCCATCTTCCTCTATCTCAACCCCAGAGCCTATCTCGCAAACGTACTGCGGCCCCAATCACGCGGCGCACTGCATGCTTTCTCTGGGGAGCGTACCTTCGATGTGCGGCGCTTCATGCCCCATGCTGGCGACTCCTTTGAGAGCTTGGCGCCCGGGCGGCTTGGTATCCTGAACTGGTCCGCCAGCATGGCCTACCTAATGCACGCCAAGGCTGATGCGAACCTATCAGACCGGATACGAGTCGTGGAGTTCGAGGATTTCTTGCAGGACCCGGTCGATATCCTGGAAGAGCTGTTCCGGTTCTTGGGAAAACCTGTGAATAAGGGGTCGGCGGTGGCGATCGCAGCGGGAGCGCATATGCAGCGATATGCGAAAGACCCGAGCATCGGCTATACGCCCGAACTGCGGGCTGAAGACCTACGGCGCAGCATGGAGGCTCACAGAGCTGACATCGAAGATGCCTTGACTTGGTTAGAGGAGTTACTCGATCGAGCACCTGCGCTCACGAGCCTCAAGGAAGTCCTCGTCAAAAGCTAAGGATATCCGGCCTCGACGCTACCTATGCCGGGCGATTGCCAGGCATGGCGCCTGTGATGACCGAGCGCATCCACTTCAGCCTCTCCGCTTCCGGCGTCACCGCCATGAAGCTCACGGCGATATGGCGGCCACGGGATGCGACCCGGTGGAACCAGCCATTAGGCAGGAACAGCATCTCACCCTTCTCGAGATCCAGATCCAGGCGCGTCGCTTCCGCTTCTGCATAGAGCGGGAAGCGTTGCAGGTCCGGGTTCATCAAGTCAACCTGGGAAAGATGCGGCATGCCTTCCATGCTCGCATAGCGGATGTTGCCGTTCTGCTCCACTTCCAGCAACTTGCCGCGGGTGTAGAGATTGGCCGCCTGGGACGGAGGGAACAGCGTGAAGTGCTTGCGCCCCTCGACCACCACATAGAGATTATCGTTGAAATCGTGATGCAGTGGTGTGACGATCTCGGCCTGGCTGTTCCCCATCCACAGGTTCATGCAGCGCAGGATGAGATCTTTGAAATAGACAGGGATAGAGAAATCACCGACCAACTGAAGCAGCGGCGCCTCCAGCATGCGGTCCTTGGCGGCATCCTGCAGATTGAGGTATACCGTCTCATCGCCAACCGGGTTGGCCATGGCCCGCGCGATGAATTCCTGGAACAACATGGTCTCGTACTTGGCCTTCTCCAGTACGAAGTCGTTGCGGTTATGACTGGTTAGCACCGCGACGCTCTGGCCGCCCGCCTTGAAGTTCAAGTATTCGTTAGTCCAGCGATCGGTGCGCCAGTCAAGCTCCACCAGCGAGTTGGTGCGGATGATGACGGGCTGGCGTGGGATGAAATAATTGAGATAGAAATCCGCCAACGGGTGCGGATGATCGATGCGCGCTACGCTTCGGGTCTCGGTCATCTGTGCCCGCCAACCGGATATACGGAAAGTATACGCATGGAATATGGCGTCCCGGGGCGGAGTTGAACCGCCGACCTCGCCCTTAGGAGGGGCGCGCTCTATCCAACTGAGCTACCGGGACACGGCTTATTAAATTAACACCGGTAACAATAACCATCCATGGTGCGCCTTCCGGCCCAACCTTCCCTGGTTGGGCGTTCGGAGGCCGGAAATATTAAAGCCGGGTCAGGGCCCGGCTTCAAGTATGGGGTATTTGGTGGAGCAGAAGGGGATCGAACCCTCGACCTCCGCATTGCGAACGCGGCGCTCTCCCAGCTGAGCTACTGCCCCGATACAGGGGGCGCAATTTTAACATCGCCGGACCCATACCGCTATGGCATGGGAGCCATGCATCTAGCCTTCCCGGCGAGCATCTACGAAGGCCATGCTAGGCTAGCGACTCGGATCACGGCCTATACGCATGATGCGGAATTTATCGAAATCGCCGGCAGTCACTATCCCCAAGACCCTCCTCCTGGCGTACGCCGTGGCACTGGGCCTGCTGGTGAGCGCCTGCGGCATGAGCCCGGCTACCGCCGATGCTCCGGCACCCGGGAAGATCGCTCCTGCCGTGATGGCTGCCGTCTCGCGCCTTGAAGCCGGCCAGGCCCTGGATGGACACATGGCGCGCAGCGACGCGCAAGGCAGACTGGAGGTGTATGTGCATGTGACCGATATGTCGATGAGCGCACTCGGGCAGCTTACATCCCAAGGCCTCGCGCTTGCCGTAGCCAGCCCTGCCTTGAGTCTGATACAAGGCTGGATAGCCCCTGGAGATGTCAGCCGACTGGCTTCCTTGTCCGTTGTTACCCGTATCACCCTCCCCCAATATGCCAGCCACCTCTGATGGAGCCGCGCGAAATGACGAAAACCTCCCCAAGCTTCATCCGCTCCGTCACCTTATCTGCCTCCCTGTTGCTGGCAAGCCTGGCCCAGGCGGCGACACCGCTACCCACCCCCGCTAGGCTCGACAAGGCACTCGCTCCTATCGTTGATGCGGCGGAACAACACGTGGAAGCGTCTCTCATGGAGCGGGCATTGGTGAAGCAGAGCACCCGCAGCAACTCACCCCTGGAGGCACGCTGGAACGCCAGCGGCCAGGTACAGGTGTATCTGCATTACGACCCCAATGATGCGGCTCCCGATCTGGATCAACTACGCAACCTAGGCGCGACGGACCTGCAACAGAGCCCGGAGCTCCATGTGATCCAGGCATGGGTGCCGGCAGCCGCACTCAAGACCGTCTCCAACATGCCGGGCGTCACCCGTGTGAGTCTGCCCCGTTATGCCTTATTCAGGCGTGCGCCAGCCACGGCTCCCAGGGCGGAGACCGGTTCTGTGACCACGCAAGGTGATCAGATACTGGGTAGCGCGAAATTCCGCAGCAGCACCGGCGTCACTGGGCAGGGCATCACGGTAGGTGTGATCTCGGACGGTGACGATCATATCGCCGACTCCCAAAAGACGGGTGATCTGCCTGGCAACATCTGGAATGACGCTAACGATACCAAGGGCTTCACCCCCGTGAGCAGCGGCGACGAAGGCACGGCCATGATGGAGATCGTCTATGACATAGCCCCGGGAGTGAAGCAGCTAGGTTTCTGCGGCCCACAGAGTACGGTGGATTTCATCACTTGCCTGGATGATTTCCAGAAGGATATCAGCGCCAACATCATAGTGGACGACCTGGCTTTCACGGGTGCCATGTTCAGTACCGATGATTTCACCAAGGCGGTACAGGCTTTCTCAGACAACAACCCAAACATCCGTCTGATAACCGCCACGGGCAACGATGGCACGGGATTTTGGGCTGGGACTTGGTCGAGCCCGACACCGGTGCCGGTCGCGGTGACTGTCAACAGCGTCAGCTATGCCCAGGCGCTCAACTTCGGCAGCAGCGCCAACCCTAACCCTGAACTCACGTTCGACGTGCAACCCGGAGATACCGCCCTCTATACGGTCGAGTGGAATGACCCGTGGGACGACGACACCACCACGAACGATCCCAACGATTACGATGTGGTGCTCTTCGATTCCAACAACAATCCCATCGCCTGCAACCAGGGCATAAACATCAACCCCAACAACGGCAGCTGCACGTTCCCCAGCCCAAAACAGGCTCTCGACACTCCGGGTCCGCAGCCTGCGCAAGGGGCGCAATGGCGGAACAGCACGAATTCCGTCGCCACGGTACACCTGGAAGTCTTCTATGTCGGAGGGACGCCGGGGAACAACCTGAAGGTACTCATCAATTCGCTGATGTCACAGGAGATCGTCGTGACGCCGAGCACCACCGGCAGCGTCACTGGGCATGCCGCGCTGGCTTATCCGGCGGAGATATCCGTAGGCGCCATCTATGCCCCAGATGCGGTTTCGAGGCACTACGACATCGAGTCCTACAGCTCCACGGGGCCGGTGGAATTGGGAGTCACCAACGGAAAGACCCAAGACATCCAAGATCCGCAGAGCATCATGAAACCGGACTTTGCAGCACCTGATTGCGTGAACATCACCGGCGCGGGAGGCTTCCCCTCGCCCTTCTGCGGCACCTCGGCCGCCGCTCCGCACATCGCGGGCCTGACGGCCCTGATCATGTCCGGCTACCCGGGCAAATCGCCCTACACGCTCTTACAGAAAGCGGCGACTCAACCGGGAAAACCCAACCCCAACGGCACGTTCGGTTACGGTGTGCCTATCCTCACGAATCTGCTCAATGCCGGCATCAGACCCACTCCACCCTCGAAAGGCGGTGGTGGTGACCTGGATCTCCTGAGCCTGATAGCGCTGGGCTTGTCAGCCGCCCTTGCGCTCCGTCGGTGCCGCTCTTAGCTGCCGCTCGGATTGACAGGAGGACGGCCTACCGAATAGTGGGTGATACCGAAAGTCCGCATGGCAGCAGGCTCATAGACGTTGCGACCGTCGAAGACCACGGGCTGCTTCAGGCGGCGCTTGATGTCGTCGAAATCCGGGCTGCGGAACTGGGTCCACTCGGTGATCACCACCAACGCATCGGCCCCATCCAGGCAATCCGGTTGCTGCTCGCAGAGTTCCAGCAGGGCTGATCAGCCATAGAGACGCTTGGCCTCGTGCAGGGCCGCAGGATCGAAGGCCCGCACCTTCACGCCTTCCTTCCACAGGGCTTCCATCAGCACCCGGCTCGGTGCCTCGCGCATGTCATCGGTGTTGGGCTTGAAGGCCAAGCCCCACAGGGCGATGGTACGGCCCTTGAGTTTGCCGTCGAAATGCCGCTGGATCTTCTGGAACAGGGTCTCTTTCTGGCGGCGGTTCACTTCCTCCACCGCGTGCAGCAACACCGGCTCGTAACCGGCTTTCACCGCCGTGCGCGTCAGGGCGGACACGTCCTTGGGAAAGCAGGAGCCGCCGTAACCCACGCCGGCGTACAGGAAGTGGTAGCCGATGCGCGGATCTGAGCCTATGCCCTTGCGCACCTGTTCGATGTCCACCCCTAAGCGCTCCGCCACGTTGGCGAACTCGTTCATCATGCTGATGCGCGTCGCCAGCATGGCATTTGCCGCGTACTTGGTGAACTCCGCGTCGCGCACCGCCATGATCATCAGGCGCTCATGGTTGCGGGTGAAAGGCGCATACAGCGTGCGCATCACTTCCACGCCGCGGGTGCCGGAAGCGCCCACCACGATCCGGTCCGGATGGGCGAAGTCCTCCACCGCGCTGCCTTCCTTGAGGAACTCCGGATTCGAGACCACCTCGAAGGGGTGATTCGGTACCACGGGCCTTCTGGGCTGCGACGATGGCATCGTGCACCTTATCCGCCGTACCCACCGGCACCGTGGACTTGTCCACCACGATCTTCTCCCCGTCCATGTGCTCACCGATGGTCTTGGCCACCTGCAGCACGTAGCGCAGATCCGCCGAACCATCCTCGTCCGGGGGAGTGCCCACGGCGATGAACTGCACCAGGCCGAAATGCACCCCCTCCGCCGGCACGTCGGTGAACTTGAGGCGGCCGCTCTTGATACCGTCGGCCATGAGGTGGTCTAGCCCCGGTTCCACGATGGGCACTTCGCCGCGCTTCAGGCGCGCCACCCGCGCCTTGTCCACGTCCACGCAGAGCACGTCGTTACCCATATTGGCGAAGCACGCGGCACTCACCAGGCCCACGTAACCGCTGCCATGCACCGTGATCTTCATTGCTGGTCCCGTAGTTTGAGGAAGCTGGGGTAGCCGAAGCGCGGTTGGCCGCGCGTCCGCTAAACTGTCATTATATCAGTGACCTATGGACTGACTGCACACGTCTTACCGCCCTGCACTTCCCTAGGTCCAGGACAACGATGCTCAAGATCGGCATTAGGCCCCGGATTTCACCCTGCCGGACCAAGATGGGAATCCTATACAGCTGGCCAGAACTGCTGACCAAGGGCCCGGTGCTGCTGTATTTCTACCCGGCGGATTTCACCCCAGTCTGCACCCAGGAAGCCTGCGCCTTCGATGCACTGGCACCGGAGCTCTCGCGGGCCGGTGTCACGCTCCTTGGCGTGAGCCCCCAGGACAGCGCGAGACCATACCCGTTTCCGTGAACGGCACAACCTGCCATTCCCGCTCCTGGCCGATCCGGACGCCAGGTGATGCGTGCCTACGGCTGCAATGGCCTACTGGGCCTCCGTGTCAGCCGCGTCACCTACCTCATCGGCACCGACGGACGCATCCAGGAAGTCGCCAAGGCGGCCTTGCGCGTCGGACCCGCATCTCGCCCTGGCCGAGAAGACCCTCAAAGCCTGAAGTCCGGTTGTCCCGAAGACGGTGTCACATGTCCGGTCACGCTTTTGCCATAAGCCATGAAAACCGGCGTCCCGTCGGAACCTTCCCCCTTACCCTTGGGTCATAACAGCCATCGGGGACAGGAGACATATGCGGCATATGCAGGTGACAGGTGTCACTTGCCCCGTATATCACCCCGATATAGGATGGGCGCCCGTATTTGGCCGTAGCGTCAGGAAATCGCGCGGTGGACGTCAAAGATCTCTGTGCCTCGGAGCGCTCACCTACGGTGAGGCCACGGGCTACGACATCAAGAAGTTCTTCGAGAGCAGCTTCAGCCATTGCTTCCTGGCGGGCTATGGGTCGATCTACCCTGCCCTCGCGGAGCTCACGGCAGCGAAGCTCGTGACCACCCGCACCGTACCGGGCCATGGCGGCCCCAGTCGCAAGATCTACCGGCTCACGGACGCGGGCCGTAAGGCATTCCTGACCCAAGCTCCGGGAGACCGTACCCCAGCACAAGGTCAAGTCCGAATTCCTGGTGCTCATGCACTTCGCCGAGCACCTGCCGCCCGAGCGGCTGAACACGATCCTGGACGAGCGTCTCGAAGACATCGAACGGCAGCTGAAGTTGATCCAGGCTTTCGAGAACCGCGTGACCGATCCGGCAGCCCCTCATTCCCCGGGCGCCCGTTTCGTCTGCGGTTTCGGCAGGGCGGTCATGACCGCCGCCAGCAACTACATAAATGCCCATCGTTCCGGCTTGAGTAAGGCCGGTCCGGCAGGCGGACGTATCCAAGAAACCCGTCCGGGTGCGCACCAAACACGCCCAGACAGCATCCAGAAACCGAGGTTATCCCAATGCTTAAGCGTTTCCTTATCGCCGGCGGCATCCTGTTCGGCGTACTACTCATCGTCGGCGGTGTCTTCGGCACCCACCTGTACTTCATGATCCAGGGCTTCAAGAGCCAGAAGAACATCGCCACGGTCTCGGAAGAGACCGCGAAGCAGGAGACCTGGCAGCCGAACTTCACCTCCGTGGGCAACCTGGATCCGGTGCAGGGTGCCGACATCAGCAATCAGGTGGCGGGTAACGTCTCAGCCGTCAACTTCGATTCCGGACAAGAAGTCGCCAAGGGCCAGTTACTGGTGCAACTGGACGACAGCAACGAACAGGCCCAACTCCAGGGTTTCCAGGCGCAAGAGAAGCTGGCGGAACTCAACGCCCAGCGTTCCCATGACATCTTCGCCAAGCACCTGATCTCCCAGTCAGACGTGGACACGGCCGACAGCAACCTGAAGCAGGCTCAGTCCAACGTGGCCAATACCCAGGCGGACATCGCCAAGAAAGCCATCCGCGCGCCTTTCTCCGGTCATGCCGGTATCCGCAACGTGAACCTGGGCCAGTACCTGGCGGTGGGTACCGCCATCGTCACGCTGCAGGAACTGGATCATATGTATGCCTCGTTCAACTTGCCGGAGCAGGCCCTACCCTCCCTGGCCCGCAACCAGAAGGTGGCAGTGACTGTGGACGCCTATCCGAATCGGCAATTCGATGGCGAGATCAACGCCATCGATTCCAAGGTGGATCCCGCGAGCCACACGGTACGGGTCCAGGCACTCATCGCCAACCCTAACCATGAGCTGCGTGCTGGCATGTTCGCGAACGTCACGGTGTCTGCCGGAAAGCCGATGGCGCTGGTGACCGTGCCCAAGGCCGCCGTGACCTATTCGCTCTACGGCGACTCCGTATTCGTCATCAGCGCCGATAAGGACAAGAAAGACGATAAGGGCCAGCCTGATCTCACCGCGAATGAAGTGTTCATCAAGCTGGGCGACGAGCGCGGCAGCCGGGTCTCGGTGATCGATGGTCTCAAGGCCGGCGACATGATCGTGACCTCGGGCATGCAGAAGCTACACACCGGCGCCCAGGTGCAGATCAACAACGACGTGACGCCGGATCAGACCGCGTCGACGGGAGCCGCCGGCAAATGAAATTCACCGATCTCTTCATCAAGCGACCGGTCCTCTCGACGGTCATCAGCCTGGTCATCTTGCTGCTGGGCTTCAAATCCATCGATTCGCTGGAGCTGCGCCAGTTCCCCAAGATCCAGAACAGCCAGATCACCGTCACCACGGCCTATCCCGGCGCCAGCGCGGACGTGATCCAGGGCTTCATCACCACGCCCATCCAGCAGGCCGTGGCGAGCGCCGAGGGCATCGACTACATCACCTCCTCTAGCCAGCAAAGCGCCAGCACC
>CAWFOE010000017.1:0-39751 GCA_963817285.1 uncultured Pseudomonadota bacterium | reverse complement strand
AACCCTCAGAGATACGTGAATGAAGTGTCACTCGCGCGCACCCTCGACCCCGATATGGAGCGAGGTCTGCAAGGACCCTTGATTTTTGAAACATGGGAAGCATGGATACACAGAGAGACTTGGATCTGAGCAAAGCTGGGCAGGCAAGACCGGGAAGGCAGGCGAGCAGATACGACGAGACGCCCACCTTGGAAAAGGTCGGCGCCCTTCAGAGACATTGGCAACGCTACTCGCTGGTGCAATAGCCTGCTTCCCGTGGTCTTGTACCCGTTTGTTGTCGCGACGTGCAGACAGCGCTGAATGCACGTCACCCTGCGTCAGGTCTCAAGCTCTTATGTAATCTAGCACAAGCTTTCAGAGGTGTTAGTTACACAGGAAAAAATTTACCCATCTCGCTACAAAATCATTTCGCGATGGAACAGTACATTTTTTAAGCAGATACAGAAGATATAGATGATGCGCGGTGACTATCCCATATCCTTATGACGCGCGTATGAAGAAGCAGGAAAGTTATCCACAGAGCTAATTCCTTTCCCAATCAACACTTAGCTCTACGGACCGAATGTCATTCCTTAGTTAGTTGCGACGGCGCCACCGAAATTCATGCCCAGGCTGATCCAGATATGGCCGCCGTTATTCCCGTCGCTAGGCTTGTAACCGCCTATGGCATAAGCCCACTGGACGCGAGCGGTCCAGCGCTTGCTGGCGGGCGCCAGGGTGAATTCCAGGCCCGCAGCGGTAAGGGTCGCGGCCGCGCCCGGGGTGGGCACCTCGACTTTCTTGCCGGCCTTGGTGACGCCGAGGGTCTCGAATTCCTTGGACCAGACCCGGCCGCTGTCCAGGAACCCGCCGAGGGCGATGGGCACATCGGGCCCGAAGTTACGCTGCAGTTCGCCGGAAGCGAACAAGCCGCTATCGCCCCGCTGCTCCGCCGAGAGGAATCCGCGCACGTTATCTGGCCCACCCAGGGAATATTTCTCGGTATCGGTCAGCGGATCGGGTGACCACACACCGGTGCCCTTGCTGATGAAGCTCCAGGTGGTGGCGAAAGGCTGCACGTAAGTCCCATCCAACTCCAGTCGCGCGCGCTCTGCGTCGGGCGTGGTGCCGTAATCCCTGCGACCGTTGCTGGTGAAGGTGCCGCTCAGACTGTAGTAGGTGCCATCGTCGCGGCTGTGGGTGTAGTCCGCAGTGAACTGCAGGGTGTTGAGGTTGCTCTCGCTCACCGTCACGCCCTTCGCTGTGGTGGTGGTGCCAGAGTGTTGCAGACCGAGGCCCCAATAGAAGTTATCCAGGCGCCCGCGGGTCTGCGGATAGAGATAGCTCACGCCGGCATTCTTGCTGGTGCCGCCCACTTGCAGTTTGTCGAAGGTGGAACCCACCACCCGGTATTCGGACTGGTTGTAGTCCGTGGTGAGGTTGCCGCCGGGCGGCCCCAAGGGAAAGACATAGGTGAGGCCGCCGAAATTGAGCAGGTTTCCCTCGCTATGGGTGATGTTGGCGGAAAGCTTGTCGCCGCTGCCCGTGAGGCTCGCGAAATCCGCCTCCGCATTGAGCCGGACCAGGCCCACGTCGCGGCGCCCGTAGTCGTCCGCCGAGACCTGGCCCGAGGTCTCGGGCAGTTCCTGGGCCTTATAGACGAGGTCGGCGGTGCCGAAATCAGTACCCGGCTCAAGGGTCGCCTGGGCCTGCACGCCCGGCAGGTCGTTGATGAGCATGACGCTGCGGTCCATGGCTGCATCGGTATAGACCTGGCCGCTGGCGAGAACTGATGCACGCTTCTCGATGACCGCGACCCGGGTGCGGGTGGCGCCCTCCACGCTCACTTTGCCGATACGGCCCTCCACCACTTCCAAGGTGGCGACACCGGAAGCGAACTCCTGCTGGGGGATGGTGCAGCGGGCAAGCCCGTAGCTATGGGTCTGGTAATACTTGGTGATCACATCGGCCGCGCGGTAGAGATCGGCCAAGGTCACAGGACGGTTCAGCCAGGAAGCCACCAGTGCCTGCAACACCGCCTCGCTGTACACACTGTTGCCGGTGATCTCAAAGCGTTGCACTGTGACTGTGGGTCCGCCCTCCGGCACCTGGTTCACGGCGGCGGCCGGAGTATTGGTCTCGGGAGTCACCGATTTGGGTTGGGGCAAGACCGGCGAGGTGGGCAGCGTGGACTGCACCTGACCCGGGGTGGGCGTATTGGCCGGCAGCGGCGTGGTGGCCGGTGCGGAAGCCGGCGCCGCTTCGGCAGCACCCAGCATCGCCAACCCAGCAAAGGAAGCAGCCAGCACTAAGCTCAGGCGTGACACACCCTACTCCGCATGTTTGTAGTGAAGGCTATCTGCGACGTGCTGAGGGCGTGGCTTCAAGAAGGCCAGACCCTAGGCGTAGACCGCGATGTCCAACGGGCAATCTAGCACAGGCCCCCCGCCCAGGTGCAGGACAGGGGTCTCAGCAGGGATTATCCACACTTTATCCACACCCACCGAAGCCCAGAAAAACACGGGGCGGCAAAGCCGCCCCGTATATCTCCATTACCGATCGGTCATTTGAGTGCGAGGCATGCCCCCACGGTGCTCAACCGGGTATCGGTGCAAGCCTGAGCCTGGCTCTCCCGATACGGCCGGGTATCCACTTCCGTCACGAAGCTGGCCGACACCGGGACTGCATCGCCCAGAGCTGGCGCCGGAGTGGAACTCGCAACCGCGATCAGGTCCGTCACGAGAGCCATGTCATTCAGTGTGGAGAGCGGTGCATCGCTGCCACCCGTGACGCGCATGCCGTCCGTGAGGGAACCAGTCTGCAGAGCCGGAGCGCTGAAGTCCGTAGTGGGCATGGACTGCAAGGTCTGGCGCTCACCGAAGCTCGTTCCGCTGTCCAGCGGATCCACCGACAAAGTCTCTTGGAACACATCGCGCACCGAGAGCGGGCTGAAGGACAGCACGCTGAGACCACCGGTGACGGTGATGGCCACCTTCTCCGTGAGGCCGTCCGAGGTCACCGCGTCACTGGCCGCTGTGACGGTCTTGGTAGTGGCATGCACCGTGACCTTGGCGCCCAGCAGGTTGATGCCCTCGTTCACGAGAGCCGTGGCCACACCACCGCCGGAATCCTGCATCGCGGCGTGATGAGTAAGCGCCCCAGTCGTCACTACGAGGTTATTGACCCCCTCGATGAGCATGTCGCCTGCGGCCACTAGCCCGATGCTGCCGGTGATGTTCGCCTTGGCGGCACCTGCGGGTCCCGCTTCCACGCTCGCGCTTTCGCCATCGTTGCCGAGCGTCGCAATGACGAGGTTGCCCCCGTTCAGATTCAAGGTCATGGTGCCGCCAGCTGCCAGGCCCACACCTCCGCTGACGCTCAAGCTCGCCTTGCCATGGGTGGCCCTCACATGGGCTCCGGCGCCGAAGTCCAAGCCGCCGTACATGATCAATCCGGACCCCATGTCAGATAGATTCAACGCGCCGCCGGCAGTGATGCTGATACGCGAAGCCGCCGCATCGGCGACCACACCGCCGTCGCTGGCAAGAACGGCGTTCCCGATTCCAGCTTCGCCGATCTCCGCGATAGTGAAACTATTGTCTCCACCGGTGTTGGAGAGGGCCCCGTCCAAGGTCACTCCGCCGCCGGCGCTGATGTTGACCGTAGCCTGAGCGTTGAGCGCAGCGTTGGCGCCTACGCCTTCGGCTTCGACTACATTTCCCATACCTGTTGCGGGGGCACCCTCGATGTCCAGATCTCCATTGGCTTTCTCGGTGTAATTCCCGCCGGCGTGGAGGCTCAGGTTGGCCTGGACCGTGAGCTTGGCGGCGGCGCTGCTACCCGCAACTGCAACTGCCTCGTAAGCAGCTTTTGAACCGCCCTCCATGACCACGCGATCGCTGCCGGTGAGGCTCAGGTTGCCGCCCGCCGTGAGGGTCACGTTCGAGATCGCCACGCCGGTGCCCTTGGCACCATATTCCGCGACTATCTCGGCATGGGAGCCGGCCTTCAGGCCAGTCTCGACATTCAGGTCATGCGCCTTGGCAGTTATCGCGCCGGTGGCGCTGAGCAACAGACCGGCATTCATGGTGAGGTTGACGGTACCGCCGTTGGCAGCTACGCCCGTCTCGTTCACGCCGGCATCGGCACCGCCGACAAAATCTATGCTGCCGGCAGTGTTGGTCAGGCTGAGGCTGCCTCCGACGATGCTGACAGCACCGTCCGCGGTGACGCTGGCCAGAGCTGCAGCGCCGGAAGCGCTGGCTTTGGCGTGTGAGCCGGTCTTGCTGGCACCCGCGATCGCGAAGATGGCACCGCCGGCCGTGGTGGTGATGGTCACCGCACCCTTGGCAGAGATATTCACGCTGTCGTTGACGCTGATGGCCGCCGCACCGGCATAGTTAGCCTCAGCCGAGGCGCCGACGCCTGCGAGTCCCGCGTCCGATGCAACGCTGCCATTCACACCGATGTCCAGATACGCAGATGTCTCGGCACCGGTATTGAGGTTCACCTTGCCTGTGGCAGCCGTGACAGTGATGTCCACACTGGCATCATCGGTCAGGCTAGCCTTGCCGCCCACAAGCCCATGGGCCTCGGCGTTATAGCCTGTCTCATAGCCGCCGTAGATGGACAGGCCTTGGCCGTGACCGGCGCCGGTGATCAGGGCAGAGAAGGCACTGGATGCCGTGATGTTCAAGGAAGCCTTGGTGCTTAAGGTGGCCACACCACCGCTGCTGCCATAGCCCCTGGCACCATAATCCGCGTAATAGCCGCCGTGGAGGCTGATGTCGTCTGCAGCCTTGAGCACCACCGATTTTCCAGAGACCGCCACCGAGTTATCGGTGATGATCTTGGCCGTCGCACCGACACCTTTGGCTCCCACGAATGCATCCTCAACGTTCGACTCGCCGGGGGTTAACGAGATACTGCCGCCGGCGCTGGCGGTGAAGACACCCGTGGTCGCGACCAGGCTGATGTTGGCATCGATGGTCATGGCCGCATGGGCAGCGGCGTTCGTGGCATAGATGGATGCGTCAGAACCCGCATCCTCACCAGTGTGCGCGTCCACGTCGGCACCGGCACCGAGGGCGCTGATGGTAAGACTGCTGCCTTTGATGCTTATGGAGGTGTTCACGATCAGGTTTGCCTGACCCCCATTGCTGGCGTCGGCTTCGGCCTCGTATGCGGTCTCATCGCCGCCATAGATGCTCATATTTCCGGCTGTCGCTTTAAGGCTCAAGGCGCCACCGGCGACGAGGCTCATGTGATCGTTGATATTGAGGTTGGCTTTGCCGCCGGTATCAGCGGAAGCGTGCGCGTCATACCCGACAGACCCGGCGATCCCGGCGTCGATACCTGTGCCGGCACTGGCTTTCAAGGTGCCGCCGGCAGTGATGGTCAGGGATGCATTGGTGTCTATGGTGGCGGTGCCGCCGGTCTTGCCTATCGCATAGGCATCGTAAGCATCGTAGTAACCGTTCTGCAGGACGATCTTTTTGCCGGCCTTGGCGCTGAAA
The DNA here is from genome assembly GCA_963817285.1 of uncultured Pseudomonadota bacterium. Lineage (GTDB taxonomy): Bacteria > Pseudomonadota > Gammaproteobacteria > Natronospirales > REEB76 > DASUBN01. Next base: position 34,256 of record CAWFOE010000017.1, on the reverse strand, counting down.
TTCCCCGCGGCCGCGATGGTGACGCCAGCATTGGCGTTGACAGCGGCCGCTCCGCCGCTCGCACCGGTGACGTCGTCACTATATCCGGCATAATAGTAGGGCTCGATGAGCATATCTGCCGCGGTCCCGGCGGTCAGAGCCACGGAACCACCCTTGATGCTGACGGAACCATTGCCAGTCACCGTAGCTTGGGCGCCCTTACCGGTAGCCTTCACGCTGTTGTAGCAATCCACACAGCTCGCACCATAGATCCCCACTGATCCGTGTCCCGCCGTTATGCTGACAGCCCCCGCTGCGCTGAGGTTCACAGCGCTGGTAGCGGTGACGCTGGTCACCGCACCCGCGTAGCTGCTCTTGGCATCGGCATCTGAAGCCACATCAGCGCCGCCCCCGATAGACACGGCAGCGTGAGGGCGAGTACCGGTGGTGAGGGTGAGCTTGCCGCCGGCCCCGGTGACTGCGATGTTGACTCCGGCATTCGCGGTCAACATGGCTGTGGCGTTCGCGCCGGCGCTGGCATCGCCAGCGTAGCCGGCATCGTCGCCACCGTAGATTCCCAGATAGGCAACTGGTGCCGCTGAGCCCAGCAGCTGGGCGGTGAAGCCCGTGGCAGCGGTGATGCTCACGCCAGCATTGGCGGTCAAGTGTGACTTGCCCGTGCCCGTGGCGACGGCTCCCGCGGTTTCGGCCACGTCGTCGCCGCCATAGATCTCCAGATTGCCGGCTGAAGCCGACAGCGCGACGCTGGCGGCCTTGAGGGCCACAGCCCCGCTGGCAGTGAAGTTGGCGGACCCGCCGTTGGATCCCTTAGCCACTGCGCCGTAGCCATCATGCAGTGCGCCGTAGATGTCGAGTCCTGTCCCTGCCTTGGCAGTGAAGGCGCCACCGGCGGTGATGCTCACCCCGGACTTCTCGCTGTAGCTGGCCTTGGCGTGATGATTCGCGCTGGCCGCCGCAGCCTGGCCATTGCCGGCACTGCTGGTGGCAGAACCCGTGCCACCATACACAAGCAATTTCTTGCCGGCTTTCAAGTTGACCGCGCCGCCGGCCGTGATAGTCAGGGAGCCATCAGCGCTGAGAGTGGCGCTGGCATGAGCACCGTCCGCCTTGGCCGTGGCACCGTAACCGTTTTCTTCTTCGGCGCCGTAGATCTTCAGGGAGGACCCTGCCGCGGAAGCGGTGAATGCGCCGGTAGTGGCGATCTTGACGCTGGATGTCTCTTTGAGGCTGGCGGTAGCACTGCCGCCCGCGGAAGCATGTGCATTATCCGCGTCATATAAAAAACCGGCAGCGATGGACATATAATGCGCGGCCTTGAGACTGACCGAGCCGGCAGTAACGCTGATGGACTCATCTGCCGTAAGACTGGCTTTCGCGCCGCCATCTTCGGCTTTGGCCTTGGCATCGTAGGCCGCATAACTGCTGCCACCCCATATTTCCAAATTGGTATGGGCTGAGGCTATGAAGGCGCCACCGGCTTTCACGCTGACGCCGTTCTTGGCGGTCAAGTTCGCCACACCCCCATCGCTGGCGGATGCCACTGCCTCGGACGCATTGTAGTCATCGGCGAATATATAGATTCCACCACTCGTGTTCTTGAGGCTGATAGCGCCGCCAGTGGCACTCACGCCCACGCTGGTGTCCGCCGTAAGCGCGGCTTTGCCTGCACCGAAGGCGTGCACCTGGGCGTGACTCGCCCCTTCATAGCCGCCAAAGATACTCAGGTCCGGGCCAGCCGCAGATACGCTCAAGCCCTTGGCGCCCGAGAGGATGAGAGAGGAATTGACAGTCAGAGAGACGGTACCGCCGTAGGCAGAGGCATCAGCTGCATAGAGTGCATCCTTGCCGGCACCGATTATGACATCGCCGGCGGCGCTGACCTTGAGTTTTCCGCCGGCCGTGAGACTCATGCTCGCGTCCAACATAGTGTTGTTTTTGCCGCCCGATGCAGCATTGCCTAAATATACCGACATCTCACTGCCTGCATGGGAACCTGCTTCTATGCTTAGGTTGCCAGCTGTAGCAGTGATGGTTAGGTTGCCGCCGGCCTTCAGGCTTATACCGGATTTGGCAGTAATCCCGAGGATGTCGCCCTTGCCATTGCCGTAGATGCTGGCGCGCACTTGAGAAGAGCTATGGTAACCATGGACCGAATTGTAGCTATAGAGCAGCCAACCCGCTGTGTGATCACCGCCCCGCACACTCACGCTGTGCCCGGTGACGGTCATATTCCCTGTCGTGCTCAGATTCAGGGTGGCTTCCGCATCTGCGATAGCGGTAGCGCTCTTTGCGCTATCCGTGTAGACCCGCATACCTATCGCGGTCCGCATGGTTTGGTTGGTCGACGTAGCGGAGGGGTCATCACCCAATATCAACTTGGTGCCACTGAGGGTAATGCCACCCGCACCGGCCGTGATGCTGGTGTTGCCAGTAGCGGTGTAGTTGGCGGAAGCTTTCTTGCCTAGTGCATTGGCCCCTGCCGCCGCCCAGTTGACAGAAGTAGCTGAAGAGCAACGAGAGGTGAATGAGCAGCGAACTTCCCTGGCACCCCCTACATTATTGCCACCGCGCACTGTCAGGGTCGGAGCGCTCGCCGTAAAGGCATCGCCCGCACTCAATGTGAGATCGGCATGTGCTGTAGCCGTCGCCTTGGCGCCGGATTGATCGGCGTTGACCCGGTCGCCATGGGCGACACTGGTGCCGCCCACCATGAACACCTGCGACGTACCCGTCACGTTGATGTTGTGTCCGGCGGTGACGCTCAGGCCCGCAGTCGCCGTGGCGGTACCCGTCTGCTTCACTGCAGCGGTACTCGCCCTGAAGGAAGCGTGACCAGCCAGCAGGTCTATGCTCTTGGCATTGATATCCACGTCATTCCCGGCGGCCAGCTTGACCGCAGCGGTGGCCGTGGCGGTGATCCCAGACTTGCTGTCGCTGTAGAAGCTGGCGAAGGCCTCGCCGTAGCCCACTTCCACCACACCACCCGTGGCAGTCAGCTTGATGTCGTCGCCGGCAGAGACGATGATGTTGGTATTGGCCGTGGCCTTGGTTACCCCGCCTGCGACCACCGCAGCCGCTTCGCCTGGGACCAGGTACACATCGCTGGCGCTGATGGTCACATCGTGACCAGCATGCAAGGTGACCGAATGGTTCGCACTGCCGCTGCTTACCACAGCCTCATAGCCGCCTATCTCGACCTCCTTGCTGGTGATCTTCAGATCGCTGCCGGCCGTGACGACGATGGCAGCCGAACCGCCGATCGTGACTCTCTCGCCGCCCACCAGTGTGATCGCACCTTTCGCGGACAGGGTCACCGGCTTGCCGTTAGAGGCCTCGATATGTGCCCCACTCTGGGAACCCGTGAGGTTGCTGAAATTCAGCTCTTCGATCTCAAGGGATCCGCCGGTATAGATGGAGCGGTCTACATAGAGGCCATACCCGGCATCAGTCAGATGGACTGCGTACTTGACCGGCGCAGCCGCGCTACCTATGGAAGCATCGAGTAATAGATCGCCAAAGCCACCCGACAAACCGAACGCGCCTGCACCCGTATAGGCCAGATGTTTGCCTATGATGTAGATGGTATGTTTCGAGGTATTACTGGCGTTGAGGAAGATACCGTGATCCAGCGAGATGTTATTGCCGGCATCTAACTTCACGTTGCCATGGAAGCGCACACCTGTAGAAGCAGACCCGCCGATGGCGCCCTTGATGGTGATGTTCCCCGCTGCGCTGACATCCAGGCTGCCAGCATTGGTCGCATAGGTCTTAGCGGTCAACTTCACGTTGCCGTTCGTGGAGATGATCTTGCTGGCGCTGATGACGCCGCCGGCGCTAATGCCCACGTTGCCATGGTTGTCCACACTTCCGTGCAGGTCGATGCTGCCCGTGGCCTTGAGGTTCAGGCTGCCACTGCTCAAAGCATTGATGTGTCCGGCGGTGATGAAGATGTGGCCGGCCGTGGCGGTGGCTGAGAGTTTAGCCATGCCGCTTACCACGCCTTCCTCGGTCAACTGCACTTTGCCGGTGCTACCAGCACTTAGGGCTATGCTCTTGGCAGTGAGGCGACCGAAGCTCATGGAGGCGCCCGCGCCGCTCGCGAGCATGTTGCCGGCGATATCGATGGTGAGTCCAGCAAGTTCAATGTGGCCACCGGTCCCAACATTGAACATAAGGTTGCCCGCGCCAGTAGTTGCAGTGATCGCCTTGGCATTAGCGCTATGACTGATGACGCTGTGGGCCGAGATGGCCACGTTGTCGCCGCCGTTCAGAGCGTTCTGGATGAAAGTCAGACCTATGTCGTCATTTCCACCGGCAGCGGTACCCTTGCTAGCACCGCTGCTGGCTACGCGCCGTGACCAGTGTGACTCTTGTCCGGGTCGAGCAGCATGTTGCCGCCCTTGCCGATGGTCGCGGTACCGCGGACGTTGATGGTCTTGCCGGAGATCTCGAGGCTGCCGCCGTTGGCCGCGAGGCCGGTGGCGCTGATCTTGGAGGTGGTGGTGAGGTCGGTCTCGGCATCGCCCTTCAGGATGATGTCGCCGCCCGCCTGACCGACCTTGGCTGCATCCGCGTCCAGGGTGCCCGCGTTGATGATGTTGCCGCCGGTGGCGGTGAGGTAGATGGCGCCAGTGCCCTTGGCGATGGCCTGGGCTTCGATGAGCCCGGTGTTGTTCACCACCGTGGCCTTGAGCTGGTTGGCGACGTCGGCGGTCATGATGACGGTGCCGCCATCGGCGATGAGGCTGCCGGTGTTGTCGGTGCCGGCAAGCTTGGCCAGGGTCGCGTCGTTGACGGCGAAGTTGACGAAGCGGTTGCCGTTGAGGGTCAGGGTGGTGCGGGTGCCGGAGGCCAGGATGACGTGGCCGGACTGGGCCTGGATGAGCCCGTCGTTCTCAGCATAGTCACCGGCCAAGACCACATACCCGCCGTTGCGGGTCTGGATGTTGCCCTGGTTGACGACGCTGGCATCGGAACCGGTGCCTTTGTCGAAGACGTAGTTCCCCGCCATGAAGTCGTTATCGGCGATGTCGAGGGTGCTCGCGACGATGCCCTGGACGTCCAGGTTGGCACCCTTGCCGAAGAAGATGCCGTTGGGGTTGACCAGGAACACCTGGCCGTTGGCCGTGAGGTTACCCAGGATGCTGGTGGCGTTGCCGCCGACCACCCGGTTCAGCACCACCGAGGAGCTGGAGGGCTGCAGGAACTGGACGTACTGCCCTGCCCGATGCTGAACTGCTGCCAGTTGATGATGGCGCTCTGGGAGGCCTGTTTGATCACCAGGCTGTTCGCGTTCTGGGCGGTGATGTTGGCCTGCCCGGCCACCACTTGCCCGCCGGTCGGGTTCGCCAGCACCAGGATGGGCGTGAAGGCCCCGATCCCCACTCCCACATGCGCCGCACGCTTCATCAGCGTGTTCAAGCGTCGCGTTCAAAGGCTTATGGGTCAGTTTGTGATACGACATGGCGAGGTCCTTATGAGGATCGGCGCGTGGTGGATGGAATAAAAACAGAGAAGAGTCGGTAGGGAGTCACAGAGCGATGGGCATAGACACCGCTACATCTGGTAGCAGCCGCCGAGGCGAAAGGTCTATGCGACATCCCCAAATCTCGCATCCTTCAGGCTGAGGGACAGTGTCACTCGTCCATAGTGGCGCATGGCGCAGACGAAACCCGCGCCAGTCCTACGTCCGCAGATTGAAATCTAACACGTCCGACTTACTTTTCTATTAAACGCGACATATGGAAGTTTAACTACTCGTCGCGAGACATAGGTCTGTGTCTCTTCATCACCAGAGATAGAGATACGCAGGTGGATGACCGTGCTGAAAGAAGTGATGGTTTTATAATCAGGGAGCAGGTATCGGTCTGGAGGGTGGGGAGGCAACCTCCCCTAAGGGGCATCTAAAATACCCTGGCTGAATCAAGGCTTAGCCCAGAGAAGTGGATGTGGCTTATCAGGTCCAAGCCCCATTTGACCCCGAAAGCCCCCCTCCGTACAATTGCGCTCCCATTTTCGATGGGCGGTTAGCTCAGCTGGTAGAGCACTGCTTTCACACGGCAGGGGTCACAGGTTCAAGTCCTGTACCGCCCACCAAATACTGAATCCTTGGACTTCTAACCATCCCTGGTGCCACCACCGGGGCCGCCGTCCTGGCGGCCCGCGCGCCGCGTGCGCCGCGCCCTGTACCGCCCACCAAATATCCCCGTAGACGTGTCTTTACCCCATCCATGGTGCCAAACGGCCTGCACATCCATGTGCAGGCGCACGCCGCGTGCCAAATATCCCTTGAAGCCTGGTCTCTAACCATCCCTGGCGCCAAACGGACCGCACATCCATGTGCGGTCGCTCGCTGCTGTGCCGCGAGCCCTGTACCGCCCACCAAATAACCCCGATAGCCCTAGTTTTGACCCATCCCTGGTGTAGTGCCCAGCCCATACATCCCTGTATGGGCGTTCGCAGCAGTGCTGCGAACCCATGTGCGGTCGATCGCGGCGGGCCAAATATCCCTTGAAGCTTGGTTTTTAGCCGTCCATAGTGCCAAACGGCCTGCACATCCATATGCAGGCGCGCGCCGCATGCGGCGCGCCCTGTACCCCCACCAAATACCCTTATTCTGGTGCCCTATTTCAGGACGCCAATACCAGCCCCAAGCCTATGAGGCCCGGCAGGGCTTGCACCAGCAGGATCTTGCGGTTGGCGGTGAAGCCACCGAAGACCCCCGCCAAAGTGACGCACGCCAGGAAGAAGACCCGTATCTCACGGCCTTCGGCTCCCAGATACAGACCCCAGAGGAGGCCCGCAGCCAGGAAGCCGTTGTAGAGCCCCTGGTTGGCCGCGAGGGTGCGGGACGCGTTGGCGAATTCGAGGCTGAGCCCGAATGTCTTGCGTCCATAGGGCATGGTCCAGAGGAACATCTCCAGCACCATGAAGTAGAGATGCAGGAGTGCTACCAAGCCAGTGACTATGACAGCGGCGAGCATCATGGGCTCACCACTGTGAGCGGCGCGAGCCCCCGGGTCTTGAGCGCTGAGTTGAGCGCCGCCAGATCACCTGCCTGAAGGTCCTGCCAAGCCTTCGAGGCGTCCTGCAGATTCTTTGCGTACACGGCGTATGCCTCCTCATATTGCTTGGGTGGTGCCCGATCGCCGTCATCGATCTCTGTGGCGAGACCCGTGAGGCCGCCATTGATGCGTGTGAAGTTCACATCCTTGGTCTTGCTCTCCAAACCTTCGGCCTTGGAATCCAGAGCCGCCACCGACTGGGCCAGAAGAGCATCGGCCGGGGCGGTGAGCTGAGGCGCGAGCTTGGCGAGATCATCCCTCAATTTGGCGACTTCGGCATGGGCGATGAAGCTCTGGCCCATGGCAGCGCCAATCTCCTGGGCGAACTTGAGCTGCTTGGGCAAGAGTGTCTCGGCGGTCTTGGCCGGTACTCGCGGGTCCATGACCACATCGAGAGCTTCGCTCAAGCTGACTCCGCCCGCTGTCAGGGTCACGGTGTAATGCCCCGGCAGCACCATGGGACCCTGAGGCAGGATGGCCCCGCCATGGTTGTACACAGCGGCGATGGAGTAGTCGTAGTTGAGGGCCGGAGGCCGGGGATAACGCAGATCCCAGACGACACGGTGGCCGCCCGCTTCGCCAGGGAAACTCTCCGGCGGTGCCAACCAGGCAGAATTGAAATACACCTCGGTATCGAGCTTCACCGTCTGCGCATCGCTGGCGTAGCGACGCACCACCTGGCCCTTGCTGTCGTCGATGGTCAGGGTCACAGGACCCTTCGTATCCGGTGCCAGCCAGTAATCGATGATGGCCCCTTCCGGCGGGTTCTCAGCGGCCGGCTCTTCCGGCGGCAACGGGGTGTCCTTGTTCTCGTTGCGCCGCACCCGCACTGCGACCGCCGGCTTGAACAGTACTACACCCTTGTCTAGAGCCGCATCCGCTGCCTGGCGCAGGGGTGACACGTCGTCGAGCACCCAGAGCGCACGGCCATGGGTGGCGGCGATCAGGTCATCGCCGTGCAAGGTCAGGTCCCGTACGCGCACTGCCGGCAAGCCAGCCTGCAGAGGCTGCCAGGAACCGCCGTCATCGAAGGAGACGTACACACCCCGGTTGGTGCCGGCATACAGTAGCCGTGGGTTCTGCAGGTCCTGACGCAGCACATAGACGAACTCGGAGGCCGGTAATCCATCGGCTATTGGCGTCCAGGTCTTGCCGTAGTCATGGGTCTTGAATGCATACGGCTTGAAGATGTCCTGCCGATGGATGTCCACCGCGACATAGGCCGTGGCAGGATCCGTAGGCGAGGCTTCCACCTGGTTCACGCGGCCGTAAGGCGGCATGTCTTTAGGTGTCACGTCTTTCCAATGCTTGCCGCTGTCGCGAGTGAGTTGCACCACTCCGTCATCCGCACCGGTCCAGAGGACCTTGGCGTCCTTCGGCGAAGGCGCGATGCTGAAGATCACGCCATACCCACAGGCTTTCGCCTGAGCGAGCGCTAGGTCGTTGCTGCCGCAGTCATGGGCCATCGTCGGACCTTTCGGCACCCGTGAGATCCGGGCTGATGATCTTCCAATGCATGCCCTCGTCTTCGCTCTTGAATACGTATTGGGCGCCGAGATACAGCGTATGGGCCTTGTGGGGGTCGGCCACCACCGGATAGAACCAGTTGTAGCGGTATTTCACCGTGGTGGGCCGCCGGCCATAGCCGGTGATGGGCCAGGCGGAGATGTTCTGCACCTGCCCGGTGCGCTTGTCGAAGCGGGAGATGTGGCCGCCGAGGCCGCCGACGTACACGATGTTGGGATCGCCGTTGTCCGGGAACACGTAGCTGCGCTCATCGCCGCCCACGGAATTCCAGTCCCGGAAGGTGAGTTCGCCGTAGTCGCTGGCGCTCTCCTCTTCCACCGTGCCGCTGTCTTGCTGTCCGCTGTAGATGTGATAGGGGAAGCGATTGTCGGTAGTCACATGGTAGAACTGGCCGGTGGGCTGGTTGTACCAGGAAGACCAGCTCTTGCCGCCGTCGATGCTCACGCTGGTGCCCTGGTCGCTGGCTACCACCATGTGGCTGTCATCGTCTGGGTTGATCCACATGAAGTGGTAGTCGTCGCCGCCCGGCGCGCCCTTGAACCAGGTGAAGGTCTTGCCGCCGTCGTCGGAACGGGCGACGGAGCGGTTCATGACGTAGAGGAGATCGGGGTTCTTGGAATCCACCGTGAGGCGATCGAAATATCCGCTCACCAGGTTGTCGTGGCCCATGGACTTCCAGCTGCTGCCGCCATCGTCGGAGCGATAGAGGGCCGTCTGCTTTTCATCAGCGCTCTCGATGAGGGCATAGACCCGCTGGTCGCCGGTGCCGGGCGCTACTGCGAGACCGATGCGACCGAGGGAGCCGCCCGGCAGGCCGTTACCCGTGAGCTTATTCCAGGTCTTGCCGCCATCCAGGGATTTCCAGATACCGCTACCAGGGCCTTGCTGGGGGATGTAATAAGCGAACCAGGGCCATTCCCTTCCCTGCCAGGTGGCAGCGAACATCACATCGGGCTGGGCTGGATCGACGGCCAGGTCGATGGCGCCGGTGTTCTCGTCCACGAACAATACTTTCTTCCAATGCTGGCCACCATCCTCGCTGCGGAACACGCCACGTTCTTCGTTGGGTCCGAAGATATGGCCCAAAGCGGCCACCACCACCACGTCCGCATTCCGGGGGTCCACCCAGATGCGGCCGATATGGCGGGTATCCGAGAGGCCCATGAGACGCCAGGTCTCGCCGCCGTCGTCGGAGCGGAACACACCGGCCCCGTCCACGGTGTCATAGCGGGCCTGCTCGGGCTGGCCCGTACCTATATATAGGATGTTCGGGTTGGAGGGGGCCACAGCCAGGGCGCCTATGGAGAGGGAGTCTCCATGCTGGAATTGGGGTTTCCAGGTAAGACCCGCGTCCTGGGTCTTCCAGATACCACCGTCAGCGCCGCCAAAGTAGAAGGTATTGGGTTCCGACGGCACCCCCACCGCCATGGTCGACCAGCCACCCCGGAACGGCCCCACTAGCCGCCACTGCATGCCTCCATATATGGAGGCTGGCGGCGCACCGGCTGCCGACGCCGCAGACAGCGCGCCCAGGGCGCCGAAGATCCACAAGAAAGCGGCGAGACAGAGACGACGTGACATGGCGTACTCCAGGGCGGGGGCGTCAATTAGAGCAGTCGCTATCTCCCCTGGCAACCGGACAGCATGTCGGCTGTCAGACCTAAGGCTTCAGTCGCGGGGCGTTGCGGCCTCCTCTGCCATGGCGCCGCTCTGCGGTGTGGGAGTGCGCATCACCAACGGGAACCCCGCTGCGAAGATGAGGATGGTGCCCACTACACAAGCGAACACCACAGCCGGCAACTGTCCTGTACCCGGGACCCCGGCTGCCACAGGCAAGGTGGCCAGTACACCGGCAGCCACACCACGGGGCAGGCTCAAGAACACGAGACGCCGCTGCACTGTATCCAGGGGTGACTTCAACATGGCAAGCCAGGCGCCGGGGTAGCGCGCCACCAAGAGCACCAGGGCCAGGAGTATGCCGGCGATAGTGAGCGACCAAGGCGGACCCAACATGGCGCCGATGAAGGTGAAGAAGAAGGACTTCACGATGAAGACCATCTGGCTGTGGAAGCCGCGCACGTCGTCGTGCAGCTCCAGATGGGTATCGAGCTTGATCATCCTGCCGATATGCCCGGCGTTGCCCACCACCACGGCGAAGGCCAAGACACCGAGGGCACCCGAACCACCCGCGCCTTCCACCAGCACGTAGAGGAGCAAGAGCGCTGAGAGAGTGATGGGATAGGCGTGCTCGTTCTGCTTCAGCCAATTGAGAGTGAAGAGCCAGAGCGCACCGCCCGCGGCCCCCAGCACGATGCCGAGAGACAGGGAACGCACGAGGTTGCCCCACGCTGCACCTGCGTCGGCGCCACCCTGGAAGACGCCGATGAGGGAACTCACGGCCACGATGCAGAGCACATCACTCAAGGCGGATTCGAGGCTGATCATGTTGGCTGCTTCCACCGGCACCTTCACCCGGGCGATGGCAGACATGATGACGATGGGACTGGTGCCGCCCACGATGGCACCCGCCAGGATCTCCTGCTTCCAGGTCCAGTCAGCAGGCAGGAGCCCTGCATCCACCATCAGCCAGCACACGAGGGTGACAGCCAGGGTGGAGAACGCGAAGGTCAGCACTGACAACAGCACGGAGCGGGGGGTGGCGCGATAGAGCTGCACCAGATCCAGCCGGCCACCACCTTCGAACAGGACGAACACGAGGGTGAGCGCGGAGAAATACGGTGCCACGCTCAGGAGCTGGGCGCGGCTCACGAGGCCCAGTACCGGTCCCAGCAGGATGCCCGCCAGGATGAGCCAGATGACGTCTGGCACGCGAGTGCGGGTGAAGACTTCCTCACCGAGGGTACCGATGAGGAAGATCAGGGCGATGCACACCAGGAATAAGGTGACGGGCGGCACGGCGCTGCCTTTTTATAAGAAGGTCAGCGCCAATTAGAGCAGTCGTCACCGGCAGTCGCAAGTAAATCGGTGATGGGACATAAGGTCCGCACGCTCAAACGGGCCAGATGCCCGCCCTGCCCTACTTGCTTGCAGCCTCTAGATCCGCCAGCAGCTCGGCATACCCGCCATCGGAACCCTTGGGTGGTGTGTTATTCAGGAGGAGCTGCAGGGCATCGGCAGAGTTCCCACGAGCATAGAGCAGGGCCGCATCCACCACGACCATAGATACAGCTTTCAGTGCGGTGCCCTTCAGGCCTTGGGATATGAGTTGCTCCGCCTGAGCGCCGTTGCCGCCGCAGGTCTGCAACAAGGCAATGGCTTCACGCACGTCACCATAAGCCGGATTCTTAGTGAGAGACTGCTGCAGCAAGGCGATCGCCTTGGCACTAGCCGGGTTAGTACCGCCACAGGCGCCACTCGTGGGCGTGCCAGCCTGGGAATTCTGCATGGTATCTCCCGCTGCTGCCTGCTCGATGGGCGTACGGAAATAGATGTTCAGGGCGCCGGCCGGGCCGTTGCTCGGTGCGGTGTACGCCTGGATGCCAGGACGCAGTGCGAACTTGAGGTTGAGGGTATCCGGCAAGGTGATACCCGCATGTATCGCTGTCACACCCGGAGGCATGGGCAGGTTGCGCGGGAAGGTGCCGAGAGCGCGTACCCCTTCCACGTCGAGTTCCGCGTGGCTGCCGTCGGCTGCCGTGTTCACTGTCCAACTCACGGGATGATCGAATACAAGGGTCACTCCGCCACGCTGGCTGGTACCCACACTCACTTCCAGGAGTGTGGTCTCAGGGCCGGAGTGCGTGGCCGGGACACTGGCCGCCACAGTGATACCCGCAGGTGCCGTCACAGCAGGCTTCGCGGCCACGGTGGCAGCGGCAGCTGCCCGCACGGTGGCCTTGACGGGTGCCGGGGTGGTGACGATCGCCGGCGGGGCCATGGGCTGGGCGATGGGGGCCGGGGCCTGGAAGTCGCTCTGCCGAACCAGAAGCTCAGGAGCATGAGCAACAGGATGAGGATGATCAGCGCCGCGATGCGCCGCTTGCGACCGCGATCGCTGGGCTCGGGCTTACTGCCGCGGAAACCGCCACGCGAACCGCCACGGGAGCTGCCGGATTTCACCGGGCTCTGCTTGGTGCTCGCGCTAGCCGTCGTCTTTCTCACAGTCATATCCTGTCCTCGTTGAAATCGAAACTATCCCTGGAATAAATCGCGGGGATCGATGGTGTCGGCCACCGATCCCCGCCGTGCCCACCCCGGAGAGCCCATCCGCGTGCCTCCAAGGTCACACAAACTGTACCGTCGCCTGCCTTTACGGCAGCAGCCCCACCTTGCCCGGGGTCGCCATGCTCTTCACCGTGTCCTGGTCGAACTTGAAGCGGAAGCGGATGAAGATGCCCTTCGCGGTGTAGTGGTTCGCGGTGAAATCCTCGTCGTAGAAGCCGCTGAAGTTGTAGCCCACGCTCAGCCACATGTTGGTCCCGACATCCCAGCCGGTCTCGACGCCATAGCTGCGGTTGATCACATCGGCCGCATAGGAGTGGATGCGGCTGACCAGGAAGCCCACGTCCCACTTGGGACGGATGTCGTAACGGAACTCACCACCGATGATGTCGGTGTAGCCCTGGTAGCTGCCGGTGTCGAAGGCGAAGCGCGCGTACTTGGAGCCGTAATAGAGCGAGTACTGGTAGCGATCGTCCTCGGTGTAGTTGCCCTGCAGGTTGTTCACGATCTTCCAGTTCTTCATGTTCAGGCCGTAGGTAGCCACGGTCTGCGGGTTGTTCGCGAGCGTAGACGCGGACTCCTGGCTGGCGGCGACGCCAGTGGGGTTGGCGAACTGCGGCAAGCCTTCCAGGCCCTGTTGGTTGGCGTAGATGAAGTCCAGCTGCTCTAGCCACGACCAGCGGCTCTGGTCGGGGCGATAGGCATAACCCAAACGGCCATCGGCGTTGTCGGAGGTGCCGGTGCCCGAGTACATGCTGTGGAAGGCCTGCAAGCTGGCGCTGAAAGCCTGGCCCTGGGACAGAGTGCGGTAGAAGCCAGCGAACAGGTTACGGGTGGTCTGCAAGTCCGAATTCAGGGTCTCGATGCGGCCGTTCATGGCCCAGCTTTCCTGGTGATAGCTCGCGCCCACGAATATGGCGTTGAAGTCGGCGGTCATGGTGCCGACGGCGGGCGCGGTGGTCTCGCTGCTGGTGGCGGTGGTGCTATTGCTGGTGACCGGGACATTCGGCTCGTGCATGGAAGCCACGCGGTTATAACCGGCCTGCAGGCTCAGGTTCTTGCTCACTTCCCAACCCTGGGTCAGGCCCATGGTGGAGAACAGGCGCGGACCGTATTCGGTGTTCTCCTGGCCGACGGACGAGTCGATCTCGCCGTGATCCCAAGGCTGGCTCTTCACGCCGAAGGACGTGGTGCGGTCGGACTGCCCAGCGCCGGAAGCGAACTGCTCGTCCACGAACAGGGTGGCCTTCTTGGTGATCTTGTAGTCCGCGCCCACGGTGGTCAGGTTCGGGTACTGCGGGTCTTCCGCTTCGCCGTCGATGCTCTGCATGACGCTGCCGTGCAGGATGAGCTGGCGGTCCATCATGCCGTAGCTGCCATTCAGGTAGGCCTGGTTGGTGCTGTAGTCGCCCAGGGCTGTACCACCGAGGAGCGTCGGCGTGAGGTTCGGGAAGCTGTCCTCGGCGTGCTGCAGACCGCCGCCCAGGGTATCGCCGTCCTTGAACTTGTACTGCAGGCCGCTGCTGGCCACGTCGCTGGTGCTGTCGAGAGACAGGGACTGCTGGCGCATGATGTCACCAGTGATGCTCCAGTTCTCGTCCAGGTGGTAACGGGTGTCGTCACCCATGCGGCGCATGCCGGAATCGCCCAGGTTCTGCTGACCGAGGCCGAAGGTGTCTGCTTCATCCTTCAAGTAGACGTCGTTCTCCAGCGTCAGACTCTGGGTCTTCAGGTCCACGCTATAAGCGTTGCCGGTCGCGTTGCTGGTATTGCTGCCGCCGGAGGTGACGCTCACGCCGCTGACATCGCTCACGGTGCTCACGGCACCGTTGGGGCCATTGTCCGTATGGGCCACTTCGGCCTTCAGGGTGGTGCTCGGGGTCACCTGCACGCGCAGATCAGCGCCGGTCAGGGTGTTGTTGCCGTCGCCGGTGCCTTCGCTCACACCGGTCATGCCCACTTCCACCTTGCCGTCGGTGGACTTCAGGGAGACACGACCACCGCCGGTGACGGCATTCGCGGCACCGGTGGAGACTTCGTACTCGACCACGATGTACTCGGGGTTGAAGTTGTCGTCACGGGGCGGCACCGGATCCTTGAAGAAGATGGTACCGCCGAAGTAATCGATGGTGTAGTCGATGAACGGGTTGAGTTGCTGGGTCGAAAGCACGGCATTGGTGTAGCGGTCGCGCACTTCGATGGTCACACGCTCGGAGTTGATCAGGATCTGCTGATGCGACAGGCGATAGAGACCCGAGGTGCCGTTGCCCTGTATCTCGTCGTTCACGAAAGCCTGATCGTTCTGGGCGGCGAAGGCGGTATAGCCCAGGTTATCGCCCTGGTAACCGCTCTTCACGCCGGTGAACAGGCGGTCGTAGCGCGACAGGTCGGTCACGGTGAGGCCGGTGTCGTAATCACCGAACATGGCGTAGAACTGGTCGCGCTCGATCTTGATGTACAGCTTGCTGGAGCTCTGGGCATCGAAACCCTGGTCCGAAGCATCGCCGTACAGCATGAAGTAGCTGTTGGGGTTCACCGCCTGCTGCAGGCCATTGGTGGCCACGCCGCCCGCCTTGGCGGAGTCGTAGGACGTGGTGAGCAGGAAGCCGCCGCTGATGGTGCCTTTGGCATAGAAGGCGACGCGGTTGTCCTGGTAGATGTCGCTGTTGGGGTCATCACCCTGCAGCGACTGCATGTTGTTCTTGATGTTGTCGAAGGCCGCGGTGCCGGCAGCCACACCCACCAGGATCCAGTCGCGGGCCGCGGGGCGCATCCAGCCACGCAACTGCTGGAAGGTGTCCTGCTGCAGGGGCACGGTCACAGTCACTTCGCCGGTGCTGGTGGTGGGCGCCAGCTTGATATAAGCGACGCCGCCCTCGCCGACGATGAAGGTGGGCTCACGGGGGGCCAAGGCCGTGGTCTGGTCCTGCTGCAGCTGGTCTACACTCTGATACGCCATGAACGGCGCATTGAGCTGATAGCGGCCCATGAGGCCGCGGCGGGCCGGATAACCCCAGCGGTCGAAGAGGCGGATGGCGAACACGGGCTTGGTGCGTCCGTCTGCCACCAGGGTGGACTTATCGGCAGCGAACTCCACACGCACCGGCACGCCTGCGTAATGGATGTGGCGCTCCAGGGTCCGCACCACCGTCTCGCCCTGCTTCACCGTCGCCACGATGGTATTGTCGCCTTCCGTGAGGGGCACGCCGATCCATTCGCTCACGGCTGCGGTCAACTGGGTGTTCTTCTGCTCGCTCAAGAAGCTGCGACCGGACACGGCCTGACCGTTCACCGTCAGCATGACCGTCTGGCCCACGGCATGTTCCACCGCCACGTGGATGGCGGGAATAGCCGGCAGGTAATCCTGGGTCGGCCATAGCATCAACGGTGTGCCATCGGCCTGGGTCTGGAGCCACTTGGGGCTCACTTCGTACTTGTCTGCCAGTTTGTCTTCATCGGTGGTGGCGTCATCGGCCACGTCGGCAGCGTTCTGCTGTTGGGCATCGGGCTGATCTGCCGGCGAGAGGCCCGTGATAGCCGCATGCTGCACGGCGGACTGGGCGGCCGCAGTGGCGGAAACCGGCGGGGCTTCATCGTAAGAGACCTTCACCACGGTGCGCCGGCCGTTGCCCGCATCTGCATCGTTGCTGCCGCGGCCGACGATGAAGACCTGGGCGCCATCTATGTCCACGTGAGCGCGCGCGTAATCAGCGGCGGCCTGAGCCCGGGCGATGGAGAGCTCCATGTTGTTGGCGTACTGGGAACCTGCCACCATCTGCTGGCTGTCCGCGTAACCCACGAAGGTCAGGTTGACGTCGCTGGAACCCTTGATGAGGGCGGCGATCTGCTGCATCACGTCCTGGTCGTGGGCGCTCAGGCTGGTGCTGCCAGGGGCGAAGTCTTCCAGGGTGAACTCCTGTTCCTTGGCCTGGGGCTTCGGCAAAGCATGCAGTTCCACGGCAGCGGCCGGGGTGTGCTGGCCCTTGGCGCTGGGGGAATCGAAGTTCGCCAGCACGCGGGTCTGGAACACCGTGTTGTTGGCCGCAGCCTTGGCGTCGACCGCTTCCTTGGTGTCGTACTCGACGTCGATCTCGGTACGGCGATTCTTGGAGCGATCCGCTTCGTTGTCGTTGGCGACCAGAGGATAGTTGCTGCCGCGACCGGTGATGAACACCTGGGCACCATCCACATCGATATGGGATTGCACGAACTCCGCCACGGCCTGGGCCCGGGCGATGGAGAGTTCGATGTTGTTGGCGTATTTGGAACCCGGGGCCAGCTGCACGTCATCGGTGTAGCCGATGAAGGTCATGGTGACGCCGGAAGAGCCCTTGATGAGGTCCGCGATCTGCTGCATGACCTTCTGGTCTTCAGCAGTCATCTCGGCCTTACCGGAGGGCATGCCCTGGATGATGAAGGTCTTCTTCTGATGGCCAGCAGGTGCCGACGCGGTCTGCACCGCCGGCAACAGGGAATCGAACTCCAGTACGCCCTTCCAGCCGGCTTCGTGGGCGCCGAGGCGGAAGATCAGCATGCCGTCGCCTGAATCCTGCGGGTCATCCACTTTCTGACCATCCACCCGGGCGGTGCCGATCATGTAGGTCATGCCCGCCGGCAGCAGCACTGTGGTGCTCAAGTTGGCGACCGGCACGTCGGAGACCGTGAGCTGCACGGTGTTGTGCACGTGGTCGGCGGCCGGAGCCTGGCTCAACTGCAGGCCGAGGTCACCCTCGGCACCGGGGATCGGACGCACGTGGAAGTTGGCGCGCCAGAGGGCGCCACCATGCACTTCCACGAACTGGGAATAGTCGCGGCCGGCCCAACGGGTGTTCTGCTCGCAGCTCATGGGCTCATAGCCCTTAGGCAGGCTAGGCAGATCAAGCTGCACCACGTGGGTACCGTTGGTGATGGCCTGGAAATGGTAATCGCCGTTCTTGTCGGTGATGGCATAGCTACCGTCTTCCATGACCACGCGGGCTTTCTCCACACCCTTCGCGCCCTGGGAATCGCAGCCCACCACCACCCGGCCGATGAGGGTGTTGACGTTCTGCAGGAAGTCGCTCTGCACCTCGACCGAGGCAGTCGCGAGGTTAGAGACCGCCAGGCCGTTCTCGATGGCCTGGGCATCGTTCACCACCGTGGTGAGCGGGGTGGCCGCAGTGAGTTCCACCGCATAGGTCACGGTCACGAGGCCCGCGGCCGGCACGTTGCCCACGGCGAAGGTGAGCTGCTGGCCGGTGGGTGAGATGACCGGATCGGCCAAGATCGCGCTGCCGAGCCGGGCTGAACCTTTTACATAACGGAGGCCCTGAGGCATCAAGTCCAGGATGCTCACGCCCTCTGCCGCCAACGTCTTGCTGGTGTTCTGCAGGTTGAGGGTGAACTGGATGATGTCGCCCACTGAAGCCTCGGGCGAAGACACCGATTTCTCCAGCAAGAGCTTGGTGGACACCGGATCCACCGGCACGTCCAGGCGCAGGATGCCGGACTTAGCCTGATCCGTCTTGCCGCCGAAGGAAGCCGCCGGGAGCGCATAGGGCGCGCCTGACAGGCTCTCGAGGCTGGACACTTTCGCGACCGAAGGCGCGTGGTAGCCCGTGGGTGGCACCACTTCCAAGCGGTAGTCGCCGGGTTTGACGTAGGGGAACAGGAAACCACCCGCAGGCACGTCGTATTTCGCGCCCGATGAATCTGTCACCGTGGTGCCACTGGTCAACGTCGAGGGATAGGTGCTGACACCGTCCTTGCCCAGCACCGTCACCGGTTTCCCGGTGGTGGCATCCACCAACGTCAGCCTGGCGCCGTCCAGGCGCTTGCCGCTGGTGGAATCGAACACCACATCGAAAGGATCCACCAGCGCCGTCGCCGACGACTTGTCGCTGGAGTCCGCGATGTCTACGTAGTTCACCTGTACCGTGGTGTTGGGGCCTGCCTGCAAGCTGCAACCGCTCGACGCCGTCGGGCTGGTGGGCACGTAGCCCACGAACACGCCGGTGTTGACGCCGGTCTCGGTGAGCTTCAGCACCACCGATTCATGCAGTGAAGGCACGGACACCGTCACCAACACCGTATCCCGGACCGTCGGGTTCACGTTCTGATCGTGGTCGGTGAGCTGGATGAACAGCGCATCGCCCTCGTTGTAGATCGTGGTGGGTGCGAGAGCCAGCGGGTTGGTCACGTTCAGCTGACCGCCACCTTCCGTGGGGTTAGGCAGCGCGTTGAACATGGCACCGCCGTCGGTGCTGCACAGGGTGGGTCCGGCCAGCAGGTTGCTGGAGACGGAAGAACCCGGTGCATAGTCCATGAAGATGACGGAGGACGGCGTCCGGTTCGCAGCCACCACGGTGAGGTCCACCGTATTGGTCTGCTGCGTCTTGGTGGTGCCGTCCGGAGCCAGATAACTGAGCGAGGCAGTGTTCGCGATCACGGTGCCCGGCAGCGTCCCTGCCGCCGCCGTGCCCATGTGCATCAAGCCAAGAGTTAGGGCGATGGCCCACGCCTTGCTAAAGCCTCCCGTGATCCCGCCGACACGGCGGGGGGCTTTGGCAAGGCGGGCCGGCGAAGTCAACACTTCATCCGGCCGCGTCTTGTCCAGACACGCAGCATGTTCGCTCCTTATATAGGGCCGCAGACGCGCGAGCACGCGCCCGGACAAGACGTCCGGGCGCGTGTGCGCTGAGCCCTTCTTCAGGATTCCAAACACGATCAGTACAGCCTCTCGTTACTGGCTATTACTGGATCGTGACCTGGAACGTGATCGTCGCGGTCTGGCCTGTGGTCAACGAATTGATCAAGGCATTTACCGTGTTCGTACCACTCGTATAGCTGCAGGTGTCGGAACCGAAGGTGGATCCGGCATCCAAGCAGGCCTGCGGCGCACCGGCGCTGACGTTCGGGTCAGACAGCGAGATGGTGCCCGTCTTGTACGCCAAGTTGCCCGACGTGATCTGGGCATTGATGCTGTCCGCCAGCGTGATGCTGGAGGCGGCAGTCGTGCCCGAGTTCAAGACGGTGATGGTGTACTTCATGATGGCGCCCGGGATGGCGTGCGGGATCGCATCGCCGGTCGGGTCGCTCACCACAGCAGACGACTTGGTGATGGTCAGCTTGGCCGACTTCACCAGGTACGCATCGCGGCTGGAGGACTTGCCGTCGAGAGCGACGTCATCGGTACCGGCAGCATCCGCGAAGATGTTCTGCACGGTGCCTGGTGTCCAGGCGAGAGCCGACTGGTCCACAGAGGCTGCCCCCGGCGCAGTGCCGTAGGTAGCGCTGGCACCTGCCGTGTCCACCTGGCCTACGAGGGCTTCCACCGCCACATCCGCGTCCACCTGGGTGGCCGGGATGTTCGACACGATGAACACGAAGTTCGAAGCACCCGAAGCGAGCTGCGGGATCGTGCTTACTGTGTCATTGGCCGGCACATAGGTCGCGGTATTGTTTTTCGACACGAACACCGAGACGGAGGTCGGATCGAAGTCATCGTTACCGCCGGTGAACGGGTTCGTCGTCCCCGTGGCTTCCTGGATGCTGGTCAAGGTCACACCCTGGGTGGCGTTGCCATTGTTGGTCACTTTGTAGACCAAGATGGCACCCGTCTGGCCGGGGGTCACACCCACGTCAGCTGCGTCTACGGTCGTCACGACCAAGACCAGCTTGTCGTCCACCAGGAAGGAGGTGGTGGTACCACCCGTGCCGCCGCCGCCGGTGCACGCCGCGAGCGACGTGGACGTGACACCAGTGCTGGTGGTGTTACCAGTCGGGCTGCTGCAGACGGAGTTCTGGGCCACTCCACCCACGCTGTACCCTGCGATGGCGATGTTGCCGATCGACGTGTTCGCTGCCGTGTTTGCCGCGAAAGTATTCGCGGAGAACAACGACAGGAGCGCGCCGGCCAACAAGGCGCCGGTGAGTCTCACTGTATTAACGAGTTTCATTGCAATTTCCTCCTTAAGAGGGGCTCAAACATTGGTTACACAATTGGTCCGGTGGCCACTCGGACCGACAAACGCCTCCTGGCTGGCCTTCTCTTCACATGGCTTCGGCTCCCTGCCGACAACCGATGTCCGTTTTACATAACTACGTCTCATCAACCGCACTTACCCGTGACTGCATGCCCCTACGGCATGCAGTCACGAGTCGTATCCTTCCTGGATTCGAATCGCCTTCCTAAAAGACCGGAACCCCTGAACGCGCGACCTCTCTACCCTCTATCGCGCTCGCAAAATCATCAACTCGCCGTCTTGCCTCTTACTGCAGGATGGCGTGGAACGTGACCGTGCCCTTGGCGCCCGGTGCCAGCGTACCCTTCAGGATCCAACGCACGTGCGTGTAATCCTTGGGGAGCGCGTCACGCAGGCTGCCATCAGCGTTCTTGACCTGGAGCTTCTCAGGCACATCCCAGGTCTTGCCGCCGTCCACCGAGAACGTGATGTCTGCCTTGTCGCCGGAGGCGGAACCCTGCACATACACCATGTTCTGGGGGACCGGATCGCTGATGACTGCGTCGGTGATGGACTCGTTGCCGATGACTTCGTAGTTGATGTTCCAGATGACTTCGACGCCCGGGAGGACATGGTCCGCCGGCACGATGTCAGTGTGTTTGGTGCCGTCTTTCGCGACGGTCACTTTCTCCTGCAAACCCACGGTCTGGAGCTTGAGATGTGCTGGCGTGGCCGCCAGTACGCTGAATGCCCAACCCGACAGAAGGGCAATGCTTAAGGACATGCGGATGGATTTCATTCTCTTCACCTCTATCATGGTCTAGTTGATCGTGACCTGGAACTTGATGACCTGGGCGCTGGCGGTACCCACCACATTGCCCAGTTTCACGGTCACCGCCCCGGGGGTGGTGACGTTGAAATCGCCGGTGCCGGCGCCCACGGTACTACCGTTCAAGAGCAAGCTGCCCGTGACGAAGGTGGTGTTGGCCGGGACGGGATCCGTGACGATCACGCTGTCCGCCGTAGCGCTGCCGCTCGGGGTGACCGTGAGGGTGTAGGTCACCACGGCACCGGAGACCACCTGGGTGCCGCCACCCGGCGCCGCGACACTGGCGCTCTTGGCATACGCCAGCGCGATCTGATGCACCTGGTAGGTGCCGATGGAGCTGGCCACGCCGCCGGTCAAGCCGACGATAGCATCGACGCCGCCCACGCCCCCGCCGACGACCACGGTGCCGACTGTGCCGCTGGCAGTCTTGGAGGTGGCGGTGAGCTGCATGTTGCCGACGCTCGTGTCCGCTGCAGTGCCCGGCACGTTGCAGACGATGAGCATGTTCACGGCCACGTTCTGGTGCAGGCTCGGATCGTTGGTGCCGGCGGTGTAGAGCACGTCCGAAGCACTGAAGACACCGGTGCCAGCGGTGTCGAAATAGATGAGGCAACCGGTCGGGGTGAACGAGGGGCTTCCAGGCGGAGCCACCACATCGGCCAGCTTGAAGGAATCCAGACCGTTGCCGGTGTTGGTGACGCGGAACTGCAACGCCTGGTTCGCAGCGCCCGGGATCACACTCACGTCGCTGGTGTTCTGCCAGGTGACGGTGACGTTCACCAGCTGAGCGACGGTGAAGACGGCGGAAGCGGTCTGGGTGAGAGTGCTGCCCGACACGGTGTACTGCACGTCCACGGTGTTGGTGACGAGCGTACCGGCAGGCGCATCCGCAGCGTGCGCGCCATAGGCGTACACACTGAGCAGTGCTACAAGCAGTACGATCAGCTTCTTCATCTTGGCCAGTCGCTCCTCAAAAGCGGGCTAGTCTGTCTTTATACAAATCCTCTTTGAACCGGGGCTTACCTGAGATGCCCATCAGGGGTTTCCTGATATCTCTTAGGTGTCTATTGTCATAAAAAAGACTACAATATGTCAACATACTTTCAAGCTTTATTTTACATATGTCTTGGCATATAATCTACTAACATATTGTTTTACTTGCCTAAGGCCACTTTGGATTCACGTGGACTTAGTCTAAGTAACCACCCTTCCCCTTGCCCTGCCTGGGGCTGGAGGCGGCTGGTAGGCTATGGCACTCCCGGTGCAGCCCAAAAGGCCTGCCGGGAGGCTAGTTTTGGAGAAGCTTTCAGGTAGGTAACCGAGGTCTGGATCGTCCATGAGCTTCATGAACATGACAGCTGCCAAGGCCCCCGGCCGACACCCTCTCCTGGCATGCCTGCTGGGCGGTGCCCTCCTGTCCCTCGCCTTGCTACCTCAGGCGGCCGAAGCCGACACCACCGTTAGCCTGTTCAAGAGCTTCGCCGGCAACATCAATTACGTCACTACTGGCAACACCCTCCGGGCCGCCCCTAACGACACCTATGCGGGGGGTAATGCCTGCACCCTGCTCTCGGGGCTCACTGGCGCTTCAGTGAACGCGGGTACCAGCAGCGACCCCATCTCCGGCATCCCGGCGGGATCCACCATCGTGGCCGCCTATCTCTACTACGCCGGCTCCGGGGCCACGGTGGACAGCGCCGTGACCTTCAATGGCACGGCCGTCACCGCCAGCCGCACCTTCACCTCCACCACCGGCGGTCATGACTTCTTCAGTGGCTTCGTGGATGTGACCAGCCTTGTGACCGGCAACGCCACCTACAGCTTCGGCAACCTGGCGGTTGACGACGCAGCGGCCGACAACTGTACCAACTCCACGGTGCTGGCCGGCTGGGCACTCGTGGTGATCTATGCGAACACGACCACTGAGGGCCTGCGGGTCATCAACGTGTTCGACGGCTTCGAAGCCTTCGCCGGCTCTTCGATCACCCTGACCCCCAACAACTTCATGATCCCGAGCACCGGCATCAACGGCAAATTCTCGGTGATCACCTGGGAAGGTGACCCGGACATCAACAGCACCAATGGCGCCAACAACCTGACCGAGACCCTGGAGTTCAACGGCAACGTGCTGTCGGATGCCTGTAACCCCACCGCAGATACCAGCTTGGCGAACGGATCCAACGGCGGCGCCTTCGTGAGCGGCAACCCCAACCAGTACAACTCGACCATCAACACCTTGAGTTGTACCGGTGTCTTGACGCCCACCGGTGACGAGAAATACTTCGGGGTGGATTTCGACACCTTCGACATCAGCAGTTACCTGACCTCCGGCGAGACCAGCGGCACCACCTTCTATTCCACCGGTCAGGACACGGTGTTCCTCACCGCCCAGATCGTCAGCGTGAGCAACACCGCAGTCGCAGATCTCGGCATCACCAAGGTGCACAACGGCACTTTCGGCGTCGGCGACAACGGCACGTACACTCTGACGGTCAGTAACAGCGGCCCCAGCACCGAGACCGGCACGGTGACCGTGAAAGACACCCTGCCGACCGGCGAGAGCTACGTCTCTGCCACGGGCACCGGTTGGACCTGCGCGTTCGCCACACCTACCGTGACTTGCACCAACCCGAATACCAGTGGGCTCGCCACGGGCTCCAGTCTGCCCGCGATCACCCTGACAGTGAACATCCTGGCGACGGCACCGGCAAGCATCAGCAACACCGCGACCGTGAGTGGAGTGCTCTTCGACAACAATAGCGCCAACAACAGCAGCACCGACGTGGTGGTGCCGGTAGCGCCGGATCTGTCCACTTCGACCAAGACGGTGGTGAACACGGGCGGCGGCGATGCACTGGTAGGCAGCACTCTGCAATACACCATCACCCTGACGGAATCGGCAGGCGTACAGGCCACCGGCAACAGCGTGACAGACCAGATACCGGCCAACGTCAGTGGCTTCACTCCGGCTTCAGTGACCTTCCCTTCGGGTGCTACCAACGCATCCACCGCCACCGGTGGGACTAATGGCACCGGCTTACTGAGCATCACAGGCATCACGGTGCCGGCCAACGGCTCGGTGACCATCGTATTCACGGTACAGGTGGCCACAGGCACCGCCAACTGCGCAACGATCAATAACACCGCGACGGTGACCAACCCCAACGGCCCTGACGCGACCCCCGCGGCGCCGACTATCACAGTGGCTCAATCTAGCTGCAAGTCCTCGGGCAATAAGATCCTGTATCTCTATGACGGCACCGGCCCGAACTACACCAACCTCTTGAACCGGGTGGTGCAGACGACGAATACCGGGACAGCCACCACCGTCAACTTCAACAGCAACCATGTCTGGACCATGACCCCGGCGGTCGCCACCGGTAAGACCTTGGTGCTGACCGCGGGCACCGTGACGGTGTCCCTGATCGAGACCAACACCAACACGAACACCGGCACCGCGCGACCGACGACCGTGAGCCTCCTGAACAACGGGGTCGTGGTGGCCACCAGCGGCACGGTGAATACACCCGCTAGCGCTACGACGACTTTGATCACCTACAGCATCACCATACCGGCCACGACTGTATTGGCAGGTAATGCTCTCGGGATCCAGTTCAACAACAACAGCACGACCAACAACCGAAGCATCGCCATATCCCAGAAGACGGCCACCTTGACCAGCAGCAGGGTGAGCTTCGCCACCAGTACCGTCATCAACGTGGACAGCGTGACGGCCTATAACGCCGTCTATCCCGCCATCACCACCACGACGGTATATGTACCGAACACCACGGTATATATCTGCGCGGTGATCAGCGATCCCTTCGGCAGTGCAGACGTGACCTCGGCGAACATCACGCTCACGGACCCCAACGGCACCGTGCAGGTGAGCGGCGCGGCCATGACCGCCAATGGCGCCGCCAATTGTGCCGGCACCGCGAGCACCGCCACCGAAGCCTTCGAATACACCTTCGCCATCCCGTCTACAGCTGCGGCTGGCTTCTGGACTGCATCCGTAACGGGCCATGAAGGCACTGAGGCCACTGTTACCCAAACGGCCAATGGTTCCTTCGATGTGGATGTACCCTCACTCCTGATCATGAAGACGGCGGCGGTGAGCACCGATCCGGTGGAAGGCGCCACCAGGCCCAAGGCCATCCCAGGCGCCACGGTGCAATACACCATCCTGGTGCAGAACAACGGGCGTGGCCCAGCGGATTCTGGCAGCCTGGTACTTGCTGATGCAGTACCCACCAATACGGCGTTCGATCTCACCGCTGCCACCCCCTTCATCTTCACGGATGGCAGTACCGCCAGTGGCCTCAGCGCACCGGTGATGACCTTCTCCAATAACGGCGGCACGAGCTACGTATATAGCCCTAGCTGCACACGCCCTTGCACAGATACCGCCATCACTAACTTCAAGATGACCTTCACGGGTAGCATGAACGGCAAGACCGGGGCTTCCCCCCCCTCCTTCTCCATCATCTTCAGCGTAATCATCCAGTGATGCGGCAAGCCCGGACTCCTTCCATCCTCTCGGCATGCTTGCTGGCCGCGGCCTTGCTGGCTTTCGCCCTGCTGCCCCAAGAGGCTGTAGCCGCCACGGGCACCTGTAATGCCGCCACCAGCCAAGGGGCCAACGGACCAGCGGATTACTCCACTTATTGCTGGATAGATTTCACCAACTACAACGCGGCCCAAGCTACCGGCGCCGGCGAGCCTTTCACCATCACCCTGCCAGGCGGCAGCACCCTTAGTTTCACGCTCACGGTCACCGGCGGCGCACTGGGTGCTGTCGCTATCCCGACCTGGACCGGCGCGGCTTTCGGCCAAAGCGCCTTCGTCGGTGTGCCCGACAAGCCGGCGCTCTATCAGACCACCAGCGGCACCACCACTAACGTCACCCTGAGCAATATCCTCGTCACGGTCGGCTCTGGCACGGTGCCCTATGCCATCGTGGCGGCCGATGCCGAATCCACCAACGGCGGGGAAACCTTAAGCTTCACCACCAACGGCAATGCCTGGACCCTGCTCGCGAGCATGGCCTACACCGGCTCCACGACCTTCCCCACGCTCACTCCCGCAACCTCGCCATATGGAGCCACCGTCACAGAAACCGGCGTGGCGGGCAACGTGGGTGCCTACGCCTTCTCCACCCAGGGCAGCCCCACTACCATCTCTTCGGTACTGGTGGGTAGCGGCCTGCAAGGCATCGCCTTCGGCCTGAAATTCCACGCGGTGGATTTCGCCATCACCTCCAGCCACACCGGCAACTTCAATCTCGGCACCACCGATAGCTACACGCTCACGGTGACCAGCAACGGCCCGGACCAGTACACGCCCACCGACACCGTCACCGTCACGGACACCCTGCCCACGGGCGAGACCTACGTCTCTGCCACGGGTACTGGCTGGACTTGCAGCGCCGTCGGCCAAGTAGTGACCTGTACCGCGACCAACGTGACCGTCAACTCGGGGAGTAGTCTGCCCGCCATCACCCTGAACGTGAGTGTGGGCTACACCACCGCTACGACTTTGACCAATACGGCGACAGTAGCCTCGAATCCCAACCTCGATTACAACACCGCCAATAACACAGCGACGGATATCACGACACTCGTGGATCCGGATCTATCCACCTCGACGAAGACCGTGGTGAACACCGGCGGTGGCGATGCGCTGGTAGGTAGCACTCTGCAATACACCATCACTTTGACGGAATCGGCGGGTGTGCAGGCGACCAACGCCAGCGTGACGGACAACGTACCCGCCAGCGTCAGCGGTTTCACTGTCACGAGCTTCCCGAGCGGCGCCACCAACTCGTCCACCGGTACGGGCACCGGCACCAACAACACGGGTTATCTGAACGTTACCGGCATCACCGTGCCGGCCAACGGCTCGGTGACCGTGGTGTTCACAGTGCAAGTAGCCACGGGCACAGCCAACTGCGCCACCATCAATAATACGGCGACGGTGACCAACCCCTACGGCCCTGACGACACCCCCGTGGCGCCCACGGTCATCGTGGCTCAATCTAGCTGCAAAGCCTCAGGCAATAAGATCTTGTATCTCTACGACGGCACCGGTCCCACGTATACCAACCTCTTGAACCGTGTGGTACAGACGACGAATACCGGGACTGCTACAACGATCGATAACAGCAGCAACCACGTGTGGGCAATGACCCCCGCTGTCGCCACTGGCAAGACCCTGGTGCTGACCGCCGGCAACGTGACGGTGTCCCTGATCGTGACCAACACCAACACTGCCACGACCACAGCGCGGAATACCACGGTAAGCCTGCTGAACAATGGCGTAGTGGTGGCTACGAGCGGAACCGTGGTCACCAACAACAGCGCGACCGCGAAGCTTCTCACCTATACGATCACTATCCCTGCCACCACGGTGCTGGCCGGTAATGCCCTGGGTATCCAGGTCAATGACACCACGACCACCAATAACCACGACATCACGGTATCCCAGAAGACGGCCCTGGGAAACAGCGAAGTCACCTTCGCCACCAGCACCGTCATCAACGTGGACAGCGTGACGGCTTATAACGCCGTCTATCCAGCCGTCACCACCACCACGGTGTACGTGCCTAACACCACGGTATACATCTGCACCGTGATCAGCGACCCCTTCGGCAGCGCAGACGTGACCTCGGCGAACATCACGCTCACGGATCCCAATGGCACCGTGCAGTTGAGCGGCGCCGCCATGACCGCCAAGGGCGCGGCCAATTGCGCCGGCACCGCGAGTACGGCCACCGAAGCCTTCGAATACACCTTCGCCATACCCAATACTGCTGCTACCGGCTTCTGGACTGCGGCTGTCACGGGCCATGAAGGCACGGAAGGCACCGTCACCCATACGGCCAATGGTTCCTTCGATGTAGACGTCCCCTCCCTCTTGGTCATGAAATCGGTATCGGTCAGCAGCGACCCGGTGGAAGGCACCATCAAGCCCAAGGCCCTCCCAGGCGCTACGGTGCAATACACCATCCTGGTACAGAACAACGGGCGGGGTCCGGCGGATGCGGGAACTATGGTGCTTGCAGATGCGGTACCCACCAACACCGCGTTCGATCTGACCGCTGCCACGCCTTTTACGTTCACTGACGGGAGCACCGCCAGTGGCCTCAGCGCACCGGTGATGACCTTCTCCAATAACGGCGGCACGAGCTATGTGTACAGCCCCAGCTGCACCCGTCCCTGCACAGATACCGCCATCACCAACTTCAAGGTCACCTTCACCGGTAGCATGAACGGCAAGACCGGGGCCTCGGCGCCCTCCTTCTCCATCCTCTTCACGGTGATAATCCAGTAAGACGGCAGCGTGGGAGGTCTCCGGCTAAGGAAGCCCGCCCCAAGACCGTTCTACCCTGCAAGAAAATGGCGTAAGTCCCGGCCGGAACAGGGTAATTACCTTGACACGGGGCCCCGCCGCGGGGAAAATGCCGCCTCTTCGGCTTGGGGCTATAGCTCAGCTGGGAGAGCGCTTGCATGGCATGCAAGAGGTCGTCGGTTCGATCCCGACTAGCTCCACCAAGCATCTGAAAGGGCGTCCGCAGGGCGCCCTTTATACTTTTAAGGTCCGTCCCCATCGTCTAGAGGCCTAGGACATAGCCCTTTCACGGCTGTAACAGGGGTTCGAATCCCCTTGGGGACGCCAATTCAAATAAATGGGGGGCCTAAAAGGCCCCCCATTTATTTGAACCGCTCCTCGAAGGCATTGGAACCCACACTCGTTCGGGGTTCGACAAAATTTGTCAGGAACAAATTTGAACAGCGCCGTCTGCGGCGCTGGCCCCGCAGGGGCGGCGGGCAGGGAAAGCCCGCCGTAATCCCCTTGGGGACGCCATAAACAAAAACCCGGCTCAATGCCGGGTTTTTTGTTTATGCCTCCCGGGATTCGAACCCCCTATATCGAGTCGAATCCCCTTGGGGGCGAGCCGCAAAGCGGCGAGCGCCTGGGCATGGATGCCCAGGCCGGTTGGTGCCAAGGATGGAGGGATGGGGTGAGCAATCCCCTTGGGTTCTTGGCACCGGTCGGCGCCAGGGATGGAGGAATGGGGTGAGCAATCCCCCGTTCAGTTCTGCTTGCGGATGAACTCCAGGGCCCTGTCCAACCTTGCCAGACTCCGCTCGCGACCGAGCAACTCCAAGGTGGCGTCGATGGGCGGCGAGACACCACCCCCGGAGACGGCTACTCGTAGCGGCTGAGCGAGCTTGCCGAGCTTCAGCCCCAAGGCTTCAGCAGTCGAGTTCAACGCATCGTGCAGTGCCGCAGCGGACCAGTCGGACAAGGCCGCGAGTTTCCTACGCAAGGCCTCCAGACCCGGCAGTGCATCGGCCGTCAGGTTCTTGGCAGCGGCTTGGGGCTCATATTCCTTCACCTCTTCGAAGAAGAAGCGACTGCCCTCGGCCATCTCCTTCAGGGTCTTAGCCCGCTCCTGCTGGGCTTTCACCAATCCTTCCAGGGAAGGGCCACCGGTGGTGGCCACGCCCAGCCGGTCCAGATGCCACTGAGTTCCGCCGCCAGAGCCGTGAGGTCGCCATTCTTGATGTAATGCTGGTTGATCCACAGGAGCTTCTGGGGATTGATTGCGGAGGCGGACTTGTTCACGTCCTCGATGTCAAAGAGCTTGACCATCTCCTCCCGGCTGAAGATCTCCTGGTCACCATGGGACCAGCCCAAGCGCACCAGGTAGTTGATCACCGCCTCCGGCAGGAAACCGTCTTCCCGATATTGCATGACGCTCACGGCGCCGTGGCGCTTGGAGAGCTTGGTGCCATCCGGCCCCAGGATCATGGGCAGGTGGGCATATCGAGGCGGCGAGACTCCCAGAGCCTTCAGGATGTTCATCTGGCGGGGAGCGTTGTTCAGGTGGTCGTCACCGCGGATCACGTGGGTGATGCGCATGTCCATATCGTCCACCACGACACAGAAATTGTAGGTAGGGGTGCCATCGGAACGAACGATGATGAGGTCATCCAGCTCGTGGTTGTCGAACACCACCCGGCCCTTCACCGCATCTTCCACCACCGTCTGGCCCAGCTCTGGATTCTTGAAGCGGATCACCGGATTGACGCCCGGCACGGGCTCCTTGCGATGGCGGCAGCGGGCGTCGTAGCGGGGCTTCTCTTTGCGGGCCATCTGTTCGGCACGCATGGTATCCAGCTCCTGCTTGCTGCAGTAGCAGTGGTAGGCATTGCCCTCGGCCAGGAGTTTCTGGGCCACCTCCCGGTAACGGTCGAAACGCTGGGTCTGGTAGAAGGGGCCTTCGTCCGGCGTGAGCTCGAGCCAAGCCATGCCGTCCAGGATGGCCTGCACGGCGGCCTCCGTGGAACGCTCCCGGTCCGTATCCTCGATGCGCAGGATGAAATCGCCCCCGTGGTGGCGCGAATACAACCAGCAGAACAGCGCAGTGCGGGCTCCACCGATGTGCAAGTAGCCCGTAGGGCTGGGGGCGAAGCGGGTACGGACGGTCATGGAGCCCTCGATACGCGATGGACGGGTAAAGCGCGTGATTTTAGCAGAGCGCCGTGGATGATTTCACTTAATGCCGTTTTACGCTGCGGGATATACCCACCCTGCCGTTACAAAGTGGCGTACGCCTTATGTAGCGTGTGTCGGGGCTTCTACATTTTTGTTGCTAGAATCCAGGCCGTGTATCCCGCTATCCGAAAAGAGGATCCTGTCTCCATGCAGCCCCGTCTTGGCGCACACCAGAAACCCATGAAGACCGAAGAAAAGGCCATCATCCATACCTTGAACGTGGGCGGCGAGGATGTGACCGTCTCCAAGTTCTACGGCACCACCGTGGACCTCACGGCCCACAGCGTGAAGATCCGCGCCAGCAAGAAACTGCCGCTGGGCATGAACGTGGAAGTGCTCCTGCATCTCGAAGGCCATCGCAAGCCCTTCTACCTCTCAGGTGTCATCACGGGATTGGAAGAACTCCAAGAGCGATGCCGGCTATCTCATCCACATCAGCATCAACCAGAAACAGGACGGCGACACCTCCCTCTGGAAGAAAATGTTCCACTGATCTTCAACGGCGCCTGCGGGCGCCACGTGTGGCCGGCGCGGTGAGCGGATCTTCCGGCCACGGATGCTTCGGATAACGTCCCTTCAATTCTTTCTTCACTTCCGGCCAGGTACGCTGCCAGAACCCCTTGAGGTCCTGGGTCACCTGCACAGGCCGCTGGGCCGGCGACAAGAGATGCAGCATCACCGGCACCCTACCCTTCGCCAGGCGCGGCGTGTCCGCGAGACCGAAGAGCTCCTGTAAGCGCACCCGCAGCACTGGGGTATCCCCTTCGGCGTAATCCACCCGGATGTCGGAGCCGCTGGGCACTTTGATGTGGCTGGGGGCGTATTCCTCGAGAGCACGCCGTTGGGCATGATCCATGAAGCCCATGAGCGCGTCGTTGAGAGGCAGCCTATCCAGATGAGACAAGCGGCTCATGCCCGGCATCCAGGGGCTAAGCCAACCATCGAGGCTCGCGAGCAAGATCGCATCACTCATATCCGGCCATTCATCACCCAACGCCTTGCGTAGGAAGGCAACCCGCGCCTGCAGGTTGCGTAGCGCTGGAGTCCAGGGCAACACATCCAATCCACGTTGGCGTATGGCATCCAGAAGCGCCGCGGTCACTGCCTCTGGTGCTACGGATCCCGCAGGCGCATCGTCCAACACCAGCGCACCCAGATGCCGCTGCCGCCGGGCTAACACCGCTCCGTGGGCTTCATCCCAGGTCACGGATTCCCCGGTGACGATCTGGTTGGAGAAATGCTGCTCGATATCTTCGCGGCTCAAGCGGGCTGCCAGGAACACTCTCGCTTCCCGGGCTTCGCCATCCAGTTGCGCTACTGCGAGCCAGGGAGATTTACCGAGACCGTCACCTTGCATGAGCAAAGCGCCGCGGCCATTGGCCAGGAGATACCGGGGCGCTTCGCCGGAGCGACGCTGAGCGATGCGATCGGGGTACGCCAACGCCAACAGCACGCCCTCATCGCCGATCCCTTTGTCCTGGAGACTCACGCCGATGCTGCGCTTGAGGTCCATGGCTGCCGCGTGCAACAGGCGCGTCCGGCTGCGGCTCTCTCCATCGTTCCGCTGCATGAGCTGCAGACGCAGATGCACATCCGCCTGGGTCTCGCCTGGAGCAAGACGCAAAGGATCCTTCTCGCTCAAGAGCGCCGCCAGTTCACAGGCGAGCGCGCCCCAGCCCAGGGCTTTGCCGCGCACCACCATGTGAGCCAGACGAGGATGCAGCGGTAGGCTGAGTAGCTCACAGCCATGGGTAGTGATGCGCCCTTCCCCATCCAGCGCACCCAGCTCACGCAGCAGTTCCTGCGCCTGGGTGAAGGCCGCTTCCGGCGGCGCATCCAGCCAGCGTAGGTCACCGGGCCGGGTGACGCCCCAACGGGCCAACTCCAGCACGAGGCCCGCGAGATCCGCAGCCAATATCTCCGGCGTGTTGGCAGGAGCCAATTGCTCTGACTCACGCCACAGCCGATAGCACACTCCGGGCGTGAGACGCCCTGCGCGGCCTCGGCGCTGATCCGCGGAGGCTCGCGAGACACGCACCGTGATGAGACGTGACATGCCGCTCACCGGATCGAAACGCGGCACCCGCATGCGGCCTGCATCCACCACGACTCGTATGCCTTCGATAGTGAGACTGGTCTCAGCGATGGATGTGGCCAACACGACTTTGCGGTTACCGGCAGACGCGGGTTCGATGGCCCGATCCTGGGCCGCGTTATCCAGGTCGCCGTACAGAGGTGCGATGAGGGTGCCAGGCTTGACCCGCTCCCGTAGCCGCTGCTCCAGGCGGCGTATCTCGCCGACGCCCGGCAAGAACACCAATAGGCTGCCCTCTTCTTCCTGCAGAGCCCGCTCCACCGCGAGCTGCACCTGGGGTAGCAACTGTTCCCGCTCACGACCCGGCAGGTAGCGAGTCTCCACCGGGTACATGCGCCCTTCACTGGTGAGCACTGGTGCATCGCCCATGAGTGCCGCCACCGGTGCCGCATCCAGGGTGGCGGACATGACGATGAGTTTGAGGTCGGGCCTGAGAGCGCTTCTGGCCTCCAACGCGAGAGCGAGAGCTAAATCCGCATGCAGGCTGCGCTCATGGAATTCATCGAAGATGATGGCACCATAGGCGCTCAGGGAAGGATCGTCCTGGAGCAAGCGCGTGAGCACCCCCTCAGTCACGATCTCGAGGCGGGTGGTGGGGCCCACGCGGGTATCCATGCGCACCCGGTAACCCACCGTGCCCCCGACAGGGACACCCAACTCTGCTGCCATGTGCCGTGCAGCGGAGCGGGCAGCCAGACGCCGGGGCTCCAGCATCACGAGCTTGCGGCTCTTGAGCCAGGGCTCGTCCAGCAGGGCCAGGGGTACCCGCGTGGTCTTGCCGGCGCCGGGAGGCGCCTGGATCACGGCCGCCCCATGGGCCTGCAGTGCGCGGCGCACTTCAGGCAGCAGGGAATCGATGGGCAGGGTTTTCACGGATGATGCCGGCCAGCAGCCCGGCGCGACCTGTGCGGAAGACTAACGATAGCTCCAGACCAGAGACAGCTCCGTGCGGTTGCCATCGGCAGTGTGTTCCACGGCACCCAAGAGGCTGATGACGCTGAGATCAAGGCCGAGCCCTACGCGCTCGCCGAAAGGACGGCGGCCGAAGTCGG
>CAWFOE010000016.1:0-59687 GCA_963817285.1 uncultured Pseudomonadota bacterium | reverse complement strand
TGATGACCCAGTGACGGTTGAGCAGCTTGGCTGGCACGCCGCCCTGGTTGCGGATGGTGATGGTGTAGGAGAACACGAAACGATTCTGACCAGGATCGGACTGATCCGGCACGAATGAGGTCTCCACATCCACACGGATGTCGTTGGGCAGACTAGGAGCGGTCATGAGGCGTCCGGACGTGGCATGCGGTCATTTTACGCGAAACTTTGACGCTTATATCAGCCGGCTGCGCGCGCCTTAAGCGCTCAGACGTGCAAAATCTTCTGGTCCGAGAGTCTCGGGCCGGGCCTGCGGATCGATGCCTGCTCTGACCATGGCTTCTGTATCCACCAATCCTGCCAGTGCGTTACGCAGGGTCTTGCGGCGATGACTGAAAGCCTGAGTCACCACCTGGGCGAAGCGCGCCCGATCGGCGATGGGGAAGGGCGGTGCCACGTGAGGGATGAGCCGTACGAAACTCGACTCCACCTTAGGCGGAGGGCGGAAGGCGCCGGAGCCGATATTGAATAAGGGTTCCACCTTGCAGCGAGCTGCCAGCATCACTGTGAGACGGCCATATTCCTTGCCGCCGGATTCGGCCGCCATGCGTGCCACCACTTCTTTCTGCAACATGAAATGCATGTCGCTGATGCGGTCTGCGTGGTCCAGGAAATGGAATAGCAGAGGTGTGGAGATGTTGTAGGGCAGGTTGCCCAGGAGCCGCAGCTTGCCACCTTCAGGCGCGAGCGCCGAGATGTCGCTCTTGAGGGCATCACCCTGGATGATCCGCAGCTCCCCCTTGCCAGCGGCTGCGGCTTGGAGTTCCGGGATCACATCCCGATCCAGTTCTATGGCGGTGAGTGAGCCGGCGCGTTCGAGCAGTGGCAAGGTGATGGCGCCGAGACCGGGACCGATCTCCAGTAGTGGCTCACCGGGCTGCGGCGCGATGGCCGCGAGTATCTTGCCGATGATGCGTTGATCGTGGAGAAAATGCTGGCCGAAGCGCTTGCGGGGGCGGTGCTGCATCAGCCGTGTCGCAGCATGACGAGGGCCGCCTGCAATGCGGCTTCCAGGCTGCTGTGTGTGGTGCGACCGGTACCCGCCAGTTCCAGGGCGGTGCCATGATCCACAGAGGTGCGCACGATAGGCAGCCCGAGAGTGATGTTCACTGCGTCACCGAAGCCCGCGTATTTCAGTACCGGCAGACCCTGGTCGTGATACATGGCGAGCACCACATCTACGCCGCCCATACGTGCGGGGTTGAAAGCAGTGTCGGCGGAGACAGGGCCGGTGATGCGCATGCCGTGGGCGCGCATGGCTTCGCAGGCGGGCTGGATCACATCGAGTTCCTCGCGACCCAGGTGTCCGCCCTCGCCGGCATGGGGGTTCAGGCCCAGCACCAGCACGTGAGGTTCAGCGATGCCGAAGCGGCTCTGCAGGCCTACCCGCAGGGTGCCGAGCACGTGTTGCAGACCTTTGCGGGTGATCGCTGCCGGCACATCTTTGAGCGCCAGGTGAGTGGTGGCGAGCGCTACCCGCAGCACGCCGGCGGCCAGCATCATCACAGGATCAGGCGCATGGCAGCGGCCCGCCAGGAATTCGGTGTGGCCGGTGAAGGGTATGCCGGCATCATTGATCACGCCCTTGTGGACCGGCGCGGTCACCAGGGCATCGAACCCACCCTCGAGGCAAGCGTCCGCTGCCTGCTCTAACATCTCGATGACGTAGGGTGCATTCGCAGCGTCCAGTTTCCCCGCGCGCACGGCGCTGCGCAGCCTCACGGGGTGTACGCGCAGATGCTCTGCGCTCTGTGCGGCAGAGACTCCGCTGCTGGTGTCGAGACTGAGAGGGAGATGGAGTTCGTGGGCGCGGGCTGTGAGGAGTTCCGGATCGGCGAACACCACCAGATCGGCGACATGGGCCGTCTGCGCGAGCTGTATGCAGATGTCCGGGCCGATTCCCGCTGGTTCACCGGAGGTGAGGGCGATGCGGGGCGTGCCTGAGGACATGCGCGACCGGATCACTGATCCAGGTGATACTCGATGAACGCCGAATCCTTCATCTGACTCAGCCAGTGCTGGAGCACATCTTCCGATTTGCGATTGTAGATCGCCTGATAGGCTGCATTCCTGCGGCTCTCGTCGGTCTGCTCCGCCTGGCGGCGTCCGATCACCTGCACGATGTGCCAGCCGAACTGCGTCTGGAAGGGTTCGCTCATCTCACCTGGTTGCAGCTTGGCCATGGCCGCGTCGAACTCTGGCACCGTAGCGCCCGGATCCACCCAACCCAGGTCGCCGCCCTGCTTGGCGGAGCCGGGGTCTGCGGAATTCGCTTCCGCTAGCTTGGCGAAGTCAGCTCCGCCCTTGAGCTGCTGATAGAGAGCGTCGATCTTGGCCTTGGCTTGGGCATCGGTGATGCCCGCACCGGAGCGGATCAGGATATGGCGCGCATGGGTCTGGGTGACCATCGCAGAGCTCTCGCCCTGTTTCACTTCGTCCAGCTTGACGATGTGGAAGCCGACGATGCTCTGGATCGGGGCAGAGACATCACCGGTTTTCATCTGGGGTACGATGCTTGCGAATACCGTCGGCAACTCCGAACCTTTACGCCATCCCAGGTCGCCGCCCTTGAGTGCCTGCTGGTCATCGGACATGGCTACCGCGGTGGAGGCGAAATCAGCTCCAGCCTTGAGTTTCTGGTAGATGTCGTCCGCCTTCTTCCTGGCGTCAGCCACCTGTTCGGGGCTGGGGTTGAGGGGCAGGGCCACCAATATCTGGGACAGGTGATAATCGCTGCCTGAATCACCGTTGAGTTGGTCGGCGTGCATCTGGTCATCCAGCTCCTGCTGGGTGATGTGCAGCTCGTCGCTCAGTACCTGTTGCTCCAGGTTCTGCACGATGATCTGGTCGCGCAGATCCTGACGGAAGGCGGCATAGTCCACGCCCTGTTTCTTCATGGCGTCAGGCAGCTGGTCGAGGGTAACGCCGGCACGGGCGGCGATACGGCTCAAGGCCTGGTTCACGTTGTCATCGCTGACGCCGATACCACGGGCTGCGGCTTGTTGCAGTTCGATGCGGTTGGTGACCATCTGGTCAAGCACTTGTTTCTGGAGCACGTTCAACGGAGGCAGGGGCGTGTTCTGGGCCTGGATCTGCTTCATCACCTGCTGGGTATGGGCATCCAGCTCGCTCTTGAGGATGACTTCTTCGTTCACCACCGCCACGACCCGATCCAGCAGGGCACCGGGTTGGGGCAGGGCAGCTTCAGT
This sequence comes from uncultured Pseudomonadota bacterium, assembly GCA_963817285.1. GTDB lineage: Bacteria > Pseudomonadota > Gammaproteobacteria > Natronospirales > REEB76 > DASUBN01. The sequence continues at coordinate 56,439 of CAWFOE010000016.1, read as the reverse complement.
CGCGGCGGCAGGTGCAGCCTGGGTTGCGGCCGCCGGCATGGCTTTGGTGGTCTTGGCCGGTGCGGCCGTGGTGACAGCCGCCGGTGCTGCAGCGGGGTTTGCCGATTTCTCACCACGCGGGGGCACCACGGCCCGGGCGTGGGTGCGCGGCGCACTGCTACAGCCGGCGAAGGCGAGCAGCAGGAGGCAGACGAGGGATACGGATGCGCGCCAGGCGCGGAGCGTGTGGGGCGTGTGCATTTTCAGGGTGGCTGCTGCTGCGTCTGGTTGGGGTCAGTGGGGGCGCCGTCTTGGTAGCCTAGGATACCATTTTCGACCAGCTCATCTAAGTGCCGGCCGGCGGTGACCAAGCCTTTGAGCGAGATCTGGAAGAAGAACACGTTGTCGAAACTGGGCTTCCCGACGGTATCGCTCCCGAGGACTACATGGCGGTGCAGGATCTGGAAGTTCCAGCAACAGTTGTCGAATTCGAATCCGACGAAGTCTTCGAGCGTGACATGGTTGGCGATGTCGTAATTCCAGCGGCCCACGGCGCTCCAGTTACCGGCCACGGGCCAGCTGAAGGAGAAATCTCTTTGCTTGACGATGGCGGTCCCGTTATAGGGCTCCGACTGGTATTGATAACCGAGGTTCAAGACCTGGTGATACCCCGGGTGGTACTGCAGCAGTACGGTGCCCATATCCGTCCTACGGCTGACCGGGCTCCATAGCTGTTGGTAAGTGGCCGTCCACTCATCGTTCAAGTTGTACGCCACCTCGCCGATGAGATCGGAGAAGAGGTTGGTCTGGGGCACGTTGTTGAAGGTCACCCGTCGGTCGCTGAAATAACGGATCTGACCGATGTCGGCGCGTATCACCTCAGCCCCGGTGGTGGGATCCAGGATGCGAGAAGTCAGGGCATAGCTCAATTGATTGGCATCGGCCTGTCGGTCGCTACCGTAGAAGCTGTTGTCACTGAACAATTGCAGGTAGCTGAAAGGCGCCGCGAGGGTATCGAATTCCGGTATCTGCGACTGATCACGGTAAGGGACGCGCAGGTAATAGAGTTGTGGCTCCAGGGTCTGCAAGTAATCGCCAGCGTCGCGGTCGAAGTAGAGCCCGGTATCGATATCGAATATGGGTACCGACCGCGATAGGTGTGAGGAATCCGGTGTCACGGACATCTCAGCGAGGTCGTAATCCGTGTAACGCCAGGCCAGGGTAGGGGTGAAGAACCAAGCAGGGCCGGTCAGCGGATAACTTACGCTGGGTTTCGTGTCCAGACGCCAAGCACCGAGACGGCCTGCGCGCTGGAAGCGGACTATCGTCGTATCGAATATGTATTCGGCTCCAGTCACCGAATCGAAATTACCCGTAGATATCCCTATAAGGGGTACACGCCGGTAGGGATAAGCATCCGGTGGTATAAGCGGCGTTATCACCTGGAAATCCTGCGCCAGGGTGTCGACGCTGAAATCGGGGCCATCCTTGTAGGAGAACTTGAGGTCACGCCTCAGGTAAGTGCTCGAAGCGATCGGCAGATCACTGTTCAGGTCGTGGAAGTAGTTATCGTCCGATACCCAATTGTAGTCACCGGTCATCTGCAATGAGTCGGTGATGTTCAAGCTGTGGTTTATGAAAAGCTGGCCACGGCCGTGGTCGCCTGTCAGGCCATACTCCTGATCTTCCACCATGTCATGTGGCAGGTAACTGGCATAGATGTAGTCATAGCTGACAGGAGTGAGTATCTCGAAGTCCCCGCCCGACTGCACTCCTCGTTTGGTGATGACGCGCGGATAGAGGGTGGCATCGTAGTTGGGCGCGAGATTTAAGTAGTAGGGTGCTTCCGTCTCGATGCCATCGACGGCATCGAAGCTGAACTCAGTCCCCAGGAATCCGGATTTTCGATCGTCCGAGATGGGGAAATTGATGTAAGGCGTCCAGAATACCGGCACACCTTTGAAGTGGATGGTCACATCGTGGGCTTCGCCCGTGTTGGTGCTGCTGTCCAGGTTCATATCCGGGGCTTTCAGGTCCCAGTCGATCTTTCCCGGCGGGCAGGTGGTGTAAACCACGCCGAACATCTGGCTGTGAGCGGTGTCGAGAGAATTCACCACGTCGGCTGTGCCATGCCCGTGGCGTAGAGGCAAGAGGAAGTCCGCGGCATCGAAAGTGCCGGTGCCCTTGTTGGTGTCGTAACGACCGGTCGGGCTCGCAACGATGAGCAGCGGCGTGTAATAGTTCACGTCCTGTTTGGCGAGGGCGATGCCGGTGGCGCTGTCATAGGTCATCTCCTGGGAGGTGACCCGATGGTCGCCCTGATCCAACTGCACGTCGCCTGTGATCAAGGACTGGCCTTGCTGTGTCCCGTCTATCTGGTCGCCCACGATGAAGGCCTGCTGCAGTCCGGGTTTCGGGCTTTCCGGGGGCAGGGGCAGCACCGGGGAGGCGGGGAAGGGAGGGCAGATACCCCACTGATCATGCTTGAAGGGTGAGATCGGGCAGGGGATCTGGTCGCGAGCTGCCGGCGTAACTGCAGGTGTCTGGCCAGGACTCGTGGATTCACAGGTCCATACCTGGTGCTTGAATGCCCTGGCCATCAAAGCGGCAGGAGAGGTGTCGGACGAGGGGGCTGCGTCCAGGCCATTGTTGCCATTGGACGACATGTAACCGTTACTTTCGGCGTACAGGGGCCCGGAGGCGAGCAACGCGGCTGTCAGGATGAGCGCTCGGCCTGCCTTCACCCACGGGCTCCATGAAACAGTGTCGAGACGCGGCGTACAATCGCACACTTTGACGGTGCCTTCAAACGAGTAGAGGACGGACTTGGAACCGGATCGCCAGCAGGAACTCCAGTCCTGGACCGCCACGGCCCTGGGGCTAGCCGCTCCGGCAATGGAACCGGCATCGGCAGATGCCAGCTTCCGGCGCTATTTTCGCACGTCTGCCCGTGGGCGTTCCTACGTGGTCATGGATGCACCGCCATCCCAGGGGGATTGCCGGCCTTTCCTGCATGTCGCGGGGCTGCTGAAGGAGGCCGGGCTGCACGTACCGGAGGTACTGGCCCAGGACCTGCAGCGGGGCTTCCTGCTGCTGGAGGACTTAGGCCCCAAGACCTATCTGGACATGCTGGACGAGGACAATGCCGACCGGCTGTTCGGCGATGCCATCGCGGCCCTGATCCGCTGGCAGCGGGCGACCCGTGGTGGCGAGCTGCCGGCCTACGATCGCGCCTTCCTGCACCGCGAACTCATGCTGTTCCCGGAGTGGTACGTAACGCGTCACCTCAAGCTCGAGTTGACCGCCATGGACATGATGGTCCTGCAAGATGCCTTCAAGCTCCTGGAGGACTCTGCCCTGGGCCAGCCTCAGGTGTTCATGCACCGGGATTACATGCCCCGCAACCTGATGGTGAGCGAGCCCAACCCGGGGGTGCTGGATTTCCAGGATGCGGTCATAGGACCCATCAGCTACGACGTGATCAGCTTGTTCCGGGACGCCTTCATCTCCTGGCCGGAAGCGCGGATCAGGGCTTGGCGCCTCCAGTACCGGGGCGAAGCGCGTCAAGCGGGCCTGCCGGTGCCGAGCTCGAATGAGTTCGAGCGGGCTTCGGACTGGATGGGGATGCAACGGCATATCAAGATCCTCGGTCTCTTCGCCCGTATCAACTACCGGGACGGCAAACCCCAATACCTAAAGGACACCCCTCGGTTCCTCGGCTATCTGAGGGAAGCGGGCCACTTATATAAGGAGTTCACCCCACTGCTGAAGCTGCTGGATTCCTTGGAGAAGCGCGCTGCCCAGGCAGGCAGCGCATGAAGGCGATGATTCTGGCGGCAGGCAGGGGGCGAGCCGGAAGTTACGCGAAGCACGGCTTCGCGCCGGCGAGCGACTTGCCATGGATGGCAAGGCTGGTCGGCACACCAGGGATGGTTAGCAAATGAAGGCCATGATTCTGGCCGCTGGTCGTGGAGAACGCCTACGACCCCTCACTGATACCACTCCCAAACCTCTGCTTGAGGTGGAGGGCAAGCCGCTGATCGTGCATCATCTGGAGCGGCTGCGGGATGCAGGCTATACCCACATCCTCATCAATACTTCCTGGCTGGCGGAAATGATCCAGGACCATCTGGGGGACGGGGTGCGCTACGGCGTGCACATCTATTACTCCTATGAGGGACCTGAGCCACTGGAGACCGGTGGCGGCATCTTCAAGGCCTTGCCGGAACTGGGCCGCGAGCCCTTCTTGGTGGTGAACGGGGACATCTCTACAGACTTCCCCTTCGAGACCCTGAAACACCGCTTGAAGCACGATGACCTGGCGCATCTCGTGATGGTGCCGAACCCGCTGCATCATCCGCAGGGCGATTTCCATCTCACCACCACGGGTCATCTACGCCAGGAAGGTCTCCCCAAGCTCACTTATAGTGGCATCGGTGTATACAAGGCGGATTTCTTCAAAGGTTGCGATGCGGGCAAGTTTCCCCTCCTGCCGCTGATGCAGAGCGCCATGGCGGTGGAGGCTCTCAGCGGGGAGTTCTACGCAGGTCGCTGGTCTGATATCGGTACTGTCGAGAGCCTGCAGAGATACAGGACCGGCAAATAAGAAGGCGACCCTAGGGCCGCCTTCTTTGTCTTCGTATGTTGTCTTTTCAGTTTGCCGCTTCGTGCAGCACTTCTTCTGCTTGCTTATCCGCATGGTAGGACGAGCGCACCAGCGCGCCACTGGCCACGTGGTCGAAGCCCATCTCGTAGCCGCGCCGCTCGATCTCCTGGAACTCTTCCGGGGTCACGTAGCGCACCACGGGATGATGGAACTTGCTGGGTTGCAGGTACTGCCCTACGGTCAGCATATTCACGTCGTGGTCCCGCAGGTGCTGCATAGTCTCGAAGACTTCGCTCATCTCTTCGCCTAGGCCAAGCATGATGCCGGACTTGGTGGGGAGCTTCGGGTGCGCCTGCTTGAAGCGCTTCAGCAGCATGAGAGAGTGGGCGTAATCGGAGCCCGGGCGCACCTCGCGATACAGACGCGGTACCGTCTCCAGGTTGTGGTTGAACACGTCCGGTGGAGCCTCGTGCATGAGCGCAAGGGCCACGTCCATGCGGCCGCGGAAATCGGGTACCAGCACTTCGATGCGGGTAGCGGGGGATTGCTCGCGGATGGCACGTATGCAAGCCGTGAAATGCCCGGCACCGCCGTCACGCAAATCGTCTCGATCCACGGAGGTGACCACCACGTATTTGAGGCTCATGGCCTTGATGGTGCGGGCCAGGTTCTGGGGCTCTTCCGCATCCAGGGTGCCGGGGCGTCCGTGGGCCACGTCGCAGAAGGTGCAGCGGCGGGTGCAGACGTCACCCATGATCATGAAGGTCGCAGTGCCCTTGCCGAAGCATTCCCCGATGTTGGGGCAGGAGGCTTCCTCGCAGACCGTGTGCAGATGGTTGTCCCGCAGGATCTTCTTGAGGCGTGCCACTTCCGGGGTAGCCCAGGAACGCACGCGTATCCAGGAAGGCTTGCGCAGCGGCGTGACCGTAGGTTCGATCTTCACCGGGATGCGCGCCATCTTCTCCTGGGCGCTGAGCTTCTTGCCGGGCTCGAGGGCCGGACGGGGCTTGGAAGTAGGTTCGGACAAGCGTGTTGCCTTTGGCTTCAGTCAGGCGCCCGAATGGGCAGCCACAGGATGCTTATTGTACCCCAGTCGTTCCAAGAGGGGCGGTAACAGGTCTGCAGCCACCCTGCGCGTATCCGCAGGGCCGCCCAAGGCACTCACCTGGGTCATCTCCAATCCCTCGTAACCGCATGGATTGATGCGGCCGAACGGTTCCAGGTCCATGCCGACGTTGAAAGCGATGCCGTGGTAGCTGGCGCCGCGACGTACGCGGATGCCGATGGAGCAGATCTTGCGGGCATCCACGTACACGCCGGGTGCGTCGCGCCGGCCCCGGGCATGGATACCGTAGTTTTCAAGCGTGTCGATGACACTGTTCTCCAGAGCTTCGACCAACTCCCGCACGCCGAGCTTTAGTCGCCGGAGATCCAGCAAGGGGTACACCACCAGCTGGCCCGGTCCGTGATAGGTCACTTGTCCACCCCGGTCTATGTGCACCACGGGGATATCCCCCGGCGACAGCACATGCTCCATCTTGCCGGCCATGCCTAAGGTGAATACCGCCGGGTGCTCCAGGAACCAGATCTCGTCCGGTGTATTAGGGCCACGCTCCAGGGTGAACTGCTCCATGGCACGCCAGGTGGGGATGTAGTCCACCAAGCCCAGGTTTTTCGCGAGCGGCATGGAGGCCATGTTCATAGGGCCATGAGCACCAGTTCGTGGGCGCTGAGTTCCTTGTAGATGGCATCCAGCTGTTCGCGACTCTGGGCGTCGATGGTCACCGTCACGGAGATGAAGCGACCTTCGCGGCTCGGTTGGCGGGTGATCTGTAGGGCATCCAGCGGCCCTGCATGGCGCGCCATGATGTCATCCACCATCGCGTGGAACTCAGGGGTATCCCGACCCATGATCTTGATGGGAAACGAGGTAGGGAACTTCAGCAGCGAATCAGGCGGCTGATCGGACATCGTGCTTATGCTGCTGGAAGAGATCGAACATGCGGCGCCAATGCGGGCCGGGTCTGCCGCCACCGGCAGGTTTGCCATCCATCCGGGTGACCGGATACACCTCGCGGGTGGAGCTGGCGAGCCATATCTCATCTGCTTCGGCCAGTTGCGCCACGGGGATAGTCGCGATGCGGAACGCGACACCATGTTTCGCCGCCAGCTCCAGGACCACGTCTCGAGTGATGCTGGGCAGGAGATCATGGCCGTCCGGCGGCGTGATGAGCACACCGCGATGCACGATTAAGAGACTGCTGGCGGTCCCTTCGGTGGCATGACCGTCTCGGATCAGGATAGCTTCGTTGCAACCGCCGTCGGTGGCTTCCTGGCGCAGCAGCACGTTGCCGAGCAGCGCGGTGCACTTGATATCCAGGTGATGCCATCGGGTATCCGGCAGGGTCATGACGTGAGCACCGCGAGTCTTGAGCTCCTCCGGCAGGGGCCCCAGAGGCGAGCACATGGCGAATACCGTGGGCGGCAGGCCTAAGGGGAAGCTGTGGTCGCGGCCCTTGTCTGCGCCACGGCTCAGCTGCAGGTATACGGATTGGTCGCCGCCGCCGTTATCGGTCACCAGTTTCTCCAACAAGGCAGTCCAGGCAGCATCGCTTAAAGGGTTCTTGAGCCGGATGCCGTCCAGGCTGTGTTGCAGGCGCTTGAGGTGGGCAGGCAGATGGAACAAGCGCCCCGCGTAAGCTGGTATCACTTCATATACGCCATCACCGAACAGGAAGCCCCGGTCCAAAGGCGAGATGTGCGCCTCGGCGAGGGGCAGGAACCGTCCGTTCAGGTGGGCTAAGGCTAGAGGTGCGGGCACGGGCCTATTTCTTGCTGAACCAGAGTCGCATGCTATCGAACACGCGCTTGAAGATGTTGCCTTCCGGCACCGCTTTCAAGGTATAGAGCGGCACCTGGGCCAGCAGCCGGTCGCCGAGGCTGATGTCCAGCGTGCCCACCTGCGCATGTTCCGCCACCGGTGCGATCAAACCTGCATGGCCCTGCACGGTGGCATGCAGATCGGCATAACCGCCCTTGGGCAGCGTGACGTAGAGGTCGTCCACCACGCCCGTCTGCACATCGCTATCCATACCTTTCCATACCTTGACGCTGCTGACGGCGCTGCCTGCGGAATACAGCTTACGGGTCTCGAAGAAGTTGGAACCGTAGTTGAGCAGAGCCTCCGCGTACTGGGCGCGAGCTTTGGTGGACTTGGTGCCCATGACCACGGAGATGAGGCGCATGGCGCCGCGGTTGGCGCTGGCGATCAGGCAATAGCCCGCGTCGTCGGTATCGCCGGTCTTGAGACCGTCCACGGTGGTGTCGGAGAACAGCAGGTCGTTGCGGTTCTTCTGGCTGATCTTGTTCCAGGTGAAGTCCTTCTCCATGAAGAAGTGCTGGTACTCCGGGAACTCCCGCACGATGGCGCTGGAGAGCACCGCCAGGTCACGCGCGGTGGTGTAGTGCTGCCGGTCGGCGGTGAGGCCGGAGGCGTTCATGAAGTGGCTGTCTTTCATGCCGAGCTTGTCGGCGTATTGGTTCATGATGGAGACGAAGGCGTCCTCGCTGCCGCCCACGCGTTCCGCCAGGGCTACAGTGGCATCATTGCCGGACTGCACCACCATGCCCTGTATCAGCTCCTGGATGGTGACATGGCTGCCGAGCTGCACGAACATGCGTGAACCACCCATACGCCAGGCGCGTTCGCTGACTGCGGCGGTATCGTCCAGATGGATGACGCCGTCTTTGAGCGCGTGGAACACCACGTAGGCCGTCATCAGTTTGGTGAGGCTGGCTGGTTCCCGGCGCTGATCCTGGTTGGAGGCGGCGATCACTTGGCCGCTGTTGGCATCCATGAGCACATAGCTCTTGGCGTCGAACTGCGGCGGGGAGGGGATGGGGATCGCGCTGGCGGTGGCGGCGACGGACAGGAGCAACAAGGCAAGCAGGCACTGGGCTCTCAACGGACACCTCGATGGACTAGAGTGCGGCGGCGCCGTGAATTTTACCCGTTTGCGCCGGGCCGTGCAGAAAGCGGGTTTAAGGGATGACGATCTCGGCGTCCGGATAGCCTAAGGCCGCGAGGCGGGCGCCCAACTGGTCTACCCCGGCCACGTCCGGTACCGGTCCGATGCGCACCTTATAGAGGGTGCGCGCACCAGCTGTCACCGGCAGGATGAAGGCGGGCTTCACGCCTGCAGCACTCAGCTTCTGCATCGCAGCTTCGGCATTGCCGCGGTCGGCGAAGGCGCCCACTTGCAGGAATATGCTGGGTTCACCGACAGCAGGCTTAGGCGGGGGTGTTGTGGCCACTGGAGCGGGTGCAGTAGCCGCCACTGGCACCAGTGCTGACGGCGGAGTTGCCGCCGCGACCGTGACAGGCGCGGCAGTCTCGCCCGGTGAAACGGCCTGCACGTCCACGAGGGCCGTGCCCTTGCCCAGCATGTCGAGCTTGCTGGCGGCAGCGTAGGAGAGATCGATGAGCCGGTTGTCCACGAAGGGCCCGCGATCGTTGATCTTCACGATCACGCTCTTGCCGTTCTGCAGGTTGGTGACCCGGGCGTAGCAGGGGATAGGCACTACCTTGTTGGCGGCAGTCATGGAATACATGTCGTAGGTCTCGCCGTCGGAGGTGCGGCCACCGTTGAACTGGGTGCCATACCAGGAGGCGATGCCGCGATCGTGGTAGCTCTTGCAGGACGGAGCTAGGGTGTAGGTCTTGCCCAGTACCGTGTAACTCACAGGATTCCCGTAGCGGCTCGGCGTCACGTCCTCGGGCACAGCATCTTGCACTTTCGACATGTCCACGGAGGTGCCGGGACCATGATCATGCTTCTCCGGGAAAGGGGCACAGGCTGCCAGGGCAGACGCAAGCGGCAGCAGGAACACTATAGATAAGTGCTTCTTACGGCGGCCCATGCCCGTTCTCCGCAGCGCGCCGCTCGGCGACAGCAGTGGCCAGCTGCACCACGGCCATGGCATACAAAGGGCTGCGGTTGTATTGGGTGATGACCCGGAAATTGTGCAGCCCCACCCAGTAATGCATCTCGCTGTCACCTTGCAGCGCCACCAGCTCCCCTTCGGTGGTGTCGTCGATACCGCTGCTCAAGACTACCTGTGCCGCGCGCAGGGCGCCCACGGTGGTGGGATCCAGCGCCGCGGGTGGCGTGGCGCCTTCACGGATAGCGGCGGGCACCACGATCAGGCCGTTCGCCTGCCAGCCGTGCAGATGGAAATAGTTCGCCACGCTGCCGATGATGTCCGCCCAATCGCCCCAGATATCGCGCTTGCCGTCGGCGTCGAAGTCCACCGCATACTGGCGGAAGCTGTCAGGCATGAACTGCGGTGCGCCCATGGCGCCAGCATAGGAACCCATGGGGACGAGCGGATCCAGGGACTGCTCGCGGCACATGATGAGGAACTGTTCCAGCTCACCCTGGAAGAATGCCGCGCGGGGCGGATAGTCGAAGGCCAGGGTGGTGAGGGAATCGATGACCGGGTAGCCGCCATGCTGGCGTCCGTAGAAGCTCTCCACCCCGATGATGGCCACGATGATCTCTGCCGGCACGCCGTACTCGGCCTCGGCCTTCTGCAGGTACGTGCTCTCCCTGTTCCAGAACGCTACGCCGCCGTCGATGCGGGCGTCGGTGACGAACAGCGGCTCGTACTGATACCAAGCCTTGGACTCGTAGGGGCGGGTGATGGCGTCGATGACCGCCTGGCGCCTGTGGGCACCGTCCATCGCGCGCTCCACCCAGGGTCGTTCGAAACCGTCTTTCGTCACCACGTAGTCCATGAACTGCTGCACGTCGGCGCGAGCCACGTAGGCAGTGGCCGGGGGCGGTGCGGGAGTCGGTTTGGGATGCAGCTGAGGCTGGTGGGCACAGGCTGCGAGCAGGAGCAGGGGGGAGAGGCGAGCGAGTGACAGGAGCCGTATGTTCAAGATGCCACTAGCTTGCGGTGGGAATGGATGCTCATGAGGATACCGAATCCCGCCATGAGGGTCACCATGGAAGTGCCGCCGTAGCTGATGAGCGGCAACGGCACGCCTACCACCGGCACGATGCCTGAGACCATACCGCTGTTGATGAATACATAGGTGAAGAACGCCATGCTGAGGCTGCCGCCGGTGAGGCGCGAGAAGGTATCTTGAGCCCGCATGGCGATGAACAGCGAGCGCGCCACGATGAAGCCGTAGAGGGCGATGAGGGCCAAGGTCCCGATGAAACCGAACTCCTCACCCACCACGGCGAAGATGAAGTCCGTGGAGCTCTCCGGCAGGAAATCCAGCTGCGATTGGGTGCCCTGCAACCAGCCCTTGCCGAATACGCCGCCGGACCCGATGGCGATCTCCGATTGGATGATGTGATAGCCGGCGCCCAGGGGGTCGCGCTGAGGGTTAAGGAAAGTCAGCACGCGGTCCCGCTGATAGGTATGCATGAAATGCCATACCAAGGGCGTGGCTATCGCCAGCAACAGGAATATCAGCAGGATGACCCGCCAGCGCAGGCCCGAGAGGAAGATGCCGAAGGCCCCGGCGCTCATGATGAGGAGGGCGGTGCCGAGATCGGGCTGTATACCCACCAGCATCACAGGCACCAGCACGATGATCACCAGCACCGGCAGTTGCCGCCAGCCGGGGGGCAGCGGCTTGTCGTGCAGATACCAGGCCACCATCATGGGCACAGCGATCTTCATGACTTCCGACGGCTGGAAGCGCACCACCCCGAGGCTGAGCCAGCGCTGGGCGCCGCGGCCGATGTGTCCCGAGTGCAGTGTGAGTAGCAGCAGGATGAGGCCGAAGCCGAACACCCAGGGCGTCCACAAGCGCAGGAACTGGGGCGAGAGCTGTGCCACCACGAGCAGCACGCCGAAGGATAAGACCAGGCGTATCGCCTGGCGATAGACCATGCCCTGATCCTGCCCGCCAGCACCGTAGAGGATGGCGAGTCCCGCCACGCAGAGGCCGAGGATAGCCACCAGGAGCGGTCCATCCAGGTTAAGACGGTCTAGTAGCCGTTCACCGAAGCTGAGTTCGCTGGTTGAACGGTAACCGGAGCCGGGTTGGAGTTCAGGACTCATGGTGCGCCCGGTGAGTTACCTTGGTTCAGAAGATACGCGTCCAGGACCTGGCGCGCCAACGGCGATACCGTGGGGCCGCCGCCGCCGTGTTCGACCAGCACGGCGACCGCGATGCGCGGCTGCTCCGCAGGAGCGAAGGCGATGAACCAGGCATGGTCGCGCAGAGATTCAGGCGTGTCGGACTCGTCCTCCTCACCCATGACGCCGAGCTTCTTGGCATGCACCTGAGCGGTACCGGTCTTGCCGGCGATGGCGTACTTCGTGCGACCGATGAGCGCTGAGGCAGTGCCGTAAGTCACGGTCCCGATCATGGCCTTGGTGATCAGGTCCCAGGCGCCGGGCGTGTTCACTTGCACTGCAGGCAAGGCCTGGGGCGCCGTGTCGCTGATCACGCCCGAGAGGGGATCGCCCACGGCATGCAGCACCCGCGGCGCGAAGCGTTGACCGTGCATGGACAGGGTCGCGGTGGCGGCGGCCAGCTGCAGCGGCGTCGTCAGCATGTAGCCCTGGCCGATGCCGGTGATCACCGTCTCGCCGAGATACCAGGGCTGGTGCATGGTCTTGCGTTTCCATTCCGGCGAGGGGATCACGCCAGGCTGGGCGCCCACGAGATCGATGTCGGGCGGTTGGCCGAAGCCGAACTGGGTGAGGAAATCATGTACCCGGTCGATACCGAGCTTCATGGCTACGGTGTAGAAGTACACGTCGCAGGATTCCGCGATGGCCTTGATCATGTTCGTCTCGCCGTGGCCGCCGGCGCGCCAGTCACGGTAAGGGTTCGGGTTGCTCGGCAAGTAGAAGTAGCCGGGACACATCAGGTCCGCGAAAGGGTTCACCACGTTGTAGTTCAGCGCCGCGAGCCCGAGGAAGGGCTTGATGGTGGAACCGGGTGGATACTGACCGCGCAAGGCGCGGTTGAACAGCGGTTGGGACGGGTCGTCCTGCAGTTGGTCGTAAGCATCGGTGTCGATGCCGCCCACGAACAGGTTCGGGTCGTAGGAAGGGCGACTCACCAGGGCCAGTATCTCGCCGGTCTGGGGGTCGATGGCCACGATTGCGCCGTTGGATTTGCCCAGAGCTTTCTCGGCCGCTGCCTGTAGTTTCACATCTATAGATAAGTAGAGATCGCTGCCGGGCACCGACGGGGTGTAGGACACGGTGCGCACTGCGCGGCCTTCCGCGTTCGTCTCCACCTGGCGCACACCCACGGAGCCGTGCAGCAGTTTCTCGTAGGCGGCCTCCACGCCGATTTTGCCGATCTCAGAGGTGCTGGTGTATTGCTCCGGGTCCAGCGCGTCCAGCTCATCTGGATCCGCGAGACCCACGTAACCCACCACCGCGGCGGTGAGTTCACCTTGGGGGTAGTAGCGCTCGAGGGTGGCGCGGATGTCAACACCGGGGAAATCCTGGCGCTCTGCTGCGAAGCGCGCGATCTCATCATCCGAAAGGGTCACGCGCAAGGGCAGCGGCTGGAAGGGGCGTTTGGTCTTGAGCAGTTCATTGAACCGCTTCAAGTCAGTAGGTTTGAGATCTACCACCTTGCCGAGAGAGGTGAGGGTAGCGTCCAGGTCCGTCACCTGTTCCGGTACTACGTCGAGTTCATAGCTGGGACGGTTCTCGGCAAGAGCCACACCGTTGCGGTCGAAGATGAGCCCCCGGGGTGGCGTGACCGGTTCGTCGCGCAGACGATTGCCCTCCGCCAGAGTCGCGAAATGACTGTAGTTCACGATCTGCAGGTTGATGAGCCGACCAGCCACGAACAGCAACAGCCCCAAGGCGATGGCGCCCACCACGATGGCGCGCACCCTGAACAGGTGCTGCTCCATCCATTCGTTACGGATGCGTATGCGGGCCATGGGGCGGTACTTAGCTCACTTGATACCGTTGCTGTACGCGGGTCAGGAGCTGCAGCACCCAGGGCCATAGGAGCGCACTCACCAATGTCGGCGTCCAACGCAATGCTGCACCCACGGTATAGCCCAGCATCCCGTCCACCCAGAAGAGCACGAAGCTGTAGAGCAGCATGATGGACAGCACCACCACGCACTGCTGCCACCAGGGATAGACCCGTACCTGCAGATGCAGCCATAGGGCGGACCAGGCCACCAGCACGAGGGCGAGGGCGTGCTCGCCCAGCAGTGTGCCGGTGAGGGCGTCCACCAACAGGCCTGCGATGAAAGCCGTGATCACGCCCACCCGGTGGGGTAACCACAGGCACCAGTAGATGGTGACCAGGGGTACCCAGATGGGACGGAATATCTCGGCCCAATGGGGCAGAGGCCAGATGGTGAGGATGAGCGCCGCGAGATAGGTGGCAGCGATGACCCAGGCACCCCGCGGTGGCGACAGGTCTCTCATGGTTTCTTCTTCTTGCTGACCGCCTTCTTGGAGGTCGTGAGCGGCGCGGTGTCCTTCTTCGGCAGTTCGATCACCGGCGGGGTTGCCGGCGGCCAATACAACAACACTTCCCGGCCATGACTCAAATCAGCGGAAGTGCTGGCGGTGACCGTGGCGAAGGGTTCCGTGGGATTACGCTCGAACTTGGTCACGGTACCTACCGGATAACCGATCGGATAGTGACCGCCGAGACCGGAGCTCACCAGCAGATCGCCGGCTTTCACGTCGCTATCGTTGGTGATGTAAGGCAGCGACAATTGCTCGAGATCGGCGGTGCCTACGGCGAGAGTGCGCAGACCCGTGCGGTTCACCACCACTTGTATCGCCTGACCCGGATCGGTGATGAGCGTCACCTCCGCTTCCAGGGGATCTGCGCGCGCCACCTGGCCCACGATGCCATTCTCATCCAGCACTGTCTGACCTGCGTACACGCCGTCACCGGAGCCCTTGTCTATGACGACGAGATGCCGGAAAGGATCCAGATCCGCCGCCAGGAGTTCTGCCACGCTGATACGGCCCGGTACCCGTGCTGTCGCCTGCAAGAGCGCGCGCAGCCGCAAGTTCTCCTGTTCCAACGCCGCGAGTTGCTGCAACTGCACGTCGCTTATCTCCAGGTGACTCTTGAGTGCATCGTTCTCCTGCACCAGCGCCACGTGGGTACCGATCTTGTCTTCGGACCAGAGCAGTAGCGCATGGGGCACATTGACCGCGGCCTGCACCGGATACACCAGAGTGGAGAGCGTGGCGTGTATGCGTCGCAGGTTACCGCTCTGGTGGTCATAGACCATGAGCACGATGGAGACGGCGATGAGCAGGAGGGTGCGTAGGGCACCGGCAGGTCGGCTGGAGAAGAGTTGCGGCGAACGCCGGCGACGGATTATAGCCACTCAGGTTGCCTGCATGCGCGAGGGCATGCGGATCAGGATCGCCGGATTGGGGCTGCGCACGCCGACCTCGGTGGAGATGCGGGAAAGTGCGTCAATTTTGCGGCTCGGAAGCGTCCGCCGCAACGGGTAGGAGGCTGTTTCGCCGCCTTTATTGGCGGCCTGTGACCGGGGTCGCTTATTCGATGGCGAAGGTCTCGGGGCCGTACTCGTCGATGAGCTCCAACACCTTGCCGCCGCCGCGGGCTACGCAGGTGAGCGGATCGTCGGAGATCAGCACCGGCAAGCCGGTCTCTTCCCGGAGGAGGCGGTCTATGTCGCGCAAGAGGGCGCCGCCGCCCGTGAGCACGATGCCGTTGGTGGCCACGTCGGAACCCAGTTCCGGCGGCGTCTGTTCCAGGGCGTGCTTGACCGCACTGACGATGCCCGCCAGGGGTTCCTGCAGCGCCTCCAGCACTTCGTTGCTGTTCATGGTGAAGCTGCGCGGCACCCCTTCGGAGAGGTTGCGGCCCTTCACTTCCATCTCCAGCAGTTCCTTGGCTGGATAAGCGCAGCCGATCTGGTGCTTGACGCGCTCGGCCGTGGCTTCGCCGATCAGGATGCCGTAGTTGCGGCGCACGTAGTTGATGATGGCTTCGTCGAAACGGTCGCCGCCGATGCGCGCCGAAGCCGCGTACACGATGCCGTTCAGGGAGATCACGGCCACCTCAGAGGTGCCGCCGCCGATGTCCAGCACCATGGAGCCCATGGCTTCGTGGACCGGGAGCCCGGCGCCGATGGCGGCGGCCATGGGTTCCTCGATGAGATAGACCTTGCGCGCGCCGGCACCGGCCGCGGATTCGCGGATGGCACGGCGTTCCACCTGGGTGGCGCCGTAGGGTACGCACACCAGCACCCGCGGGGTGGGGCGGAAGTAACGGTTACCGTGGGCCTTCTTGATGAAATGCTTGAGCATCTGCTCGGTAATGGTGAAGTCGGCGATCACGCCGTCCTTCATCGGCCGGATGGCCACGATGTTGCCCGGGGTGCGGCCGAGCATGCGCTTGGCATCGGCACCGTAGGCTTCGATGACCTTGTTGCCGCGGCCTGGTTCCTCACGGATGGCCACCACCGAGGGCTCGGAGAGGATGATGCCCTTGCCGCGCATGTAGATCAGCGTGTTGGCGGTACCCAGGTCGATGGACAGGTCGGTGGAGAAGAATCCGCGCAGGCTTTTGAACATAGTTATATGCTGACGATTCCGGACAAGACAGGCGCGTTACTTTAACAACGGGGGGCTCCGGCGGCAAGCAGGTTTATGCGATAATTCACTGGATTTACGCGACTTTTTCCCGGAGCCCACATGTCCCTCACCCCGGATGACGTCAAGGCCATCGCCCGTCTCGCACGGCTTTCCATAGCCGAGCAAGACATCCCGGCTTATGCCAAGAGCCTGTCCAGCATCCTCGAATTCGTGGCTCAGCTGGACAAGGTGGATACCGCCAAGGTCGCCCCCATGGCCCACCCTCTGGACATGACCCAGCGGTTGCGGGAAGACCGGGTGAGCGAACAGATAGAGCGCGACCGGTACCAAGAGAACGCCCCGCAGACGGAAGCCGGGCTGTACCTGGTGCCGAAAGTGGTGGAATGAACAACGCGGCCCTCACCGGGCCCATGAGCAGAAGATCCGAGCATGCATAAGAAGACACTCGCCGAGCTGGCCCGCGACCTGAAGGCGCGAAAAATATCCAGCGAAGAACTCACCCGCACCTTCCTGGCGCGCATCGAACGCCATAACCCGACGCTCAACGCCTTCATCAGCGTGCTCCCGGACTCCGCACTCGCGGAAGCGCGGGCTGCCGATAAGACCCTGGCGGCGGGGAAGGGTGGCCCTCTCACGGGCCTGCCCATCGTCCACAAGGATATCTTCTGCACCGCGGGCGTGAAGACCAGCTGCGGCTCCAAGATGCTGGATAACTTCATCGCGCCCTACGACGCTACGGTGGTGGAGCGCCTGAAGCAGGCCGGCACCGTGCTGCTCGGCAAGGCCAACATGGACGAGTTCGCCATGGGCTCCTCCAACGAGACGAGCTACTACGGGCCGGTGAAGAACCCCTGGGACGTGAAATGCGTGCCGGGTGGTTCCTCCGGCGGTTCCGCGGCAGCCGTGGCCGCGCGTCTCACGCCTGCGGCCACCGGCACTGACACCGGCGGCTCCATCCGCCAGCCGGCGGCCCTCGTGGGCCTCACGGGGCTGAAACCGACCTATGGCTGTGTGTCGCGCTACGGCATCATCGCCTTCGCCTCCAGCCTCGATCAGGCGGGCGTCATCACCTATACAGCGGAAGATACGGCCCTGCTCATGCAGGCCATCGCGGGTTACGACGAACGGGATTCGACGAGCGTGGACCGCCCGGTGCCGGATTACACGGCAGCGCTCGACCAGTCCGTCAAAGGCTTGCGCATCGGCGTGCCCAAGGAATTCTTCGACAAGGGGCTGGATCCGCGGGTGGCGGAAGCGGTGCAGGCCGCCATCGGCGTGTACAAGAAACTCGGCGCCGAGATCAAAGAGATCAGCCTGCCCAACTTCTGGCTCTCTGTGCCCACCTATTATGTGGTCGCGCCCGCCGAGTGCTCCTCCAACCTGGCACGCTTCGATGGCGTGCGCTTCGGTTATCGCTGTAAGGATCCGGTGGACCTGACGGACCTCTACATGCGCAGCCGTGGCGAAGGTTTCGGCGACGAAGTGAAGCGCCGCATCATGACCGGCACCTACGTGCTGTCTTCAGGCTACTACGATGCCTATTACATCAAGGCCCAGAAGACCCGCAGCCTGATCCGCCAGGATTTCCTGGATGCCTTCGGCAAAGTGGATGTGATCATGGGCCCCACGAGCCCGAGCCCAGCCTTCGCCCTGGGTGAGAAGACCGACGATCCGGTCACCATGTATCTGAACGACATCTATGCCAACGGCGTGAACCTGGCAGGCCTGCCGGGCCTGTCCATCCCGGCGGGCTTTGCTGGCCATCTGCCGGTGGGCTTGCAGATCATCGGCAACTATTTCGACGAAGCGCGCCTGCTCGCAGTGGGTCACCAGTACCAGCGGGAGACTGACTGGCACACGCGCTTACCCAAAGGCTTCGAATAAGAGTCATGCACATGGAATGGGAAACAGTCATCGGCCTTGAGGTCCATACGCAGCTCCTGACCAAGAGCAAGCTCTTCTCGACTGCGTCCACCCAGTACGGCGCGCTGCCCAACAGCCAGGCCAACCTGGTGGACCTCGCTTATCCGGGCGTGCTGCCGGTGCTCAATAAGGAAGCGGTGCACATGGCCGTGAAGTTGGGCCTCGCCATCGGCGCTACTGTGGCGCCCCACTCGGTGTTCGCCCGCAAGAACTACTTCTATCCGGATCTACCCAAGGGTTACCAGATCAGCCAGTACGAGCTGCCGGTGGTAGCCAAGGGTCATCTGGATATCGAGCTTGATGACGGTACGGTGAAGCGCATCGGCATCACCCGCGCCCATCTGGAAGAAGACGCCGGCAAGTCCCTGCACGAGGGTTTCGGCAAGCATTCGGGTATCGACCTAAACCGCGCCGGCACGGCGCTCTTGGAGATCGTCTCGGAACCGGACATGCGCTCCGCCAAGGAAGCGGTGACCTACCTCAAGAAGCTGCACAGCCTGGTGCGCTATCTCGAGATCTGCGACGGCAACATGCAGGAAGGCTCCTTCCGCTGCGATGCTAACGTGTCCGTACGCAAGAAAGGTGAAGCGAAGTTCGGCACCCGTGCCGAGCTCAAGAACATAAACTCTTTCCGTTACGTCGAGAAGGCCATCAACTTCGAAGTGGAGCGCCAGATTGACCTCATCGAGGGCGGCGGCAAGGTGGTGCAGGAGACGCGCCTGTACGATGCCGACAAGGACGAGACCCGTTCCATGCGGGCCAAGGAAGAGGCCAACGATTACCGCTACTTCCCCGATCCAGACCTGCTGCCCCTGGATATCTCCGCACCCTTCATCGCGGGAGTGAAGAACGGCCTGCCGGAGCTGCCGGATGCCAAGAAACAGCGCTTCACCGCTGAGTACAGCCTCTCGGCCTATGACGCCGGTCTGCTCACTGCCAGTCGTGAGCTGGCGGACTACTACGAATCCGTGGCGAAAGCCGTGGGTGAATCCAAGCTCGCCGCCAACTGGGTGATGGGCGATTTCTCCGCGGCCCTCAATAAGGACAACCTGGAAGTGGCCGCGAGCCCAGTGAGCTCCGCCATGCTGGCGGGCATGCTGAAGCGCATCCATGACAACACCATCTCCGGCAAGATCGCCAAAGAGGTGTTCGAAGCCATGTGGGCCCGGGAAGGCGATGCCGACAGCATCATCGAGAAGAAGGGCCTGAAGCAGATCACCGACAGCTCAGCCCTGGAGAAAGCCATCGACGAAGTCATGGCCGCGAGTCCCGCCCAGCTCGCCGACTACCGCTCCGGCAAGGACAAGCTGTTCGCCTATTTCGTGGGCCAGGTGATGAAGGCCACCAAGGGCAAGGCGAACCCCCAGCAGGTGAACGACCTCTTGCAGAAGAAGCTCAAAGCCTAGTGGCGCGGAGGGGCAGGATGCTTGAAAATCCGCCGATCCACACCCATATCCGGTGTTCACCTCCATTGATGGGTCCGGTATGAGCGAGCACGACACACTCAGACGTTTTATCTTCGACAAGCTGCCGGTGCACGGACGCCATGTGCATCTCGATGCCACCTGGCGCGCCGCCCTGGAGCGGCAGGACTATCCGGCGCCGGTACGCACGCTCTTGGGCGAAGCCATGGCTGCGGCAGCCTTGCTGTCGGCCACCCTCAAGTTCGAAGGCAGCATCACCCTGCAGATCCAGGGCACGGGTCCCGTACATCTGTTGGTAGTGCAGTGCACCAACGGTCTCAACCTGCGCGGCTTGGCCCACTGGAGCGGCGAAGTCTTGCCGGCGAGCTTCCGTGAGCTCGTGGGGGATGGTCGCCTTGCCATGACCATCGAGCAGACCAACAAGACCGAGCGCTATCAGAGCATCGTGCCCCTGGAGGGTACGACCCTGGCAGCGTCCCTCGAGAGTTACTTCGACCGCTCCGAGCAGTTGGCCACGCGCCTGTGGCTGACGGCGGGTGACGGCTGCGCCGCCGGCATGCTCTTGCAGATGTTGCCCGGTCAGGAAGGGGACGACGATGCCTGGCAGCACGTCACCATCTTGAGCGATACCCTGAAGCAGACGGAGCTTGCCGAGTTGCCGGCCCAGGAACTCTTGCATCGTCTCTACAACGAAGACGACGTGCGCTTGTTCGACGGTGCACCGGTGGCGTTCCGTTGCCGCTGTTCGCGGGATCGTATCGAAGGCACCCTGCGCGGCCTTGGACAGGTGGAAGTGCAGTCCATCATCGCCGAGCACGGCAACGTGGGGGTGGACTGCGAGTTCTGCGGCAAGCATTATGGCTTCGACGCGGTGGATGTGGAGTCTTTGTTCCGTGAGCCTTTCCCGCTCTCCGGCGGCAGCGCCCGGCACTGAAGCGATGCGGCGCACACGACCCTATACGTCGTGTGTGCTGCTGGCGGTGGCGCTCGTGGTCATGGCGTACATGCCTGGCGCTGATGCCCTCGACCCCAACCTCGACTGGTATACCCTCGAAGGCCCGCACTTCAAGGTGAGCTATCACGCGGGTGAAGAGCAGCTGGCACAACACGCGCTTGATGTGGCGGAAGACACGGCCAGCCGCCTCGATCCCTGGCTGCAGTGGCAACCTGAAGCCAAGGTGCAGGTGGTGCTCACGGACCACGTGGACGAACCCAACGGGCTCACCACCTCGTTCCCCCGGGATCACATTGAGCTCTACGTGGCGCCACCGGACGGCCTGGACACCCTCGAGGATTTCGACGACTGGTTCCGGCTGCTCATCACCCACGAGTACACCCACATACTCCAGTTGGATAAGGCCACAGGCGCGCCGGCTTTCCTGCAGGACATATTCGGACGTAACTTCCTTTTGCTGCCGGGCATGTACCAACCCACGGCCTTGCTGGAAGGTCTCGCGGTCTATGACGAGACCGATGCAGCCATGCATACGGGTCGCGGCCAGAGCAGCATGTACGCTATGTACATGCGAGCTGAAGTGGCGCGTGGCGTGCGCCCCTGGTCCCAGGTGACCATGGCGGGCGTCACCCAATGGCCCGAGGGCGACATACCTTATCTATACGGCATCAACTTCTATCAGTTCATCGCCGAGACCTACGGCAAAGATTCCATCCCGAAGCTGGTGGACGAGTACAGTGATCATCTGATCCCCTTCCGAGTGGGTGGCAACCTGGACGACGTGCTGGGCGACGACCGTGACACGGTCTGGAGCAAGTTCACGGCTTATCTCCAGCAGCGCTATGGCGCATCGCCTTATCCCGCGGGCACCCAGCTCGTGGAAGGTGAGCGGCTCACCCAGTATGGCTATGACACCGCCGCACCTCGGGCGACGACGGATGGACGGGTGTTCTACGTGCGGGATGACAGCCATCAACAGCCGGCCATCATGGTGTGGCAGGCAGGGAGCAGCCGCAAGCTCGCCAAGACCTTCACCCCGGCGCGTCTCGACTGGAACCCCAAGGCAGGTCTCCTCGTGGCGCGACCGGAGATCTGCCGCGAGTATTACCTGAACTTCGATCTCTATCGCGTGGATCCAGACGATGGCGATGTCACCCGTCTCACCCATTGCGGGCGTTATCACTACGCGGCTTGGTCACCCGATGGCATGCATATCGCCGCTGCCCGGATCGATCTGGGGGCCAGCAGCTTGGTGATCATGGATGCCGATGGCAAGTCTCCCGAGACCCTATGGAGCGGAGAGCCGGGCGTGATCCTGGGTGAACTCAGCTGGTCGCCGGATGGCAGCCATCTGGTGGCGGCTCTGTGGCATCCCGGCCGGCGCTGGGGCCTGGAAGAATTCTCCTTCGCCAGCAAGACCTGGCAACCCCTGGTGGAAGGGGTAGGGGACGTGGGTGATCCGGAATACAGCCCCGACGGCAAATCAGTGCTCTTCAGCGCCGATGCGGGTGGCGTCTATAACCTGCGGCGCGTGGATATCGCCAGCCACGCCGTCGCAACCCTCACCCATGTGAGCACCGGCGCGTTCTCACCCACCGAAGATGCCCAGGGCGGCATCTATTATCTCGGCTATGGTGCGGAAGGTTACGATCTCTACCGCTTGCCGGCGAGCGCAGTCTTGTCGGAGCCGCTCACCCCCTTGGCATCTGATCAACCCGTATTCCCGCCGCCGCCTAAGGTGGCAGGAGTGATCCATGATTACTCCCTCTGGGATGGTCTGCTCCCGGCCTATTGGTCGCCGGAGTTCGGCGCAGGGCCGGATGTGCTGATCCTGGGCGCTGCTACCACTGGCCAGGATGCCCTCGGAGTGCATCTCTATTCCGCCGATATCAACTACGAATTCACCCACCATCTCGTGGGTGGGAGTCTCCTCTATCAGTACGCGGACCGGCTGCAGTTCCTGGCGGTCCGGCAGTACGAACTGTATTCGAGCAGCACCGATCTGCAGCGCATCCGCAGGGAGGATCGGCTGCAGGCCCTCTGGCAACGGCCCTGGCCCATGCTGCAACGCACCCTCACCTTCAGCCTGGGCGCTTCCAGCGATGCGGAGAAGGATGCTTACGATGCGCCGGGGTTCGCTGCGTCGCCGGCGCGGGATGCAGCTGCCGGTATCGCCTTCGACTGGGACAGCACCCAGAACTGGCCCATCTCCATCAGCCCCGACGATGGGCGTGACGTGCTCCTGGTGGCGGAGACCAGCAACGCCTTCGCCAGCAATTTCCACGGCAATGCCTATCGTCTCGACTGGAACGAATACATCCGGGCGGGAGACGAGACGGTGGTGGCGCTGCGTTATCTGCAGGGCCACGGTACAGAAGGCATACAACCCTTCAGCCTGGGCAGCCCGACGGATCCGGGTATCGGCACGCCAGCGGCGCAACTCCTGTTCGATCGGCGTAGCTTCGCTTTCCCAGGCTACCCTTCCGGCCTCGCGGATCTGACGGGCGACGACATGCGCCTCGCAAGTGTGGGTGTGCGCATCCCCATCATGCGACCCGAATCGGGTTTGAACCTACCGCCGGTAGGCGTGCATGACTTCTCGCTGCGGGTCTATTTCGATGCGGGCGGCACGTGGGATACCGGCGGCCGGCCACTCCGTTACTCGCGCAGCGCCGGTGCCGAATGGGTCTCGGATCTCAGTCTGTTCTATCTCGCGGATATACGCCTGGTGTTAGGTGCGGCCCACGGCTTCGATACTGGCGGGGAGAACCAGGCCTATGCGTTCCTGGAGACGACCCTGTTCTGATTCCCGTCTTCTTCCGCGAGGGATAGTTCGATGGCAGACGGCGTGGTTCCGGACACCAGCCAGCCCCGGAGTTGCAACACACCCTTGATACCTACGGAGACGCTCAGGAAGAGCTGGGTGACTCCACTCCATCTCTCGATATCTTCTTCACTGGGAGCGGCTTGGGTCGCCGTGCG
Organism: uncultured Pseudomonadota bacterium; assembly: GCA_963817285.1. Classification (GTDB taxonomy): domain Bacteria; phylum Pseudomonadota; class Gammaproteobacteria; order Natronospirales; family REEB76; genus DASUBN01. Next base: position 32,963 of record CAWFOE010000016.1, on the reverse strand, counting down.
ATAGAAAGCGAACACCGCCTCATCCCGTCCCGCTCTGGTATCCATCTCCGTCCGGATAGGTCTGATACTGAGATCGCCATCGGGCTCACGTGTGATGAAGCCCGCGCCGTCCCCCGCTTGGGCCAAGTGCAGCAACTTCAACACCGCAGTGCGGGGCAGGGTGACGCCGTTCATGCGGTCGTCACTTCCTCTCGGTACGCCACGAAAGAGCCCGTGTACTCAGCCGCCATCGCTACACCTTGACCGATAATTGCCTTAAGTTCCATGCGCGCTTTACCACGGCGAGCCAGGGTGTCCAAGAATCGTCGTTGGGCTTCAGCGGCCGGCGCCACACAGTGGGCGATCAAGTCGGTAGTCACGGGGCGTAGGTAACGGATGTGGGCCTCGTTCACCACGATATGCATATGAGACTGCTCTTCCAAGAGAAGCCAGAGATGACCCCAGCAAGCGAGAGTGCCCAGGCTCGCGATGCTGCCCCCGAAGGCGGTCTGCTCATGGTTGATGTTGGGGCCTAAAGGTGCCGAGAGCGTGAGTCCCGCTGCGTCCACCGCCATGACCCGCACCTGCATCTGCACCACCTGGGGGATGGTGGTGTGCATGTAGCGCTCCAGGCGGGTGGCTGCGGCCTCGCCGATTTTCAGCGACGGCTGCATACCGGACATGCGGGATCCTTCTCGAAAGTGGTGTAACGCATCTCGCCGCTCAAGGCGTCGAAGCACAGCAGGCGACCGAGCAGGGGGCGACCCGTCTCAGCGAGTATCTTCAGGGTCTCCACTGCCATCATGCTGCCCAGCACACCGGTCAAGGGTGCCAACACGCCGTTCTGCTGGCAGTTCTCCAGTTCCTCGCTGCCTTCTTCATAGAGGCAGGCGTAGCAGGGGCTCGTCGGATCCCGGGCATCGAACACAGCGAGCTGTCCTTCGTAACGGATGGCCGCGCCGGAGACGAGAGGTTTCTTAGCTGCCACGCAGGCGGCATTCACCGCGAAACGGGTGCCGAAGTTGTCGCTGCCGTCCAGCACCACGTCTGCGCGGGCCACGGCCGTCGCCAGGGCGGCTTGGTCCAGGCGGCCTTCCAGGGTCTCGAGACGACAGTCTGGGTTGAGGGCAGAGAGGGCCGCCGCTGCCGCCTCGGTCTTGAGTTTGCCGAGATCCGATTCCCGGTACAGCACCTGGCGCTGCAGGTTGCTCAGGTCCACCCGGTCGAAATCGTTGAGCAAGAGCCTCTCGACACCCGCGGCGGCGAGGTACAAGGCCGCCGGCGTGCCGAGGCCGCCTAAGCCCACCAGGAGCACCGTGGAGCGGGCGAGTCGCTCCTGGCCGGTGGCGCCGAAATCCGGTAGTACCAGATGCCGGCTGTAGCGCAGGTTCCGGTCCCGGTCGTCGGTGTTTGAAGTCTGTCTGTTCACGCAGGGCGATTGTACCGTGAGCCGGTACCGAGGCTTGACAGCCCGCGGCAAATGCCCAAGATGGGTACTACGCCGCTATATATAAGCATGCGGCTGGAGAGGGCATGGCCGCCTGGGTCGAATATCTGAAGTTCTTCGCGGGACTGGTGGCTATCCTCAATCCCATCGGCGTCATCCCCATCTTCATCAACCTCACCTATAACCAGACGGCGGTGGAGCGTAACCGCACGGCCTTCATGGCTGCCCTCACCGTGGGTGTGGTGCTGGCGGTGGCGCTGCTCTGCGGCGAGTTGATCCTGGATTTCTTCGGCATCAGCGTGGCTTCCTTCCAGGTGGCGGGTGGGGTCCTCATCCTGCTCAACTCCTTGTCCATGCTGCAGGCCAAGATGGGCGCGACGCGCCAGACCGAGGAAGAAGCCCAGGAGACTGCTGAGCGGGAAGACGTATCCGTGGTGCCCATCGGTGTGCCCCTGACCGCGGGCCCCGGTGCCATCAGCACCGTGATCCTCTATGGCCACAAGCCGGCGTTGTTCGGCCGCTCTGTGATACTCATCGGTGGCATCGCCATCGTTGCGCTCATCGTGTGGGCTGCGTTCCGTCTCGCGCCGTTCATCTCACGGGCTTTGAGCCGTACCGGCATCAACATCGTCACCCGTCTCATGGGTCTCATCATGGCCGCCATCGGCATCGAGTTCATCGCCGCGGGCTTGCGCATCCTATTCCCCACCCTCGCGCCTTAGACGATACTCGCCAGCTATAAGAAAACAGCCAGCTTGCGCCGGCTGTTTCTCGTCCTGTTATTGGGGCGACTCAGGCTTTGCGCGCACTGTTGATGGTGATCGCGGTGACCGGCACATCGCTGTGGCCGCCGCTCCTGCCGGTCTTGGCTTCAGCGATCTTGTCCACCACCTCGGTGCCTTTCACCACCTTGCCGAACACCGCGTAACCGAAGTCCCGCTTGCCGTTATCCAGGAACACGTTGTCCGCCAGGTTGATGAAGAACTGGCTCGTGGCGCTGTTGATGTCGGAGGTGCGGGCCATGGCGAGGGTGTAGGGCTCGTTGGAGAGGCCGTTGTCCGCCTCGTTCTTGATGGGCGCGTTGGTCTTCTTCTGCTGCATGTCCGCAGTAAAACCACCGCACTGGATCATGAAGTCGGGGATCACCCGGTGGAAGATGGTGCCGTCGTAATGACCCGCTTCCACGTAAGCGAGGAAGTTCTTCACGCTGATGGGAGCCTTGTCGGCGAAGAGCTCGATGGTGATGTCGCCGGCACTGGTGGACAGGATGATCATGGACGATCCCTCGATGGTTGATGCTACAAGTCTAGCGCGCTACGGGCATGCCTGTCCCCATGCCGCCGCTGACCCGGTCCTGCCCTGAGAGATCCTGGAAGGTGGCGACTCCAGTGAAGCCGTGAGCGGTGAGGGATGCGCGCACGGCCTCGCCCTGGTCATGGCCATGCTCCAGCAGGAGCCAGCCTTGTGTTTCGAGATGAGCCGAGGCTGCCGCCACGATACGGTGCAGGTCATCCAATCCATCGGGCCCCGATGCCAGTGCGCTGCGCGGCTCGAAGCGCACATCGCCCATGGCGAGATGCGGGTCCCGCTCCGCTACATAGGGCGGGTTGGAGACCATGAGCTTGAAATGTTTCTTGCTAAGGGGCGCGAACCAATCTCCTCGCAAGAACTCCACGTTGACGATGCCATGGGTCGCGGCATTGTCCGCAGCGACGGCGAGGGCAGTCTCGCTCATGTCGGTGGCCGTGATGCGGCAACGGGGTCGTTCATGGGCGAGCGCGAGGGCTACGGCACCGCTGCCGGTACCGAGATCCAGCAGATCCCAGTCGGCGCCGACCGGTATGCGCTGCAGCGCGAGTTCCACCAGGAGCTCTGTCTCATGGCGCGGGATGAGCGTGGCGGGGGTCACCTTGAGCTCGAGTGACCAGAACTCACGCTTGCTTGTGAGATAAGCGATAGGTTCACCGCGATGACGGGCCGCGACCATGCGCTGGAAGCTCTCCAGCGCCACAGGGTGCGGTATCTCATCAGGATACGCATGCAGATGGCTGCGTGCCTTGCCCAGTGCATGGGCCAGCAGGAGCTCTGCATCCAGGCGCGGCGCCGGGCTTATATCCACGAGCATCGCCGTGGCGTCATCCAGCAGGGATTTGAGGGCGTCCGCCATGGGCATACTGGTGACCGAAGTGGGCTTATTGTAGAGGCTCCCGTAAAATGGCGCCTTCCATACCGGCCTGTGGAGGCCGCATGCGCATCTACTCCAACGTCCTCGAGATGATCGGCAGCACGCCGATGCTGGAACTCACCCATCTCGATGCGGGTCCCTGTCGGCTCTTCCTCAAACTGGAACTCATGAATCCAGGCGGCTCCATTAAGGACCGCATCGGCCGCAGCATGATCGAGGAAGCCGAGAAGCGCGGCGAACTCAAACCTGGCGCCACTATCGTGGAAGCCACCGCCGGCAACACCGGCCTCGGTCTCGCCCTGGTGGCCGCCCAGAAAGGCTACCGCCTCATCCTGGTGATCCCGGACAAGATGAGCCAGGAGAAGATATTCAACCTCCGGGCCATGGGCGCTGAAGTGGTGTTGACCCGTTCCGACGTGGCCAAGGGGCATCCTGAGTACTACCAGGATATGGCCCGCCGCATGGCCAAGGAGCAGGGGGCCTTCTTCGTCAACCAGTTCGGCAATCCGGACAACGTCAAAGCCCACGAGACCACCACGGGCCCCGAGATCTGGGAGCAGATGGGCGGCAAGCTGGACGCTGTAGTGGTGGGCGTGGGCTCCAGCGGCACCCTCTCCGGCATCGGCCATTACATGAGGAAGGTCGCGCCCCAGGTGGAGATGGTGCTCGCCGATCCCAAGGGTTCGGTGCTAGTGGACTACATCAAGACCGGCAAGCTGGGGGAGAAGGGCAGTTGGCTGGTGGAAGGCATAGGCGAGGACTTCATCCCGGACATCTGCGATCTCTCCGTGGTGAAGCATGCCTATACCATCCCGGACAGCGAGGCCTTCGCCACCGCCCGGGACGTGCTGCGCAAGGAAGGCCTGCTCCTGGGCTCATCCTCGGGTGTGCTGATCGCCGCGGCCCTGCGCTATTGCCGCGAACAGAAGACGCCGAAGCGTGTCGTCACCCTGGGAGCGGACACAGGCAACAAGTATCTCTCCAAGCTCTATAACGACTTCTGGATGATCGAACAGGGTTTCATCGACCGGCCCAAGCGCGGCGATCTGGGGGATTTCGTGGGGCGCCCCTATTGGGAGCGAGCCACGGTCTACGTGGGGCCGGCGGACACTCTCGCCACTGCCCACACCCGCATGCGCAACAACGGCATCTCCCAATTGCCGGTGATAGACGGCAAGAACTTCCTCGGTGCCGTCACGGAGATCGACCTCATCCAGGCGGTGCAGCGGGACAAGCGCGGCTTCACCCAGGACGTGCGGGTGGCCCTCAATGCCAACTTCCCCCGCATCGACGTGAGCCAGGGTAAGGAGATCCTGTTCTCGATCATGGAGATCGAGACCGCCGTGGCAGTCATGGATGGGGACAGCTTCTTAGGTCTCGTCACGCGCAGCGATCTCTTGAATCGCCTGCGTCTGCAATGAATATCCGGAGTACTCGAGCATGAAAACCAAAGACACCCGCCATAGCTTCGCCACACGCGCCATCCATGCCGGCCAGTCTCCGGACCCCAGCACCGGCGCGGTGATGCAGCCCATCTACGCCACTTCCACCTACGCTCAGAAGAGCCCTGGCCAGCACCAGGGTTATGAGTACTCGCGCACCCAGAACCCCACGCGCATGGCCTATGAGCGTTGCGTAGCGGACCTGGAGAACGGCACCCAGGGCTATGCCTTCGCATCGGGCCTCGCTTCCACTGCCAGCATCTTGGACATGCTGGACAGCGGCAGCCACGTGGTGGCCATGGACGACATGTACGGCGGCACCTTCCGTCTCTTCGACAAAGTGCGCAAGCGCTCTGCCGGCCTGAAGTTCAGCTTCGCTGACCTGCGGGATCGTAAGGCCCTTGAAGCAGCGTTGCGCCCTGAGACACGACTTATCTGGGTGGAGACCCCCAGCAACCCCACCCTCAAGATCGCCGACCTGCAGATGATCGCGGAGGTGGTGCGCGGCAGGAACATCATCACGGTCTGCGACAACACCTTCGCTTCACCTGCATTGCAGCGGCCCCTCGACCATGGCTTCGACATGGTCATGCACTCCGCCACGAAGTTCCTCAATGGCCATTCAGACATGGTGGGTGGCATGGTGGTGGTCGGTAATCGGCCCGAGTTAGCTGAACGGCTCGCGTTCCTGCATAACGCCGTGGGTTCCATCGCCGGCCCCTTCGACAGCTTCCTCGCCTTGCGTGGTCTCAAGACCTTGAGTCTGCGCATGCAGCGGCATTCTGAGAACGGTCTGGAGCTGGCTGGTTGGCTCGAGAAGCATCCCAAGGTGGAGAAGGTGATCTATCCCGGTCTCGCGAGCCATCCCGAGCATGCCCTTGCCAAGAGGCAGATGAGCGCTTTCGGCGGCATCGTCACCATCTACCTTAAGGGTGGGGAACCCGAGGCGCGGCGCTTCTTGGAGAACTGTGGCCTGTTCACCCTGGCAGAGAGCCTGGGTGGCGTGGAGAGCCTAGTGGATCACCCGGGCATCATGACCCACGCTTCCGTGCCGCCGGAGACGCGCAAGGCTTTGGGCATCAGCGACTCGCTGGTGCGCTTGTCGGTGGGTGTGGAAGATGTGAACGATCTGCGTGCAGATCTCGAACACGCACTTGGCGCCATCTAGGTTTATTAAGTCGCCTTAGAAGCGTCACGAGCGCAGGCAGAACGAGGCGTGTGCTGGCGAGAAACCGGAGCATACTTCAGTACGTGAGGATTTTGAGCCGGCACACAACGAAGTCATGCCAAGCGCAGTAGCTTCTAAGGTGACTTATATAAAAAAAGACGAACCCGGAGTTATCCGGATTCGTCTTTTTTGGTCTCCCGAACCCCCTTGAGGGGGGCTCGCCGTGCACTCTTACGAGTGCGCGGTCCTCAGATTACTTCTTGGTGCTCATCGCAGGAGCGGCAGCGGTCTTGGCCGCAGGAGCCGCAGCGGTGCTGGCAGCAGGAGCCATGGCAGCCGGAGCAGCAGTGCTGGCAGCCGGAGCGGATTCAGGAGCGTCGCTCTTGCCGCAAGCGGTCAGGGCGAGAGCCAGAGCGGCAGCAGACAGGAGGACAGCGTACTTCTTCATATTCGTTCACCACCAGTTCAGGAATAGGATGTAAATTTTTGATACTTCTCGCCGATTTCGCTAAAAATCTGGCGATCGGCGGCAAATTTTAGACATTTCCTGCGCTACGTGAAGGGCTTTTGTGCACTTTTTATTATATGCATGACAATCAATGAGTTACGATACGCTTTGGCCGCCCATGAGCCATTTCCTGCGGGTTTCCGTGGGTTTCTCCGCGAATGCACTTAACAATTGCTTCCGCACTGCAGATGACGCTCTCACTCCACGATGATGACGCCAGAATCACCCATGACCCATGCGCCCGCCCTCCAGAGGCTCTGCACGGAACTTGCCGGGCGGGATTGGGCTGTGTGGGAGGGCTTCCTCGATGCTCCGCGAGTGAAGGCTTTGCGGGAAGAAGCGCAGGCCATGTCCGCCGCTGGCCATTTCCGCGCAGCCGGCATCGGTCAACAGGGGACGCGGCATCCGGAGATCCGCGGCGACAGCCTGTTATGGCTCACGCAGGACATCACGCCTCTCGCCTGGGCGCTACTGCAGGATGAGTTCGATGCTTTGCGACTTGCTGTTAACGCGGCCACGTATCTCGGCCTGCATGAATTCGAGGGGCACTATGCGATCTATCCGCCGGGCGCTGCCTATGCACGTCATCTGGATCGCTTTCGGGAAGACAACCAGCGAGTGATCTCGCTGGTGTTGTATCTGAACGATGACTGGGGTGGAGAGGACGGCGGTGAACTGCGGCTTTATCCGGAGGGACCCCGCGCCACTGAGCCGGTGGCACTCTTACCTCAAGGCGGGAACCTAGTGTGCTTCCTGAGCGAAGGCGTACCCCATGAAGTGCTGGTGGCGCGACGCGCGCGTCTCGCGCTCACCGGTTGGTTCCGCAGACGTGCTTGAAGGCATATCGGGGCTCATGCACACTGGTCCATCGATGCTTCGGAGACCGGAGAAATCACATGTTTGAACTCGCCGGTACGCCCCGTGAATTGGGGGACATATTCCTGCAGGGCATCACTCTCGGCCGACTGGCGTATCGCCGCCTGTTCATGCTGACGAGCCTGATCGCTTTCCTCGGCATCGTGCCCACAGCCTATCTGGTGTGGGGGACGGGGGACACCGTCATGACCTACGAACAGCTGCTTGACCGGATGGGCGGCGGCTATGGGCTGGTGAGCCTAGCCCTGCTGTTGCCTAGTCTGCTGATACAGGCGATCTTGTCCTATCGCATCGCCGCCGCAAGCCGTGGCCAGACCTATGGTGCTCACGAAGAACTTCAGCGGGCGGTGAAGGCGTGGCCATGGCTGGTGGTCGCGTTGATCGTCTATCTGCTGACCGTGGCTCTCGGCACGGTGCTCCTCATCGTGCCGGGAGCGATCCTCCTGGTGAGTCTAATGTTCTGGGACTACGGGGTCATCTTCGAGGGGCTGGGTCCTCTCCAGGCCCTGAACGCCAGTCATAACCTGGTCTGGGGCCATTGGTGGCGTACGCTGGGGATGATCTTGATGATATTTCTGCCCATCTGGGTGCTGCTCGGTATCCTCGGGGCGTTGATGGGCTTGGGCGGGGACGACACCCATGCCATGACCACCACTGGACGCAGCTTGTTCGAACAGGGCGTGTTGGAGATGGTGGCGATCGCGGTCCTGGCGCCCTTCGGCTATTCCATCCGGTATGTCTATTACCACGACCTGAAACTGCGCAAGCAGGGCAACTGAGGTCCACCACCGATGGCACCTGAAGCTGCAAGAGTCCACAGCGTCCGTGAGGTGTTGGCAGCAGGCGGACGGCTGTTCACAGCAGGCCTCTGGAGCGTGTTCCCGTGGGTGCTGATAGCTGAGCTGATGCAACTCATCCCGAACGGGAGCCCTGGCGGGCTCCTGGATACGGATGTCACGCAGTTCTTCAATCCTATCTTCTTGGCGAAAGCAGTGATCTTCGGTGGCGTGCAGGCCTTCCTGTACGCGGTGGCAGTCATCCGGCTCGCACGTCTGGCGGGTGGCACCGATAGCGGGACACTCTGGCCAGCACTGCGCGCCACGCCCGCGGTGCTCATCGGCTACGTGATATATACGATCTTGATGATGCTGGGCTTGGGGCTCGGCATGTTGTTCTTCACTGGCGGATTGATGATGTTAGGCCCCATGGCCGCACTCTTGATCAGCCTGATACCCCTCGCGCCTACGGCTGCAGCCAGTACCGCTCTCGCGTTCTTCATCTATCCCGCGGTGCTGGAGCGTCGTGGGCCGCTGGAGGCGCTGAACGATAGCTCACGGCTCGCGCGCAGCAGTTGGGCACGGGCGTCCCTTATCGTGTCGGTACCTGCTGTTGCCCTGCTGGTGGCTTGGCTCGCCGGCAACGGCGTGGAACTCTCCCACAGCATCTCCGACACCTTCAACAAGCTCTCCAGCATGCCAGACGATATCTCCACCGATCAGATCCAGGCCCTCTTGTCGGGTTCGACGGGTCAGGGGGGAGCGCACGCAGCCTGGGGCTGGCGTCTGCTGGCCGCAGTGTTGGGAGCCTTCGCCTGGTGGTATACCCTCGCGGTCTGCTACGCGGAGTATCGGGACCTCAAATCACGGGCTGAGAACCGTCCTCACTGAGCGGCCATGGCGGCCAGCTCTTCTGCCTGGAACTCGTTCGCCAGGGGCATGATTATCTCGTCCAGGTTGCCGTGCATCACGTCATCCAGCTTATAGAGGGTGAGTTCGATGCGGTGGTCCGTGACCCGTCCCTGGGGGAAGTTGTAGGTACGGATGCGCTCAGATCGGTCGCCGCTGCCCACTTGCAGCTTGCGTGACTGGGCCTGGGCCGCTTGTTGTTTCTCCCGTTCCGCCGACAAGAGCTTCGCTTTCAGCAAGGACATGGCACGGGCACGGTTCTTGTGCTGGGAGCGCTCGTCCTGGCATTCCACCACGATGCCGCTGGGCAGGTGGGTGATGCGGATGGCAGAATCGGTCTTGTTCACATGTTGGCCACCGGCGCCGGAGGATCGGAAGGTATCCACCTTCAGTTCTGCTGGGTTGATCTCCACGTCATCCACTGCCTCCACCTCCGGCAAGATCGCGACGGTGACCGCGGAAGTGTGGATGCGCCCTTGGGATTCCGTCTCGGGCACCCGCTGCACCCGGTGGGTACCGGACTCGAACTTGAGGCGTGAGTAGGCGCCGCGCCCGACGATACGGGTGATGACTTCCTTGTAGCCGCCATGCTCACCGTGGCTTCTCGCTCAATATCTCCACTTTCCAGCCCTGCTCCTCGGCGTAGCGGCTATACATGCGCAGGAGATCGCCGGCGAAGATGGCGGCCTCATCGCCGCCGGTGCCGGCACGGATCTCCAGGAAGATGTTGCTGTCGTCGTGAGGGTCCTTGGGCAGGAGCAGCTGCACCAGCTCCGGCTCCATGGCATCCAGACGCGCTGTGGCGGCGCGCTTCTCGTCTTCTGCCAGCCGGCGCATACCAGGGTCACTGTCACGACTCATGTCCTCGGCGGCTTTGAGGTCCTGTTCCGCTTCACAGTAGCCGCGGAACTTCCGGGCCAGGGGTTCCAGGCGTGCGTATTCCTGGGAGAGGTCCCGGAAGCGATTGGTGTTGTTGGCCGTGCCCGGCGAAGCCAAGAGGGCGGCCACTTCTTCCTGGCGTGAGGCAAGGCGCTCGAGCTTGATGCGTATGGAGTCTTTCATGATAGTGAGGCTCAGTCCTGACCGTCGCCGTCTTTGTCTCGATCCTTATCCAGGCCGAACAAGGCGTGTATCTCGCGCACCAGGCCCTCGCGACCCTCGTTCGCCAACTGCCGGAGATAGGAAGTGGGAGCATGCATCAGCCTGTTGGTGAGGGTGTCCGCCAGGAACTTGAGTACCTGCTCGGGAGCTTCGCCATGCTGCAGTCGCTGGCGTGCCTGCTCCAGGGTATGGTCCCGCAGATCGGCCGCGTGCTCACGTACGGCACGTATGGCTGGCACTGCTTCGAGACCCCGCTGGCGTTCCACGAAGCGCGCCACCTGGGTTTCGATGATGGTCTCGGCTTCGCCAGCCGCGGCGCGGCGTGAACGCAGATTGTCCTCTACTACCTTGTGCAGGTCGTCGATGGTGAAGAGATAGACGTCATCCATGCCGGCGATGGCGGGATCTATATCCCTCGGCACGGCGATATCCACCATGAGCAGCGGGCGATGCTTGCGTCCACGGAAGGCCGCCACGACGTCCGCGCGAGTGAGTATCGGATCCGTGCTGCCGGTGGAAGAGATCACGATGTCAGCTTCACCCAAGTGCGCCCGGATATCGTTCAACCCTATGGCATAGGCTTGGAAATGCTCAGCCAACTCGCGGGCACGGCTCACGGTGCGATTGGCGATCACCATCCGGCGCGTGCCTTGCTCCTGCAGGTGTCGCGCCACGAGTTCGATGGTCTCGCCGGCACCGATGAGCAACACTGTGAGGTTGGCGAAGTTGGCGAACACTTGACGGGTGAGGCGGACAGCGGCATAGGCTACGGATACCGGGTTGTCGCCGATGCGGGTGTCGGTACGTACCTGTTTCGCCACGGTGAAAGCGAACTGGAACAGGCCATGCAAGCGGTTGCCCGTGGCACCTTGTGCCTGGGCCAACTCATAAGCGTCTTTGATCTGGCCGAGGATCTGCGGCTCGCCAAGTATCTGGGAGTCGAGGCCGCAGGCCACCCGGAAGAGATGCCGAGCGGCCGCATCGCCGTTGTGGCTGTAGAAACGCTCACGCAGCTCGGGATCGTCGGCGCTGCGTTCGCGGGCCAGCCATTCGGTGAGGACCGCGCCATCGCCGTCGTTCAGGTCAACGTATATCTCGGTGCGGTTGCAGGTGGAGAGGATGGCAGCCTCAGCGACTCCCGGCAGGGCAGTGAGCGCGCGCAATCCCGCCGCGGCCTGCTCCGGCGTGAAGCTCAGCCGTTCCCGTATATGCACGGGTGCGGTGGCATGGCTGATTCCGAGGGTGAAGAGCGGCATGGGCGATAGGCCTGGGTGGTGGAGAATTTTCGGGCAATTGACCCGGCAAAACAAGCTATCGGACCCGGTATCGGACGCGCCCTGGCCGAATCGGATATAGTTTGAGCCTCGAAGGTCACTTCCCCCGTCCATGACGCCTAGCCGCATCTATCTGCCTCTTTCCCTGGCCCTCTTGTGCGCCTTCACGGCGTCTGCGCAAGCCACCTTGGCCGCACCTGCCGCCAGCGATGATGAGGAGATCGCTTACCACGTGTTCATGGGCGAGCTGGCGGCGGATCGCGGGGATGCAGTGACCGCGGCCCACGAATATCTGCGCGCCGCGAAACTCTCTTCCGATCCCACCCTCGCGGCCCATGCGGCGATCCTCGCCTATGGTGCAGCCGATGACGCTGAAGCCCTGGAAGCCGCGCGGCGCTGGCAGAAACTGGCGCCAGGCAACGCGGATGCCGGCCAGTTCGTGGCAGTGATGGAGACCCGCTTGGGAGACGTGTCCGGTGCTGCCCAGGAATTTGAGAGCTTGGCCAAAGCGGCCGACGGCCACGGCTATACAGCGGATGCCGAGATGCTGGAACAAGAAAGCGATGCAGCGCATGCCTTGCCGGTGCTCACGAGCATCGCCCATGATGAGATGCAGTCCGCCGATGCCCACTTCGCCCTGGCCCATGCCGGCATGAACTACAAGCGCTACTCTCTGGCAGAGCAGGAGGCCCGGGCTGCTCTCGCCATCGACCCCCACGACGACGAAGCTCTGGTGCTCTTGAGTCGTGCACTGGTGGCCGAGGGGCGTGCGGGTGAAGCCCTGCCCATGTTGCAGGCGCGGATAGCAGCGGCACCGGGGGACCTGCCTCTACATCTCGCTTATGGCGCGCTGTTGCAAGAAGCGGGGGACGATGCGGGAGCACGGCTCGAATTCGAGGCCATCCTCGTCGCCCACCCTGCGGACAGCCAGACGCTCTACACCCTGGGTCTGTTGACGCTGGAACAGAAGGATATGGATGCAGCGCGGGGTTACTTCACCCGCCTGCTCAAGACCGGACGGCGCAACGACGATGCCAGCTATTTCCTCGGCAGCATCGCGGAACTGCAGAAGCAGTATCCCGCCGCCCTCGATTGGTACCACCGGGTAGGGGACGGTGATCGCTGGATGCCCGCCCAGGCGGGTATCGGCCGTAGTCTGGTGGAGGCTGGGACGCCGGGTACAGCAAAAATCTTCTTCGACGAACTGGTAGCGGATGACCCGGATGACGCCGTGCTCCTGCGTCTCACGGAAGCCCAAGTCTTCAGCGATCTCGGGCAGGTCCCAACCGCGCTCAGTATCTACGATGCAGCGATCGCTGCTGCGCCAGATGACGATGATCTGCTCTACAGCCGTGCCATCCTCCTGGAACAGGACGACAAGGCGGAGGCAGCGGAACGTGACCTGGTCGCCATCATCAAACACAAGCCCGACGATGCGCAGGCGCTCAATGCCTTGGGTTATACCCTCACGCTGCACAGCAATCGTTATCGCGAAGCTCACAGCTATATCGAGAAAGCGCTAGCGCTGTCCCCCGATGACCCTGCGATCATGGACAGCATGGGGTGGGTGGATCATAGGATGGGGGATGACAAGGCCGCTCTCGATTACCTGCAGAAGGCTTATGCGGCCCAAGCAGATCCGGAGATCGCAGCGCACCTCGTGGAAGTGATGCTCGCGCTCGGCGACAAGAGCGATGCCCGTGACCTGTTGCAGAAGGCGCTCAAGGACAATCCGGACGATCAAGCCTTGCACGCTCTGGAAGCGCGCTTAACCCCATGAGACTGGCTTTGCGCGTGGCGCTGATGCTTGTGGGCATGCTCCTGCTCGTCGGCTGCGCCAGTCTTTCAGGGTATGCACCGCAAGGGCCAGCTGATGAGAGCGCATGGCAGGCCCGGATGATGCGGCTGGCCGCCCTCGCTTCTTGGGAGCTCAGCGGCAGCGTGGGTCTGATCAACGGCAAGGATGGCGGCAGCGGTTCCCTCGACTGGAAGCAGACGGGCGCTGAACTCAGCTTCGATTTCCGTGGCCCCTTGGGCACGGGTGCCGTCCATATCCAGGGTGACGCGGCCATGCTCCATGTACAGACCTCACGGGGCGATGATTTCACCACCACCGATCCCGAGGAAGATTTCGCGGAACACCTGCATATGCCCATGCCTGTGTCGAGCATGCGTTATTGGATGCTGGGTATCCCCGATCCTGGCGCGTCTTACACCAAGATCGCAGATGCCCAGGGCGAACCCATGAGTCTCGTCCAGCGGGACTGGCAGGTGGAATATCAGGAGTACGCCGATGTGGCAGGCGAAACCTTGCCGATACATTTCACTCTCACCCGGGGGAACGTGCGTATCAAGGTGGTCGTGAGCCAGTGGACACTTCCGCCGACGGTGAGCACGGCGGCGCCATGAGCCGCGCCGTGAGCATCGCCTGGCCCGCTCCGGCCAAACTCAATCTCTTCCTGCATATCACTGGTCGGCGTGCCGATGGATACCATCTCCTGCAGACCGTGTTCCAGTTCCTCGATCATGGCGACAGCCTGGATTTCCACCTGCGAGAAGACGATCGCATCCTGCGCCCGGCAGGGCCTTCGGAAGTCCCGGTAGCCGAAGACCTGGTGATACGGGCTGCAACCCTACTGAAGGGTCGCACTGGGGCGGGCCCGGGAGTGGACATCCATTTGCGCAAAACCCTGCCTCTGCAGGCGGGTCTCGGGGGCGGTAGCTCCGATGCGGCCACCACCCTCGTGGCCTTGAACCGGCTCTGGGGTACCGGCCTCACGCCCCCTGAGCTTGCGGCTCTGGGCTTGGAATTGGGGGCAGATGTACCGGTTTTCCTGGGGGGTAGGGCAGCCTGGGCCGAAGGGGTGGGTGAAAAACTTGAGCCCCTGGAACTCCCGGAGCCCTGGTATCTGGTGGTGGATCCGGGCTGCCAGGTCGCTACCCGAGAGATATTCCAGGCCCCTGAATTGACACGAAATTCCGCTCCAATCACAATAGCGGGCTTTCGCGCGGGCCAGACCCGGAACGATTTCGAACCGGTGGTGCGGGCGCGCTATCCCGAGGTCTCCAACGCTCTGGATTGGCTGGCGGCCCATGCCGAAGCGCGGCTCACGGGTTCGGGAGCCTGCGTGTTCGCAGCCTTCGCGGAACAGCGGGATGCCGAGAGGGTCGCGCAAGGATTGCCCCTGCGATGGGGCGGGTTCGTCGCTAAAGGCTGCAACCGCTCGCCGCTGTTGGCGAGGTTGGAGATGGAGCGGGACCGCTGATTAATTGGGGCGTAGCCAAGCGGTAAGGCAGCGGGTTTTGATCCCGCCATCCCAGGTTCGATCCCTGGCGCCCCAGCCAAGGCTATAGATTTTTGAGTTGTTGACCACGACCGATTAGAAGTGAGGGCACCGTGGCCACAGGCAAGATGATGGTGTTTGCGGGGAATGCCAACCCGCAATTGGCGCACAAGATCGTCACCCGCCTGCAGTTGCCCCTCGGCAAGGCGCAGGTCAGCCGTTTCAGCGACGGTGAAGTGGCTATCGAGCTGTTGGAGAACGTGCGCGGACGCGACGTCTTCATCGTGCAGTCCACTTGCCCGCCCACTAACGACAACCTCATGGAGTTGTTGGTGATGGCTGATGCTCTGCGGCGTGCGTCCGCAGGGCGCGTGACCGCCGTGGTGCCGTATTTCGGCTACGCGCGGCAGGACCGGCGCCAGCGCGCAGCGCGGGTACCGATCACGGCGAAGCTCGTGGCCAACCTGATGGTGTCCGCGGGCGTGAACCGGGTGCTGACGGTGGATCTGCACGCGGACCAGATACAGGGATTCTTCGATATCCCGGTGGATAACGTATATGCGTCGCCGGTGTTGCTGGGCGACGTGTGGAAACAGAAGTTCGACGACGTGATCGTTGTGTCGCCGGACGTGGGTGGCGTGGTGCGTGCCCGGGCGCTGGCGAAGCGACTGGACGACGCGGATCTCGCCATCATCGACAAGCGCCGTCCGCGGCCCAACGAAGCGCAGGTGATGAACATCATCGGCGAGGTATCGGGCAAGACCTGCGTCATCGTGGATGACTTGGTGGATACGGCGGGCACGCTATGCATCGCCGCCCGGGCTCTCAAGGAGCAGGGTGCGGCGAAGGTACTGGCCTACATCACCCACCCGGTGCTGTCGGGCAAGGCCGTGGCGAACATCGAAGGTTCGGTGTTGGATGAGCTGGTGGTGACCGACACCATCCCCCTGCGGGGTGGTGCCGAGAGCTGTAAGCGCATACGCCAGTTGAGTATCGCGGAGCTCCTGGCAGAGACCATGCGCCGCGTCAGCGATGAGGAATCGGTCTCGTCGCTGTACGTCGATTAGGAACAGTTTCTAGAAGCCCTGGCGGACGATCGCACGGGGTAGAAGTAGCCAGCCCAGGTCGCGGGGCTGGTATGTGTGCAACAGAGTGATGGAGTAATGACAATGGCTATCAGTTTCAATTTGAGCGCCGAGCTCAGGAGCGATAAGGGGAAAGGTGCGAGCCGCCGCCTACGTCGCCTGGGTCTGGTGCCCGGCATCCTGTACGGAGCGGGTGAACCCCCCGTGCAGCTGTCTTTCAACCATAACGAAGTGCGTAACAGCCTCTCCCATGAGGCGTTCTATTCGCACATCTTGAAGATCAAGGTGGGCGGCCAGGAGCACCAGGCCATCATCAAGGACTTGCAGCGGCATCCCGCCAAGCCCGTGGTCATGCACCTAGACTTCCTGCGCGTCAAGGACGATATCGAGATCCGCGTGCATGTGCCGCTGCACTTCAAGAACGAGAAGGAAGCGGTGGGCGTGAAGACCCAGGGCGGTGTGGCTTCCCACAACATGATCGAAGTGGAGATCGCGTGCTTGCCGCGCTATCTGCCTGAGTTCATCGAAGTGGACATCCTCACCCTGGAGCTCAACCACGCGTTGCACCTCTCGGACCTCAAGCTCCCCGAAGGGGTGCGGATCGTGCAGCTCGCCTACGGCGAAGAGCACGACCTGCCTGTGGTCTCGATCCACCACCCGCGCGTCGAGGTGGAGGAAGAGCCGGCGGCGGCGGCGACACCTGCGGAGGGCGCGGCAGCGCCGGCCGAAGGCGCGGCAGCAGCTCCTGCAGCCGGTGGCGCAGCCCCCGCGGGCGATGCCAAGGCAGCGGCGGGCGGCAAGGCCCCGGCAGCTGGTGGCAAGGCTCCGGCGGCAGACAAGGGCAAGAAGTAAGCGTCGGGCGGCGCGCGAGCGCCGCCCATGCCTGCGCTTTTGTCGAGCATGGCAGCATCGATACAGCTCGTAGTCGGCCTCGGCAACCCCGGGGCCGATTACGTTATGACCCGGCACAACGCCGGCTGGTGGTTCGTGGACGCCTTGGCGCGTGCCCACGGCGGCAGCTTCAGCCACGAGCGCAAGTTCGGCGGTGACGTGTGCCGCATCAGCATCGGCGGGCATGACCTCAGGTTGCTCAAGCCCACCACCTTCATGAACCGTAGCGGCCAGTCGGTGAAGGCCCTGTCGGCCTATCTCAAGGTGCCGACGGAAGCTATCCTGGTGGCTCATGACGACCTGGACCTGCCTTTCGGTACGGTGCGTCTGAAGCGTGGCGGTGGGTCCGGCGGGCATAACGGCCTCAAGGACATCATCGCGCACCTGGGCGAGGATTTCGTGAGGGCGCGCTTCGGCATCGCCCATCCGGCAGGCGCCCGCGATGTGATCGATTACGTATTGCAGCGGCCGGGCGCGGAAGAGGAAGAGGCCATCATGCAAGCCATCGGCGCCACGGTGGAAGCCATGCCGCAACTCCTGCATGGGCAGTTCGAGAAGGCCATGCAGGCCTTGCACAGCCGCGGCGTGATACCGCGCAACCAACGCAAGCCGAAAGAAGAAGACGACATCAAGGGCGAGTAGACGGCTCAATACACTCAGGAAAGTACGGTACACCATGGGCATCAAATGCGGCATCGTCGGCCTGCCGAACGTCGGCAAATCGACTCTCTTCAACGCGCTCACCAAGGCGGGTATCGCCGCTGAGAACTATCCGTTCTGCACCATCGACCCCAACGTGGGTGTGGTGCCGGTGCCGGATGAACGCCTGGATGCTCTGGCTGGCATCGTGAACCCCCAGAAACTCGTACCCACCACCGTCGAGTTCGTGGATATCGCGGGTCTGGTGGCCGGCGCTTCTAAGGGCGAGGGGCTCGGTAACCAGTTCCTGACCCATATCCGTGAGACCGATGCCATCGCCCATGTGGTGCGCTGCTTCGTGAACCCGGACGTGGTGCATGTCTCCGGCACCGTGGACCCTCTGTCCGATATCGAGATCATCAACACCGAACTCGCTCTCGCGGACCTGGACGCGGTCAGCCGGGGCGTGGACCGTAACGCCAAGGTCGCCAAGTCCGGCGACAAGGATGCCATCGCCCGTCAGAAGGTGCTGGAGGTCCTTAAAGCCCAGCTCAATGAAGCCAAGCCGGCCCGCGCCCTCAAGCTCTCGCCGGAAGAGCGCGCCATGATCAAGGAATACAACCTGCTCACCCTGAAACCCACCATGTACGTGGCCAACGTGGACGAGCATGGGTTCGACAACAATCCCTTGCTGGACAAGGTGAAGGCCCTGGCCGCAGTCGATGGCAGCGAAGTGGTACCGGTGTGCGCTGCCATGGAAGCGGAGATCGCCGAACTGGATGACGCCGACAAGGCCGATTTCATGAAGGACCTGGGCTTGAGCGAGCCTGGCCTCAATCGCGTGATCCGCGCGGGTTACAAGCTGCTGGGCCTGGAGACCTATTTCACGGCCGGTGAGAAGGAAGTGCGGGCCTGGACCGTGAAGCAGGGCGCCACTGCCCCCCAGGCGGCAGGCGTTATCCATACGGATTTCGAGAAAGGCTTCATCCGCGCCGAAGTGGTGGCCTATGCGGATTTCCTGACCTATAAGGGTGAGGCGGGCGCCAAGGAAGCGGGGAAATGGCGGCTGGAGGGCAAGGAGTACATCGTCAAGGAAGGCGACGTCATGCATTTCAGGTTTAATGTATAGCAGTAAGCGCTAACTCCTTGACTTGGAAGGGAGGAAAACCGAGAATTTGCGCCCCTGCATACCTGTCTATTGGCTACGTAGCTCAGCCGGTTAGAGCGCGGCACTCATAATGCTGAGGTCGGTGGTTCGAGTCCACCCGTAGCCACCATATCGAAGTCCTAGTTAATCCCAGAGCATCCAAGAACCCGCACTGTACAAGGCTACGTGGGTTCAATTCGTCCTGAGTGGTCTCGTGCCATTCATTGACAGTGGGGGCATCTTGGGGGCATATCTGGGGGCAACTCCCGCACACGTGGGGGCACTTTTGATTCTCGCGTGCGCCGGGCAACCTTGGAGTTGATGCCCATGCTCACAGAGCGCGCGATCCGCAATTTCAAACCCCAAAGTAAGACAAAGCGACTATCCGACTCCGGCGGCCTCTATCTCGAAGTCTCACCGGCTGGCGGCAAGTGGTGGCGGCTTAAATACCGATTCAACGGCAAGGAGAAGCGGCTCGCGTTGGGCGTATTCCCGCGCGTGACACTCAAAGAGGCGCGAGCAGGGCGGGAGGATGCGCGCCGTTTGCTTGATAAGGGCAACGACCCCGGGCAGGCCCGCAAGGCCGAAAAGGCAGCCCGTAGCGAATTGAACGCGGACAGTTTTGAGGCCGTAGCCCGCGAGTGGCACGGCAAGTTTTCGCCGGGCTGGGCTCCAAGCCACGCCAGCAAGATTTTCCGCCGCCTTGAAGTGGACATCTTCCCTTGGCTTGGAAGCCGCCCCATCCGTCAAATCACGGCACCGGAACTACTGAGTGTCGTTCACCGCATCGAGACGCGAGGTGCATTAGATACAGCCCGCCGGGCTCTCCTGAATAGCGGTCAGGTATTTCGCTATGCAGTGGCGACAGGACGTGCGGAGCGCGACCCCTCCGGCGATCTCAAGGGCGCATTGCCTCCGCCCAAGGGAAAACATCACGCTTCAATCACCGAGCCCAAGGCCGTAGGCGCTTTGCTGCGCGCCATTGAGGGCTACCAGGGGCACAACGTCTCCCGCTGCGCACTCAAGTTAGCCCCGCTGACATTCGTTCGCCCGGGCGAACTGCGACGGGCTGAATGGGCAGAATTTGACTTGGAAAAAGCGGAGTGGCGAATCTCCGGCGAGAAAATGAAAAGCCGCGTGCTACACATTGTCCCCTTAAGCCGTCAGGCGCTTTCCGTCCTCCATGATTTGCAACCGCTGACGGGCAGCGGCAAATACCTTTTCCCCGGACTACGCGGCCGGGAACGGCCCATGAGTGAAAACACCGTTAACGCCGCGCTCCGCCGAATGGGCTATCGCAAGGACGAAATGACCGGCCATGGGTTCCGTAGCATGGCAAGCACGATACTTAACGAGCAGGGCTGGCACCGGGACGCAATCGAGCGGCAGTTAGCTCACGGCGAGCGCGACGCGGTGCGCGCCGCTTACAACTACGCAGAGCATTTGCAGGAGCGTCGCAAGATGATGCAAGCGTGGGCGGACTATCTGGATAGTCTGCGTAGCGGTGCAGAGGTGGTGCCGATCAAGAGAAAGGCGAGCTAGACAGAAAAGCCGCGTCTAGGCCGACGGGCTGAAAGCCGGGCAAACCCTTCCCGGTTGACGTGGCTCCTTTTAGGGGGATGCGAGAGGGTCGCATGTCCAAAGAACCTGTATCAACGGAAACGCACACCGCACATGCATTACTAGAGTGGGTGCTAGAAAAATTTACCACTAATCCGGATGACTACTTTGAATGGAGTAGGACGCGCGCGGAAATAGGAGACTATGACGCTGCGGGTGACCTGCTTCACGGCTTTTGTCTTTACTATGAACAGCGAAAAGCCATTCCTAAGCCCATCCTCGATCATCTCTATTTGGCATTTAGCGCCTATTTTTCATCGCATGAGAGTAAGAAACTAGAAAAGCTGCTTGGTCTCAGTCGCCCAGCGCATCGTAAGCGAGGCACGGGAGTCGATCCTGTGCCCATTGTCGCCTTTTTGTATCTTGTTATTAAACGCGACTGCTTAACGAAACAGGTCGCTTTGAAGACGGTCGCAGAGCGTTACCACGTCACTACACGCACCATCGAGCGGTACGACAAGGAATTCAATCAAATCCGCGATTTGACGGTTCCGGCGTTAGAGCAATTGGCGAGGCCGACGGTTCGGTCATCACGCGACAAGAAGTAGACTTACTTCCTGTCGGAGACAGGGGCTTTCGTCGTGCCTATCCTCTAGGTGTCTCATTGCATCTAGGAGGATTCCAAAGTGTCAGACAGCCTATTGCGGTTAGACCAGGTGCGGGCCCGTACCGGACTCAGCCGATCAAGCGTTTATTCCAGGGTCGCGACTGGCGAATTTCCCCGACCCATCGCACTCGGTAGCCGATCTGTGGCTTGGGTTGAATCTGAGATTTCAGCCTGGATTCAAGCCCGCATAGATAACAGCCGTCGCGCTGTCGCGTGAGGCGGCTATGGCACCAAAAGAAAACGCCCGCTGGCAGGCGGGCGCTGAACAGACAACTTGCAAAAACGGAACGGCTGAAAGCCTAACACAA
The DNA here is from genome assembly GCA_963817285.1 of uncultured Pseudomonadota bacterium. GTDB lineage: Bacteria > Pseudomonadota > Gammaproteobacteria > Natronospirales > REEB76 > DASUBN01. Next base: position 11,717 of record CAWFOE010000016.1, on the reverse strand, counting down.
GGAAAGGTATCCGATCCAAAACTCTCGCCCGGGACGAATTACAGTCTTTGCCGGGGGTGCGGCCAATATTTCGGCGGTGCGGACGGATTCACGCGGCATAGAATCAATTTCCAATGCGTTGAACCGGCTACTCTCGGTCTTGCTTTGAACGCACGGGGATACTGGGTTCGAGCCGCCCCCAAAGTGGCCGCCGTTCATGGCGGGGAGCCCATTGTAGGCGGTGCACGGATACCACCCCGGACGGGGGTGCAGGGTAGTGCAGCATGAACAAGAGACTCCGCCGCGCCAAAGGTAGGCGGCCCGCCGGGCGGTTTGCCGGTATCCCGCACGCCATTATGGACCATCCGTGTTTTCTCACTCTCTCGGCTAGCGGCGTGCGCTTGCTCTTGGAATTCGCCCGTCAGTACAACGGCTTCAACAATGGCGATTTAACAGCGGCGTGGTCATTGATGCGAGAACGTGGCTGGAAGTCTCGGGATACTCTGGGCAGGGTGACGCGCGAGCTAGAGGATCACGGACTAACAATCAGGAGCCGTCAAGGCGGTAGGAACAAGTGCAATCTGTATGCGCTAACGTGGGTAGCAATAGATGACTGCAAAGGAAAACTAGACGTACCCAGCACCCGGCTTCCGCCTGGCGACTGGCAACGTTGGGTGCCCGGATCGATTTGCCATGGCCGTGATTCGGGCAACGCTAGCCCGGTTGTCGGGCAAGCTAAGGCGGCTTGAGCGTGATTCCACCAGAGATGTCACCCGATTAACGGGCTGGTGCTGTAGGAATTGCCGACAGGCCTTGCCCGAAAATTGGTCACCTTAATAATTACCATGACTTAGGACAATAATTAAGGGCCTGCGATTTGGTGCGTGAGAGTACGAAACATGAGTTTTAGCGGGTGGCATCCCTGGATCGAAAGTGCCCAAGTGTTGAGCGTGTCCAAGCTGCAAACATGGGCCATTCTGTTTCCGGAATCGGTGCGAACAGGGGTGCTGACGTGGACGGACGCGTACGGGGACGAAACCTACCGGGTCCAGTACCGCGCGGAGCTACATGACTCTTGGGGGCGTCTCGATCTAACAGACGAGCACCGCACTTACGGTATTACGCTCAGTACAACTGCCCTGAATTTCGGTGGGCGGCGCTGGTGGATGCACTGTCCATTTACTAGCAGACGCGCATTGAAGCTGCACCGTTACCCAAGCCTGGGAAAATTCTGTCATCGGACCGCGATTCGGCCGCTGCCGACCTATGCGAGCCAGCGGATTTCCGGCCTTGACCGAATCATGGAACGCCGCTGGGCTATTCGTCGCAAGCTTGGCGACGAGGGCTCGCTGTTTGATTCCCTGCAAAAACCGAAGTGGATGCGCTGGCGAACATTCGAGCGTTATGAGCAGCTAGACGAAACCCTTGCGGCTCAAGAGGATGCGGCACTTATAGACCGCTTTAGATGCCTTGGGATTTTCGGTTAGGCAATTGATTTAGGCTTGTGCGAAGTGTGCGTTTCTATCGAAAGATGTCTCTAGTTGATCGAGCTGGGGGTGGCGTTCAGGAAAGCGGGATCGTTGGGCGCCAAGCATTTGAAGGTTATTTCGGCGTGAGCGGTAGGGAATTGTCCTGAATCGCTGCTGACCAGCAGCATTTTCTTCCCCATGGTTGAACAAAAAGCATTTGCCTTGGTTATGGGCAGTGCCTTCTCTTCCGCCGAAGATTTAACCTCTAGGAACGTGCTCGCGCTGAGCATGTAGGTATCCGCCCCGATAGGCTGGGGTTCCCCTACAGAGGCGCACCCGGCAAGCATTACGGAAAGTACAAGTAACTTGGTTTTCATCTTCAAACCCCTTTGATGATTCAGGCCCGAACGCCTTTAGGCCGCGCGACAGATCGAAATGTCACGCACGGAATACTAGCGCCGATGCCGAATCCGCGCGGCGCTCTGGGGGCATCTTTGGGGGCATCTCTACACTGTCTAACTACCAAACCCCAGCAATGGCGCGGCTTCTAGATTACAATATGAGTGAACCCGTACCACCATATAAGCAAATCATTTCAGGTCAGAGTTGGTCTGCTATTACGACCGACCTCAGCCTTATGCGGATATATAGGTCGGTGATCCGTCGGCAAGCTACGCATCCCGCTCCGCTTGCCTGGCCGGGGCATACATCCATGTACGCCCGCGCGGCCCATGGGACACGCCCACCCATAGCCACCATATAAGCAAATCATTTCAGGCCAGAGTTGGCCCACCATTGAGACCGACCTCAGCATTATGAGTCCTGATATATGAGGTCGGTGATTCGTCGGTGGGTGGACGCGCCTTTTCGCTCCGCATCCTGCTCCGCGAAAAGCCCACGCCGCCATCCTTGGCGGCCGTTCGCGGCTTCGCCGCTCACCCCTAGCCACCATCTTGAAAGTTCATTGAAGTTAGTAAAGTCCAGTACTCTCGAGCCGATCTCATCAGATCGCGCCGCCGGCGTCCTCGTCCACTATCCGCGTGTCGGTGGCTACCCAGTTAACTTCCCAGGTCTTGCCGCCGTCGACGGAGAAAGACTGCTCGAAATGGCAGGAGTTCGGGGTGATGTCCGAGATGACGAAGCGGACATAGATGGCCCTGCCTTTGTACATCTCTTGGTCGTAGAACTCACCGCGGCCGTTATTGAATTCACCGATGGTCGGGATCCCCAGAGTGCCGCTACTGCTGTTGGCGATGTTCAGGCTCCACTGGTGGGACTGGGGGTCATAGAGGCGTAGCGATCCGAGTTCTAGGTGACCCGCAGGTCCATCGACCTCAAGTTCCAGCATATTGGCTCGACCATCCCAGAGCTTGTGGACGACGGTAGTCCCATCGTATTTGGCCCAGGTGGTGGAACCTGTCAGGGGGTTAATGAGGCGGGAGACTTGGGTCTTCCAGGTGCCCACTTCGAAATCGAAATCATGCTGTCCATCCCGTATCCCTGGGAGTTGCGAGGAAGGGGCAGGGGCTGTCTTGGGGTCTTTCTGAGCGAAGCCCTGCAGAGACACCACAGCGATAACCATGGCGCTTGCCAAGAGATATGCTCGTGGATGTCCTGACACCTTCATCAATATCTCCCTGCGATGTAGATGACTCTACCGTTCAGTTTTTTTGATCAGATCCCATCGAATACATATACAAGAGCAGGGCGGTTAGATACGTAATCGAACCATTAGTTCGCGATTATCTGGACGACAGTTCAATTGTGTCCGTCGCTGCCACTCGTTTCCCTATCCTCGTGTCCGGTCATCTGTCCGCTGGACATCCTTAGTCCGGATGCGCTACTGCACCGCTCTCGACTTGGATGTCCACCCGGTCTATATGGTTTACCTCCCCGCGATCCATGCGGGGAATATAGGCATTTGCCCTCAATAGAAGTACTATTTCGATAGTATGTTAGTCAGCCCAGTCCGATTTACAAGCAATTTCAACTAAATACATAGTAGTTTGACTACAATTCCTTTGTCGCGTTCCCTAGAAGATGTCTGCGACGGTGCCAGAACGATCGACTCAGTGGCTCGGTGATGCATGTCCGACTTCTTGTGTCGTCCGATGGGCCGTTTTCTCATTCGAATTCAATCCATGCGCCATGAATGCCGCCGGTAAGCCCACGAACAGGACCTGAGCGATGCCGGCGTTGATAGATACCGCCGGATAGAACCCAGGCACGATGTGATACGCAGTCAACGGCAAGATCCCATAACGTACGACCAGGTAGCTCAGGAGCCCGTATAGCGGGCCATAGAGCCACGGTCGATATGCGAGGAAGCCAAGTCGCGTGTCAGCGAGGTAATAAAGGCCCAACAGACAGAAGAAGATGCCGTATTGGAGCAGTCCGCCCAGGATCGCCGTGGCCACACCACCCTGGAAAGAGACATTACCCAGTACTCCGCTGGCGATGCCCTGGAATATATGCAGCGGCGGGACATCCATGGACATCCCCCAGAACAGCAGGGAATCCAGGATATCCAGTGTGCCGAACACCAGCGACAGGATCAGGAGCGCCGACAACGGCCTGAGAGGGCGGTTTATGAATGGCAGGGCTATCGCTGACATGGGCTGCTCCTGTAAGTGCCTGTGCTACTGGTATAGCAGGAGCAGTCAGCGGCCAAGCCTAGGTATTTCTGATATATGCCTGATTCATTTCTTGGACTCGCTATTACTCGGATGTTGTGGGCGTTAAACGTCCATCATCCGCCACAGGGCGGGGGTGGAAGCTGCTGTACCGGCGGTCTCGGGCGCAGAGGCTCACCCGGGATGACCTTCTCATCCTGGTTCTGCTGGACCGGCGGAGACAGGTGGTTTCCACGCCGTGCATCGGGCGGTGGAACCTGGGTGGCCGCCGCCGGTGGCTGGGTCCCTGCAGGAGGGCAGCGGGTCGAAGCGGGCGGCGCCGGATGGGTGCTGACGGCGGGTATCCGCTCGGCATCCGTGCCATAGGCAGCGGCGGTGGTCAGGAGGGTGCAGAAGATCGGCATATTTAAGTTTCATGACGGCTCACTTTCGTGATGATCGGTAAGATGACCGACATCACTATCTGGTACACAGTTTCACGTTAGTCAGCAGGGCTCGCCTGTTCCGTGCACTGGCGCACAGTTCGGGGCATGCCAGGCGACCGATACTGCCTGTACGCTCAAATGTATAAGCGGTGGACCGGTCGTTTTACGGAATCCGATTTGACATCCGAAGGGCTCACGGGAGGGAATGAGATGAAAGCACTCAAGATCATCGCCGTACTGCTGGTGGCGGCTGGTTTGGTCGTCCTGGTGTATGGCGGGTTCAACTACCCGAAATCCAACCACGAAGCGAAGCTAGGATCCCTGGAGTTCGCGGTGAAGGACGAGGGCCATACTCGACATACCGCCCTGGGCAGGGGTGGGCGCGATCATCCTCGGCACGCTGCTATTGCTGGTGCCGGTGAGGAAACGTTAAGACGCGGATAATTTCAGGCCCGCAGGGCCTGGAGCTGTTCGTTGGTGCGGGTGAGACGTTCGATCAGAGGTGTGGGCGAAGACCTTGTAGAACCTGAGCTGGCAATCTTTCGAAGCGCGTTCCATGAGCGTGGCATTGACCCGTAACAAGCTGACGGCACCCTTGGCTTTCACGGTAGCGCTGCGCTTGGTCTTCTTGAGGTAACCCATCTCGCCGAAGCAATCGCCCCCGCTCAGGCTGCCGAGCAGGGTCTTGCCCTTATGCACCGTGAGTTCGCCGGAGACCACTACGAAGAAGCTGTCATCCAGCTCGCCTTCCTGTACCACCACGTCGCCGGGTTTGTAGGCCTTCCATGAGCCGGCGTGCATGATCTCCCAGATCTCGGGCTGGCTGAACTCACTGAAGAAGCTCAGCTTGCTCAGCTGGTTGTAACGCTCTTGCTCGGAGATCTCCTCGGCCCGGCTGGTGAGGCCGTCGGACACGTTGATCAGATCGCCGGCCACGTCCATGCCGGTCTTGTAGCGCAGTTTGAGAGGCTTCTTGAGGCAGCGCATCACGATCTTGTTCAGCGCTTCCGGCACGTCCGGCCGCAACTGCGAGAGGGGCGGCGGATCGATATTGATGATGTTATGGGTGAGGCTCGGCAGGGAGTCGCCGGAGAAGCAGGGCGTGCCGACCAGCATCTCGTAGATCATGATGCCCATGGAGAATAGGTCGGTCTGGTTGCTGACGTCGCCGCCGCTCACTTGCTCTGGCGACATGTAGCGCGGGGTGCCCACGATACCGGTGATCTGGGTGGATGTACCGAGTGCATGCTTGGCCACGCCGAAGTCCACGATCATGACTCGCCGGTGGGGCCCATCATCACGTTTGCAGGTTTGATGTCGCGATGGACCACGCCGTTGCGGTGGGCATAGTCCAAAGCTTTCGCCATGGCGAAGAAGATCTCCACCACCTTCTTGATGGGTAGCAGAGCTATCGGGTCGGATGTGGTCGATGAGAGGCCTGTAGCCCTCGAGATACATCATGACCACATAGCGCAAGCCGTGTTCCTCACCCGCGTCATAGATGGGCAAGACGTTGGGGTGCACCAGCTTGCCGGCCATATGGGCTTCGTTGAAGAACAGTTTGCGATAGAGCTTGGCCTTGGAGGCTTCCATGCCCACATCCGAGGAGTACACCTTCACGGCAACGTCGCGGTGGGCGAAGGGATCGTTGGCGAGGTAGACGATACTCGAGGCGCCACGCCCCAGTTCGCGTCCGATGAGGTACTTGCCGAGTTGCTTCGGTATCTGCTCAGTCATGAGATTGCTGTCGGAGTCGCGGCCGTAGTCAGCGGATCCAGCCAGCCAGCGGCGGCCATGACCCGCGGGCTTCCTGTTTCAGGATGAGATGATTCTACGGGCCGGGCCCGGGAAAAGACAGGGCGCGCCTGTCGGCGGGCTTTCACGGCTGACATACAGCATGCTGCATCATGCCCGTGAGCCCCTGGGGTGCCACCGGCGCAGCCTGGGGCGTGGCGGGTTTGACGCTGAAGACCTCCTTCTCGGAGGCATCAAGGTAGGACTCACGCAGCAAAGTAAGGGTGGAAGCGGAGCAGTCCAGCAACACGTCGGATGTGCGCGCGGTGTATTCCACTTGGGTCAGGTTTGCGCCGGTGGTGAGTTTACCCGGGACCACATACTGGAAGCGGAAGCGGGCTTCCACAGTGCCGCCGGATTTCTTCTCCGGTGCGCCCAGCAGGAATATTTTCTGCGTCTTGCGCGGGTCAGTGCCGAGATAGGTCCAGTTGAGCGGTATGCCGCAGGCTGCCTTGTACATCATGCCGGTGACGCCATCCGGCACCACGCCGCTCGGGAGTGCATCTTTCGGCGGCGTGACGCCGAAGACGGTGACTCCGTCGGCGTCGTAGTAGGTCTCGTGGATCAGCATGAACGTCTGGTTCGCACAGTCCATCATCAAGCTGCTCTGACGGCTGCTGTAGGTGACGCTGGTGAGCGAAGGCGATGCCACCATCTGGCGCGGATCGTGGTAGCTGAAGCGGAACACGGCCTTGACGATGGACTGCTGGTCTAGTGGGCTCTGCACCCGCGCGTAGATATCCTGAGTCTTCTGCGGATCCTCGCCTAGGGAGATCCCATTGCAGGGAGTTTCCGCAGGCGCCTTCGTACACCGTATCGCTTATGCCACCCGCATAGACCCGGTTGGCGGCGCGGTGCTTCCGCTGTCGGCACCACCCGGAACACCTGCCGGTCCTCCACGTCGTAATAAGTCTCGTCCTGGAGCCTCAGGGTCTGTTTGGTGCAGTCCACTTCCACGAGATCGCGGCGCTCGATGTAGGTCTGCTGTTTCAGCGCAGGGCCGGTCACCACGTCGCGGGGGGAGGTGAACTCGAACTTGTACCAGGCCGTCACCGTGTTCTTCTTCTTGTCGGCGCCCTGGAGACGCATATATATGTTCTGGGTGCCGTCCGGGTCGTTGCCCAGGTAGGTCCAACGGTCGGGGTCCGTGGGGAGTGGCGCATGGCTGGCGCAGGCCGTGAGGACGGCCAGGAGCGGAGTAGCGTCAGGCTGCGCATGCAATACCCCGGGTCAATATATGTAAAACAATATCCATAACCCGGCGGCGGCACAACCCTTCGGGGACGACCTATTTGCCTGGATCATCTGCCTGCCAGGCACGGTAGCGGGCCTCACGCTCTGCCCGGCGTGCAGCCGCCCGTTCCAGGATAGCCAGACGCCCGCTGCATCCGCCTCGCTCCAGGCACGGATCTCGTCCAGGGAACGTCCACAGCCCATGCACACATCCCGCTCGTCCAGGCAGCAGTTGCGCACGCAGGGGGAGGCACCCGGTGGGGCTCGGTCATGGTGGGGCACTGGGCATACCGGACACCCGCCCAGGACTGGGATCAGTACCGGACGATGACCAGGAAGAAGAGCACATAGGAGCGCCATTCACCATCAGAGCGAAGGGCGTCAGCTTGCGACGTAAGGCAAGGAAGAGGGTCCAGGTCGGACGGCGAAACTCAAGCCCATGGCCCAGAACACCTGGTAGCCAGGCGTCCAGGCGGCGAGCTGCATGCCGAAGGCCGGCAGCAGGGTGCCCTGGAACACCATGGCACCGGTGACGTTGCCGAACGCCAGCGTGTCCTTGCCGCGCCGGACCCACAGGATGCTGTTGAACTTCTCCGGCATCTCGGTGGCGATGGGGATGATGACCAGGGACAGGATCAGGATGCTGATGGCGGTGGCCATGCCCACCGCTTCGACCCCGCTCACGAACAGCTTGGCGCCACCGATGATGAGCGCAGACCGATCAGCAGCTGGACTGCCTCCCAGAGCGCGCTGTGGGTGATGCCTATGTGGCTGAGGAGCAGGGTCGACTCGGCGCGGGTACCGTGGCCTTTGGTCACCAGCATGGCAGACGCCTGCACCGTGTTGTACACGTAGTAGGCGTAGAGGAACACAAGACAAAAACCCGCCATGGCATGGATGCCACCGGAGGGACGCGGGGCATACAAGCCTATGAAGGCGATGGCGTAAGCCACGAGGAAATAACCCAGGTCACGCAACAAGCCGGATATCTCCGGCTTGAGCGGTGTATTCCAGCCGCGTTGCATGCCGGTGAAGAGGCCGATGAGGGCCATGGCGAGAGTGATGAGCATGAGCGGCGAACCCAGGATGGCGCCGACACCGATGTGCTCCCGCACCGCCTGGTCCGCACCGCCGAAGAACACCGCTATCACCGGCACCACCGTCTCGGGCAGGGCCGTGGCCACGGCCGCCAGCACCGAGCCCACCAGGCCTTCGGACAGGTTCAGCCGCTGACCCACGTGCTCCAGGGCATTGGTGAAGAGTTCCGCACCGGCGAGGATCACCACCAATGCAACAGCAGCAGTCCTATATAACCGATCAGCACCGAGTCTCTCCCGGGATGGCGGTCAGCGCATGCAGATGGGCGCCGAGGCGTATGCCCGGCATTCTACCCGATGGGCTGCGCGAGCACCGGTCCGGTAGGCGTCGCGCAGCGTCCAGGGCCTGGGCGAATATCTCCGCCGGCTGGGCGCCGGCGATGGCACAACGTCCGCCGAAGATGAAGAAGGGCACGCCGCTGATCTGCAGTTGCCGGGCTGCGGCGAGATCCTCGCGTACACCGCGGCTTCCGCATCGCTGTCGAGCCAGGCATGTACGTCGCCTTCGAGGCCCGTCTCCCTGGCGATCTCCGTCAGCACCTGGCTGGTCCCCGATGTCACGGCCCTTCAGGAAATACGCGCTCATCAGGCTTCCTTTCATGGCCCCTTGCCGGCCTTGAGAAGCCGCCAGAGTCAGCAGGCGATGTGCATCGAAGGTGTTGGGGCTGCGGGTGATATCGTCGAAATGGAACTCGATGTCGGCGCTGCGGCCCGATTCGACGACCCGCTCATGGATGCGCGCCACGTTCTCCAGGCCACCGAACTTCTTCTGCATGTATTCGCGCCGATCCACTCCACCGGACGGAAGATCTGGGTTGAGCTGGAAGGCATGCCAGTGGATATCGGCATCCGTGATGCCAGCGGCCGCGAGGGCTGCATCCAGCCGCCGCTTGCCCACGAAGCACCAGGGGCAGACGACGTCGGAGAAGACGTCTATGCGTATCAACGGGTGACCTTGGCGTAGATCACACTCGGCTTGTCGCCGCGCCGGGAGTACAGATGCTCACGGCTGAACTCTTCGATGGCCTGGTCCCGCTCCTGCTCGCTGTCGTACCAGCGGTAGGCTTCCCAATCGGGGCCGAGCAGATGGGGCGCCGACATGGGGTCGTCCGGTGGCAGGGTGCAATGGATGCCGAAACGGCTGCGGGGGTTTTTCGCGTTCATGGGCTAGCTCTGGGCGAAGTATTGGTGGAGATAGTCGTCGAAGGATAGTTTATCAGTCGCCTCGATGGCTGCTTGCTTCTCCAAGGATACCTTGGCCTCGGCGCTGAAGCGGGCCTCTGTCTCCCTTGGCAGGGGCGCATCCAGGAAATGCCGCCGGTGGGTCTCGGACATGCGTTCGGCGAAGCGGAAGAAGCTCTCGCCATGGCTGCGCATGTCCGCGAGCACTCGGGCGGAGGGAGTGAGATCCGGATCTTCGACTTTCGCCCGTTGGGCGGCGAGGGAGACGCTATAGGGGCGCGCCAGATCGCTGCCATCCAGCAGCGTGCAGAGGGTAGCCATGCGCGCCAGGATCTCGCGTGCCCAATCCTTGAGCTTCACCTCACGACTGCCATCCTGCAGTGCGAGTTCCGGATCCCGGCCGCGTCGGGCCACCGAGAGCTGGTTCTGGCCGATGATCTCCTGCTCTTCCGGGGTGGTGGCGGGGCTGTCCGTCAGCAGGCAGAGGGCCAGCAGGGCCTCGATGAAACGCAACGCTGGCTCGTCTGCACCCACCGGGTCATAGGCGTTCACGTCCAAGGCACGGACTTCGAGATACATCACGCCCCGGCGTTTAAGGGCGAGGGTGGCCCGCTCGCCGCTCTCGATGGGCTGCTTGGGGCGGACGCTGCCGTAGAATTCGTTCTCGATCTGCAGGATGTTGGCATTGAGCTGGCGGTACTCGCCGTCCACCTTCACGCCGATGCGCTCGTAGTCCGGCGCGGGGGTGCTGATGGCGTGGCTTAAGGTGGAGATGTAGTCCTCCACACTGTTGTAGGTGACGCCGATGCGCGCCTGGTTGCTGTTCTTGTAGCCGATGTCCGAGAGCCTGAGGGAGGTGGCATGCGGCTCATAGAAAGTATGCGGGTCGAACTCAGCGAATTTTAGGTCACGGCCCTTGAGGAAACTCTTGCACATGGCAGGCGAAGCGCCGAAGAGATAGGGCACGAGCCAGCCTAAGCGCTGGAAATTGCGCAGGGCACGGAAATACCAGTCATCGCGGAACTGCCGCAGGCTGCGGGCATCTCGCTCAGCGGCCTGCAGCACCGGCCACAGGGCTTCCGGGAACGAATAGTTGAAATGCACCCCCGAGATGGTCTGCATGGTGCGGCCATAGCGCCAGCCGAGGCCGCGGCGGTACACGTGTTTCATCATGCCCACGTTGGAGTCGCCGTAGCGGGCGATGGGTATGCGCTGTTCGTCCTCCAGAGCGCAGGGCATGCTGGTAGCCCAGAGCTTCTCCGGCCCCAGGCGCGGATAGACGAAGCTGTGGATGTCCGAGAGGAAGCCCAATGTCGCGCGCAGGTCTTCGAAGGGCGGCGTCACGAACTCGAGCAGTGCTTCGGAATAGTCGGTGGTGATGTAGGGATGGGCGAGGGCCGAACCCAGGGCCAGAGGGTGGGGCGTCTGGGCGATGCAACCTTCGGGCATGACCCGCAGGCTCTCTTTCTCCAGACCCTTGCCGCCGCCCGAGAGCAGCGCACCGGCGTCGCCGGTGGCAGACAGGCGATGTAGGCGCTGTTCGAGGCTTGCGGGGTCTTGCATCGGGGAGGCGTTGCCGGAAGGGGTTGTCATGGTGGCGTATATGGGGGGGAAAAACCAGCGCTCAAGGGCGCGCGGCTGGATGTGAGCCCCCCGCACAAAAGCGAACGGCCGGGGTCACCGGCCGTCCAAGGATCATGAAGGCGATGTTTTGGTGGTTACCAACAGCTGCCGGTATCCGTGGTGGCAGTCACGCTGCCGGAGCCCTGCTGTCCGGTGCTGCTCAAGGTCAGGATGGTGCAACCGGTGTCTTTCGCCTGGGGGCCGGTGCTGGACGCAGTGGCCGCGATCACATAGCTCGTGCCCGTGAGATTGCCGGTGATGGTGTAGTACTGGCGATACGTC
>CAWFOE010000015.1:0-96068 GCA_963817285.1 uncultured Pseudomonadota bacterium | reverse complement strand
CGTGGCTGCTGGCCTGGCCCAGGATCCCGCTTCGGTGCCGGATGCCTTGCATGCGTGGTTTACCGGGGATGATTCGACTGCACTTGGGTGACCACCAAGCGCTTGGCGCTGCGCTCATAGACGTCCTGACAGCCGCGGCAGCGCTGTGCTGTCGGACATACCCTTAGGCGAGTTATGCCGATGTCTGCACCACAGTCGGTGCAGATGCCGTAACTTCCGCTGTGCATGCGTACAAGGGCTTCTTCGATCTCGCGCACTTCCTCAATGGAATGCCGCCTATCTGCGAACTGTATCTCTTCCAGTGCATCCGCCGACGCCTGGTCCTTCATATCATGCACTTCATCGAGGGTCTCCTCCGGCTCATAGCGGTCCCGCCACAGGAGAGCCGTCTCCCTTTTGAGGCTCTCACGGCGTGTGCGCATCTTCCTGGCAAGACCTGTGACCTGTCTTTTGTTCAGCGGCAAAGTCGGCATCAGCGTCTCCATGTTTCCTTGGTTGAGGCTTATAGAACCACGACCCCCCGGGGAGCCGCATTGATCCAGGTCAGGGAGCTTCGTGGATGGGGGGGAAGGGCCCAGCTGCGTAATCCCGGATTGACCTAAGTCAATGCTCGCGAGGCCCACCGGGCATAACCTGAGGCCAATGCTGGAGCGAGGTCCCACCGTGAAAGAATTCAGCTTGCTTTTCGAGCCTGGGCGGATAGGCCGCTTGACGCTCAAGAACCGCCTGATCATGGCGCCCATGGTGCGCAACTACGCCGACCAGTATGGCTGCATGACCCCACGCTACTTGTCGCATCTGGAACGTGTGGCCCAGGGTGGGGTAGGCACCATCATCCTCGAGGCCAGCTTCGTGAGCCCCGAAGGGCGCGGATTCCATAATGAGTTGGGTCTGCATAGCGATTCGGTGATAGCTGGCCTGGGCGAGGCGGCCAAGGTCGCTCATGACCATGGAGCGCGCATCGGCATCCAGCTCTACCATGCTGGCCGCCAGACCACCGCGAAGGTGTCCGGCGAACAACCAGTGGCGCCTTCGGCCATCCCCTGTCCGTTGCTCCAGGAGCTGCCGCGGATGCTCGATCGCATGGAGATACATTCTCTCGTGCGGGCTTTTGCCAATGCCGCGCGTCGCGCCAAAGCGGCGGGACTGGATTTCGTCGAGATCCATGCTGCCCACGGATACCTCATAAATCAGTTCCTGTCGCCGTTCAGCAATCGTCGTCCCGACCAGTACGGCGGCAGCCCCGAGAACCGTCGGCGCTTCCTCGATGAGATCATCGATGCGGTGCGCGAGCAGGTCGGTGATGATTACCCGATAACCGTGCGCATCTCCGCCGATGAGATGGTCCCGGGCGGCATCAGGCCGGAAGATGCGGTCGAGCTGGCCCGTTGGCTCGAACTCAAGGGCATGGGCGCCGTGCATGTCTCTGCTTGCAATTACGCCTCCTACACCAGCGGCCACATGGTGCCGCCCATGGCTGTAGAAGACGCGCCTCTGGTGAAATACGCCTCGAAGATCAAGCAGGCTATCAGCATCCCCGTCATCACTGTCGGTAAGCTGCATACCCCGGCGCTCGCCGAAGCGATCCTGCAGGGCGGTCAGGCGGATTTCATCGCTCTCGGGCGTGAGTTGCTCGCGGACCCGGACTGGCCGCGCAAGGCTAAGGAAGGGCTCGGGGAAGAGATACACCATTGCATCGCTTGCAATCAGGGTTGCATCACCCGTCTGTTCGACCAGCGCGATGTCTGGTGCACCGTCAATCCCGCCTGCGGGCGTGAGCGTCAGTTCGCCGAGCTGGCTAACCATGGTGGCCAGCGCAAGGTACTCATCGCCGGTGCCGGCCCGGCCGGCATGTCGGCTGCGGCCTATGCGGCGCGCGCTGGCTTCAAGGTCGTGCTCTGCGAAACTGAGGACAAGGTCGGGGGCCAGCTGCACGCGGCGGCCGCAGCGCCATACCGCCCGGGCTGGGCGGAACTGCTGCAGGGCCTGAAGCACGAGATCGGCATGCTCGGCGTGGAGACACGTCTCAGCACGCGGGTGGACAAGAAGCTGGCGCTACAGGAACAGCCGTATGCTGTGATCGTCGCGACGGGCGCGGAGGCAAACCGCCCGGACATCCCGGGCATAGATGCAGTAAATGTGATCACGTCCCGCGATCTCCTGGAAGGACGGAAGCGGGCTTACGGCTCGGTGTTGGTGGTGGGCGGCGGTTGCGCTGGCGCCCAGACCGCGGAATTCCTTGCAACCAAGGGCCATGCCGTCACCATCGCCGAGGCAGAGGGCGACATCGCCGCTGACGCGCCGCTCGATGATCGCACCTTGCTGCTCGGCCGGCTGAGAGCCCTTGGCGTCAAGATCATGACGCATACACGTCTGCTCAGCATCGAGGTCGACGCCATCAACCTGCAATCGGGTGGTGAGATATTCGGTCTGTGTGCGGATACGGCAGTGATGTGCCTCGGCTCCCGGCCAGAACATGAGCTGGAGGCAGAGCTCAAGGGTCTCGTCCCTCATGTATTCCTGGTGGGGGATGCTGTGATGTCGCGGAAAGTCACGGACGCGATACTCGAAGGCGCATTCGCCGTATTGGCGCTATGCCGCGACGCGGAGCGCGAGCCGGTCGCGGCCTGAGCGACTGATCAGTGTCGAACCACATGGGGAAAAATATGAGAATCAAACTGAGGCTTTGTCTGATCCTCGCAGCCGGACTGGTCCTGGCCGAGGCCTGTGCCACGTCCGTGCCGGATACCGCCCAGACGGATGTGCGGACCCTTCAGGCCCAGGTGGACGACCTGTCACGTGTACTCACTCAATTGCATGACGCCCAGCCGGCGGACCAGCGCCAGATCATGGGCGAATACTGGAGCATGCTGCAGAAGCAGCTGCGTTATGCACGTGACCTGCCGGGCGTCGTGAGCCGCGGCTGTACGGATTGGATGCTGAGCTACCCGCCTATCTCGGGGGGCGCCATTACCAAGGCTATCAAGCCGTGTCCGACGATGCATGATATCGGGCCCGCTTCGAGCTGGGACCTCCCCGTCGGCATGTCACCACTGCTTTTCGAACTCACCATGCGCCGGCATCTGGATATCCTGGTGGCGCAGGTCGCAGCCATATCCACTGAGACCGACCCATCTGCGCGCGCAGATCGTTACCGCCAGCTTTACGAGACCCGCTATCAGGACATCCAGACCGTGCTGGGGCGCGGTTGGATGTGGACGCCGCGGGATGCCTCAGCGCTTCCCGACTCCCACAGCATGGGTGCCGAACTGCTCGGCCGATACTGCTCCCAGTGCCACGCAGCACCTCCGCCGCAGCTGCGCACCCAGGCGGAATGGCAGACCATCACGCGGCGCATGCACGACATCATCCAGACCCAGTCGCGCACCGAGATCATGGGCGTTCAGATGCCGAGCACGGACGAGTTCGACCTGATCGCTTCCTATCTGGAAGCTCATGCCGATGGTGCTCAGTAAAGGGACGGTCGGTCAGAAGAATACGTAGAGAAGGGATAGGGCTGTGAGCGCTACCAGCCAGACGCAGGCCGGCAACACGCTGCGGTTGCGCGCCAAGCCTAGCGCATAGCCGGCTTTTAGCAGGTTGTTGCTGGCAGCGGCGATGACGACAGCATCGACCATGGCTTGCAAGCTCACGCTCATGTGGCCGGACAGCAGGGACAGCACGAAGGGGTCTATGTCGGTGAAACCCACGATGAAAGCCATCAGGTGCAGACCCGAATAGCTGTACTGTCCGACTACATAGTTCGTCGCGCTGGCGAACAATACGAACAGGAATGCGAACAGCAATGCCGCATTGAATTCGAGTGGATGCTTGGCGAGGGAAGGTGGAGGCACGTCTTTCGTGCGCTTGCGCATCCGCACCATCAGGTAGGCGGCGGCCAGGGAGAGCACGCAGCCAGCCATGAAAGGCGGCGCGAGCTTGATCAGGGATGCAGGTGCGAGCATGCCGCACAGCACCAGGAGCCGCACATACATCATGGCGGTGGCCAGCACCAGAGCCGGCGAGGTCATGCTGTTTTGGGGTGCTGAGCGCGCCTGCTCACTGAGGACGAAGGTGGTGGCGGTGCTGGAATAGAGTCCGCCGAGGACTCCGGCCACCAGCGTGCCGCGCGACTTCAAGAGATACGTCTGGGCCACGTAGCTGAGATAGGAGATACCCGAGACTGCCACCACCGCGAATCCCGTCTGGCGATAGGTGACCGGGATGAATCCGGCTATCTGCCGATCCGGCAGCAGCGGCAGCACGATGCCAGCCATGATCACGAACTTGGCGACTGTGGATATCTCGTCGCCGGAGAGTGTGTCAGCGAACGAACGGATGAGCGGTTTCGCGCTGAGCAGGAACACGATGAGCACCGCGTAGGCGGCGACGAACCACGGCTCCGCATTCAGTGCGAGTAAGCCAAGTACATACACCAGGAGGCAGATGATGGGCGCCATGAGCGAGGTGTAACCCTGCTCCAGCCTGCCGCGGTAATACAGGGCGAGCCACAGGGCCAAGACCCCGAAGCCCAGGGCGTAGAGCAGACCCGAAGCATCCAGGGCCGAGAGCAGGAATCCGGTGAGCCCCACCAGCGTGAGGGTACGGGCAGTGCCAAAACCCAGGCCCTGGCCCTCGTTGCGCTGGTACTTGTGGAATTCCAGGCCGATCAAGAAAGACATGGACAGGGTCAGCAAGGCCTGCCACAGGAACAGCGTACCTACATCGAGGAATGCGATCTTCATCCGGACCTCGCCTCGCCAGTCGTCCTCCGCGTACCTTCCGCTAGTGGCAGGGCCGCGTCAATCACCGCAATGGGTCGCCGGGAGAGGAGTGGATGGAGGCTGTGGGTTTGCCCTCCAGAAGATCAGGCCTTGTTGATGTGGTCTAGGAAGTCATCCAATCTGGCGCGGTAATCGGCCTGCTCGAACTCTTGGCTGGTGACTGCGAACATGGCTTTGAGCGGCTTGCCCGAAAACCTCTCTACCTGCGCCGCCGCTCGTTCGGCGCCTTTCCCGCCATACATGCAGACGTAGGCCAGGGCTTTGAAGCCCTTGCGATGCCGGCTGATGTAGCTGTGCATCGGAGCGGCCAGCCTGCGCATCCAGACCGGCGCGGCCACTACCACCAGGTCATAGTCCGCCGGATCCTTGTCCCCAGTGCGGATGCCTGGACGCCGGTGGAGCAATACATCCAGGACACAACGCACCGCACCCCAGTTTCCGTCGCGTGGGTGCACATCCGCGATCTCCTCCAGATCCCAGCCGGTCATGCTGGCGATCTCTTTCGCCAGCGAGATGGTGTAACCGGAGCGGGAATAGCAGGCGAGCAGTACCTTGTTCATGGCGATCTCCTTCAGGCCCGAGCCTGGGATTCCTGCAGACGTTGACCGCCGACGATGGCCGCGATGTTGTCCAGGTTCGCGGCGAAGAGCTGCAGCAGGTCGTCCAGCGCCAGCACGCCCACCAGTGCGTCCCTCTTGTCCACCACGGGTATGCGGCGGATGCCGTGTTTGCGCATGAGCTCAAGGGTGCCAGTCACCCCGTCGTCCTCGCAACCCAATATGATCCTGTCACTCATGATGTCGCCCACTGTGATCTCGTCCGGATCCACACCTTCGGCTATGGTCTCCACGACGATGTCCCGGTCCGTCAGCACGCCCACCGGCGCCGTCTGATCGTTGCCGAAACGAGTCACCACCAGGGTTCCCACGTGGTATTTGCGCATGAGCTCTGCCGCGCGGCGCACAGGCTCGTCCTCGGTGATGGTGATCACCACACGATTGCAGATGTCTCCGATCTTCATGGCTCTTGCCCCCCACATGACGTCTTTCGATGACATCAAGCTACGCGGAGCAGGCCGTACCTACATTGATCTGGGTCAAGGCCGAGGAGGTATCAAGACAGGGGCAAACGCACCCGCACCACGCTCATCTCATCGGGCACGATCTCCTCTTTGAAACCGGCTTTGCGGCAGAGCCCGCGCATGGCTGGGTTGTCCGCAAGCACCAGGCCGTAGAGCTCTCCTATGCCACGGCCCCGGGCGTAGGTGATGAGGTATTCGAGCATCTGCAGGCCCAAGCCTCGCCGGGCGTAGGCATGGCGCACCAGGAGGGCGAATTCAGCACGCTCGTTGTCCGGGTCCGCCGAGAGGCGCACCACGCCGTTGATCTCCGCCTCGCCGGGCTTGCGGTGATCCGTGAGCACCAGCGCCATCTCTCGGTCGTAATCTATCTGGGTGAGGCGGGCCGCCAGGGTATGAGTGAATGCCTTCATGGGCACGTGGAAGCGCTGCCGTATCTCTTCGGGCGTCAGCAGGGCGAAAGTGCGGCCGAGGGCCGGCTCGTCCTCTGGCACGATGGGCCTTAGCCACAAGATCTCACCGCCCCGGGCTTTGATCTCCTGCTCTAGCTCCTTGGGGTAGGGCTTTATGGCGAGGCGCGCATCTGCTGGCGACGTGTTCGCTGCAACTTTCACCCGTGCATCCAGTGCCAGCACCCCGGCTGCATCCGCGAGCAGAGGGTTGATGTCCAGTTCCAGCACCTCCGGCAGGTCTGCGGCGAGCTGCGCCAGTTTCACGAGAGTGAGCGCCACTGCATCCAGGTCCGCCGGCTTGCGGTCGCGGTAGCCTTGCAACAATTTGCTGATGCGGGTCTCGCGTATCAGTTCCCGGGCGAGATGCATGTTGAGAGGCGGTAGGCCGAGCGCCTTGTCGGCGATGAGTTCCACAGCAGTGCCACCCTGGCCGAAGAGGATCACCGGCCCGAATTGTCGATCCGTGACGATGCCGGCGATGAGCTCCTGGGCTTCGCGCCGCTCCACCATGGCTTGTACCGAGAAACCTGTGAGCTTAGCGTCCGGTCGGCGACTCTGCACCCGGGCATTCATGGCCAGCGCCGCTGCGCGCACCGCATCCGCATCGGGTAGGCCCAGGGCTACGCCACCCACGTCGGATTTATGGGTGATCTCCGGCGACACGATCTTGAGGGCATAGGGTCCGGGGAACGTGCGTGCCGCGGCGGCGGCCGCGTCCGCATCTGCGGCGAAACGGGTAGGCACCGCGGGGATGGCATAGGCTTCCAGCAGCGTCTTGGATTCGATCTCCGAGAGCCACTCGCGTTTCTCGGCGAGCGCCTGGGCGATGACGGCGCGGGCCGCTGCCGTATCCGGTGCGAAATTCTCCGGCAGGGAGGGCGGCGTCTGCATGAGCATGTCTTGATTACGTCGGTAATCTGCCAGGTACATGAAGGCCCGCACCCCTTCCTCGGGCGTGTTGAAGGTGGGCACGCGGTTCTCGGAGAACTTCCGGCGCCCGGCCGCCACCGCTTCACCACCCACCCAGCTCGTGAGGATGGGGGCATGACCCTTTTGCAGCGCCAGCGCTGCCACCGCAGCGGCGATCTCGTCGGGGTCGCTCACGCCGGTGGGGCAGTAGAGGGCCAGCACCGCATCCACACCGCGATCGGCGAGCACTGCTTGCAAGGCGCTGCTGTAACGGGAGCCGTCCGCATCGCCGATCACGTCCACCGGGTTGCCATGGGACCAGGTGGGCGGCAAGACTTTGTCGAGTGCGCTCATGGTGGAGTCGCTCAATGCGGCGAGTTCGCCGCCACCCTCCATGAGCGCATCGGTGGCCATGACCCCCATGCCACCACCGTTCGTGAGGATTACCAACCGGTCCCCCGTCGGCGGCGTATGCAGGGTGAGCACGTCCACCGCATCGAACAGCGCGGCCAGATCCGGCACACGCAACATGCCGGCACGGCGGAAGGCGGCGTCATACACCGCGTCCGCGCCGGCCAGGGCACCCGTGTGGGTGGCGGCCGCACGCGCCGCTTCCGCGTGCCGGCCACTCTTCACCACGATCACTGGTTTGATGCGTGCTGCCGCGCGAGCCGCTGACATGAACTTGCGGGCTTCGCGGATGCCTTCGACGTAGAGCAGGATCGCGCGGGTGGCGCTGTCGCCGGCGAGATGATCCAAGAGATCCGCAAAATCCACATCCGCCATGTCGCCCAGGGAGATCATGTGCGAGAACCCGATGCCGCGCGGGCGCGACCAATCGAGCACCGCGGCGAGCAGGGCGCCGGATTGGGTCACGAAGGCGATCTGCCCGGGAAGGGCGGCCCCATGACTGAAGCTCGCGTTGAGCCCTATAGCTGGATTGAGCACACCGATGCAATTGGGCCCCACGATGCGTAGGTTCGTAGGGCGAGCGGCGTCCAGCAGCGCTTGTTGCAATGCGATGCCTTGCTGGCCGCTCTCGCCGAAACCGGCGCTCACCACGATGGCAGCGCGGGTACCCCGGGCACCAAGTTCGCGTACCAGATCGGGCACAGTCTTCGCAGGGGTGCAGATGACGGCGAGATCCGGCGTCTCAGGCAGGGAAGCTACGTCCGGCCAGCAGGGGCGTCCGTCTATCTGCTTGTATTTGGGGTTCACGAACAGGACAGAGCCGTGGAACTGCCCCGCCAGATTGTGGGCCAGGGCATGGCCGACTTTGGTGGGGTCGGCGCTGGCGCCGATGAGCGCCACGCTGCCGGGGTGCAGCAGATACCCGAGGTTACGTGTAGTCACTGGCCAGTCCTTGTGAGGTGCCACCGAGGCCGTATCCTAGCGCGCCTTGCGGGCTCGCCGGAGCTTCCTGTCTTGACCTAGATCATGGCTCCAGGCACCCGGAGGGGCCAAGCTGACATCGTCCCGATCCGGTCGGGATTTACGGAGATGCAGCCATGCAGAAGCCTACCCAGATCCTGCTCCTCACAGACGGCTCCCTGGAGCGCACCCCCGCCGTGCTACGTGCCATCAGCCTGGCCCGCAAGATGGATGCGGTGATCCAGCTCCGCTCCTTCGAGTACGTGCGCAGCCTGGAACATGCCGCCAAACAGGGCTTCGACCTGAAAGCTTATATGCACGGTCGCCGCAACAAGCTGGAAGAGTTCGCTGGGCGCATCCGGGAAGAACGCGTCTCAGTCGAATGCAGCGTGATCTGGGGTCATCCGATCGCGGAGAATATCCTGCTGGCAGTCCTGGCCCTCGGGCCGGATCTCGTCATCAAGGACGCGTCGGCGTCATCGGCCTTAAGCCGCGCCATTTTCTCGGGTCTCGATTGGCGACTGCTGGGTGAATGCCCGGCGCCGTTGATGCTGGTGCATGCCGGATCGCACAGCCTGCCCAAGCACATACTCGCAGCGGTGGATCCTCAGGACGAACACGACAAACCCCATGAGTTGAATTCCGAAATCCTGACGACAGCGCTCAGATTGGCTGAGCAGTGCGACGCCGAGTTCGATGTGGCCAACGCCTGCGAGTTCATCCCGTCGGCTGGCGAATGCGAGTACCTGGGTTGGATGCCTGATCTCACCCTGTACGGCGAGCTGCGCAAGGTCCACGCAGAATCTCTCTACAAACTCGGCAGGGAGTACAGCATCCCTCCAGGGAAGATGCATGTCCTGGATGGCGATCCCGCACGCGCTATCGCCAGTTTCGCCGTAGCCAAACATGTGGATCTCGTGGTGATGGGCAGCATCTATCGGACTGGCCTCAAGCATCTCGCGATCGGCAGTACCGCCGAGGGCGTGTTCGACCGGTTGGGCTGCGATGTCCTGGTGCTGAAACCGGATGGTTTCGCAGCTGAACTTGCTGGCAGGCTGGAATCCACTGAATCCAAGGCGGCTTGAGCATGCCTCTCACGCCAAAGGGCAGGAAGATCCTGCGGCACATGCGCGAAGAATACGGCGCCGCGAAGGGTAAGAGCGTGTTCTACGCGTCCATCAACAAGGGCCTCATCGAAGGCGCTGAGGCTTCCGGTCAAAAGCGGCGTAGGGCACGAGCTTCAAGAAAGCACAAGCTAGCCGGTTGATTCAGATCAAGGCGGCCTGGGCGTCGTGAGCCTAGCCTTAAAGCGCATAGGAAGGAACCTGAGGGGTCCATGGTATGACGAAGGGGAACATCATGAAGAACCGAGTTTTCGCCAGCTCCTTGATGAAGGTGGCGACCCTGTTGTTAGGTCTGCTCCTGGCCCAGCAAGCCGAAGCGGTCCCGAGCTTCGCCCGCCAGACCGGGCTCGCCTGCAACGCCTGCCACACCGTGGCTCCCCAGCTCAACGCCTTCGGACGTTTCTTCAAGTTGCACGGCTATGTGCTCGGCTCGGACAAACTGAGCGGTGGCACCAGCCAGCTCAGCATAGACAAATTTCCGCCGCTCTCAGCCATGATGATCCTGTCGGACACCCAGACCAGCAAGGCGCAGCCCGATAGTGGGGTGGCGCACGCCGGCGCCCAGAATGGCTCGGTGGCTTT
Organism: uncultured Pseudomonadota bacterium; assembly: GCA_963817285.1. GTDB lineage: Bacteria > Pseudomonadota > Gammaproteobacteria > Natronospirales > REEB76 > DASUBN01. Next base: position 85,768 of record CAWFOE010000015.1, on the reverse strand, counting down.
CCCGCAGCAACTGAGCATGTTCTATGCGGGTGCCATCGCCGAGCACATGGGTGCCTTCGCACAGATCACCTATGAACAGCCCGCCGATCACTTCAGCATAGACAACACCGACATCCGCTACGCACGCGATACGACCTGGGGCGATCATTCGGTGGTGTGGGGGCTTACGCTCAACAACAACCCCACGGTGCAAGACGTGTGGAACGGCACGCCCGCCTGGGGTTTCCCTTTCATCTCCTCGGAAGTCGCACCGGCACCGACTGCAGCGCCGCTGCTCGCCGGAGCATTGGCGCAGAATGCCGCGGGTCTGGGTGCCTACGCTTGGATGGACAACACCTGGTATGGCGAATTCAGCGTCTATCGTTCCAGCCAGGCAGGCGTGAGCCAGCCTTATGACAGCGCCTCGAGCGCGGTGATCGCCAACATCGCGCCTTACGCACGCGTAGCCTGGGAGCATCCATGGTCCGGCGGGACCGGGCAGAACGACCTGGAGGTGGGTGTCATCGCCATGGATGTCCATCAATATCCCGGCAGCGGCCATGCGCTCAGTGGCGCCACCGATGATTTCCGCGATAGCGGCGTGGATGCCCAGTATCAGTACATCACCGCGACTGATTCTTTCGCGGCGCATATCGCCTATATCCACGAGCAGCAGGACCTGACTGCCAGCAATGCGCTCGGGCTCTCCGCTGCCAGCGATCATCTGAACTACTGGAACGCGAACGCGAGTTACTACTGGGATGGCGCCTACGGGCCGACCCTGGGCTACTTCAGCACCAGCGGTAATGCCGATCCGTTGCTCTACGCGCCAGCTCCTCTCACGGGCAGCGCCACGGGCTCGCCAGATAGCAGCGGTTGGATCGCACAATGGACCTGGCTACCCACCATGAACGTGCAGGTCACAGCCCAGTATTTCCTCTACAGCAAGTTCAACGGTGCTTCCAGCGACTACGACGGTTCAGGCCGTAAGGCCTCGGACAACGACACCCTGTATCTGGCTCTCTGGATACTGTGGTGAGGCTCGCTACGGCCCCGTATCTATCACCAAGGAGAATGAAATGAAGACCTTCATCCGCGTCATCCTGCTCGTCTCGAGCGTGTTGTTCGGCGCGAATCTATACGCTGCGGATCATGTGGTGCAGGAGCTCAACAACGGCCCGGACGGAGCTTTCGTCTACGGTCCTTCCTATCTGCTCATCCAGCCGGGCGATACGGTGACCTTCCAGCCCACGGATCAGGGCCACAACAGCGAGTCGGTATTCATGCCGGATGGCGCTACAGCCTGGAAGAGCGAGATATCCCAGCCCCTGACTGTCACATTCACCAAACCAGGGGTGTACATCTACCAGTGCACGCCGCACAATCTGTTCGGCATGGTAGGCGTGATCGTCGTCGGCAGTGCTGTCAATGCTGCCGCCGCCCAGAAAGCAGCGGCTGAGATCGAGAAGAAGCAGATCATGAACCAGGGCCGCATCACGGCCATCATGAAGAACGTGCATTAAGATCGTTGCGGGCCGCCGCGGTGGCCCACAAGGGGCGGCATGCGTTGGGATACACAGACGTTTCGCGTGAGCCGTCTCGGCCGCGAGATCAGCTTGGTGCTGATCTTGAAGCTGATAGCGCTGTATATCCTCTGGGCGCTGTTCTTCGGCCCCGCTCACCAAGTGCACCCCACTCCCGCGAGCGTCGCGGACAAGCTCTTCAGCACCACACCCGTCTCCCAACCCGGAGCCTCACCCCATGAGTGAACTGGACCCAGTCCTCCTCTCGCGCCTGCAGTTTGCCATCACGGCGCTCTATCACTTCCTCTTCGTGCCGCTCACCCTGGGGCTCTCTTTCATCCTCGCCATCATGGAGTCGGTCTATGTGATGACCGGCCGCGAGATATGGAAGGACATGACGAAGTTCTGGGGCAAGCTCTTCGCCATCAACTTCGCTATGGGCGTCGCCACCGGCGTGACCATGGAGTTCCAGTTCGGCACCAACTGGGCCTATTACTCCCATTACGTGGGGGATATCTTCGGTGTGCCGCTGGCTCTCGAAGGTCTCATGGCCTTCTTCCTGGAATCCACTTTCGTGGGCCTGTTCTTCTTCGGCTGGAACCGGCTCTCCAGGGTCCAGCACCTCGGCGTCACCTGGCTGGTGGCCCTGGGTTCCAACCTCTCGGCGCTCTGGATACTCATCGCCAACGGCTGGATGCAGAACCCCGTGGGCGCGGCGTTCAATTACCAGACCATGCGCATGGAAGTCACCAGCATGGCCGATGTGATCTTCAACCCGGTGGCCCAGGCCAAGTTCGTGCACACCGTGAGCGCCGGCTACGTGGTGGGTTCGGTGTTCGTGCTGGCCATCAGCGCCTTCTACCTGCTGCGCCACCGGCATGTGGCCTTCGCCAAGCGCTCACTGGCGGTGGCAGCCAGCTTCGGCCTCGCCGCCTCCCTGTCAGTGGTGGTGCTGGGAGACGAGAGCGGTTATCTCACCACCCAGAACCAGAAGATGAAGCTCGCGGCCATCGAATCCGAGTGGCATACGGAGCCGGCACCGGCGAGCTTCACGGTGTTCGGCATCCCGGACAAGGACAAGAAGCAGACGGATTACGCCCTGCGCGTGCCCTGGGTGCTGGGGCTCATCGCCACCCGTTCCGTGGATCAGCAGGTGGAGGGCATAGATGACCTGGTGAAGGGCGCCGATGGGCGCATCCGCACCGGTATCGTCGCGTACGGAGCCTTGCAGACCCTTAAGACCAATCCCAAGGACACGGATGCTCAGCAAGCGTTCGCCGCCAACCAGAAGGACTTGGGTTATGCGCTCCTGCTCAAGACTGCCGGAGTGGATCCGCCGAAGGCCACGGATGCGGACATCGCCGCCGCCGCCGAGCGCACTGTGCCTCACGTGGGCACCCTGTTCTGGTCGTTCAGGATCATGGTGGGCATCGGTCTCTTCCTCATCTTCATGTTCGCCTTCGCGTTCTGGGTCTCCGCTACCCAGCGCTTCGAGCGTTACCACTGGTTCCTGCGGTTCGCGTTCTATGCCTTGCCGTTGCCGTGGATATCCACCGAGCTCGGCTGGGTAGTGGCGGAGACGGGGCGTCAGCCCTGGGTCATTGAGGGCGTGCTGCCGACAACACTCGCTGCTTCCAGTGTCTCGGGCATGCAGGTGCTCGGTAGCCTCATGGGCTTCGTGGTCTTCTATTCCATCCTCGCAGTGGTGGACGTGTTCCTCATGCGCCGCTACATACTCATGGGCCCGGATGAAGTATTGGGCAAGAAGATCGTCGCCCCCGAAGAGCGCCGCGCAGCGCGCGCGTAGGAGACATACCCATGAGTGAATACGAAGTCTTGCGCCTCATCTGGTGGCTGTTCCTGGCGGTGCTGCTCACGGGCTTCGCGGTGATGGACGGCTTCGACCTGGGGGTGGCGGCGCAGCTGCCCTTCGTCGCGCGTGATGACGAAGAGCGGCGCGTGGTCATCAACAGCATCGGCCCGGTGTGGGAGGGGAACCAGGTGTGGTTCATCTTCGGGGGAGGTGCGGCCTTCGCGGCGTTCCCTATCCTCTACGCCGTGGCGTTCTCGGGGTTCTATGCCGCCATGTTCCTGGTGCTGCTCACCTTCATCGTGCGGCCGGTAGGTTTTGATTTCCGCAACAAGCTGGCCGACCCGGCCTGGCGCGGCACTTGGGACACCGCCTTATGTGTCGCTGGCATCGTCGCCGCGCTGCTCTTCGGCGTGGCCGTGGGCAACCTGTTCCTGGGCGTGCCCTTCAGCTTCGACAGCGATCTCCGGGTGACATATACCGGCGGCCTGCTCGGACTGGTGCGGCCCTTCCCGCTTGCTCTGCGGCGTGGCATCCCTGGCCATGCTGCTGATGCACGGCGCGGCCTACCTGCGCCTCAAGACCGAGGGCGCGGTGGCGGAGCGGGCGCGGCGTCGTTGCTCATGACCGGCTGCCGTCGTGCTGCTCGCCATGCTCCCGTGGGTGGCTTCTGGGTGGCGAAGCTGGATGGTTACGCGCATCACCAGCACGCTGGATCCGGCTGGACCCTCCAACCCGTCTGCTCAAGAGCCGTGACTACGGAGTCCCGGTGCCTGGCTCGCGAACTACGGCAGCTATCGCTGGATGGTGGCGGCACCGGTGCTGGCCTACGTCGGCGCCCTGGGCGCGGCATGCTGGCCGCCTGGATGAAGCGCGATGGCGCTGGCGTTCATCGCTTCCGCCCTGGCCGTCATCGGCACGATCTTCACCGCGGGCTTGAGCCTGTTCCCGTTCCTGCTGCCCTTCGGACCTGGCCCCCTCCCAGAGCCTCACCATCTGGGACGCATCGTCCAGCCAGCACACGCCTGTTCATCATGGTAGTGGCGGTGCTGGTGTTCCTGCCCATCATCCTGGTCTACACCGGCTGGGTGTATCGGGTGCTGCGCGGCAAGGTGACCGCGGCCTACATACGCGAGAACAAGAACACATTGTATTGAGAGGAGAAGACCATGTGGTATTTCAGTTGGATACTGGGCGTCTTGTTCGCTTGCTGCTGCGGCATCATCAACGCCATGTGGGTGGAGATGCACCTCGCCGGTGACCGCGGTGATGACGACGGGCAGGAGCCGAAAGCAGGTAAACGCAGATAACTAGACTCCGGTGGATCGGGAGTCGTCTATCAGTGCATGTGAGGTCCGCGGTCAGATGGCGGGGAAGGCCTGATCGGGTAGCGCGTCCAGGCTCACCTTGGGGTTCTGCTTGAAGAGGTTCCCATCCATGGGCACGTAGATGACTGTGGTGCTCTTGATGAGTTCGGTGGTCTTGAGGTCCTTGAGGTGCTTCTTCGCTGCGCTCAAGGATTCGCTCTTCAACACCTTGTCGCCGCCCGGTTGGTGGATGGTGAGGGTATGGCTGCCGGAGTTATAGAACAGCAATAACCCCGTGTCTTTGGGCCCGAGCATGGGCGCCATCGCACCTCCACGATCTATGGCTTCATTGAACTGCTTGGTACCCAACATCAGGTCGGCGTAGCCCATCTCCGTGGAGGTCAGCGGCACCAGGTCTATCAATACCGAAGCGTTCAGTGAGTGGCGCGGCTGGTTGGTAGTGATCTGCGGGTTTTCTTTCTCGATATCTGCGGATACTGGCAGGGTGATGCGGCCTTCATCATCGATGGGGATACCCGTCAGTTCGCCGGACGCCCGGTGGATGATCATCTTGATGTCTTTCGGCGCGACGCCCGGAAGCATGGAGATGACGAACATGTTCACCCGCAACTGCTTGAGATCCTGGAGGCCTGCTATCTGTTGCTGGATGTTGTAGAGATCGTTGTAATGCAGGGTGGCTGTCTCATCGGCGGCATGAGCCGGCACGCCAGCAGCCAGCATCACGCTCACGCAGAAGGCGGCGAAAGACCCGTGTTTCATGGGTTTTATTCCCTGGTTTGCTCCGCATCCCGCGGAGGTACCGAGTATATCATTGGGGTATGTCGAGGTTCCCGTGAAGAAAGTCCTCCTCCGATGCCTGTGCATCGGTGCATCGTTCGCCTGCGCGACGTCGGCATTCGCCTCTGACATGTATGACGATCCTTTCTCCCCGGGCAGCAGCACGCTCTTGGAGTTGGGTCGTTATCAGACCGACTTCGACTACCCCACCGGCGAACACGAAGCCCATGTGGGGCGTTACGGCATCGGCTACAACGAAGCCGTGGCCGATGATTTCTCCTGGACTTGCATGGTGGTTACCTGACGCTGGACGTGGACGACGACCCCGTCGCCTCCCTGCAGGATTACACCGGCCGCTATCTGGGCTTGGGTGCCCGCTACGAATCCAGCACCGGGGACTATCTCAACTTCTCGGCCGAAGCCAGCTTCACCTGGCACGACGTGACCGGCTCAAGCTTCGTGGACCAGTCGGAGATCGTCTGGTACGAGACCTGGGTGGCTGCGGGGCCGGTGCTGCGCTACGGCCCCTGGCGCTTCTGCGGCGGCGCCTATTTCCAGAACATCGACGGCAACGAGACCGACGACGGCCCGCCCGTGAGCCAAGTCCGCAATTTCAGCGCGGGTCACCAGGCCAGCGGGTACCTGGGGCTGGCCTTCTATATGGACCGGACCGGCTCCATCGGCATCTATGCCACCGCTGGAGCCCGACAGGGTATTAATGTCGTCTTCCGGAGGGAATTCTAAGGTTATCCTTGAGGGGTCTAATCACGCGGGGAGGGGACCATGCTGATTTTCCTGTGGATCGTGGGTGGCATCCTGGCCTTCCTCTTCCTGGTGGCCGTGCACGACGTGCTGCAGCGCCCCCACGCCATCGTGCATAACTACCCGGTCATCGGCCATCTGCGCTACCTCATGGAACTCATCGGGCCTGAGCTGCGCCAGTACTGGGTGGCAGACGACAAGGAAGAGCTGCCTTTCAACCGCAGCGAACGGCGCTGGATCTACTCCACGGCCAAGGGCCAGAACAACAACTTCGGTTTCGGCTCCGAAGAGCAGCAGTATTCCACCGGCTACCCGATCATCAAGAATTCCATGTTCCCCTTCCCCGAGAGCAAGGCGGTGCATATCAACGGCGATCCGAGCGCCGTGCCCTGCCTCAAGGTCCTGGGCAAGAGCCATAAGCGCAAGCGCCAGTGGCGGCCCGCTTCCGTGGTGAACATCTCCGCCATGTCCTTCGGTGCCCTCGGCCGCAACGCCATCTCTGCGCTTGAACCTCGGCGCCAAGATGGCGAGCTGCTTCCACAACACCGGCGAGGGCGGCCTTAGCCCCTATCACCTCCTGGGCGGCGACGTGGTGTTCGAGATCGGCACCGGCTACTTCGGCGTGCGCGATAAGGACGGCAAGTTCTCCATGGATATCCTGGCCGAGAAATGCGCCAAGTATCCGCAGATACGCGCCATCGAGATCAAGCTCTCCCAGGGCGCCAAGCCCGGCAAGGGCGGCGTGCTGCCCGGCGGCCAAGGTGGTGCCGGAGATCGCTGCCACCCGTCACGTGCCCGCCTATCAGGACTGCATCTCGCCCAACTCCCACGCGGAGTTCAGCGACGTGGACCAGCATGATCGATTTCATCGAGAAGCATCGCCGACCGCACCGGCCTGCCCGTGGGCATCAAGTCCGCCATCGGCGAGATCGGGTTCTGGGAGGAGCTGGCCCGGCGCATGAAGAAGCGCAAGGCGGGTCCCGACCACATCACCATCGACGGCGGCGAGGGCGGCACCGGCGCTGCGCCGCTCACCTACACCGACCACGTGTCACTACCCTTCAAGATCGGCTTCGCGCGGGTCTATCAGGTGTTCCAGAAGGCCGGCATCTCCAAAGACGTGGTATGGATAGGCAGCGGCAAGCTGGGCTTCCCGGATCGCGCCGTGGTCGCCTTCGCCATGGGCTGCGACATGGTCAACGTCGCGCGCGAAGCCATGATGTCCATCGGCTGCATCCAATCCCAGAACTGCCATACGGGCCATTGCCCCACAGGCGTCACCACCATGAGTGAGTGGCGCCAGGCGGGACTGGACGTGAACTTGAAGTCCGTCCGTGCGGCCAACTACATCAAAGGCTTCCGCAAGGAGCTGGTGTCCCTGGCCCATACGGCGGGGTACGAACACCCGGCCCAGTTCCAGGCCAAGGACATCGAGCTCTCTACCGGCGTCAACAAGTTCACGCCGCTGGATGAAGTACTGGGGTATAAAGCCGATAAGGCACAGTTCAAGTCCATGAAAGAGCTGACGCCGGTTTAGATCCGGTTTTGCCTGACTCATCGGATTTCGTGAAGAGGTTAAGCCATCGCGGGCAGGAACTCCTGTGTAAGATTCCTGTCTCTCCAAAGGACACCGGAGAACTGTCATGCAAATCCGCCGTGCTTTCTTCGCCGCTTTCGGGCTTTCCCTGCTGATCACTTCTGTTGCCTGGGCGGATACGGACGATGCGGCGGATCGGACGAGAATCCCCACCGGCCAGTTCATAACGCCCTTGGCCGCGCCCGGTTCCACGTTCGAGCCTCTCAACCCCCATCTGCGGGATTTCCCGGATTACACCGTAGGCCAGGCCATGAGCGAGGCCCTGAGCCCCGACGGCAAGACGCTCTTGATCCTGACGACGGGTTACAACCGCCTGAACAATGCTGCCGGCAAGCAGGTGCCCGGCGACTCCAACGAATACGTCTTCGTGTACGACGTGAGCGGCGCGAAGCCGGAACCCATCCAGGTGATCCAGGTGCCCGACACCTTCGCCGGCATCGCTTTCGCACCGGACGGCGCGCATTTCTATGTCTCAGGCGGTCAGGACGACGTGGTGCACGTCTACACCCACGATACGGATTTCTGGATCGAACCCCAGCCGCCCATCAAGCTCGGTCACACGACCGGGAACGGCATCGCCACGCCACCGGTGGCAGCAGGCCTCGCGGTGACGGCGGACGGCAAGCGCCTGGTGGTCGCGAACTATTACAACGATTCTGTCTCCGTGGTGGACGTCAATTCAGGTAAAACGATCAGTGAGCTGGACCTGCGCCCGGGAAAATCCGGCGGCGTCTCCGGCATGGCGGGCGGCGAGAATCCGTTCTGGGTATCCATCAAGGGCAATGCCACCGCGTATGTCGGGAGCCAGCGGGATAGGGAAGTGGATGTGGTGGACATAGTCCGGTGCCACGCCAGCCTTACCACGCGCATCTCCGTGAAGGGCACGCCCAGCAAGATGCTGCTGGATGCAGCCCAAGACCCATCTCTACGTCGCCTGCGACAACAGCGACGTGGTGGCGGTCATCGACACCGCCAAGAACAAAGTCACGGAAGAGATAGCGCCCCTGGCGCCAGCAGGCATGGTGAACCGCTCTTACAGTTACCGCGGCGTGGCCCCCAATGCCATGGCGCTGTCTGCCGATGGTACACGTCTCTACGTGACCAACGGCGGCGCCAACTCCCTGGCGATCGTGGCGCTTTGGATAAGCCCAAGCCCACGGTGCTGGGGTCTGATCCCCACGGGCTGGTATCCCCAGGCGGTGGTGGTCGGCCGCACTCGCGCCCAGGCTCTATGTGGTGAACAGCCGCAGCAACCCGGGCCGAACCCGCGAACCCCAACCACCGCGGTCATCCCGTGGAGTCCAACGTCGCCAACCAATACGTCCTGCAGCTGGAGAAGGCCGGCTTCCTGACCCTGCCGATGCCCTCCAAGAGCCAGTTGAACACTCTCACCCAGCAGGTGATGGCCAACGACAACTTCGGCGCGCCATCGGCACCTGCCGATCAGCAGGTGATGGCTGCGTTGCGGCAGAAGATCAAGCACGTGATCTATATCATCAAGGAGAACCGCACCTACGACCAGATGCTGGGCGACCTGGGCAAGGGCAACGGCGATCCCAAGATCACGGAGTTCGGCCAGAAGATCACGCCCAATTTCCATGCGGTGGCCAACGGTTTCGTGGACCTGGATAACTTCTATGTCTCCGGCGAGGTGAGCAGCGAGGGCTGGCCCTGGAGCACGGCGGCCCGGGAGAGCGATCAAGGCGTCAAGACGGTGCCCGCGGCATACGCCTCCCGTGGCGTATCCGGCGACACCACCGGCGTCAACCGCGGCGTGAACGTGGCCTACGCGACCCAGCAAGAACGTGAAGCCGCGAACCCGGGTACGCCCAAGGATCCGGATCTGTTACCGGGCACTGGAGACGTGGCCGGTGTGGACGGCCCCGGCGGACAGATACAGCAAGGATATCTATGGAGCGCAGCCCTGCGCGCCGGGCTCACCGTACGCAACTACGGCATGGAAGGCGATACCACGCGCTACGATCCGGATGATCCCCACACCATCCCCCTGGATACCGACGCTTACGCCCATCACCTGCAGGTGATGTTCCCGGCTTTCCCGGACCTGCTAAAGATCAGCGATCCCTACTACCGCAGTTTCGATACGGCTTATCCGGATTTCTACCGCGTCAACGAATGGCAACGGGAGTTCACGGGTTTCGTGAAGGGCGGCAAGCTGCCGGCCCTGTCCCTGCTCTGGCTGCCGGGGGACCACATGGGGAGCTTCGGCCGCGCCCTGGACGGGGTGAACACGCCGGAGTTGCAGCAAGCGGATAACGATTACGCCGTCGGACGGGTCATACAGACCGTAGCGATGAGCCGCTACGCCAAAGACACCTTGATCTTCGTGCTGGAGGACGACGCCCAGGACGGACCGGATCACGTGGACGCCCACCGCAGCACCGCTTACATCGTGGGGCCCTACGTGAAACATGCTGCGGTGGTCAGTGACTACTACACCACGGTGAACATGCTGCGCACCATCGAGGACGTGCTGGGCATCGATCACTTGAGCATCTTCGATGCCAACGTCCGCCCCATGGCGGATGTCTTCGACCTTAGCCAAGCGGAGTGGAGCTTCAGCGCGACGCCTTCAGGCTTGCTCGCCGGCACTAAGCTGCCTATCCCCAGTGCGGTGCAACCGGGTGCGCCCGTGCTCCACTCCAGCCATGGAGTCGCTTATTGGGCAGCCAAGACCGAGGGCATGGATTTCAGCAGCGAGGATAGAGTGGATGCAGTGGGGTTCAACCGCATCGTATGGCAGGGGCTCATGCAGGCGCCTTATCCCGAGATCCGCAGCGGTCTCGATCTGCGCCCGGGGGATCAGACGCCGTCCAGTGAGCCTGCTACATCAGGTGGGATGCCTCGCTAGTAGTCAGCGTCGTACATACTTCGGGTACACAATATCGGGCTGTGGGATAAAACCTACTGATCCTGTCGACATTAGAGAGGCGGGAAATCGTTGACTAGGCAGGGGGCATACCCCAGACTGTGACGCGATTCACGGAAGCGAAACACAGCCCGGGCATCATGGGCTCACGGGGCAGGGAAGGGGGTTCAGAGATGGGGGTTTTCCGGATCGTTGGGGGGCTTTGTGCCCTCTCCGTCTTCCTATCAGGCTGTGCATACATGGGTGCGGAAGGCACAACCCGTGCCGATGCGGCCCGTGCTCTTGGCATGGAGCCCAGCGATGTGGTCATCCTGAGCACGGCCTACGATGAATCGGGTCCCAAGGACGCCGACTTCGCTTTGGCCAACTACACCGTCATGACCAGTTCCGGCCTCACCTATATCTGCGCTTTCGATTCGACCTCTGCCGATCAGGCCAGCCCCCAGACCGAGCCGGTCTGCAAGCAGATTCACTGATCCTTCACGGCATCCCTGTCGTCCAGCCACCCACCGCCTGTAGCGGTTCCGTATCCCCCGCTTTCGACACCCAGCCCGCCAGGGCATAGCGCTGCGCTTTGACCTGAGTGGGCGCGAGGATCACCTGAGTGTCGTAGCCGCCTTTGCTGCCGGTCATGCCACTGTGGCTGTAGCCCACCACCAGGAAGTCGTGACCCAGGGTGGCGCCGGAGTTCTCGCCCGCGCCGACCCGCACGTCCACTCCGAAGGCCAGCACCACCACGTGGGCTTCCAGCTGCCCCGACGTGGGTGAGCTGGGCACGAAATGCACTCGCACGCGATTACCGTCCGCCGTGAGACTCAGGGGGCCGATCTTCGCGGCGTCGTCCACCTGCAGTGGCTTGCCGTTGAACCAGTTCCGCCAATCCTGGCCATCCAATACGAACTGGGGTGTGTAGATCACCCGGCCGGCGAGATTGCTGGCGTGAGCGGCGATCTGCTGTTGGCGTTCGGTATAGGCGTGGCTGTCGAAGGGGTCTTTCCAGCCCAGGTAATCCCAGTAGTCCACGTGGAAGGTGATAGGGACCACCTGTTTCCATAAGCGCGCATCGCCCTGCAGGGTGGATATCCATTTCTCGGCCGGCGGGCAGGAGCTGCAGCCCTCCGAGGTATAGAGCTCCATGAGGCTCACCCGAGTCTCGGGGCTCACGAGGGTCTGGGGCGCAGCCAGGGCATCGGCGGCCATGAGCCCCAGGAGCGGCACTATCCACACGGCAGATCGCATCGTTGCAGCCTCCATTTCCTTACCTTTAAGACCCGTCCTGCGAGGAATTGTTGCAGGTGAGGGCAGGGTCATACGGTAAAATACGCCCATGCAAGCCGTCCCCACCAAGAAGCTGTCGGTCAACCAGAAGAAACTGGAGAAGCGCCTGCGTCACAACGTGGGCAAGGCCATCCAGGACTTCAACATGATCGAAGCGGGGGACCGGGTCATGGTCTGCCTGTCGGGCGGCAAGGATTCCTACACGCTGCTCGATATCTTGATGAAACTCAAGGAGAGCGCGCCTGTCGAGTTCGAGCTCCTGGCGGTGAACCTTGACCAGAAGCAGCCGGATTTCCCCGAGCATGTGTTGCCCGAGTACCTCACGACCGTGGGCGTGCCCTTCCGCATCCTGGAGCAGGACACTTACAGCGTAGTGAAGCGGGTCATCCCGGAAGGTAAGACCATGTGCAGCCTGTGCTCGCGGCTGCGGCGCGGCGCCTTGTACAAGTTCGCCTCGGAGAACGGCATCACCAAGATAGCCTTGGGCCACCACCGGGGCGACATCCTGGAGACGTTTTTCCTGAACCTCTTCTATGGCGGTAAGCTGCGCGGGATGCCGCCCAAGCTGCTCTCGGATGACGGCAATCACGTGGTGATCCGGCCCCTCGCCTACGTTGAAGAGCAGGACATCGCCAAATACGCGCAGCTGCGAGAGTTCCCCATCATCCCCTGCAACCTCTGCGGCTCCCAAGAGCATCTGCAGCGTAAGGCCATCAAGTCCATGCTCCTCGAATGGGAGCGCAAGTTCCCGGGCCGCAGCAACTCCATCTTCGCGGCTCTGAGCAGCGTGGTGCCGGAGCATCTCTTGGACCCGAAGCAGTTCGATTTCGCCACTCTCGGCGCCAAGAGCGCACCCCGCAGCGACTGGCTCGCCTCCGAACCTGCCGAAGCGGGGGAAGATGTATTGGTAGCGACCGTATCTGTGGATGAACTCATGCGCACCCTGCCCCGCGAGCGTGCGAATTCCTGATTCCAGTCATGGCCGATCCCTACAGCGAGCAGCTTTTCTCTTACGGGTGAGGTCGGCGCTTTGGCGCGAGCATCGCTCGCGGCCGACCGAACGACCCTACAGGGATGTAGGGGCTGGAAGGCGCACCAGGGACGGTACGGTGAACCTATGACAGAACCTTATACCGAGAAACTGTTTTCCTACGGAACTTTGCAACAAGAAGCCGTGCAGATCGCCACTTTCGGCAGGAAGCTGCGGGGCAGTCTGGATAGCGTCTTGGGTTATCGCCTGTCCGAAGTGCAGATCACCGATCCCCACGTGATTGCCACCAGCGGTCTCACGGTACACCGCATCATGGTGCCGAGTGACGATCCGGCCCATGAGGTGCACGGCACGGTGTTCGCCATCACGCCAGAAGAATTGGCGGCAGCGGACAGCTACGAGACCAAAGATTACAAGCGAGTGCGGGTGAAGCTGGGCTCAGGCGGAGAAGCCTGGGTCTATGTGGCTGCTCAATCAGTCTAGTTACTGAATTTTTCCCACACCGGTGAGACGCCTTGAGGCAGCGGCGTCTCGACGCCGGGTTTTAACCAGGGCGATGGGTGAGGTCGGCGCCCAATCGCGAGCACAGCTCGCGACCGACCGAACGCCTCTACAGGGATGTAGAGGCCGGAAGGCGCACCAGGGATGGGTCAAGGTGATATTTAGACACCCGCTACTAATCTCAAAACTTCGACCACATCGGTACGACCCCGGCAGGTAGCGCTATTTCTACGCCCGGTGCAAGCCAGGGAGATGGTGCGTGGAAATCCGACCCCACCGAACCCATGAGTTCGAAGCGCTGTGCCAAGTGAGCTGAGACTGCCACCTCATCCGGATTAGTGCGGCCACTCACCACTTCCATGGCATCGCCGCCCGCCTGCTTGAAGGCGGTGAGGGCTTTGACGAGCCAGGCACGGGTGAGGCCATAGCGCAGTGGATGGGCGAAGACCGCGAGCCCACCCGCCCCGTGTATCCAGTGGATACATTCTTCGAGGCTCGCCCATTCCGCGGGCACGTGGCCCACTTTGCCGCGACCGAGGTATTTCTTGTAAGCCTGGGCTTCGTCTTTCACATGGCCGGCCTGGTGCAGGAAGCGGGCGAAGTGAGTGCGGGTGAGGCGGGCGGAGCCGGCGAGCGCCAGGGCGCCCGCATGGGCACCGGCGACACCATGCGCCTCCAGCCGCCGGCCGATCTCCAGAGCCCGGGTATCCCGCACTGCTTGCAGCCGGGCGAGGCCGGCTTTCAGTCCTGCGTGCTGCGGGTCTATGCCGATGGCCACGATGTGCAGTGTCTTGCGCTCCCAGCTGACGGAGATCTCAACGCCTGGCAGGAAGCGGATACCGGCGCTCGCGCAGGCAGTCTGCGCTTCCGCGACGCCGTCCAGGCAATCGTGGTCCGTGAGGGCCATGAGGCTGACGCCCCGGGCAGCGGCGAGGGACACGAGTTCGGCGGGAGAGAGAGTGCCGTCGGAGGCGTGGGAATGCAGGTGCAGGTCGATCACGCGTCCAGGTCCGGGATGAGCATGCTCTCGAGGCGTGCGATGTAGTCCTTGAGTTGCAGTTTGCGCTTCTTGAGGCGCGAGACCTGCAGCTCGTCGCTCAAGGGGTCTTCCGCCAGACGGCCGATGGCCACGTCCAGGTCGTGGTGCTCCAGCTTCAGCTGGATGATCTGCTCGCGGATCTTCTTGGACTCTTTTCCCATGCGTCGGCAAGCCCCATTTATCAGCCGATTAGGGTAACACGGGGGCTTTCGGCGGTATCCGCCAACGGCGATAATGGGCCATGGAGATATTCAAGGTCTTTCATATCGAGGCAGCCCACCGGTTGCCGAACTTGCCGGCCACCCATAAGTGCAGCCGGCTGCACGGCCATTCCTTCCGGGTGGAGATCCACGTGTCCGGCCCGGTGCAGGAGAAGACCGGCTGGATCATGGATTTCGCGGACCTGAAGGTCGCTTTCGCGCCGGTGTTCGATACCTTGGATCACCGCTATCTGAACGACGTGCCCGGCCTCGATAACCCCACCAGCGAGCACATGGCCCGCTGGATCTGGCAGAAGCTGAAGCCCACGCTGCCGGGTCTCTCGAAGGTCGTGATCGCCGAGACCTGCACCTCTGGTTGCACATATGAAGGTGACTAAGCTCTAAGGAGATTCCCATGCGCACCAAGCTGTCCTGGATATCCCTCTCCCTGCTCCTCAGCCTAACTCCCGCGGCCCACGCCGCCTCCATGAGCGATGCCGACTACATAGCGGCCATGGCCGCCATGCACGCTTCCGACATGCCCGTGCCGAGCGCTGGCGCAGTAGAGAAGCCTTCGCAAGCGGTCATCGGCTCTGACGTGGTCTATGCCACCGTGGGTGGCAAGCAAGTGAAGGGCTATCTCAGTCGGCCCGCCGCGGCCAAGGGCCCGCTGCCCGGCATCATCGTGATCCACGAATGGTGGGGCTTGAACGACAACATCCGCCGCATGGCTGACCGTCTCGCAGGCGAAGGTTACGAGACCCTCGCGGTGGACCTCTACGGCGGCCAGTCGGCCAAGACGCCGGACGACGCCAAGAAATACATGATGCAGGTGATGGGTGACAAGGATTCCGCCAAGGACAACCTGAAACAGGCCTACGCCTATCTGCACGACCACGAGCAGGCCACTCGCATGGGCGTCATCGGCTGGTGCTTCGGCGGTGGCTGGTCCTTGCAGACGGGCCTGCTCTTCCCTGACAAGCTCAATGCGGTGGTGATGTACTACGGCCAGCCGGTGACAGATGTGAAGACCCTTGCCACCCTCAAGATGCCGCTGCTCGGCCTCTTCGGTGAGGAAGACATGGGCATCACCGTGGCGGACGTGCTGAACTTCCAGGATGCCCTGAAGCAGGCGGGAGTGAACGCGGATATCCATGAGTATCCCGGCGCGGGTCACGCCTTCGCCAACCCCTCGGGCCAGAACTACAAACCCGATGTAGCCAAGGATGCCTGGGGCCGCACCATCAAGTTCTTCAAACAGAATCTGCAAGCAGATGAAGGCTCAATGTAAGGTGAGAGACATCGCCTGCAGGTTGACGGTATAGGATTTAAATGATTTGAGCGCATCCCGCCCCAGGTTGCACATGAGGTAATCATCAGGGCCCACGCCCTCGGTGTAGACCTGCACTTTGTCTAAGGTCACGGGATGCCCCGCGAGCTTAAGCTTCACTTCAGGCAACACATAAGTCCGGACACTACGCTCACCACCGGCTCCGCCGGTGTGCAGCGTGGCGGCCTTGCCCGTCTTCTCCACTTCCGTCTTGAAGAGCGCGTAATAAGGCCGGTAGAACACCGTGCTGTCCGCGCCCGTGTCCAGGCGGCAGAGCAGGCTGCGGTCGCCTATCTGCACCTGGGTGAGGATATCGCCGCCATCCAGGGCGATGTCGCCCACCGCCTTGCCGGGCACGTCCTTGGGGATGTCCAGCACATGCCCCTGGGATGTGGTGACCGCGCCCATCCCGGCGAACACCTGGTAGCCCAATATCCCGCGTATCTGGAAACCCTTGAAGGTGAAGGCGGCGTCCGGCATCACCAAGAACACCACGTCGTGGTATTCCAGGTTGCCGAGCAGCACCAGGGGCGCCACCGCCACGTCTGCCGTCACTTTCGTTGCAGTGCTGCTGCCCACTTCCAGCCCCGCGGGGATCACCGTGAGCCCCAGACGCTGGGCTTCTGAAGCGATCAAGATCGAATAATTCGCGCCGCTGTCCAGGATGTAGCAGGGGTCATCCTTGCCTACCGTCACGGGGATGCAATAGCCCCCTTGGCCGTCGGCGGCGAGGATGATATGGGAGGCGCCGTGACGCATCACCTGTTGGGGCGCGACGCTGCCCAAAGCCGTGAGCAGCTTCAGGGTGTTCTGGGCGTCATGCAGTTCTGCTGCCGCGTCGGTGCGCTCATAGAAATCCACCAGCGTGCGTTCCGCATCCAGGGCCCCGGCGTAGTCCGAGAGCCGCCGGTCGTTCTGCATGCGCATCTCCAGCAGCTTCGGCATGAGGGCCGTGTCGATGTTCTGGGTGAGCAGCCCTTCCACGATCTTATTGGCTGCCGCTGGCTGGTTGAAAGCAGTGAGCACTGCGGCGCTATAGAAGCGCTTTCGGTCCGAGTCCGCGCTGTCGGTGGCGAGGGCCGCGCGCAGGCTGAAGAAATCGTGGGCAGCGTAGAGATCGGCGTAATCCTGCGGCGCGGCCTGTGAAGCGGCACTCAGGACGAAAAAGCCTGCCACGAGAGCCAGGAGGGCACCTGGATGAAGTCTGCGCATGGAGTGATTCTAGCGCGCTGGACTGGCCGGGGCTGCGACATAATCAGGCCGCATTGGGCCGTCGTCTGCCCTAAGTGTTAGGCTTGAGGCGCTGTCAAAACCATCCGGGGAGCAGTCCATGAGACGCATCGCGATCTTCCTCCTGGCTATGGGCCTCACTGCGGGCGCCAGCGCCGCCGACCTCGCCGGCGTGACGGTGCCAGATACCGCCCAAGTGGCGAACGCCAACCTGGTGCTCAATGGCATCGGGTTGCGCAAGAAATTCTTCATCAAGATCTACGTGGGCGGGCTCTATCTGCCCCAGAAGAGCAGTGACGCAGGCGCCATCGTCGCCGCCGCCACGCCAGACCGGATCGCGATGCACATGATCTACGAGGTGAGCAAAGAGCAGTTCGCCGACGCCTGGCATGACGACTTCAAGGCCAACAACCCGGACCAGTTCGCCGCACTGCACGACCAGATCGAGCAGTTCATAGCCTGGTTCAGCGATTCCAAGAAAGGCGATGTGGTGACCATGGACTATGTGCCGGGTCAGGGCACCCAGATCAGCTGGAATGGCACTTTCCGGGGCAACATCCCCGGTGAGGATTTCCATAAAGCTCTGATGCGGGTGTTCCTGGGACCGAACCCGCCGACCTCAGACCTGCAAGACGGCATGTTGGGTAAGAACTGATATGAGGTCGGGGGTATGAGTCATGAGTGATCTGCGGCTTCCGACCTTGTCGGTCGTGGCTTTGCTGATGGCAGGCTGTGTCACTGCGCCTAAAGACGCTGCGACCTTCTCCATGGCGGCGTTGCCGCCGCCTTCCCAGGATTACGCAGTGGTGGTGGTGTACCGGCAGATAGTCACGCCCACAGGCCGCAAGGTCACTATCTCGGCGAATGGACAGGAAGCAGTGGAATTGCCGAACCAGGCGTTCGCCGGCATCAAGGTCAAGCCCGGGCATGTGGTGGTCAGGAGCGACTGGCCCTGGGGAGCAGGCAATCCATCAGGCGTGGATAACATAGATGCTCAGGCCGGGCAGTATTACTACTTCGAGATCGTCGCCAACACTTCGGGTGCAGACCCCATCATCTCCATGATGCATGTGGTGATGGAGGGCAAGGGCCTCATCCCCGAGGAGGCAGCTCAAGCTACCGAGAGTCTGACTCACTGCTGCAGGGTGATCCCGGTCGAAGACGACTACGCACCGGCCGATTACGTACCGCCTACCAACTGAGAAGCAGGCGTTGTCTTTCTAGAGATAGCTCGTCCAATCTCGTGAGCTGTCGGCGAAGCCGATGAAATGCGGGTTCAACAGAGAGTCCTTCGTGTTGTAGCGCAGGGCCGCGCCATCCACGCCGATCACCTGGCCGCCCGCGGCGCTCAGCACCGCGTGGCCCGCTGCTGTGTCCCATTCGGACGTGGGGCCGAGGCGGGGATACACATCCGCCGCGCCTTCCGCCACCAGACAGAATTTCAGCGAGCTGCCCCGGGACACCGTGGTATGGGGCCCCAGCTTCGCGAGATAGCCGTCCAGCAGTTCACCCCGGTGGGAGCGGCTTGCCACCACCTTCACCGGCGCATCCGCGATGAGGCGGCGTACGTGGATGGGAGCAGCCTGGCCGTCCTGATCCCGGCGGAAAGCGCCCACGCCCACGCAACCGTAATAGCTCATGCCCGTGGCCGGCACGTGCACCACGCCCACCAGCGGCACGCCGTCCTGCACCAGGGCGATGTTCACCGTGAAGTCGCCGTTCTTGCTGATGAATTCCTTGGTGCCGTCCAGCGGGTCCACCAGCCAGTAGTTGCTCCAGCGGCGGCGATCGGCGAAAGGGATATCCGCGGATTCTTCCGAGAGCACCGGGATGTCCGGGGTGATGCGCTTCAAGTCCGTGACGATGACCCGGTGGGCCGCGAGATCCGCATCCGTGACCGGTGATTTATCCGCCTTCGTCGCCACGTCGAAGTCCGTGGCATAGATGCGCATGATCTGCTCGCTGGCGGAGCGGGCGATGTCCAGCAGCGGGGCCAGCAGCTTTTCATCCGGTGATGTCACGGGCGGGGTCCTGATCTGATGTTTCGGTGCGGCAGTATATGATACCGACCATGCAAGAGCGCGCGCAGCAGCTTCCGGATTTGTCCGTCGTCGAGAGCGTGTTCCTGGACATGGACGGCACGCTCTTGGATCTGCATTTCGATAACCATTTCTGGCTGGAACACCTGCCGCTGCGTTTCGGCGAGCGACACGGTATGAGTGCCGCCGCGTCCCTGGAAGCCCTGCGGCCGCGCTTCCGGGCGGTGGAGGGCACTCTCGCCTGGTATTCCCTGGACTATTGGTCCCGGGAACTGGACATGGACATCCTGACCCTGAAGCGCGAAGTGGAGCAGCTGATACGCGCTCCTGCCCCATGCACAGGTGTTCCTGGAACGGGTGCGGGCCATGGGCAAACGTCTCGTGTTGGTGACCAACGCCCATGCGGACGTGCTTGAATCTCAAGCTAGAGCGCACCCGGATCGATAGTCACTTCGACCGCATCATCTCTTCCCATGATCTCGGGCATCCCGAAGGAGACAGCGGAGTTCTGGCATCGACTGCAGAAGATGGAGCCCTTCGATCCTGAGGCGACACTATTTGCAGACGACAGCCTCCCGGTGCTGACGGGCAGCACGGGCCTATGGCCTGCGCCACATCGTGGCCATGCGCCGGCCGGATTCGAAGCGGCCAGCGCGGGACATGGAAGAGTTCCCGTCTATCGAGACGTTCGCGGAGCTGTTACCAGAGTAGCGGTATGAGGGCGTCGGTCTGCTTGCGGTATTGGATGTAAGCCTCGCCGAAGTGCTCGGGTCAGCACCTTCTCTTCCATCCGGATCTTGTGCACGAAGACTCCCGTGAAGAGCACGAGGGTCACGAGCGCGCCTACCAGCCGAAGGCGAGGGCTGAGCCTGATCAGGTGAGCAGGGCACCGCTATAGATGGGATGGCGCAGGCGGCGATAGGGCCCGCGGGTCACCAGTTCATGGTCTTCCTTGATGGTGATGCGCCCGCTCCAGTTGCGGCCGAGCACCGCCGCGCGCCCAGATAGCCAGGGCGAGGCCCGAGAGCTGCAGGACTTGCGCACCCACGTAGAAGAAGATGCCGCCCTGGGGCATGAAAGGCGGGTCGGAA
Source organism: uncultured Pseudomonadota bacterium (assembly GCA_963817285.1). Lineage (GTDB taxonomy): Bacteria > Pseudomonadota > Gammaproteobacteria > Natronospirales > REEB76 > DASUBN01. Next base: position 65,403 of record CAWFOE010000015.1, on the reverse strand, counting down.
CCCGTTGAGCTCAACCACCAGGGCGCTATCAGGCAGACGAGGCCTAGCCCTATGGCGATCACCACCGGTAATCGGGAGAGCAGGGGTTCTTTGGAGGCGGCGCGCTTCACGCCGAGAGCGGAGACTATCCAATACAGTTCCCAGACGACCAAACCAGCGACCACGAGCCAGTATTGCCACTGCTGCATAGCGAATCACTCAGCGCCTGCCGCGCCCTCCGCCACCACCACTGCGACCACGCCCACCGCCGCTTCCGCTGCGACGTCCACCGCCGCCTCCACCACCACGTCTGCCGCCGCTGGGATGCAGAGGCCGATGGCGCTCACGGTGTTCCGGCGGAGCAAGCTCCACCAAGAGCTCGGGGCCCATGGCTTCCCGGGGGATGGAGTGGCCGATGTATTTCTCGATGTCCGGCAGTGAGAAGGAGTATTCCTCACACGCGAAACTCAAGGCATCGCCGAAGGCGCCCGCCCGGGCCGTGCGGCCGATGCGGTGCACGTAGTCTTCCGCGTCCTGGGGCAGGTCGTAGTTGAACACGTGGCTCACGTCGGGGATGTGCAGGCCGCGGGAGGCCACGTCGGTGGTCACCAGCACCGGCAGCTCGCCGGCGGTGAACTCCCGCAGGAGGCGCAGGCGCTTGTTCTGCGGCACGTCCCCCGAGAGCACCTCACTCTTGTAGCCGTTGCCGTTCAGCATGGCCACCACGTCTTCCGCCACGCGCTTGGTGTTCACGAACACCATGGTGCGGTGTGGATCTATCTTCCGCAGCAGACCGACCAGGAGCGGCAGTTTCTCGTTGCTGGCCGGGAAGAACAGCGCCTGGCGCACGTTGTCGGCGGTGACCTTGTCCGGCTCGATGCGCACGAACTCGGCGTTGTTCATGTGCTCGTAGGAGAGTTCGAGCACGCGGTGCGAGAGCGTGGCGGAGAAGAGCATGGAGAGGCGTGCGGTCGGGTGTGGCAGGCGCCGCAAGAGGTAGCGGATGTCAGCGATGAAGCCCATGTCGAACATGCGGTCCGCTTCGTCCAGCACCAGCACCTGCGCGTGGCGCAGGTCGAACACGTGCTGCTTCATGTAATCGATGAGCCGGCCCGGCGTGCCGATGAGCACGTCCACGCCCGAAGCCACACGCTCGCGCTGCTTCTCGTAATCCTCGCCGCCGTACACCACCGCCATGCTGATGCCGGAATACTTGCCGAGTTGTTCCGCGTCCTTGTGGATCTGCACTGCGAGCTCGCGGGTGGGTGCGATCACGAGAGCGCGGGGATGGTCGTGGCGGCGGGAAGGCGGAGCGGGGTGGTTGAGCAGATGCTGGAACAGAGCCAGGAGGAAAGCGGCGGTCTTGCCGGTGCCGGTCTGGGCCTGGCCGGCGACGTCGCGTCCGGCGAGCGCTATCGGCAGGGTCTCGGCTTGGATCGGCGTACAGCCCTTGAAGCCCGCTTCCCGCACGCTCTGCAGCAGGGGTTCGGCCAGGCCTAAAGTCTCGAATTTAAGGTCGCTCAATGTTGGGGATCCATGGTTGACGGCGGGGCTTGCATTCTGGGCGGGATTGGGCTCAAATATCCCAATAACGCCGACTGCCCGCGCCCCGTACGGGCTGATTTTCCAAGCGATTCACCAGGTTCTATCACCCAGCAGCTGCGAGCAAGCCGCGATATTGTGCCTTAACCGGCACGTCCCGTCACATCATCCCGCCGAGTTTTCGGAATATCACGCGCCCGCTCGTACCCGCCCAAAGTGCAAGATTTCGAGCCGTTAAGGAGGCTTTTTAACCGTGAGCGACCAAATCGTCTATACCAGCGATGCCAATTTTGAGAACGACGTCCTGAAGTCCAGCGTGCCCGTGCTGGTGGACTATTGGGCCGAATGGTGTGGTCCCTGCAAGATGATCGCCCCGATCCTCGACGAGGTCGCCGCGGACTACCAGGGCAAGCTCAAGATCGCCAAGGTCAACGTGGATGAGAACCAGCAGGTGACGCAGAAGTACGGCATCCGCAGCATCCCGACGCTCATGATATTCAAGGACGGCAACGTGCAGGCCCAGAAGGTCGGCGCCATGTCCAAGTCGCAGCTCGCTGCGTTCATCGAGACCAACCTGTGAACCGGGGACGGGGTACGCCGCCGGTTGCAGTCATGCAAGACCAGTCTCAAGACAAGCTCTCTATCCATCCCCACCCGGTTCCCGCCGGGCACTAACCAAAAATCCGAGTAATTATAAAGTTATGAACCTCACAGAACTCAAACGCAGGCCGGCGGAAGCCATCATCGAACTGGCCGAATCCATGGGCCTCGAAGGCATGGCACGTTCGCGCAAGCAGGACGTGATCTTCTCCATCTTGAAGGCCCACGCCCGCAACGGAGAGGAGATCTCCGGTGACGGTGTGCTGGAGATACTGCAGGACGGCTTCGGCTTCCTGCGCTCCGCCGAAGGCTCCTATCTTGCCGGACCGGACGACATCTACGTCTCCCCCAGCCAGATACGCCGCTTCAACCTGCGTACCGGCGACTCCGTGGCCGGCAAGATCCGCCCCCCGAAGGAAGGCGAACGCTATTTCGCGCTCCTCAAGGTGGATCACATCAACTTCGATCCGCCCGAGAACGCCAAGAACAAGGTGCTGTTCGAGAACCTGACGCCGCTCTTCCCCAAGCGCCGCTTCAAGATGGAGCGCGGCAACGGCTCCACCGAAGACATCACCGCCCGCATCATCGACATGGTCGCGCCCATCGGCATGGGCCAGCGCGGCCTCATCGTCTCGCCGCCCAAGGCCGGCAAGACCATGATGCTGCAGAACATCGCCCAGAGCATCGGCGCCAACTATCCAGACGTCTACCTCATCGTGCTGCTCATCGACGAGCGGCCCGAAGAAGTGACCGAGATGCAGCGCTCCGTGAAGGGCGAGGTCGTCTCCTCCACCTTCGACGAGCCGGCTACCCGCCACGTGCAGGTCGCTGAGATGGTCATCGAGAAGGCCAAGCGCCTGGTCGAGCACAAGCGCGACGTGGTCATCCTCTTGGATTCCATCACGCGTCTGGCGCGTGCCTACAACACCGTGGTGCCGGCCTCCGGCAAGGTGCTCACCGGCGGTGTGGATGCCAACGCCCTGCAGCGCCCCAAGCGCTTCTTCGGTGCGGCCCGCAACATCGAAGAGGGCGGTTCGCTCACCATCCTCGCCACTGCGCTGGTCGAGACCGGCTCGCGCATGGACGACGTGATCTACGAAGAGTTCAAGGGCACCGGCAACTCCGAGATACATCTCGATCGCCGTATCGCCGAGAAGCGCGTGTTCCCGGCCATCAACATCAACCGCTCCGGCACCCGCCGCGAGGAACTGTTGGTACCGCAGGACGAACTGCAGAAGATCTGGATCCTGCGCAAGCTCCTGCACCCCATGGACGAGCTGGCCGCCAGCGAGTTCCTGCTGGACAAGCTGAAGGACACCAAGACCAACGGCGAGTTCTTCGATTCGATGAAACGTCAGTAGGACGCCGGTAGACAGGGACTTTTGTCCACGAACGACGCCTCGTGCCCCATGGGTCCGGGGCGTCATCGTTTCCAGGGATTGAACTTGGGCGGAGCTCAAGGGTCATATACAGTGAAGACCTGATCCCTAGGAGGCCCCATGGCCTGGCCCACACGTACGACATTGCTGCTTTGCCTCGGCTTGCTGCCGGGCCTCGCCCATGCAGCCTGCGCGGACCTCATCTATAAGCAGTTCGATTTCTGGCTGGGGGATTGGAACGTCAGCGCCGCCGCCGGCAAGCTCATCGGCCGCGACCATGTCGCTAAGACCTATGGTGGCTGCGTGGTGCAGGAAGAATGGACCAGCGTGGAAGGCGGCACCGGCGGCAGCTTCGCCATCTACGATGCCCCCCGCAAGGTCTGGCATCAGACCTGGGTGGATTCCAGCGGCACCCTGGTGGTGCTGGAGGGTGGCTTGAAGGATGGCCGCATGGTGCTCACCGGCGAGCAGGTGAGCAAGGGCAAGCGCGAACCGACCCGCATGACTTGGACCCCGGGCAACGGCAGCGTGCGGCAGGTCTGGGAGATATCGCCGGACGGCGGTAAGTCTTGGAACGTCGTATTCGACGCCCTCTACAGCAAAGCCAACTAAAATTGGATCTTGTCAGCAACTGCGTCCCTGCAGTCGTGCTCTCTGGCTATCTAAGACCTTAGGGATTCTTGGGCCAAGTGCTGTCGAAGTGGATGCCTAATCTAGTTGAATTCGGGCTCTGTTCTTCCCGCTGCACCGCGCGCCAGCCGATGTCCTTACGGAAGAAGCGGCCCGGCCAGCGGATGCCGTCGGCCACGTGGTAGGCGCGCATGCGGGCATCGGCCACGGATTCGCCCAAGGCCGTCACGCACAAGACGCGCCCGCCGGAGGTCACCAGCTTGCCGTCCTGCTCCTCAGTGCCCGCATGGAATACTTTGATGCGTTCGTTGGGGAAAGGCGGCAGGCCGGTGATGATGTCGCCCTTCTTGTATTCGCCCGGGTAGCCGTCCGCCGCCAGCACTACGCCCACTGCCGAGTGGCCGTCCCACTCGGCGCTCACCTTGTTGAGGGTGCCCGCCAGGGCCGCTTCGCAGAGCGTCACCAGATCGGATTTGAGCCGCATCAGGATAGGCTGGGTCTCCGGGTCACCGAAGCGGCAGTTGAACTCCAGCACCTTGGGGGCGCCATCGGCGCCGATCATGAGGCCTGCGTACAGGAAACCGGTATAAGGCACGCCCTCGCTGGCCATGCCCTGGATGGTGGGGCGGATCACTTCGCGCATCACCCGCTCGTGGATGGCGCCCGAGACCACCGGAGCCGGTGAGTAGGCCCCCATGCCGCCGGTGTTAGGGCCGGTGTCGCCATCGCCCACGCGTTTGTGGTCCTGGGAGGTGGCGAGGGGCAGCACGTGTTCGCCGTCCGCCATCACGATGAAACTCGCTTCCTCGCCCTGGAGGAACTCCTCGATCACCACCCGGTGACCCGCATCGCCGAAGGCGTTGCCCGCCAGCATGTCCCTTACGGCAGCTTCTGCTTGCTCCAACGTTTCAGCGACGACCACACCTTTCCCAGCCGCGAGGCCATCGGCCTTCACCACGATGGGCGCGCCGCGCTCCCGTATATAGGCGAGGGCCTGGTCCAGCACAGAGAAACTCTGGTACTCAGCGGTGGGGATATGGTGGCGCTTCAGGAAATCCTTGCTGAAGATTTTCGAGCCTTCCAGACGCGCCGCGAGGCGGCTCGCGCCGAAGCATTTGAGTCCTGCCTGCGAGAAGGCGTCCACCACGCCGAGCACCAGCGGTGTCTCGGGGCCGACGACTGTGAGGCCTACGCCCTGGCCCAAAGCGAAATCCAGCAAGCCGCTGAGATCGTCCGCCTTGATGCGCACGTTCTCGCATTTCTTCTCATGGGCGGTACCGGCATTACCCGGCGCCACGTACACCTTCTCCACCTCGGGAGACTGGGCCAGCTTCCAGGCCAGTGCGTGTTCGCGTCCACCGCCGCCGATGACGAGTACTTTCATGTTAGTGCCGGAAGTGGCGCATGCCAGTAAATAGCATGGAGAGTCCGCGCTCGTCCGCCGCCGCGATGGTCTCTTTATCGCGCATGGAGCCACCGGGCTGGATGATGGCGGAGATGCCGGCATCTGCCGCCGCATCCACGCTATCCCGGAAAGGCAGGAAAGCGTCAGAGGCCATGACGGAGCCCTTCACCTCGAACTTGGCTTCGCCGGCTTTCATGGCCGCGATGCGTGCGCTCATGACCCGGCTCGGTTGGCCCGCGCCTATCCCTAAGGTAAGGCCACCTCGGGCATACACGATGGCGTTGGACTTCACGTACTTCACCACCCGCCAGGCGAAGAGCATGTCCACCAGCTGTTCGGCGCTCGGCGTCTTCTTCGTGACGCATTTCAACTCGCTCTCGTTCACAGCGCCGAGATCCATATCCTGCACTAGGAGCCCGCCGCTCACGCGTTTGTAGTCCAGGCTCGCCTGACGTTTCGCCGCGGCACCGGTCACCAGGGCGCGCACGTTGGGCTTGCCGGTGAAGGCTTTCACCGCGGCCTCGTCCATGGCGGGAGCGATCACCACTTCCACGAACTGGTTGGCGAGGATCTTGGCGGCCGTGGCCCCATCCAGAGGGCGGTTGAAGGCGATGATGCCGCCGAAGGCCGAGTCCTTGTCCACGCTGTAGGCCCGCTCATAGGCTTCCAGGAGCGTCGCGGCGAGGGCCACGCCGCAGGGATTCGCGTGCTTCACGATCACGCAGGCGGGGGTGTCGAAAGCGTTCACGCAACTCAAGGCCGCGTCCGCGTCGGCGATATTGTTGAAAGAGAGTTCTTTGCCCTGCAGGAGCGTCGCTGTGGCGAGGCTGCCCGGCACCGCACTCCGTTCCCCGTAGAACGCTGCCTGCTGATGCGGGTTCTCCCCGTAGCGCAGGTCATAGAGCTTGGTGAACTGGGCGGTGTAGGTGCCGGGGAACTGCATCGGCTGCTCGTCGGCTTTACGCGCCGTCAGATAGTTGGCGATGGCACCGTCATAGGCGGCCGTATGGGCGAAGGCCTTGGCCGCGAGCTCGGTGCGCAGGGCATCGCTCACGGCACCGTGAGCCCGCAGCTCATCCAGCACCCGGCTGTAATCGCCACTGTCCACAACCACCGCCACGGAGGCATGGTTCTTGGCAGCGCCGCGCAGCATGGCCGGGCCGCCCACGTCGATGTTCTCGATCGCATCCTCGAAGCTGCAACCGGGTCTCGCCACCGTGCTCTCGAAGGGATAGAGGTTCACCACCAGCATGTCGATGGGTAAGATGCCGTGCTCACTCATGATCACATCATCTACACCGCGCCGTCCCAGGAGGCCGCCGTGCACTTTCGGGTGCAGGGTCTTCACCCGGCCATCCATCATCTCCGGGAAGCCCGTGTACTCGGACACGTCCTTCACTTTGAGACCAGAGTCGCGCAGGAGCTTGGCCGTGCCGCCGGTGGAGAGGAGTTCGAGACCCAAGCCCTCCAGGGCACGGGCGAAGTCCACCAGACCGGTCTTATCGGAGACGCTTAAGAGTGCGCGCTTGGCTGGCCGCATCGGTCGCCCCAGGGGCGCAGGAAGTGGTGGGGCGCTGATTTTACAGGGAGGGGGCGAAGCCTCGCCATAGAGGCGAGGTTTCGCCGGGGCTTTAAGGCCCCTTTACGAATTAATCTTATGTTGCCTAAGCTTTTTGCGCAGCGTGCTACGGTTCAAACCCAAAATACTCGCTGCCCGGGACTGGTTCCCACGGGTGTATTCCATGAGGGTCTTGAGCAGGGGCTGCTCGATCTCGCCCAGCACCATCTCGTAGAGGTCGGAAGGGTCGTGGCCGTTCAGGTCCGTGAAATAGCGACGCAGGGTCTTCTCCGCATGCTCGCGCAATGAATGGCCGCCAGGCGCGGATGCGCCATGCTGATTGCCCCCATCCACCACTTCCAATACCCGCTGCGCCCCGGTCCTATTGCTCATGCTGCCAACTCCGTGATGTTCTGGTCCGCGAAATAAGCGCGGATCAATGCTTGTTGTTCTTTCGCGCTCTCGACCCGCACCACCCGGTCCCGGAAGCCGCCTGCCTGGGGCAGGGTCTTCAGATACCAGGTGATGTGCTTGCGGGCCACTCGCACCCCGCTGAACTCACCGTAGAACCCGTAGAGGTTCTCCAGGTGGCCCAGCATGATCTCGCCTATCTCCGTTGACGAAGGCGGCGGCCAGGAGGCTCGCCGGTCGCCAGATAATGTCCGATTTCGCGGAATATCCACGGCCGACCCTGGGCCGCGCGCCCGACCATGAGGGCATCGGCGCCGGTCGCGGCCAGCACGTCGGCTGCCTTCGCCGGAGTCCGCCACGTCGCCGTTGGCGATCACCGGTATCGCGCACCGCCTCCTTGATGGCGCGGATGGTCGCGTATTCCGCCTCACCCGCGTACAGGTCAGCCCGGGTGCGGCCATGCACCGCGAGCGCCTGGATGCCGGCGTCTTCGGCCAGCTTCGCGATGCTCACGCCGTTCTTGTGCTCCCGGTCCCAGCCGGTGCGTATCTTCAGGGTCACGGGCACGTCCACCGCGCCCACCACTGCATCCAAGATGCGTTTCACCAGCTCCTCGTCCTGCAGCAGCGCCGAGCCCGCGGCCTTGTTGCAGACCTTCTTGGCCGGGCAGCCCATGTTGATGTCGATGATCTGGGCGCCTTCGGCCACGTTGAAGCGGGCGGCCTCGGCCATCATCTCCGGTTCCGCACCGGCGATCTGCACGATGCGCGGCTCCACCTCGCCCTCGTGGTCGCGGCGGCGACGGCTCTTCAGGCTGTCGCGCAGCTCTGCCCGGGAGGTGGTCATCTCCGACACGGCCATGCCCGCGCCGAGCGCCTTGCACAGCTGGCGGAACGGCCGGTCGGTGACGCCTGCCATGGGCGCCAGCACCAGGTTGTTGCGGAGAGAATACGGCCCTATACGCATGGTGTGCGCAAAAGTTCTGCTGCTTGGAATCGAGGCGAAATAATAGCCAGAATCTTCTGGCTGTCAAAGCTTGAAATTTTTCCGCGACGCGCGTTTCACCCATTTGACAGCACGGTTTCCGCACGGCTTGTCACATGACAACGCGGGAAACCCCCAATGAAATCAAAGGGCATTCAGTCGATGTTGTTGGACAGGCAGAGAGGCCCGTGGTCGTCGACTCGAAAAAAATTAAGGGGCCTCGTGCAGGCGTGAGACGCGCGGCCAGGATGTCCGCTCCGGGCGCGACGCCAGCAGCGGAGCGTCAGATTTTTTTCCGAGCCCGCTCGGCCTTTAGTCCCGCTCCGGGACTGAGCAGACCCGTCCGGCGGGCAGGTCGAAGCAGGGCGCGAGCGTGAAGCCCACTGCGTCCGCGCCCGGGTCCGCGATGTCGATGCGGAAGCGGGCCGCCTGGCCGGCCGCCAAGAGCGTGTTGGCCTGGGGCCCCGGCAGGTAGTCGCCGGGTTTGAAGTCGCGGCTACGCAAGGGCTGGCCGAAGCGGTCCGTCAGCTCCACCCGGAGATAAGGCCAGGGCTGCGTGAACTCCGCCTGGTTCTGCAGGGCGCCGGTGATGGAGAGCACCCCCGGCACCTGCGGGTCGCTGGTCACGTTGAGGCCGTTCACGTCCCAGGCGGATATCGACCGCGGCGGCGGCACCGGACGCCCCAGGGCCGAATACAGCGCCATCAGCGAGGGCCCCAGCACCGGGTTCTGGGCCAGGGTCGCGCGGTTCGCATTGACGATCTGTAATCCCAAAAGCACGAGCATCAGCACGATGCCCGACCACCACAGGGCGCTGACCCAGGGTCGGCGCGGCCGCGCCTCGGGGGGCAGGGGCAGGTCCTCGTGGGGCGTGGATATATTCAAGTCCACCGTGAATTCGACGGAACGATCGATCTTGTCCACGTAATCCGCGTCGAAGCTGGGCTCAGGCGTGGCAGGCAGCTCGGGCTCCGCGGCAGGAGTGCCCATCAACTCCGCAAAAAGATCGTCGATGGGCGGCAGGCTGCCTTTGCGCGGGCCAGCCTTGAGGGTGGGGGCCTCCACCGGCTGCTCCTCGATCGCAGCCAGGGCCACATCAAGCTCAGGTGCAGGCTCGCTCGTAGCCGTGAAGGGCGCGGTCACATCTGCTGGCGGCGGAGTCGAGACTGACTCTAAACCCGTACCAGTATCCTCAGGCATATCCTCCACTGCGCCGTCCAAGCCTTGGAAGGCGTCGAACACCTCGTGGCATTTGCCGCAGCGCACTTGGCCTTGGGCGGCGCGCAGTTGCGCGTCGCTGATGCGGAAACGAGTCTTGCAGTGGCTACAGGTAGTTAACATGCTTCTAGATTACAACGTGCGCCTAAAAATGAGGGATTTTGTACTTTGGCTAGGCGCGGGCGGCCGAGAAGCCGGAGCGTACTTGCGAGTACGTGAGGACTGCGAGGACGTCCGCAACACCGCCAAAGGACAAAAGAGCCATTTTTAGACTCAGTCCGGTTTCCGGACGGCGACGATCCTCAACCAATCTTCTCTCTTCGTGGTCTCAAATGAACTGAAGTGCGGGGCATAAGCCTCGCGCAATTCCTGTTCCTGAGTCTCAAGGATACCGGAGAGCACCAGCCGGCCGCCCGTCCTTAGGCGACGGGCGAAGAGGGGCGCGAGCTTAACGAGGGGCCCGGCCAGGATGTTGGCGAGCAGCACGTCCGCGTGGTTGTCCGGCAGGGCTTCCGGTGGCGAGACCCGGATGCGGTGCTCCACGCCGTTGCGCTGGGCATTGTCCCGGGTCGCTGTGAGCGCCTGGGGATCGTGGTCCACCGCCAGCACGTACTTCGCCCCCAGGCGGGCGGCAGCGATGGCCAAGATGCCGGAGCCACAGCCGTAGTCGATCACCCCGCAGTCGGCCAGCTCCGCCCCGTCCAGCCATTCCAGGCACAGCGCCGTGGTGGCATGGGTGCCGGTGCCGAAAGCGAGGCCCGGGTCCAACAGCAGGTTCACGGCGTTGGGATCTGGCGGCGTGAAGCCCGTGGGGCAGACCCAGAGCCGCTTGCCGAAGCGCATGGGTTTGAAATCTTTCATCCATTCCCGCACCCAGTCCCGGTCCTGTAGCGGTTCCACCGTATGGTCCGGCAGATGCTTGAGGCCGAGGCTCACCAGCAGAAAAGCCCGCACCCCATCCATGTCCGCATCGGCAGCGAACAGCGCCGTCATGCGGGTATCGGACCAGAGGGGCGGCTTCAGGGGATCGGGTTCGTAGAGAGGCTCGTCGCCGCCGTCTTTCAGCGTCACGGAAAGCGCACCGGCTGAGAGCAGCGCTTCTTCCAGCTGCTCGGAGTCGAGCCCGCCTACCGCGATTTTTAACTCAAGCCAGGCGGGCATGGTAGTGGGATCAGAGTCCCAACTTTTTCTCTAAGTAATGGATGTTGGTCCCGCCCGCGATGAACGCCGAGTCGCTGAACAACTCCTGATGCAGCGGCACGTTGGTGGTGATGCCTTCCACCACGATCTCTTGCAGAGCGGTGCGCATGCGTGCCAGTGCCGAGTTCCGGTCGTCGCCGTAGGAGATCACCTTGCCGATGAGCGAGTCGTAGTTCGGCGGCACCGTGTAGCCGCTATAGGCGTGGGAATCCACCCGGATGCCGGGACCGCCCGGTGCGTGCCAGCGGGTGATGAGCCCGGGCGAGGGGGTGAACTTGCGCGGGTCTTCCGCGTTGATGCGGCACTCGAAGGCGTGGCCCTTGAACTGGATGTCCTTCTGCCGGAGCGTGAAGGGCATGCCGGCGGCGATCATGAGCTGCCACTTCACGATGTCGATGCCCGTGATGAACTCCGTCACCGGGTGCTCCACCTGCACGCGAGTGTTCATCTCGATGAAGTAGAAGCTGCCGTCCTGATACAGGAACTCGAAAGTCCCCGCGCCGCGATACTTGATGTCGCTACAGGCTTCCGCCACCCGCTCGCCCATGGTGCGGCGCTGCTTCTCGGTGATGCCCGGGGCCGGGGCTTCCTCGATCACCTTCTGGTGGCGCCGCTGCATGGAGCAGTCGCGCTCGCCCAGATGCACCGCGTTGCCCTGGCCGTCGGCCAGGACCTGGAACTCCACGTGGCGCGGACGCTCCAGGAATTTCTCCATATAGACCATGTCGTTGCCGAAGGCCGCCTTGGCCTCGGTCTTGGTCATGCCCACAGCGGCCACCAGGGCCGCTTCGCTATGTACCACCCGCATGCCGCGACCACCGCCGCCGCCGGCGGCCTTGATGATCACGGGATAGCCCGTCTCGCGGCCCATGCGCAGCATCTCTTTCGGGTCTTCCGGCAGGGCGCCTTCGGAGCCCGGCACCGTGGGCACGCCGGCTTTCAGCATGGCCTTCTTGGCCGAGACCTTGTCGCCCATGAGGCGGATGGTCTCAGGCCGCGGCCCGATGAAGATGAAGCCACTCTGCTCCACGCGCTCCGCGAAATCCGCGTTCTCGGCCAGGAAGCCGTAGCCCGGGTGGATGGCCACCGCGTCCGTCACTTCGGCGGCGCTGATGATGGCCGGCATGTTGAGGTAGCTCTCGGCGGAAGGCGGCGGGCCGATGCAGACCGACTCGTCGGCCAAGAGCACGTGCTTCAGATCCTTGTCCACCGTGGAATGCACAGCCACGGTGCGGATGCCGAGTTCCTTACAGGCGCGCAGGATGCGGAGCGCGATCTCGCCGCGGTTGGCGATGACGACTTTTTCTAACATGGTGATCTCTTATTCAATAATGAACAGAGGTAAACCAAACTCTACGGCGTCGCCGTTGTCTGCGAGGATGGCTTTGACCACGCCAGCCTTGTCGGACTCGATCTGGTTCATCATCTTCATGGCCTCGATGATGCACAGCACCTCGCCTTCCTTGACCGTCTGGCCCACTTCCACGAAGGGCTTGGCGCCCGGGGAAGCGGAGCGATAGAAGGTGCCCACCATGGGGGACTTCACCGCATGGCCGGCAGGCAGCGCAGGCGCGGCCGGGGCAGCAGCGGCAGCCGGCGCGGCGGCATGGGCCATCGCCGCAGGCGCGGCGGCCATGGGGGCCTGGGCCATCATCATCTGTTGTGCCGGCGGGGCGTTATAGCGGCTGATGCGCACCGACTCTTCACCTTCGGTGATCTCGATCTCGGCGATGCCGGATTCTTCCAGGAGTTCGATGAGCTTCTTGACCTTGCGGATATCCATGGTTCACCCCGTCGGAATAGTCAGTTCGCTGATTAATAGATTTTCAGTTGCTGTTGGTCTGCTGGGCCAGTCGCCGGGCGGCGGCGCTGAGCGCAAGCTCATAGCCCACGGCACCGTGGCCGGAGATGAGGCCGGCAGCGATGTCCGTGAAATAGGAATGGCGGCGGAAGTGCTCGCGCCGGAAAGGGTTGCTCACGTGGACTTCGATGAAGGGAAGGGCCACGGCGAGCAGGGCATCCCGGAGCGCGATGCTGGTATGGGTATAGCCGCCCGGGTTGAAGATCATGATGGCGGTGCCATCGGAGGAGGTCTTCTGGATGCGGTCGATGAGGGCGCCTTCGTGGTTGCTCTGGAAGCAATCCAGCTCATGCCCCAGCTGCTTCGCCAGCGCCGTCAGGTGCTTCTCCACCGCCGCCAGGGTATCGGGCCCATAGAGATGGGGTTCCCGCTTGCCCAGGAGGTTCAGGTTAGGACCATTCAACAACAGGATCTGAGCCACGTTCACCTCGTTTCCGGGATGTTCACGCGTGATACCAGCATTTTCCTTGCCGATCGTTCAGGGTGCAGGCAGGGCTTAGGGCCCTGATCTGGCAGCCTCTTTTTGGGAGGCGGAAACCCTACGGGCGAGCCATTCCTGGGGCAGGTCCGTTTGTATCGAAAATAACCGTTACCAGAAGATTCCCATCAGATTACCGGCTTTTAGCCGATTTTATGCCCTGCTCGCATGGCCGGGTCATAGCAACCAGCCTCACTCTACCATGAGGCTGCTTAATTGTGGTTCAAGAAAGGCGGTTTGTCCATGCCAGACCAGCATGGGGGAGTGGTTTCGACGGAGATAGGCCTTATTTGGCCGTGGTTGCCACCCGACTAGCCGTTGCCGCGGCTGGCGCCGAGCTTGCCGCCGGCGCCTTGCCACTCAAGGCCATATCCACCAGAGGCTGGGCTTCTTCCGGGTGCAGTTCCCCGGCATGGATAGAGAGCACCTTGCCGTTGCGGTCCAGGACCACGGTATAGGGCAGGCCGATCAGGTTGCCCCCGAAGCCCGCCACCATGTTGCCCACGTCGTCAGTGCCCATGAGCATCGGGTAGTTCACCACCATCTTCTTCAGGAAGGCCTGCACGCTCTTCTCGTCCGTCTCATCGGTGGCGATGCCCACCACCTGCAAGCCTTGTGCCGCGTACTGGGCCTGGAGGCGCACCAGGAGCGGGATCTCCTGCCTGCAGGGCTGGCACCAGGTAGCCCAGAAATTCAGGATCACCGCCTTACCGTGCCAGTCCGTCAGCCGGTGGCTGCCGGTACCGTCGAGCGAATCGAACTTCAGGTTCAAAGCCTCATCGGCCGTCATGGTCTTGCCCGCGGCGGGCATGGCGGTGGAAGCCTGGGGCGCCGGCGCCGAGCCCGGGGCCACCCAGCGGTAGGCCACGAAGCCCGCGGCCAGGGCCGCCACCAAGACGAGCGCGATCAAAGCAGGATGACGGGGAGGCTTCATGGAATGTTCTCTAGGGTGTCAGTGCGGGAAAGTTGCACGGAAATACAGGAAGGCGCCTAAGCATACCGCGATTATAAGCATGATGAAGACGACGACGCCTCCATTAGTTAGCGGTTTCCTCGGGCGGCGCGATCGTCGCGCCGCAACATCGAGCAGAATTAAAGTTCGTCCCACTGCCACCACGACAAATAGGGCGACGAGCAGCGCACCGTAGAGGAAAGGGTGTGCGGACAACATCGTCGTCTAGCTCAGGCTGAGCGGCGTCAGGGTGTGCCGAAAGCAGCCTGCACTCTTTTCAAAAAGTCCGAGGGCGCAAGATACCCGACCACCCGGTCCATGGCCATTTCCTGGCCGTCGGTGCCGAAGAACATCACGCTGGGCGGGCCGTAGATCATGAAGCGTTTGAAGAGCGCCTGGTCGTCCGCATCGTTGTTGGTCACATCCGCCTGCAGCAGCACCGCGTTGGCGAGCGCCGCCTGCACCTGGGGGTCGCTGTAGGTGTCGTGCTCCAGTTCCTTGCAGGCCACGCACCAGTCCGCCGAGAAATCCAGCATCACCGGCTTCTTGGCCGCCGTGGCCGCAGCGATCTCCCGGTCCAGATCCGCTTCCGTCTTGATCCGCTTAAAGGGCAATGCACTCGCCTGAGTCGCCGCCACTGTGCCACCCGCTGCAGGGGCAGTCATCTCAAAGCGGGCGAGAGGCTTGAACAAATCGTCCCCACCCATGGCCGCACCCACCAGCATGATCAGGCCATACATGAGGGCGATCAGCCCTAAGCCCTTCCAGAGCTTGCGCCAGCCACTTGCTCCGTGAGGCACGGTCTCGAGCGCCCCGAGGTACACGCCGCAGACGATGGCCAGCACCGCCCAGAGAGCGAGGGTCACCGGCCCCGGCAGGATGCGGGCCATGAACCAGATGGCCACCGCCAGCATCATCACGCCGAACACATGCTTCACCGCATTCATCCAGGCGCCGGCCTTGGGCATCAGCTTGCCCGCCGAGGTGCCCACGATCAGCAGCGGCACACCCATGCCGAGACCCAGCGCGAAGAGCGCCACGCCGCCGCGCACCGCAGAGCCCGTCTCCCCGATCACCACCAAGGCCGCCACCAGCGGCGCCGTGATGCAGGGGCCGCAGATGAGCGCCGACAGCGCTCCCATGATGCCCACGCCTACGAAAGCACCGGCCTTCTGGGCGTTGGCGTGATGGGTGAGATGGGACTGGATGAAGCTCGGCATCTGTAAGTCATAGAGTCCGAACATGGAGAGCGAGAGCAGCACGAAGATCAGGCTGAACACTGTGAGCACCCAGGGGTTCTGCAGCGCCGCCTGCACGTTGGCGCCCAGGAGACCCACCACGATGCCCGCCACTGCATAAGTGGCCGCCATGGCGAGTACATAGGTGAGGGAGAGAAGAAACGCGCGTCCCGTGGTGAGCTTCTTCCCCTGGCCCACGATGATGCCGGAGATGATGGGCAGCATGGGTAGCACGCAGGGCGTGAAAGTCAGCAAGAGACCGAAGCCCACGAAGGCCAGGAACACCCAGGCCAAGTTGCCGCTGCGCACCAGGGCCGCGAGTCGATCTTGCTCAGCCACAGGTTGGGCCTCAGGCACAGGGCCAATCATGGGTCCCGCAGCAGCCATATCCAGCGGCACCGTGTGAGTGATGGGCGGATAGCAGAAGCCTGCTTCCGCGCAGCCCTGGTACACCGCCGTCAGGGTGAATTTTCCGGCGCCGTTGTTGCGCGTCACCGGGACCAGCACGTCCACGTCGTTCG
The DNA here is from genome assembly GCA_963817285.1 of uncultured Pseudomonadota bacterium. Lineage (GTDB taxonomy): Bacteria > Pseudomonadota > Gammaproteobacteria > Natronospirales > REEB76 > DASUBN01. The sequence goes on along the minus strand of CAWFOE010000015.1, from coordinate 49,447 downwards.
GGTAGATCTCGCTGGTGCCGAGATACGGGTCGTTCTTGATCTCGCCTTGCGGGAAGTCCGGCGTGCCGAGCTGCACGTCCGGGTTATCGCTGGTGAGATGGAACTTCTGGCGATAGAGGTAATAGCCCGGAGTCACCTGCCAGCGCAGCTCCAGGGTGTTCTGGTCTTTCGCCTCGGCGGTGAACTTGAAAGCCTGATCCGGCGGCAGGAACTTGTTGGTATCGGAGTTGCTGCCGTTGGCCAGCGTTTCCAGATCCGGCGGGTTCACCGCGCCAGCGACGACAGCCGCCGTCACCGGCTGCGCCGGTGCCGCCGCGGTCAAGATCAGGTTCACATCCTTATGCTGGGGCGGATAGCAGAAGCCGATCTCCGCACAACCCTGGTACACGATCTCGAGGTCCAGCTTCCCTTCGCCGGTGTAGGGCAGGGTGGCCGTCACTTCCTTGTGATAGATCTCTTGCTTGCCGAAGAAGGGGTCCGTCTTGGTCTCGCCGGTGGGGAACTGCGCCTCACCGAGCTTGATGCCCGTGATGTGGCTGATGAAGCGGAACTTGTCCTTATATAGGTAATAGCCCGGCAAGATGGCCCAATGCACCGTGATGGTGCCGGGGGCGGCGGTCGCCGTGAGCTTATAGACCTGGTCCGGCGGCAGAGGCTGCGCATCCGCATAGGCGGCAATCGGTGCGAAATTCAGGAGTGCAGCAAAGATCAGTAGCGCACTAAAAATGAGGGATTTTGGTCTCTGGCTAGGCGCGGGCGTCCGAGCACCCGGAGTGTACGTTAGGAGTACACGAGGAAGGCGAGGGCGCACGCAACGCCGCCAGAGAGCAAAAGAACCATTTTTAGACTTCATTTCGTGCTTTCCGTTAAGAAATTTAGGTAGGCACTGATCCCCATGAATGATGGGAAGCGCGATAATCTCCGGCAGATCTTAGAGGGTGTAGCGCCTTGATGCGCTGTTTCAAGACTCGAACCGCGATACTCCGGTCTTGATGATGAGGAGGCATTCTTCCGCCTTCTCCACCTTGCCCTGCCACCTATAAGTACGAGACCAAGCCTGGCACCAGATTCACGCAGGCGGCCAGCCTTTCTTCCACCAATACCTCGGCGATACGCTCACCGGTCTTTCGGTCCGGCACCGTGCAGAGCGTAACTATATGATTTTCGGCCATTATCCCTCGGTGGCTACTATTTACTCAGTCCCAAGCCCTTGAACTACGCGGGGTTAGACACTATTATTAGCACTCGCTTCGGATGAGTGCTAAAGCCCTTTCCGAGCTGCCAATTATGACCCTTCAAACCCGTAAATGATTTCGTTAGGAGAGCTTTCCATGAAGATTCGTCCCCTAGGCGACCGCGCCATTGTGAAGCGTCTCGAGTCTGAGACCAAATCAGCCGGCGGCATCCTGATCCCGGACAACGCGGCCGAGAAGCCCAGCAAGGGCAAGATCATCGCCGTGGGCCCGGGCAAGAGCCTGAAGGGCGGCAAGAACCGTCCCCTGCACGTGAAGGTCGGCGAGACCGTGCTCTTCGGCAAGTACAGCGGCACCGAATACAAGGAAGGCACCGACGAGTACGTAGTGCTCCGTGAGGAAGACATCATCGGCGTGATCGAGAAGTAAGCCTTCTCCGCCCGCTTCATCCCAATCTCAAGAATCAATTTTCGAGGAAATAACGATGGCTGCCAAAGAGATCAGATTCGGTGACGATGCGCGTCAGCGCATGTTCCGCGGCGTCAACATCCTGGCGAACGCGGTCAAAGCCACTTTGGGCCCCAAGGGCCGCAACGTCGTGCTCGAGAAGAGCTTCGGCGCCCCCACCATCACCAAAGACGGCGTGTCCGTCGCCAAAGAGATCGAACTGAAAGACAAGTTCGAGAACATGGGCGCCCAGATGGTGAAGGAAGTCGCCTCCCAGACTTCAGACGAAGCGGGTGACGGCACCACCACCGCCACCGTGTTGGCCCAGGCCATCATGCGCGAAGGCTTGAAGGCCGTCGCCGCTGGCATGAACCCCATGGACCTCAAGCGCGGCATAGACAAGGCCGTGGTCGCGGCCGTGGCTGAGCTGAAGAAGCTCTCCAAGCCCTCGTCCGACAACAAGTCCATCGCCCAGGTCGGCACCATCTCTGCCAATGGCGACGAAGTCATCGGCAAGCTGATCTCCCAGGCCATGCAGAAGGTCGGCAAAGAAGGCGTCATCACCGTCGAAGAGGGCTCCGCCTTGATCGACGAGCTGGAAGTGGTCGAAGGCATGCAGTTCGACCGCGGTTACCTGTCGCCCTACTTCATCAACAACCAGGGCAACATGAGCGCCGAGCTCGACAAGCCCTACATCCTGCTCTGCGACAAGAAGATATCCAACATCCGCGAGATGCTCCCGGTGCTGGAAGCCGTGGCCAAGAGCGGCCGTAGCCTGCTCGTGGTGGCCGAAGACGTGGAGGGCGAAGCCCTGGCCACCTTGGTGGTCAACACCATCCGCGGCATCGTCAAGGTCGTGGCCGTCAAAGCCCCGGGCTTCGGCGACCGTCGCAAAGACATGCTGAAAGACATCGCCGTCCTCACCAAGGCCACGGTCATCTCCGAGGAGCTGGGCCTGACCCTGGAGAAGGCCAGCATCACCGACTTGGGCGAAGCCAAGAAAGTGATCGTGGACAAAGAGAACACCACCGTCATCGACGGCGCCGGCAAAGCGGCCGACATCCAGGCCCGCGTCGAAGCCATCCGCAAGCAAGTGGAAGACACCACCTCGGACTACGACAAGGAGAAGCTGCAGGAGCGCGTCGCCAAACTGTCCGGCGGCGTGGCCCTCATCAAAGTGGGTGCGGCGACCGAAGTCGAGATGAAAGAGAAGAAGGCCCGCGTCGAAGACGCCCTGCACGCCACCCGTGCGGCCGTCGAAGAAGGCATCGTCCCCGGCGGCGGTGTCGCCCTGGTGCGTGCCAAGCAGGCCATCAAGACCCTGAAGGGCTCCAACGAAGACCAGCAGGCCGGCATCGCCATCCTGCTCAAGGCCATGGAAGAGCCCCTGCGCCAGATCGTCACCAACGCCGGCGAAGCCGCCGACGTGGTGCTGAACAAGGTCGCGGAAGGCAAGGGCAACTTCGGCTTCAACGCTGCTACTTCCGAGTACGGCGACATGGTCGAGATGGGCGTGTTGGATCCGACCAAGGTAGCCCGCACTGCGCTGCAGAATGCCGCGTCCGTGGCGAGCCTCCTGATCACCACCGAGGCCATGGTGGCCGAGCTGCCGAAGGACGATAAGCCCCAGATGCCACAAGGTGGCATGGGCGGCGACATGGACTTTTAATCAACCTTCGGTTGATTAAAAGTGAAGAAGAAATTGGAGAGCCCCGCGAAAGCGGGGCTTTTCATTTATGTCGCCCACCAACATGGGAGGCGGGATGGCTTCGCCGTATACGGCGAAGGACCGCGCACGGAAAGCGCGGGCGGGCCCGCGGTCGGAGCAGGGAAGCGCAGACCGGCAGGTGACGAAGTCACCCGGAATCTTGCGTCTGCTGTTTGTGGTCTCTATTCAAAAGGGTGGGCTTCCGTCCCACGGACGGGTGACTTTTGTGGCGTCAAAAGTCACCAAAATCGCTTTCCCCCGGATGCCGGCCAATCCCCTGTGCGCTTCGCTCGCTGCGGGGCAGGGCTCACAGCATGTCCTTATGCAGATCGCCCGGGCTCGGCTCCTGCCTTCGCCCCTGCGGGCCAGCCTTGCTCGCTCCAGTGCTCGGCGACATCCAAGGGTATCCGCTCCGCTCTGCCCCCCGGAGTTGAGTAGAGCGAATGACATAGTGACTATCTGGTTTTCTTGTCATATTTATTAGCTGTATATTTTTTTTAGTCTATTTTCCAATTAGTTGTATAACAATTGTATAGATAATTAATATCACTTTGAAACTAACTATTGTCCATATCCCTAGCTGTGCTCCACTCCGGGGAGCAGAGCATAGCGGCCCAATCCATCCCGCAAGGGTAGATGCCAAAATGGGCCAATAAATACTGGAATCGACTAGCCTGATAAGGGCCCTGGCCTGGGCCGCGGGCGGGGCTTGCATTTCCCATAGATAGGGCGGACACTATTCTCGGTTTCAGAACGTACACGTTTTCGCTATAGGTATATATGGGCATCAAGAACGACGACCCCCTGGCCGATTTGATTTCGAGTGACTCGAAGGCGGCTGACCGAAAGAAGCTAGCCGAGCTTTTAAAGCCATTCGTGGTCATAGATGGCGAATCTCACGAGCTCAGTTTTTTGCCGGCGTTTGATGACATTGAGGACAACAACAGAAAGATCGAATTAATACTTGCTGCTGCAAAGGCGCGAGCGCTCTATTTCGAGACGGAGGATGGTCTGTTGCCCAAAGAGATTATTGATCTCGGGACAATGCCAGCCGGGAGCGTGAAGACTTGTCTTCGGAAACTGAGCGGCAGCTACAAGATAAAGAAAGACAAAGCCGGACGTTACGTATTACCCCCATATAGAGTCCCCGAACTTCTTAAACAAGCCAACAGTTGAGTAACAAGCATGAGTTCCGAAAATCAAATGCAAGAAAAAATTAGAACTCTTGATGAGCGAGTCAAGAAGCTCGAGGAGGCCATTTTTTCTACCTCAAGTGGCGCTAATGTGAGGAAAAAGAAATCTTCAGCCAGGGAGTTCTTGATGACTCTTACATTAAAGACCGATGTTCAGAAGGTTCTCGCTCTCGGCTATTTTCTGGAATATATGGAGGACATGGAGTCTTTCAATGTGAGTGATATCGAAACAGCTTTCCGCGCTGCCAAAGAGAAGCCGCCAAAGAATATAAATGATGCGGTAAATAAAAATATTGCGCACGGGTTTTTAATGGATACCGCAGATAAGAAAGATTCAAAGAAGGCATGGTGCCTGACTTCAACAGGTGAGAAGTATGTTGAGAGCGAACTCAACAATTCTCACGGTTAATGCATCAAAGAGGCAAGGTTCGTCATTCAATTTAAGTAACTTAAAAGGATTTAGTCATGACAAGCAGGATACGCATAAAGTTGGGTGAGATGGAAATTGAATATGATGGAGAAGAGCAGTTTATTAAAGAAGAATTGCATGGGATGGTCAGTAAATATGCCGAACTGTATAAAGAATATTGCAAAGTAATTGGTCAGAAAGCGGAAGAAAATAATAAAGGAGTTGGGTCTAAAGGTAATAACCCCAGTATTTCAGGAACTACGAAAACCATCGCAGCAAAGTTAGATGTAAAATCCGGACCGGATTTGATATTGGCCGCTGCCGCACAGCTTACTTTCGTCGCAAACAAAGGCACGTTTTCCCGGCAGGAAATTATTGACGCGATGAAAGCCGCAACTGGGCATTACAAAAAATCCTATTTAAGCAATCTCACTCAATATCTGGATCAGGTCGTAAAAGATCAAAAACTAGTAGAGACTGCAACTGATCAGTACGCGCTTAAAGACAGTTATAAATTGACTATCGGAGACAAACTTGCTCACTGAGGGTCACTTAAAGGAACTTATACATCAAGAAGGACTGACTCAGCTTGAGCAGCTTTTGCTGTGTTTAGCTGTTGACGAAAATAAGCCAAAACCTATAAAGCAGATCCGGGAAGTGGCCCTGAAGGCGGGCCTGACTTCGGTAAAGACACTTAACATTGCGTCTGTTTTGGCCCGTTCCGATGGGAAAGCGATTAAGACACCTGACGGATGGGAGCTTCGTGGAGATGGTAGACATCTGGTTGAGCAATTGGCTGGTCCCTTAACCGCTGCGCCGCCTCCCATCGCGGCAACGTCGCTTAGAGCGCACCTGACGAAAATTATAAATCTGGATACGCGCGATTTCGTTCAACAGGCCATTCTCTGCCACGAATCAAAATTATATAGAGCAGCTGTTGTCCTTTCTTGGGTTGGAGCCGTGGCGCTGCTTTACGAGTACGTGGTTACCAACAAATTAATAGATTTCAATGCCGAAGCAACGAGGAGAAACTCAAAGTGGAAGCAAGCAAAGAATGCAGATGATTTGAGCAAAATGGGCGAAAATGATTTCTTGCAAATTATAGAAGCGATATCAGTTATTGGCAAAAATGTTAAACAGGAGTTGGAGAATTGCCTAAAATTAAGGAATGGCTGTGGGCACCCAAATAGTCTAAAGCTGGGTGAAGCGCGAGTAGCTGCTCATATTGAGATACTGATGCTCAATGTGTTTGTGCCGCCATTTTCTAGCTGAATTCTTCGCAGAAGAAAATAATTTGAGACAGACCACGATTTCCCGCTTATGCCAATGAAAGTTACTGAAGCTGATCGCAAGAGCATATGGCCGCACGAAGGTCTGAAGGTTTTTCTAAGTCACAAGTCGACAATTAAGAAACAAGCTGGTTCGCTTAAAGACGACTTGAAGGGCTTTGGCATCTCATGCTTTGTAGCGCACAAGGATATTAAGCCAACGCGCCCCTGGGAAAAGGATATTGAACGAGCATTGTGTTCAATGGATGTATTGGTCGCGCTGATGTCCAAGAACTTTCATGCTAGTGAGTGGACCGACCAAGAAGTTGGGTACGCTCTGGGGCGTGGCGTTCCAGTTGTTGCCGTCAAAATTGGGGCTAACGGCAGAGTTCCCTATGGATTTATGGGGAAAGCCCAGGCTTTGTCGTGTAGCAGTGATGCGTTACCAACAGAATTGATAAAGATATTTATACGCTACGGCGTAGTACTGGATGCATATATCAATGCTGTGGGCAGATGCCGTAGTTACGATGAGGGCAATGGGTTGGCGGAAGTACTGCCTGAGATAAAGAGGCTTACACAGGTCCAGGCTGGAAACCTTGTTGCAGCTTATAACGCTAATGGGCAGATACGCGGTAGTTACGGTTTTAATGGGGCGCGTCCTGCTTTCTATGGACATGGCTTGGCTCATGAACTTAATCGAGTTACTGGCAAATCGTATAAGACGACGGGTGCAAAGCTTGTGCTTAAGAAGAAGTGAGCAAAAGGGCATTACCCCCTTTATTTAGCTCGCATAATCGAAAAGTGGACGCTACCCTTTATTTGAGATAGGCAGCCAATCTCGCCGGCTCCGCCACGATCTTCGGCCAGGTCGCGTGGTGGGAATCTTCCGGCACTTTCGATAGATGCAATGACACCGTAATTGCATTCAGTTTGTCGGCGAAAGCAATAAAAGAAACATACTGATAGCTGACAGAATTGAAGATAAACCTGTAAACACGGCGGCGATCGCGCTAAATTTACTTTGACGTTGGAGGGCCGGGCCAAGCTCCATTAGCGCTTTGTTGACGGAAACACCCATTCCTGTGTCAACAGATGGCGGTATATGATCTGGGATGTGAATCCGCGCGGAACAAAACCAGAATGCGGCCGCAATTATCCCGAAGACAATCGATAAAGCTTGCGTAACCAAGGCGCCGGTTTTCATGCATTTTTACTCGGTGGAAAACTGACTAGCGAAAGAGGGGTTGCGTCTTGTATTGACACATACACTCGGACGCGCGGCCGATGAAGAGCGCCGTGATTGGCGCTGTGGCGTGAAGATGACGCGGTTTGACTCCCTGTCATTCGAAATCCCTTCGCCTTGTCCTTTGGCTATATGTTATTTTTTCGGTGGCGCAGGCGGTGTTGGGTAGGGGTCTACGTGGGCTTTTTTTGTAATTGGTTTCCCATTACGTATTAATGTTAGCGTGACGTCTTGTCCTTCATATTTCTGCAATGCAGAACCCAATGTCTGCTGATTAATGATTGTGTCGTCATTTACGGTCTGTAGGTAATCTCCAGGAAGAACGTCGGCATTGAATGCAGGCGAACCTTCGACCACGACAAGCACTCTCGCGGCGCGGTTCGTTCCCAGTGTTTGCCTTTCCGAGTCAGATAGCGGTACGACGACTATGCCCAAATGTGAGTGAACCTTAGCAAAATAGATGGCATCGTAATTCGATCTACTTGAGGTATAGGGCATCATCACTGTTTGGGTGCCGTACGTATTTGTCGTTGAGTTGCCATAGGCCGTGGCATACCCTCCTGAACCATAAGCGGTTGCAGTGCCGCTGGTGTAGGAAACTGAATTATTGGGTAATATGAGCGGCACAGCACCGCTGACGGTATCGCGATAGCTGCTGTGATAAAGAATTGCGTGCGCGCCAAGGTTTTTTGCAAATTTCTCTAACTGATCTCTATCCACCTGCCCATCTGGTGCATAGAATGACGATTCCCCTACGGCTACGAATCCATTCGTCATCAACTTTAGCGTGTCAGCCTGGAAGTCATTTGATGTGTATATCGGTACTTCGTCATTTGGAAGTTCATAGGAAGCATCGTATGCCGGAACCGACTTAATGTCGTCTTGGCCGGTGTAGTACTTGGAAAATAGACCGCCACCACAACCTGTGAGAAGAAGAACGGTAAGCGACAAAGCAAGCTTAATTCGCATAAGCCCCCCTTCCATAGGAACCTGTACGCCCGTTCGGAGCAGTGCTCCGAACCCTCCTCAAATCCTACGCCAATTCGCTAGTACTGGGGGCGTGGGAAATCCAGCCCAGTCTTAGACTGTTTCTAGCCTGCCGAAATAAAAGGGGCCGCCACACTTTATCTGACTCGCGCCGCCAGTCTCGCCGGCTCCGCCACAATCTTCGGCCAGGTCGCGTGGCAGGCTTTCCGACTACGCTTCCTGCTCCGTCGGAAAGCCCAGGGCGGACTCCATGTCCACCCGTTCGCCGCTCTCGCGGCTTACCCTCAAACTCCGGTGAGAGGGTCACGATATAGACCCGCTAATTAGGGTTCTCTCATCTCCGGGGGTTCTAGGTCTGGATGTTCCTTCCACAAAGGTGCTAACACATCGGTGTAGATGTACCCCATGACCATGCCCGCACCTCTGCGATAAGCGGAGAATTCTTCGGCGGTACATTTTTGCTGGACCAAGTGAACGGACTCGTTCAATTCGCTTGAGCACCGCTCAAGAACGCTGATGAGTTGTTTGGCAATTTCTTTGTCGTGAATCATCTGAAGTCTTCCCTAAAATGACGGGTTTTTAAGAGGAAAGGAGACGCTTAGTATAGACGGCCAACTTGGCCGGCTCCGCCACGATCTTCGGCCAGGTCGCGTGGCGGGGGGCTTCCATCTCGGGCTCAATCGTCACGATGTAGACCCGCTATTCGTCGCCGTTTTGGGCTAATAGTCCCTGAAGGTATTGGCCCTGGCCGATCATCAATGTCTTTTGACCCTGGTCTGGTACGATTTGATCGTCTGGATTAGGGAAAGGGAGATAAGGGATGAGACTTTATTCACTGTCTCGGGTCGCTATGCTTTGTGGTGTGTTGGCGGCCTTCACAAGCTTTGCCCACGCAGATACGCAGCCGCCTGCTTCACCGGCCAAGCCCAAAGAATTGCCTAGCAAGCTTGGCGATGAAACCTCAGTCGCTGGCACTGACTATCGGTTGCATCCTTTTATAGCCAAGGACGCGGTAGGGCATCCTCTGACAGATGTGCCGGCCAACATTGTCGACGTTTTCTCTGGGGCGGGCGATTGGGATGCGCCAAAGTACAACGGATCGCTGGCAATGACTTACGCGATACCGGCAGATATCCGCGATCGTATCCAGTTGTTCTATGTGAGTAGCCTGGGTTGGATAGTCGTGCCGAAGGGTTGGGTTATACACAGCGCTGGGGTGGGCGCAGATGGCAGTGCCGACTATGAATTTGCGCCGCCACCTGCGACCGGCGAAGTGGGCTGGTTGGAAATAGATTCCGCCGGCGGGTGTGTAGGCTGCATGTACAGCTTGGCCGATGGCCTTGTCCCCGCGGCTCATGCCAAGCTCGAAGAGATGATGGATGACGGCACGCCAGAACCGACATTGGACCCCAAGCCCGAATCGATGACTCATCCGACTCCCTGTATGGCGGTACTTCGGTATCGCACCAAACCGTCTCTTACTGTTAACGCCGTGGTCTTTCTAGGGCACACGGAGGAAATGAGTGAGACAGACGAGGAGGGGGCGTCTCTATATATCGCTCTGCCCGATGCAAGCGCAAAACTCGCCGCGTTCATAACGGGGTTTTTCCAGAAGACATATGCCGATTGCGCCGGAGTGGATTAGGGATGAAGCGCAACCTTCATAAAACCGCGGAGCAAACTGGATTCTCGAAAGCAGTCGTTCAATCGTTTACGCTCAAGCGAACACCGCTCGAATGGGCGACATTCGCTCTTACTCTCGCCGTTGTCTGGCTGTTCTATGCAGGATTCATCATGCTGATGACCTGGCGGATTCCGCAGACACGTTCTGAGTGGATATTCCTCGTCCTGGTTGGCCCACCAGCTTGGGTACTCACCGAGTTATTTTTTGATTGGCTGTCGAAAACCGAGCTCTACCGAGTGTTCTCTGAATACCCATCGCCTATCGCCCGCATAGTATTCGGAGTGATCTTTTTTGGAAGTTTGATGCTTGTTGCGTACATCCTCTTCATGGGGTGTTCCTGGTTGATGGCCAAGCTGTAAAAATTCGACTGTAAAGGGACACTTCCCTTTACTTAACACGCATCGCAAGCCTCACCGGCTCCGCCACGATCTTCGGCCAAACGGAAATGGGGTCAGGTCTTGTATTGATACATTAACTGCATAAGCTCCAGCGGCGGCGCAACTCGCCGGGCTATAGGACAATGAGCAGAACCAGCGCCTGAAATATCAGCACGGTGGATGCGATCGCTGGGAACCAAATGAGATTGTTATGTTTTATTCCTGCTTCCTGGGTCACGGGAGGCGCTATCTCTAACTGTTTCTTCGAGTCGTCCAATCCATCTAAAAGGCGCTGCCTCAGTTCCACGCATTGTTGCGCGAATGTTACTTGCTTCTTGAGTATCCAATAGATAACCCATATCAGCGGCACTATGCAGATGTCCATTAGGCAGACTATGTGCACCGCTATCCTGGCTTGGGCCGCAGTGGACGTGGAGTCAGGTCGCAACAGTAAGGACGTCAATGTGAACGACGCGATAGTGAACGCCGAGGTGAGTCCGTACATCCAGGCATATACTGTCCGGACCTCGGTGCGATCCTCCGCCAGCATGGCGGTGAGCACGGCGGCCTTGGTCGCGGTATCGGCTTTCATGGCTCCCTCCTCAAGTCCCTTTGAAATCCCCATCCGAGTATAGGCTTAGCTTCAGCCCCGCCGATTAGCCTTTGGAAATCGCAGGCTTATCGCTACTATGGTGCTATCTAACGACCTTCCTTCAAGGGATTTGGGAAAGGGGTGCACATGAATTCCAAGAGCATATTTGCGGGCGCATTTCTGCTTTTCGCCGCTCTAGTCACGCTAGCTGCTTCGACAGCTATCGCAGCGGATCAGCCGCCTTCCAGCCAAGCAGGCAAGCCTTTAGTCTTTGACACGCCTGATCATTTATTACCGCTAGATGGGCGTGGGCTCGGTTTGTATCAAGGATTTTGGGAGTTCCTGCAAGCGGTAACTCCAAAGTCGGATTATGGGCAATCGTCAGTCTACATCTGGCCCTCGTTCAGGCCGGGGGTCTTTATAGCAATCTATCAAAGGGGTGACGAGAAAAGCTATTACCTCTCTTATGCTCTAGATACCAAACCTAAGCCAACTGTTACGACGATAGATGTGCCAGACACGTTCGCAAATGGAGTGACCGAGAAGCTCGCGAAGATTATCAGGTTCGGTACGCGATACCCCACTGAAGGGGTTTCACCTATTGAATGTACCGATAGTACGGAATATGTTTTTGAAAGTGATGATTTATACGGGACTGCAGGTTGCCCAGCTTCTGGTACTGCATTGCAATTGGAGCATGTTGCACAAGACCTTGTTGATTTAGCAGAGCTAAAACCTTCATCTCACGACGAGCAAAATAAGAAGATGACTGAAATTCTTTCGGCGCTGGATGTAGCAAGCCAAGAACAAAGATAACGCACTTCCTCCTGAGGGCTTCGGAAAAGGGTACGCGTGATCTACAGGAAGCTCATCGTTTCAGTGTTCCTTGCGACAATGCTGACTGTGGCATTGGCGGCCCAGCCTGTGGTAAATGGCGCATGGGACCCGAATACTCCTGTGGTTGAATACAAAGATGGAAATGGTGCCATGACAGATTGTGGTGCCGCCAAGTATGCCGCTGTGTTGATACGTGCACATGCATTGGTGAAGCAAGCGGCCGAGATGCCAGGGTTTATCTCTGAGTCGGTGAATATGGGCGGACCAGTTTGCGACAGGATCGTCTTCTCGATAGATAGCGATGGCAAGGCAACGAACGTCTCTTTCGGAGAGTCAGCGCCCCTGAGAGCTCTCGATAAAGCGGCATGGCAGGCGTTGAAAGGGTATCTCTTCTATCCTCCCAATAAAGGCGAGAAGAACCAATTCATGATTATCTTTCACTCGTATTCGCTTTGACTGACAGGAAAGAAGACGCTACCCCTGTTTGACATGTATGCCCAGTCTTGCCGGCTCCGCCACGATCTTCGGCCAGGTCGCGTAGTGTTCGCCGCTCTCGCGGCTCACCCTCAATCTCTGATGCCTGGGGTAAGCTGCACCAGCAGTGAACTGACCTGCAGGATGTAGGCCTGGACTTACAGGCGAAGCAGGAAGCAAAACCTGAAGGGTGGAAATGCGGCTTCGCGTGGAGCGTGGATCTGCCGATCCTTCTCGAAATCTTGCACCGATTGCGTAGCGTCCACGCTATTTGGTTACCACGATATCCACCGAGGCTGCGGTGAGATCGACTATTTCCGTCATCAAAAGGACGTGGTCGCAGCCTCGATCGAAGTGTCATCACGTTTCGATGACAGAAGTCACTTGTTGATCCATGCGCCCGCCAATACAGTGATCCCACACTTGGATGCTGCTTATGCAGTCGGGTGATCACAGGCCGCCTGGCGGTAACCGCGTGGATGCAAGGAGGTTATATGCGTACCCGTTTCTTGAGGATGATCCCAGTGCTTTGTTTATCGATCCTGCCGCTTGCTGGGCGCGCAGATGCCGCGCCGCCGACGGCCGCGAGTACAGCCATCGAACGGGCCATGCAACGCGACGACGAGGCGGGTTTGCTCAGCCTGCGTGACAGCCTGGCAGCGGCCAGCCAGTCCGGTCATGCGGACAAATACGCCTATTACTACCTCGGTCTTGCGGACTACGAATTGGCCCAGCTCGAGCAGGACGAAGCGAAGGCTTCGGACTACATCGACGCGGCGGAAGATGCATTGCAGACCGCGCTCAAGCAGGATGCGGATTTCCCCGAGGCCGAGGCCCTGCTGGGTTCCAGTTACGGCGTCGAGATCGGTCTGCACCCCTTCAAGGGCATGTGGCTGGGCGCCAAGGTCGGCAGCCATCTCACGCATGCGGCGAAACTCGCGCCGGGGGATCCGCGTGTATCGCTGTTGCAGGGTATCTCGGACTACGAGACCCCTGAGACCTATGGCGGCGACAAGCAGCGGGCGGTGACGGAATTCCACGCCGCGCTGGCGGCGTTCGATACTTACCCGCAGCCGGATGATGCGGCGCCCACCTGGGGCCGGGCCGAGACGCACGTCTGGCTCGCAGAGGCGGAAGCCGGTTCGAAAGATTTCCCCGCGGCTCGCGCTGATCTCACCGCGGCGCTGGGGATCGCACCGGATTACAAGTACGCGCAACACCTGCTGGATAAGCTACCGCCCGCGACCCAGGGTGGAAATGCCGGTCAGGGTGGCGCCGTTCCGGCAGTCAACAGTTTTGCCATCCGCCAGGTGGACGTCTTCGACGGCACCACGGTGCTGCGTGACGAGGATGTGATAGTGAAGGGCGGCCTCATCGCTTCGATAGGCCAGGGCCTCACCATGCCAGCGGGCCTCGCAGTGATCGACGGCCACGGCAAGATGCTGTTGCCCGGCTTGATCGACGCTCACGTGCATACCTGGGGAGGCTCGCGTGCCGATGCCTTGCGCTTCGGCGTGACCACGGAACTCGATATGTTCTCGGACTGGCATCTGCTAGCCGGCGCCAAGGCGCAGCGCGGTTCCATCGTCCGCACCGACCAGGCCGACCTGTGGTCATCGGGCACACTGGCGACGGTGCCCGGCGGCCACGGGACCGAATATGGCCTCGATATTCCCACGCTGACGTCCGCCGACCAGGCACAGGCCTGGGTGGACGCGCGTGTCCGGGAAGGCTCCGATTACATCAAGATCATCCTCGAGCCGGGGTACTCCAAGAACCCCCAGCCCACCCTATCAGCCGCAGAGGTGCAGGCGCTGATTACAGCCGCACACCATGACGGCAAGATGGCCATGATCCACATCCACCGCCTGGAAGATGCGCGGCTCGCGGTGGAGGACGGCGTGGATGGCTTAGCTCATGTATTCGAGGACAAGCCGGCCGACGCTGCGTTCGTCAAACTGGCGCTGGCGCAGCACTTGTTCGTCGTCCCCACGCTCACCGTGTATTCGAGCGCCAGTTGTGGACCGATGTCTTCGTCCCTGGCCGGGGACTCGAGCATCAAGTCGTATCTGTCGAAGGAACAGACAGACATGCTGGCCCAAGGCTTCGGGTTCTGCTCGCCGACGGCATATAAGGTGGCGGCGGAGAACGTGCGGATCCTGCACGCGGTGGGAGTGCCGCTGCTCGCGGGCACTGACGCAGGCAATCCCGGCACCGCCCACGGCACAAGCTTGCTGGGGGAGATCGAGCTGCTGAACCAGGCCGGATTGAGCCCGGTGGAAGCGCTGGCTGCCGCCACCTCACTGCCAGCGAAGTATTTCAGTCTGCATGATCGTGGCCGCATCGCGGTCGGCTTGCGGGCGGATCTGGTGCTGGTCAACGGCGACCCCACCGAGGATGTCGCGGTGATCCGCAATATCGCGGATATCTGGATGAACGGCTATGCGGTCGATCGCAAGCCGCCGACAGATGTCGCGGAAACCGCGCCCGGGGAGAGCCTGGACCCGAAGGACATCGTGTTCAGCGATTTCGACCATGGCAAGATCGGCAGCCGCTTCGGCGCTGGATGGAGCGAGACCACGGACCAGGTCGTCGCCGGCCATTCGACCGTGAGCACCAAGTTGGTGTCCCCGGGTGCACCGGGCACCGCAGCGGCGCTGGACGTGCGGGGCGACATCGAGCCCGGCTTCGTATTCCCCTGGGCGGGGACCATGCTCTTCCCGGGGTCCAAGCCGATGCAGCCGGTGGATCTCTCGGGGCGCAAGTCCATCCGTTTCTGGGTACGTGGGGACGGACGCGAATACAACCTGATGCTGTTCACGAGTGTCAGCCCGAACATGCCGTCGATCCAGACCTTCAAGGCGGGTGCGGACTGGCAAGAGGTCACGATCGCGCTCTCGGGATTCAAGGGCGCGGACCTGCACCACGTGACCGGGATCGCATTCGCCGCAGGGATGCCCAAAGGTGTATTCGACTTCGCGCTGGATACGGTCTCGATCCCCTAGCCCCGTAATATAGGGGACACTAGCCGCTATTCTGCGGCCGTAGCCGATCTGGCCGGCTCCGCCACGATCTTCAGCCAGGTCGCGTGGTAGGAGTCTTCATATAGACCCGCTGTTTGTCGCTACCAGACCCAAGTCCGCGACCTCATCGACGGCACCCATTAGCTCATTACAGACGTGTTCTAGCTCATTGCGCCATTATATCAAAACAGATATAATATCGAACCATGAAACCCATCTCCTTTCTCGGTGACTCGCTGGAAAGACTACGGGACTTTCCAGCAAACCCGCGCCGGCAGGCAGGGTTCCAGCTGGATAGGCTTCAACGTGGGTTGAACCCAGACGACTTCAAGCCCATGAAGACCATTGGCAAGGGCGTGGAAGAGCTGCGGGTTCGGGATGCCAGCGGAGCTTACCGGGTGATCTATCTCGCCCGGCTGAAGGATGGAGTCTATGTCTTGCACGCCTTCAAGAAGACGACCCAGCGGACGTCGAAGGCGGACATAGAATTGGCTCAGACGCGATTAGCAGAATTGAATAGGAGGTAATCGGCATGAAGAAATACCACAGTGTCTGGGATGCTATCGAGGATTCCAGCGAAGAAGCCGCGAATATGAAGGTGCGTGCTGAATTGATGATTACGCTTGAAGAGCGAGTGAAGCGTCTTAACGGTACTCAGGCAGATAAAGCTGAAAAGCTCGGTATCACTCAGCCGAGACTGAATGATTTACTTAAGGGTCGAATCGATAAATTTAGTTTGGATGCTCTAGTAAACATCGCAAGCAAAGCGGGCCTTCAGATAGATCTTCGTGTACGTAAAGCTGCCGCATAACTCGAAAGGGGATACCCCTTTATTTGATTTGCGCCGCCAGGCTCGTCGGCTCCACCACGATCTTTGGCCAGGTCGCATCCGATAGTCACGATATAGACCCGCTGTTCGTCGCCGATCTGCTTGATTATCAGTTATCCCATTTCTCAGTACGTATAGTTGCCTGTTGACGCCTTACAGGGGCATCGGGCGCATCCTGAAAGAGGAAGACATAGAAGGTGTCATATCGGCTGACATAACCGAATTCGGCATCCAATTGGCTCCCCGCCGGCTGTTTTCTCGGGTGCATATCAAAAAGTATCGTCATCGCTACATTTTGTTCTTTTCTCTCTTTTATGCCCAAATCGTGTGCCGTACCCAGAATGCGATCGAGCACGATACGCAGGCCGCCGTGAGTCATCGCTGCGCCATTGTCTAGATTTATGTTGTCAACGTCTGCCCCGCCGAAAGAACTGTTGAACATATCGAGTAGATCCAGTGTCGCCTGTTCAGCATCGGCAGAATTATTGCCCTCATATTTCCAGACCTGAATGTACTGCAGGCTTTTGTCATCGAAGACAAAGGATACGTTGGTCTTCTTGCCATCAATCATGGCGTTAAAGGTTTCGATGCCGCCGGTCGCATCCACGGGTTTATAGGACCCAAAATCGGCGAAGCTAGTGACTTGATCCTTGGTCATACCCAAGTGCCAGGGGCCAATCGTATAGGCCGGCAGCGGCTTGTCATCTGCGATGGCGGGAAAGGAGGCGAGTAGCACAGTAAGTGCCGCGAATGTCTTTATGTCTTTCATGTGGGCTTCCTATACACGCACCGGGAATAGGGGTCAGGTCTTGACTTAATACTTGCAGGACGCGATATGAAGTGGCATCAGTGCCCTTTATTCTGAAACGCCTTGCTCGCCTTGAGGGCGCTGCGCTTAAGTCCGGCCGAGGACGTAGGTTCTGAACACGTATCCCCAGGGCATGATCAGGTACACGATGACGACGGGGATGAACACATTAAACGTCCCCTCGGCAGGTGAACCCGTGAGCGTGCCGGCCTTCCACAGGGGATAGGCCACCAGGATAAGCCACAGGGATTTGTAGAAGATCTCCAGGAGCAGGATGGGGATCATCTTCAGCGGATGAAACACGCCCAATATGGCGAGCGTCGAGAAGCCAGCCCACGCGCTCCAGACGATGCCTTCCTTGTTCTCCCAAGGCCCTCGGTGACCGAGGATATAGGTCCATACGGTGTAGGCAAGCATGGTCGCCATCAGGAAATACAGGGCCCGCAATAGATAGATGTTGATACGGCGGACGCCCTCGTGACTCACGTGGTCCCGCTCGAAGATGTGTTTGATGATGGATGCCACAGGGTTCTCCTGATTTCGACCGGGGGATCAAGTCTTGCAGTATATAGTTATTTATTTTGAGTCAGCAGAACGAGCTCCGCCACGATCTTCGGCCAGGTCGTGTGGCGGGAGTCCTCTCGCTCAAAGCCGTCCGCATCCTCGACGTCCCCGCCTGGAGCCAAGCTACCTGGCTCGCCGAGATCCGCGACCGCTGTCTAAGCCCGGAAGGGCAGGCTCCTACCAAGCCGCAGGTCCGCGACCTCATCGACGGCACCCACTGGCTCATCATGAACGTGTTCTAATAAGTGGATAACGCATTCTTGAATATCCACTGAGGATTATTCCGATGACTATCGCAGAGTGGACCGTATTCTGGGCAGTGATCCTTTACTTGCTCACCATCGCACCGGTGAAGCCATTGGGTTACGAGACGTTTGACAACTCGAATCCGCGGGATCCTTCTTTCTATACGCCAGGTATACGCGCGCGGGCATACGGTGCCCACGCCAATGGCATCGAGACCTTCCCCTTCTTCGCTGCCGCAGTGTTCCTGGCCGAATTCCGTGCTCAGCCACAGCATTGGATAGATGGATTGGCTGTGACGTTCCTCGTCATTCGTCTGCTATTTGTCGTGGCCTATTTAGGCAACTGGCCCACGACGCGTTCGATTCTCTGGAACCTTGGGTTCTTCGTAAACACAGCCATCTTCTTCATGCCCTGGTGGAAGGGCATTCATCACTGAGTGAGCACACCTGCAGAAGCTTGCTCGTAATTCATGGCTTCTAGGATTGGGAAAGGGGGCGCCACCCTTTATTTGTTGACTCGCGCCACTAGTCTTGCTGGCTCCGCCACGATCTTCAGCCAGGTCGCGTAGCTGCGTGAAGACGATGTGGATTGATTGCGGGTTGATACAATCCGTAACAGATTGATCGAGACTGCTGCCTTGCCCGTAGCGGGCAGTCATTCAGTAAACTCGCTGTCGAGTGGCGCGTTGTGAGTCAGGAATGGAGTTCTGGACATGAGCATCGCCGGGTTGCTTGCAGACTCTTATCCGATGTTCGAGATTCGACTAATTAGAATGTAGGGAGTGCAACTGATGAAGAAATCGACAGGCTTGATACTGATGGTCGCAATGACCGTTCTGTTCACGGGATGTGCATATAATCCCACAACCGTCACTCCCGATGTCATGGTGAACATCCCTTCTGCGAATAACGCAAAATGGACCATGAATGCAAACATGGACGGCGGCATCGTGCCCGCTCCGATATCCTTGTATATAAATGGCAGCTTGCTCGCTAAGGGCACCCTGTCTGACGGGCTTATCGCAAATATCAAGGGAACCTATGAAGGGCACGCAGTTCAGGCTATCTGCTCATTCCAGGAAAAAAGGGAATGTGTTGTTTACGTAGACGGCACTCAAGTCGCTACGTTGTTCTATTGAGAGAAAAGGGGGCCGCCCTTTATTTGATTCGCGCTATCAGTCTAGCCGGTTCCGCCGCGATCCTCGACCAGGTCGCGTTGTGGGAATCTCTATTGTGAAAAGCTGAATCGAACCCCGATCATCGTCATTTGAAACTCTGTGTTGTCATGCCGATAGCTGACAACAAAGCTAGGCGATTTCGCCCCAAAAGGCGCGATCACGAAATCCCCCTCCAGACCATTGGCGGTTTGTGTAGTCAGCTTTTCATGGAGGAAGCGCAGCCCTAGCTCCATGGGAATGTGATCACTCCAGGGAATAGCAATGCGATACAGAGCTCCCAGGGTGTAACCATTCTCCAGGGTTCCTCTCCCAATCTCAGGATTCCTGCGATTTCCCGAGATCAATACTTCTGCCCCGATTTGTTGGCTCACCTGATTTTCGTCGCCGGGAGCCCCGAACATGGCGAACCCCGCGTCGTATATATCTGTGTTCGCCGTACCACTCGGCACATGGGTGTAGTCGGCGATAAAGGCTGGATTGAGCCCGTAGGTATCATTGCCAAAGAAAGTCGTCGAATAGCCGATCGATTCCAGTGTATTGCCAGGAGGACTCACTTCGACATGGCCGGCCTGTAAGGCCACATAGTCCCAGCAGGGTTGGAGACTATTTTCCACGCATGGCCCCACATCTGTGGGCGCTCCGGAAGCGCTATTTAAAAATCCAATAAACACGATTGCTGAGAACAGCATCGCCGCAAGGCAGATTTTCGAGGGTCTGGCTGGTTTCTCCATGGCTACCCCGATGTCTTTACCAGCTTGTTGGTGCGGTCGCTTTCTATATCCTTTATAGCGCGTAAGCATGGGCCCTGGTTGCTAGGGCCGGATGTTCCTCTAAAGGCCGCCTCGTTAATCTTTGCTGAGATCGGTAACCCTGCGGCCACCGCCCACACGACCAGCTCGGCATCAGACTGATTCAAACCGAGCGCTACGGTCGCGCTTTCCATTTTCAAGCACATAGCGTCTGCGGTTTTCTGGTCTGCAGCCACCTTACCGCTGAATGACGATACCGCTGAGGTGTACCAGTCTTGTTGTGTGATGTAGGCCTGCACTGTCCCTAGTGTGTTCGCACCTTTCACTAAGGTGTAACTGAGAATCTGAGCCGGCGCTACATCGTTATGCACTTGTTTAAGGGCATCGGCAAAGCTCGGTTTGCAATGCTGTGCATCGTCTTCTGAGCTATCGGTGTTAGGTTCGCAGATGCGCCAGTCCGAGAAGATTGATGGCTGGGGCGCTTCGAAGGTTATCTTCCAGGTCCCGATAGACTGCAACTCGCTATTCCAATTGGTCTCATCATGGGGGATTTGGACCTTGATGATCACTCCATCCGCGCTCTGCCAGGCTCGCAGATCGCTATGCGCAATGTGCTCTTCAGTGATGCCGTCCGAAAAAAGTTTGCTAATGGCAGTATCGATCGCATTCGCTTTGGTCTTGCTGGATTGCGCAGTCAGTGTCGTGAGTACCGATGATCCAGGGGAGACTTGTTGTATTCCGCCGATGGCGACCTGCAGGGCTGCGCCGGCAATACTGCTGTTGATCGTCTTATCTGCCGATAGCTTGATATCAAAGATGGGAATACTAGAGCTACCATCCGCCTTGACAAGGAAGAGAGGGAAGTCGACCAAGTTATGAGAGAGGGTCCTGGTCCATTGCTCCCCGCTGGAATCGCTCTCGTGACTGACTGTAACCAGTGGGATTGTGGTCTCGTAGTCGCCGATTGTTATCTTCACCGCCAAATTGAAATCGAATTTCTTCCCCAGTAGGTACCGCGCTAACCATGATCTCTCGCGATAAAGGTATGGTTCAGTTTTTTCTGCTGCATTCGTAGAGGTGCTGGCGGAAGGAGTCGCGTCTGCTGCGACATCACCATCAATTCGGATACGTGTATAGGCATCACTATAGCTAGTCGTTGCACTCGAGTTGGATGCGATTTCTGAGAAGGTAGTGAATGGGGTGAGGTCTATATCCGGCTTACGCTTTTTATCTTCAGCATCCTTCGTGCCCGACGTATTGGTAGTTGCCGCCGGCGCTGATTTACTCTGAGTTTGCGTTGTTGTGCCTGAAGATCCTGAGCCTGCCAGGCTTTTATCGGTTGATGTTTTGTGAAGGGTTGCGCCCCCCGTATCTGAAGAGAACAAAGATTGTTGGGGTATGAGCGTCAGCGAATCAGCCGGCGAGAGTTTAAAGGTATCCGCCGGTTTCACTGCAGGAGCAACTGAGGCGCCTGGAGGCGACGCTCCAGTATCCTCCGCGCTTGCTGTATTTGGTGCCTGACTCGTCGACGCAACCGGTTGAGTAGCGCAGGCCACGAGTAGCGAAGTAAAAGCGGCGAAGACGAAGCATTTCCCTATGCCATCCATGAGACACCCCATCCATGGAATACCCTGGGAACACTCTATGCTTGAGTCGCGGGAATGTCGAATGGGAAAACTCTCCCACGAGACCCCCTAGCTGCAACAGCGATTAGTGCGGAAATTAGCACTGCCTACGCCCGAGGGGAGGGCTGGGGACCTGTCCGGAGCCCGTGCAGCATCGCGTGCCTTTTGCCTTCCCGGGGGCTACGATTCTCATAGGTAATGCGCATAGGGAGAGGATCCATGGATGGGGTTGGCCAAAGCGTCAGCTTCGCTAGTCACGCGGCTTTTTTCGATTGGATGCAGGTCATCGCGCTTTTCCTGTCGGTGCTGGTGGCTGCAGGAGCGGCATGGTATGCGATCCGCGAGGGGCGCCGGAATCAGACGCGCTCAGAGTTCACAGTGTCACCTGCGATCATGTTCATTCGCGATAGATCGACCGAAGGAAGCGTGGGCGCAACTATCCGCAGCGTCGGCAATGGGCCGGCCATAATAGACGACGTATATGTGCTTTATAGAGGAGTGCCTCAACATGCCACGTTGAGCGACCTCAAGAGTTCCGGCGATTGGTGGACGACGCTTGTCCGGTTGATAGGCGAAAAATATTCCAATTGGTTCCCGGAGATCAGCGCTCTGCGAGTGAGGATAGGCGGTCTCTTGCAAGGGGAGATACTAGGCGCGGGGCAGTCGTTTCCAATTTTGGTCATGGATGGAGCAATACCCGCTGAGCAGATTGCCAATTTCAAGAGCGCGATGCAGCATGTAGAGGTCATCGTCTTCTATCATTCCGTGCATGGCAGGAGTTTTGTCAGCCTTGCGCAGTACGATGCACGAGGCAACATGGGGGCATGTAAATCACCTAAAGACTGGATGGAGAAGAACTGTCCGATGCCCCCTGAGCACGTAAAGCCAGTGATTAAACCTTGATTCCATTGGGGTGTGACCAGGGCGAACCTCAGTGAATGGTCTGCCGCCCTTCGCCAGTCCGACGGCCACCATTGGCTCATCACGAACGTGTTCTAATATTGTGAATCGGCGAACACCGTATTTGAGGTGCTCCTTGAAGAGATTTGTGTTTCTAATTTTGGCGATGACTTCAATTTGTCCAGCACTCGCCGGCAGCCAAACCACGCCTACCCTGGTTGTGCCGAAGACGAGCACCTTATCACCCTCGGTTGTAGCTCCCGATGCATCGCGGGGTGCGTTATTTTCCGGCCAAGTGTGGGTCAACGGCTTGTTCATTGTTCAGTGGCCTGACGGCACAAGAGAGCTGCACCCGAGTGACAAGATGGAAGTCAGCATCAAGTTGGATGAAGAAGAACGGAAACGCCTCCCATATTACGATTGGCCTGAGTGGAAACAGACGTACATCCCTCACTTGGTTGTGATCACCAACCCGGAAGAAGCGGTGAATCTTGTCTTCCCTAAGGATCTCAGCGCCAGTGTACTTAGCAAGAAAGTGCGAGTGGCGAAGGTCCATGCAAAGTTCCTATTAGGGAACTACGAGATTGGGATAGAGTGCGATGCGTCATGGGCCCGCGCCAAACTCATCTCTGCTAATGTCAGCGAAACCGCCCAGATTAGCGATAAGTTGCACCTCACCGGCTGCTAATTGGTCATTGAGATAAAGGAGCCCCTAACGATGGAATGGCTGTACTACCTCTCCTACTTCTTCGGCGGAGCCTTCCTCACCAACGCTCTCCCGCATTTCATCAGCGGCGTGATGGGGCGCCCCTTCCAAACCCCGTTTGCTAAACCGCCTGGCAAGGGCCTTTCTTCCTCGACCGTGAACGTGTTGTGGGGATTCTTCAACCTGGCTGTTGGCTATGTCCTCACCTGTCGCGTGGGTAACTTCGACCTGCATTCCACGGCTCACATCGTCGCCTTCGGTCTGGGGGTCCTTGTCATTGGCGTGTTCTCGGCACGCGGGTTTGGCCGTTTTCACGGCGGCAATTCCCCCGCGTCTTGATAAGAAACAAAGGGGCTGGGCATGAGTTTCATGCGCTTGTTCTGTGTGTTTCTTGGTGTGGCAGGTATAGGTATAGCGGCCTTCGTGGCTATCACGGAAGAGATGCCGCTCGTTTTCCTGCTTTTGGGGCCACTCTTTGGGGCGCCGCTTTTCATGGCTTGGGCTGGCTGGCCTAAGAAGTGGTTTGCCTTGGCCGAGCAGTCGGATATCAGGCAAGCAGGTGGCCCGGACAGATACCGCAGATACACGCGGATGGATTACGTCCTGATGGCGGCGATCGCTCTGTCTGCTGTCCCGCTGTTCTGGTTGAGATCTTATCTGCCCACAAGTTTTGCGTCTGATTCTGATCCCGGTCGTGTCTTCGTATTTGTCTTCATTGTATTGACGGCAAGTGCTCGTCACTGGCAGACGAAGATTCCCAATACTACCGACGCAATCGCCTCTTTCATCGCTATCGTGATAGGTGCGGCGATAACATACGGCGGCTGGAATGGGCGCGGGTCAGGACTGCTTCCCTGGGGAGTAGTGTTTGGTTACATGATCCTGTATGCAGGGATTTGGTCTCTGATACGCGCAGGGCTTTTGTTCACTTTCGAGAAGAAGAATAGGGAAAAGGGGACGCCGCGCTTTACCCATGGAGGCAAGTAGTTAAGGCAGCTAAACCGGTGCGTGAGGCTTGTCACAAAAGATTCATACATCCGAAGCCCCACTTTGTTTAGAAAGAGGGGGGCTAGGAATTTGTCCGGGAGCTAGGCAGCATCGCTGTACTTGGGAGGTCGCTGCGACTTACCCGCGCGCCAGGGCCTGGATGCCCGCCCGGCTGGGAATCTCAGTAGGCTTCCGGCGGGAGATAGAGGGTGTAGAAGATGGCCTCTTCTCGCTCCATCTCCTGGCTGAACTCCTCGCTCATAGCCTCGATGTCCCGCTCGAACTCTTCCGCATTGGCCGCATCCACCAGGGTCGTGCTGTAACGCTTGAGGAACCGCTGCACGCTGTGTTTGATGAGCGCCACGTGGGCGTGCATCTCCCTCAGCACGGCATCGCCTTCCTCGCCTTTGATGTGTTCGGCGAGATAGGGATGCAATCGCTCGTGTTCCTGGTGCAGGTGGTCGGCCAGGGCGTTGGCGAAGTGTTCGAGGATATCGCCGACCTGCTCATAGTCACCGAGCTGAGCGGCGCTGCTCGCTTCCACTAGCAGGATGCTTAGTGCGCGATGCTGGTGGGTGAGCGTGAGCACCTGGGAGGGATCGTAAGGTACCCCCAGGTACTGCGAGGACTTCCAGTCTGCGTGTAGCTGCTCTTGCTCGAACAGCTTGCGGAAGAACTTATCCAGCATGGACATGGGCTGTCGCGATCCCAGCCGGCGAGCGCCGGCCTATTTGGTCATCTGACTATGAGTTTAGGCTCCAGGGGGAGAGTGTTGTGTAGGGATTCATCCTACGAAGGGGTAATCTCCGACCGCGCCGGCGAGAGGGATGAGGGGCACCGCCCCTTTTGCTCTGGCCCAGGAGATCAGGGCAGGCTCGCGGCTTACGGTTTCCAGAACGTGATGATGAGCCCCCCGCTCACCACCAACGAGCCACCCGCCAAGATCGGCAGAGTGGGCAGCGTGCGGAAGAACAGGAAATTGATGATCTGCCAGACCACGAACAGCGTGGCGATATAGAGGCCTACCACCTGGCCGAATTCCACCGGCGCCAGGTTCAGGAAGGAGCCGTAACCGAAGAGCAGGAGCGCTCCGGCGACAAATAGTGCGAGACGGTATATCCCGGCGTGGTTGTAGATCCCCATCCGCACGATGGCATCGCCACTCACCTCGAGGGTCGTGGCGATGATGAGGAAGAAGATCGGATGGATATGCTTTAGGGTATCGAGCATGGGATGTAACCGCATGGAAGGTGAGTACATTGAATCTAGCATGTGGGAGCGGTCTTGGATGATGGAAATGAGATGCCGCCCTTTATCTGCATAAGCCCTAGGACCCAGCACGGCAGAAGCATAAGATTGAGGCTATCGAAGACACCCGCGGGAAAAGGAGCGCCTGACGATGGAATGGATGTACTGCCTCTCTTATTCCTTCGGCGGAGCGTTTCTCACAAACGGTCTCCCGCATTTCATCAGCGGCTTGATGGGGCGCCCATTCCAAAGCCCCTTTGCCAAACCGCCCGGCAAGGGTCTTTCCTCCTCGACTGTGAACGTGCTGTGGGGCTTCTTCAATCTGGCCGTCGCTTATGTCCTCGTCTGCCGCGTGGGCAGCTTCGACCCGCATTCCACGGATCACATCGTTGCCTTCGGTCTTGGCGTCCTTGTCATGGGCGTCTTCTCCGCGCGCACCTTCGGGCGCTTCCACGGCGGCAATTCTCCCGTGTCTTGATGAGGAATAATGGCTGAAAAGGGGGGTGTCTTGGCTCTGTCTTTTAGCCGTGTAATACTTTCGTGGGGCTAAGTACGATTTTCTAACAATAATTCAGGGAGGATTTATGCTGCGCTATGCGTCTTTCAAACTCGTTTCTGCCTTGCTGCTTCTGTTTTGTTTCCTGCCGTCTCATCAAGCTTTAGCCGCCAGTCCGGTCGTATGCCAGGCCAGTGATGCACCTTCGTTCC
Organism: uncultured Pseudomonadota bacterium; assembly: GCA_963817285.1. Classification (GTDB taxonomy): domain Bacteria; phylum Pseudomonadota; class Gammaproteobacteria; order Natronospirales; family REEB76; genus DASUBN01. Next base: position 23,462 of record CAWFOE010000015.1, on the reverse strand, counting down.
AGACTTGTGCCGCTCAGATCAACAGTGGTGCGGCGAACGAGATCATGATCACAGCGATGATCCCATGCGCGGGCACTAACGCATGCAAGATCTCACTGTCCGGTGCCAACGTGCCATCGTCGATCACCATCACGGGCGACCCCAGTCAGCATGCTTCGGCGGTGGGTCTGCAGCGCACGACCAGCTTTGGCTACACCCTGATAGACATCAACGGCCTGTCCAAGGTCACCCTCAGCAATTTCACGATCTACGATGATCCGACCCCGGCGAGCTCGATCACTGTCGACGGCACTGTCTATGTCTATAACGCCACGACTGGGGCGAACGACCAATATCTCGATGTTTTCTGCGGCACATCAAACCAAGTCAGCACTGTGAGCAGCCCGAGTATGCAGGGGACCGTGATCGCGAATGCAGACGTGGGTGTGAGCTGCCCGATGCCAGGCTATGTGACCGTCATCGAACCATCATTGCAAAGTGACGGCACGTACCAATTCGAGTACTTCGATGTGAATGCCGCGTGCTTTGAAGAGACGAATCCCCAACACAATTGTGTGGCTGATGTCACCGTGGAGTCCTCCACCAATGTCACTATCTCCGGGGTGACTATAGATCACTCCCAGAGTGATGCGATCGACGTCAGTAGTACCACGGGGTTCTATTTCGAGAACAATAGCATCAACAACTCTTACTTCCGCGGCCTCACCATCGGCAGCAGCACGGACGTGAGCATCGAGAACAACAGCTTTTTCGCCAACCGCGCTGCGGGGTTACGGGCGAATATCGCCGCCTCCAGCAGCACACGCCCTTCTGATATCAGTAACAATATCTTCGATCACGACCAGCATGGGGATGCCTTCCCTTGTGATCAGTCCGAGGGTTGTTCGGGCGGGCAGATCGCCGTCGCTGGATCGGATTTCGTCCTCTACGGAAACACCTTCATCAATGGTTTCATGGATTTCTACGATCCGAATGTGTTCGAGGAGCCCTATGGGTACGATGGGTTCAGCGGCTGTGATCTTTCTGCGCAGTGCGACTACTCTTCCTACTCGCAAGATACGGATTACATGAGTTTGGCCGGGATGCTCTGGCTTAATGGAGGCGGCGTCGAGACCGGTCCCAACGACAATGGCCCGTACGTCGGTCCGCATGATAACCCTGATACGGAGATAACCGCTCCGCTTGGCAATGATGTGGTCTTCTCCAACAACCTCTTCGACCACGGCGCTTATGCCGTGTCCTATGACGATCAGAATGACCCGACGGGTCTGCAGATCTCTAACAACGAGATGTTCGAGAACAGCAAAGGCCTGTATTTCCGGTTCGACGAGGTAACCGTTTTTTCCGCTAACAATTGTACGGCCAGCGCAGGCTGCGGATCGGCGAGCGATGTGACGCTAGCCATCGTCCAGGTAGGGCCGACCACTGCCGCCAAGGAGCGGTCCGATTGCGGCGCTCTGAACTGTCTCTGGGTCCAGGCGAGCGAGGCTTGGTCACCGGCCTCCAACAGCCTCATGCCCAGCAGCAACGGGGCCGCAATGGATTGCGCACTTAAGATCTACGGTCCGGGTGGCTCGACGCTCCTCTCCACCGTCCAGGGGAGCGGCAATGCCATCTGCAATGCTGGAGGTGGCACGTTCACCATCCCGGCATCGGTGGCTCAGCACCAGACCTCCGTGCAGCTCTCCTTCGAGAACCTTAATACGGGGGTGTCATCTGCCAAGCAGTTGGTGACCTTGTACGGCATGACCCCGACCATCACAGGTACTGGACTGGGTTGTACCGGCAACACCTGCATCTGGATCACGGCGACGGATACCAGCACGTCTTGTGCAGTGGGTCTCTACAACCCAAGCACCTTGGCCTCGATCATGACCCTCTCGGGTTCCCAGGTGGATTGCAACCAAGCGGGTGAAGTCACGTTCGTGATCCCGACGTCAATCAAGAACAATTACTCGTCGATAGTCGTGAACTATCAGAACCTGACCCAAGGCACCTGGTCAGGGCAATCGACGGTGACCATAAGCACCGGCGGTACTGGTAGTGGAGGCGGTGGTGGAGGTGGCGGTACTGGCTGCGGCGGCACCACCTGCCAGCAGCAGTAGAATCACAGATCGAACGCGCATAAGACTCAAGGCCGCTTCGGTATCCGAAGCGGCCTTTTTATATCTGCGAATGGGGCCGGCGAACGCGTCGCGCGGGAGAGGACAGACCCGCTGATACGACGCGCACGCCGGCAAAACTCTGGTGTGGGTAGGCGAAAGTCTTACCGCATCGGTCTGCGGAATTTGAATATGAACCTGTCGGTCTTGTCGCGTAGAGCCTTGTTGTAGATGGATTGGGTGTGATCATCCGCCGGGTTGGCGAGCAGCGTGCTCATGCCCACGAATTCGAATCCCGCAGCCATCACTTCAGCTTTCACCGCGGCAGGGTCCACCCGGTGCAGGGTGTTCGTCTCGGCGAAGCCACTGCCAGCGGGCGCCGCGTGGTCCATCACGATGAAGACGCCACCCGGCTTGAGGTCGTCGAACACGGCCTTGTCGAAGGCTTTCATGTCGGGTGAGCCCATGAAGGGATCGTGCAGGTCATGGTAGTTCTGGGAAGTCCAGATCATGTCCACCGGTTCGGGCAGCGTCATCTTGGCCACGGGCTGCAGCACCAAAGTGACGTTCGTGTAACTGGGGTCGCTCGCGATGCTCTTCACGCTATCTAGCCATTCCGGCTTGACCTTGGCCATCTCATCGGGCTGCAGCGTATACACTTTGCCGCTTGCGCCGACGATCTTGCTGAAGATGCGGGTGTAATAGCCTGCTCCCGGCATCAGATCCACCACCTTGTCACCCGGCTTCAGCCCGGTGAATGCCAGCACGGCGGCTGGTTTGCGATCCACGTCCATGGCCTTCTCATCCGCCGGCCGGGCGGAGTCAGCGACCGCCGCTGTGATGTACGACGGTATGGCGTCTGCGGCCCAGGCTGGCGCCGCCAGCCAGGTCAGAGCCAGGGCGATCGCGGATACGCTGTGCAGTCTCATGGGAGCTCTCCTAATAGGTATGCGGGTGTCGTCTGCTTCCCAAGTCTTGCCGCCATCTTGGCCGTCGGTCATTGGGTTGGCTAGAAGTGTAGGTGCCGGGGTGGTCTATAAAAATAGCCACTTCGCATGATTGGATATGGCCACTTCGGCTTTGCAAGCGGGCATCTGCAACGATATGGCGGGGTAATCTGGGCGGCGAAAGGGCTTGTGGCGATGTTTCTGGGCCCCTGGAACCCGAGTTGAACCTTGAGGTTATCATCGGCATCCAACGCCATAGCCTCGTTACCAGGAGCTAGTCCCATGCTGCGTTTCGCTCTAGCCGCATCTCTCCTAAGCACCGCCATGGTGGCAACAACTGCTGCTCCCCTCGACGCACAGACCGCCAAACAGATCGATGCAGACATCCAGAGCGTGATGCGCCAAGGCGGCATCCCCAGTGCAGTGATCGAGATCGTCCAGGGCGGCCAAGTCGTCTACAGGCAGGCCTATGGGTACCGCGATCTCAAGGGCAAGATCCCGGCGGACGTGAATACCTACTATGAGATCGCCTCCATCACCAAGCAGTTCACTGCTGCCGCCATCCTCCAGTTTCAGGATACCGGCAAGCTGAATGTGGACGACAAGCTTTCGAAATACCTGCCCAAGGCACCCCATGCAGACGAGGTGACGCTGCGGCAATTGCTCGCCCACACCAGCGGCATGCCTGAATACTTCGACGGATCCGATATAGAAGTGGCGGCCACGAAGCCCATCACCTTCGACCAGATCATGGCTCGCATAGCAGGCAAGCCGCTCCTCTTCGAGCCGGGCAGCAATTGGTCTTACTGCGACACGGGATACATCATGTTGGGTCGCGTCATCGAACTCATCTCCCATGAGTCCTATCATCACTATGTCCAGACCCATCTGCTCGATAAGGCCGGCATGGACAAGACCTTCACCATGGCCCAGGAGACCAGGCTGAAGGACATGGCGCTCCCTTACCACCGCGTGGGTGGTAAGACCGAACCGGATCACCCGGTCAGCGAGAGTTTCGCGGGCGCGGCGGGAGATCTGGTGACGACCCTCGCGGAGCTCGAGAAGTGGAACGAAGCGCTCACCAGCGGCAAGATCGTCTCGCCGGCCGACTATGCTTTGATGACCACCTCGAACATGACCACCAAACACGGGGACTCGGGTTACGGCATGGGGTTGTTCATAGATTCCTACGACGATCAGCCGCGCATAGGCCACACCGGCGGATCCCTCGGCTTCACCACCGCGAACGAATATTTCCCGAAGCAAGACACCCGGGTCATCGCCTTCACCAACCTGGTGGATGATCCGGAGCCCGGCGAGAAACTCACCCGGGTCATCTTCGAGGATATCTACCCGGATATCGCCGCGGCGGCGGCGCGGCCCACTCCTGGCGAAGATCCCGCCATGACCGCCAGCGCGAAGACCTTCTTCGCAGAGATGCAGAGCGGTACCGAAGATTACTCGCGGATGGGAGACAGGCTGGGAGGGAAGTTCAAAGGTGGCCTCGCGAAGACCCTGGCCGGCGAGTTCGGCCCCTACGGCGCACCGATGGCGTTCATATTCAGAGGCCACAGGTTAGAGCCCAGCCTGAACTGGTATGACTACCTCATCAAGTTCGGCCCCGGCAGCTCACTCACGCTCAGCATAGGGCTGGACGACTCAGGGAAGATCGCCAGCCTTTCCTTCGAATAAGGGCGTCTATACTTACGAGGCCATCTAAACCCGGGGAGTCTTCCATGAACAAGTTCATCCTGGATAAATGGAGCCCGCAGATCTTAAGCCTGCTGCGCATCGTCGCTGGCTTCCTGTTCATCTGGCACGGCACCTCCAAGTATTTCCATTACCCCATGGACATGGGGCAGGTGCAGTTCTTGTCCCTCGCGGGGCTCGCCGGTTTCCTGGAGATCGTGGGCAGCGTGCTCCTGATCCTCGGTCTCTTCACCAAGCCGACGGCCTTCATCCTCTCGGGCGAGATGGCCGTGGCGTACTTCATGGTCCATGCCCGCATGGGCTTCCTGCCGCTGGTGAACCACGGTGAGGATGCGGTGCTCTTCTGCTTCGTGTTCCTGTATCTGGCGGCGGCGGGCGGTGGCCCGATATCCATGGACGCGATGATGCGCAAGAAATGATGGCCTGCCCCGGCCGGAATCCGCTCCGGCCGGGGTTTTCTTAAGGCATAGAGCGCCGAGAGCGGCTCTTAATGGTGATGTTCCGAAGATGCAGGGACGACGATCATGACGTTGTACGGTTTCCCAGGATCGCTAAGGAAGGGCAGCGATGCCGCGGATTTGTAGCCGAGGTCCTGAGGCGTCATGTAGGGTGCGTAGAACATGAGATGACCGGTGATATGGTTGAAAACCTTCCCGTCAGTGTCGTACAGATAATTGTTGCCTGACAGCATGTACACGATCCCGGGTTTGCCCGGGGCCTTGTAGAGGCCGCTCTTGTAGCCTGCCTCGATCTCCTTCTGGATCTCGTCTTCGCTGGTGCCCGCAGCCCGCATCTGCTCGGTCTTCAGGGTGACGACCAATAGCGTGCGGCTACCTTCCGCGTCGAAGCATTCCGGCGAGACGCCACCGGCCATATAGTCCCGATCCACGATGCAATTGAACCCGTTGGTGCCCTGTTTCGCTACCTCGTAACCCTTCACGCCGAGTATGTAGACCGTCGCGTCCTCGGCGACTTCCTTCGGTGCAGCACTCATGGCCAGCTTCATCTGCACGTCGCGAGGTGTCGATGAATCGATATGTTTGATCAGGTCATCGGCCATGGCGCTGGCGGGCAGCGCAAGCGCCGCCAAGGAAAGTAATACGAGACGTTTGCGGAACATGCAGTGATCTCCGGAATTATGAGGCGTTGATGACTCGGTCATCAGTAATCTTGGCTTCGCTATCAGTGACTGAAATCAGGCTCTTAGTCTAATTGAAAGATCCATACGACACTCCGGCAGCACCCGCCAGCTTCTTTGCATTCGCGGGTCTGCATAGCAGTTGAACTTCATACGTGCACGGTTCGTCGCGATTTTTTGCATGGGCTCGAGCATGCTGCGGACTCTGAAGACCCTTAGCTCATGAAGCCTGACACGAAGACATAGGGCGCCTGGGACGGTCCATCCAGCTGGGCTCGATAGATGCTGTCGCAGCGGGCAGCGTCCATTCATGCCGTGGAACTTAAGCGGGCGAGGGGGTGTCGTATGACAGATACGAGCCCCGCTCCACTTTTGGAGGAATCCCCATGCGTCTGACCCTCCTGGCTACCCTGTTCGCCATCGCAGCACCCGTGGCCCTGACTGCCACTGCCGCGACTGCCAGTACCACCCCTGCCTATATCACTGCGGCCATCAACGACCCGGCCCGTAAGGATGCCGCGGCTGACGATGCCCGCCGCAAGATCGCGGACGTGATGACCTTCGCCCAGGTGAAGCCGGGCCAGAAGGTGGTGGAGCTGATCCCTGCCGATGGGTATTGGACCAAGGTATTCAGCGGCGTCGTGGGTTCCCAAGGCCACGTCTACACCATCTGGCCAGACCCCTATCAGCAGTATGTGGGGGAGGGCTACACCGCCTGGCAGGCGCTCATCGCCACCCCGAAATACGCCAACGTGAGCCTGCTTAGGCAGCCGGCGGCGGATTTCTCCGTGCCTGAGTCCGTGGATCTCGTGTTCACCGCCCAGAACTACCATGACTATCACGACAAGTTCATGGGCCCGGTGGATATGGTCGCTTTCGACAAGAAGATATTCGCAGCCCTGAAGCCCGGTGGCGTGTTCGTGGTGATAGATAACGTCGCGCCGGGCGGCTCAGGTTTCAGCGCCACCGACACGACCCACCGGGTGGATCCGGAAGCCGTGAAGAAAGAAGTGGAATCCGTGGGTTTCGTGTTCGATGGGGCGAGCGACGCTTTGCATAACACCACCGACACCCATACCCTGGTGTCCTACACGGCGCCCATGTCGGGGCACAACGACGAGTTCATCTTCCGGTTCAGGAAGCCCGCCAAGTGATCTGCTCATGAAGATATGCCGGCTGCAGATGCAGCCGGCCGGCATGAGCTAAGACGTCATCCACGTGGCTTCGAGTTTCAGCGCCTGCTGCCGGGCTTCATCCGGTTTCAGCGTGCCCCGCGCCACGGCACCCACGAACACCTGACTCTCCCGGGCGAGGATGGCTTGTCGGGCGAGACCCACCTGCCGCGCCACCTTGGCCATGAGCTTGCGTTCATCCAGGGCGAAATGCTCGCCGGGCCGGTTGGCGCAGACGAGCGCGCCTTGCAGCTTGCCGCTCACTACCATGGGGAACAGGTAACCCTCGGTGCCGAGAGTGCTCGCGAACTCAGACAGATCCACCGCCTTTAGATCAGCTCGCGCCGCCACCATGGAAGGGTCATCCACGCCCACGGTATTCGGATAAGCCGGTATGCCCGCCTGCCGCAGGCAGGCATAACCTGAGTCCGACCTCTCGTAGATCGCGACGGCCGGCGTGCCCATGTGGGTGCGCAAGGCCTCGATGGTTGCGTCCAAGAGATGTTCCGGGTCTGCGATGTGGCTGCAGCGTCGGGCGAAGGCGCGCAGGGCTTTATCCGCCAGATAGCGCTGACGGAAAAACACCTGCTCCACGATCCGGTCCACGTAGCCCCGCGCGCGATTGAGCACGATACCGAGTGCCAGAGGCACGATGACCTGGAGCAGGAGACTCGCGTTGCTGCCGAGCGCCGCGTGTTGCACCAAGCTGTTGACCGCGGCCAACACGCCTACTACGAGCGCCGTCATGGCGCCGTATACCAAGGTGCGGTCCAGCACCACTGCCACGTCCACCACCCGGTGCCGCAGCACCGCATACAGGATGCAGGCCAAGGCGAGGGTAAACATGACGCTCCAGACTATCGCTGATCCTACGAAACCCAGCACTCGGGTGTTGTTCAGGAATATGCCCACCACGAAGAACACGCTGCCCCAGAGCATCCAGCGCAGCCGCAGCCGTTGCACCAAGTCCGCGTGCCGGTAGCTGACGAACAACATGGCGATGGGTACGAGGTAGCTCGCCGTCAGCGCGAGGCCATACTGGGGTTTCAGGAGCTCGGCCCAGCCCGTCGCGACGAAGATGACCGGGCCGCCCAGAGTCTGTATGGCGCCGACGGCGAGCAGCAACAGGAAACTCGCGCGCCACATAGCGCGCTTCCGGGGCGTGAGCGCGCTCTCCACCATGGACTCCACCATCACGTAGAAGGCGGTCCGCGCCAGCAGGTAGATGACGTTCGTCGCCAGCAAGGCGGTGGCGACCACGAAGCCATCCGCGGGGATGTAGCTCATGGCAAGCCCGGTGAGGAACGCCACACCCCAAAAAACCAGCCCGGTGGCGGCCCGATCGCGGCCACGCCAGAGGGCGAGCAGCACGATGGTGCCCATGAGGATATAGAAGCACACGGCGATCCAGTGATACGCAGTCAGCCCGGGGATGGCGGTGGCATCCACGCTGGTGATCACCACCGGCACCGTGAGCAGTGTGCCATCCCGGTCCACCACGATGTCATAGCTGCGGCCCAGGGGCAGTGTGGGCCCGAAGATGATGCGCGTATCGCGGGGGAGGGCCGCGAAATCTATCTTGTCGCCGGTACGTAACCCCGGCGGGAGCGGCATGCCCGGAATCGGGCTGATCTCCGCAGTGTGGGCGTCTATGATCTGCGTAGCGAACGGAAGAGTGGTGGGCTGGAACACCCGGATGCCACTGAAGATACAGACAGCCACCACGAAGAGGCTGAGCAGTATCGATGACCCATAACGGCGATGCATGGCGGTCTCCAAGCGAGGGACTTTCTCTCCTCATAGTGTATCGCTTGGTATCACGGTAATCTCCCGTACGTTCGATAGCCCGCCCATTCGCGATAATTCAGCCCGGATGTCGATGCATCCGGTTCACGCTCAAGGCCTGCCAGGTCTTGCCTCCATCCTTGGAGCTTTCATAGCGGGCGACGAAGGAGTCCCCCTGGATATCCTCCGTGGTCCAGCGCTGTATGGCGCCGTCCTGATCGCGGCCCATGAGGACCACGCGGCCATCCACTTCGCCACCGGTGACGATGGTGATGGGCGTGCTCGCTGCCGGATAGACCCAGATGGCAGTCCAGAGCTGCTGCTTCTCGTCCCGGAATTCGATGGTGGTGCCGTAGGGTTTCACCGTCTGGCCGTCCACGTCCGCCCAGGTCTCCTGGATCGCTCCGCCATCCAATATCCAGCCGTAGGTGACGAGGCCGGGGACATGCCGGACCTTGCCGTCCTTTCCATAGAGTTCGTAGTCCACGTCCCAGGTTCCGATGAGCTGATCGAGCAAGGCCTTGTCCGGCAGCTTCGTCTGGGGCGCATCGGCGGCGGCATCGGTAGCGGTGGTGGCTGGCGGTGTCCCGGCCGCGGACAGACCGGGACTGGCAAGCAAGGCGGCGATAAGGGGCAGCTGCATCAATCGCATGAGGTGTCGCTCCGGGTGAGAGGGGTGCAGTCTAGAACGCGAAAAGGATGCTACCCCTTATCAGGAGCAGCATCCCCGCTCAAATGCATCTCCCGGCTATTCCGCCGGGCAGGTGACTTTCTTGAAATCCGCGTACCAGTTGGTCTCCCAGGTCTTGCCGCCGTCGGGGGAGTAGGCTTGCTCCCAATGGGCGGAGGTGGGAGTCATCTTCGACCAGATGTAACGCGTCTTGATCGGTTTGCCATTGAGCGTGTCATCGTTGATGAAGGTACCGACGCCGTCAACGAAGCGGCCTCTGACCGGAGGATCTATGTCGCCGCTCGGGTTGCGTCCGTCGAACCACCAGATGGTCCATACGGCGGTCTTGGGATCATAGGTGCGTACAGTGACGCCGCCGAAGGCGCCATTCGGCTTGTTGAACCAGTTGTCATCCATGTTCCCGTAGCCGCCCATGACCAACCAGAGTTTCTGGGTCCCGTCGTACTCTATCCAGTCGTGACTGCCTGCCAAGCGCGCCTTCAAGACGCGGTTGTGGATTGTCCAACAGCCGACCCGGTTGTCGAAGGCGTGCAGACCCGAGAGGTCGTCACCTTGCCGGTTTGCCTGGACGTCCACCGTGGCGAAAGCCGCTGTCACGGCGCCTAAGGAAGCGGTGAGGAAGGTGATCGTTATCAGGCCGGTGCGAAGAGGCTTACGGATACGCATGCTGATCTCCTTTAGAGTGCCGGAAGAATGAGGGCGAAAAGCGCCGGATACCGCGGGCAGGATGGCGGCTAAATAGGGCGGTTTCGGACCTAATTAGTAAGCCTTCGGGACATAATCAAGGGGATTAGTGCCGGACTTCTCCTTCAAGAGCTATGTAACCTCATTGCATCGATATCTGTGCGTCAGCGCACATCAGATGGCGCGCAGGCACTCTAATATGAGAATCGCGCAGCTTGCGTGACTTCGCTTCCTGTCAACGCCTAGTCTCATCGCGTCGTTAATTCAGTTAAGGCTCTCGCACGAAATATCTCTGTCTGGCTTTCGCGTGATGTTGATGCGGAGGAGATGTGATGCTCTCACGACTAAGTGGTTTGTTTGTCTTATTGGCGCTGTTGGGCTTTGTCCAGCCTGCGAGCGCCGAAGTCAGCGTGGGTGTCAACATCCAGGTGGGACCGCCGCCGATGCCTGTGTATGCGCAACCTCTCATCCCCGGTCCGGGTTATATGTGGACACCGGGTTATTGGGCCTACGGCCCCTATGGTTATTACTGGGTGCCAGGTACTTGGGTGATGGCGCCGGCTGTGGGTCTGCTTTGGACGCCGGGTTACTGGGGTTGGTACGGCGGTTACTACGTCTGGCATCGCGGCTATTGGGGTCCCCACGTGGGCTTCTACGGCGGCATCAATTATGGCTACGGCTATTTCGGCAGCGGGTATCGCGGCGGATATTGGCGCCACGGCGCGTTCTATTACAACCGCTCCGTGAATAACATGCGAGGGAGCACCGTAACCAACACTTACACCAAGAGCGTGGCCAGCGCCGGCAGGATGGGGCATACAAGTTTCAACGGTGGCGAAGGCGGGACGAAAGCGCAACCTACATCCGGGCAACTGGCTGCGGCCAACGAGCAGCATATGGAGCCTACGAGCGAGCAGACACAGCACGAACAACTCGCCGGCAGCAATAAGACGCAGTGGGCTTCGCAGAACAATGGCAGACCGAAGATCGCGGCGACGCCCACGCCCGGGCGTTTCACCGATCCCGGTGTGACCCATGCATCCGGTTATCGTCATGGGGGCCACCCAAATATGAACCGCAATGGGGCGAGGCCGCCAGGCAACAGAGCCGGTGCACACCGGCCACCGGGGCGTGGTGGGCACGGCAGGTGAATTAGGTCCATATAGCTGTCTTCAGGGTTCACCCTTACTTGAGGCGGCCAGATCATCCGGTCCAGGCAGATTCAAGGGCATATCGATTCTTCACATATTTCGATTTACACGTGGCGTTTTGACGGCAGATTACCCATTGCTATGGTTATCCCGTCCGCGCGTAGCCACGCGCGAGTCCGCATCCAACAGGGGAGATCTGATCATGCGCTTTAGCAGCGTCTTGGCTTCATCCGTCTTAGGTCTCGCGATCTTGTTGACTGGCACCACCAGCTTGGGTGCCGACACGAAAGTGGTGGTCGAGAACAAGGCCACGGCACCGGTGCTGGTACACGAAGTGAACGGTGCGGCCTCCCAGGCCTTCCAGGCTCAGGTCAGCCTCAACTTGGCCGATGGCGTCAGCGGTGCCAACGGCGCCGTCACCATCCCCCCAGGCAAGCGGCTGGTGATCCAATATGCCTCCGCCTGGGCCCAGGTGCCGAATGGTCAGACCGTGAGCTTCTCGGTCCAGACCATGTTCAATGGCGACACGCAGTTCACGCCCCATTACCTGCCGGTCCTGCAGCAGAACACGGACGCGATATATGCATTCTTCGTCGCCGGGAGCGAGGTGCATCTCTATTCCGATGCGCCCCAGGTGAACCTGCGTATCGATCGCGGTAGCACCATCGCCGGTGCGGTGGTCGCTTACATCTCCATCTCCGGCTACCTGACCGATACCCCTCAGTAATCATAAGAGCGAGCGGCGCCACCCTTGTCGGAGGGTGGTGTCGCCTTGCCCCCTATGGCCTGCCAGGGTGCTACCTTGGCGGGGGGCGAAATCGCATTCTTTGATGGAATCTCCGGACGGGTTGCCGGGTCTATACCTATAATCTTGGTCCTTCCCTAAGGAGAGTAGCCATGCGTCTGACCATCCTTGCCTCCCTCATCGCCGTTGCGGTGCCTTTCGCCGCCACCGCGAACCCCGCCCAAGCAGGTGCCGTGCCCACCTACGTCACCGCGGCCATCAACGACCCGACGCGCAAAGACGACTCCGCCGACGACGCTCGCCGCAAAGTGGCAGACGTGATGACTTTCGCTGAGGTGAAGCCGGGCCAGAAAGTGGTGGAACTGGCTATCGGCGAAGGCTACTGGACTCGTGTGTTCAGTGGCATCGTCGGCACCCAGGGCCATGTCTATACCGTGTGGCCGAACGAGATGGGCAAGTACGCGACCAAGAGCCTCGCCAACTGGCAGGGTCTCGTCGCCAAGGCGCCCTATACCAACGTGAGCATCCTGCAGCAGCCGGCGGCGACGTTGACGGTGTCGGAGCCGGTGGATCTGGTGTTCACCTCCCAGAATTACCATGACTACCACGATAAGTTCATGGGCCCGGTGGACATGGCGGCCTTCGACAAGCAGGTGTTCAACGCCTTGAAGCCGGGCGGCTTCTTCGTGGTGATCGACCACGTGGCAGTCGCAGGTTCGGGCTTCAACGCCACGGATACGCTGCACCGCGTGGATCCGGAAGCCGTGAAGAAGGAAGTGGAAGCAGCCGGGTTCGTGTTCGACGGTTCCAGCGACGTGCTGAAGAACCCCGCTGATCCGCACAGCGCCAAGGTCTTCGACCCCAGCATCCGCGGCAAGACGGATCAGTTCATCTTCAGGTTCAAGAAGCCGGCTAATTGATAGGCTGAGACAGACCCACCGGCTGCGAGAGCAGCCGGTGGGTGTGCCCTAGAAGGGTGCTAAGTCTTTTGGTATGGCCCGCCGACTTCTCCCCAGCCCCACTTTGGCATGGCGGAATCCACGTCTGGCAAGGCGTCTTCCTGGGAGTTGATGACCGCCAGACGAGTTCCCCATTCGAGATAGCCCACGAGAGCCGAGCGGAACTCGGGGTCCGTGGGGAACCCGCAGTCATCCACGCATTCCAGCAGTAGGCCCATCCAGCGTGTACGTTGCGCTTCGTTCAAGTGCTTGCCCAGATGTTTCCTGATCATGGCGTGGTGACCTCCGCGCTCCTGGCTGTAGAGCGTGGGGCCGCCGAAGACTTCCGCGATGAAGTGGGCGACGATCCGTGGATGGGCCGCCTCCATGTGGGCGAAGAGGGGCGCGAGCAGCGGCTCCTCGGCCACGCGTCGGTAGAAGACATCCATCAGGTGTTCCAGAGCCGGCATACCGCCGGCCCATTCGTACAGACTAGGTACTTTCTTGTCGCTCAAGGGTCACTTGCTCCCCATGGCGGTGGTCTGCTGATAGTGGCGCATCTCATCTATCTGTCCCACATAGGGCTTGATGGCTGCGTAGAACGCACCGAATTCCTCACTGCCACGGAATCCTTGCATGTGACCTTGCACCGAGTCCCATTCGATCCTGAGGATGTAAATGCTTGGATCATCCAGGCAGCGGGAAAGCTCATAGCTCAGGCAATGTTTCGATGCAGTCAGGCTCTTGCCTGCTTCTGCGTAGCTCTTCTCGAATCCTGGGGCCTGGGGATCGGGGATAGTGTAGCGGATGTATTCGACGATCATCGGTGTTCCCTCGTGGGGCGTGGTGCGCTTCTGATATATTTTCGATGACTTCGCGGCCACAAGATACGCACCAAAAGGTTACTGCCCGTCACGGGATGGCTATGCCAAAGAAACGCCGAACCAAGTTCGCCTGCCCTGTGGATGTGGCTTTGAGCCTCATCAACGGGAAATGGAAGCCCATGATCCTGTGGCTGCTCGCTGGCAAGAAGCAGCGCTTCAGCGATCTCCAGGTAGCCATGCCTGCTGTGTCGCATAAGGTGTTGAGCCAGCAGCTGCGACAGCTGGAAGCGGACGGAGTGATCAAGCGACAGGTGCTGGAGGCTGCGGCTAGGCGCACTGAATATGAACTAACGGATTTCGGAAGGACACTACGCCCCGCGCTCAATGCGCTCGCCAGCTGGGGCAAAGCGCATCACGGGGATATGGGCGTGGAGTATGCCGTCGCGGGGCGCAGGGACTGAGAGTACCCGGCTGTCCCGCTTGACCGGTTAGTACGACTCAGGAGGCAGGTAGAGCGTATAGAAAGAAGCCTCTTCGCGTTCTATCCCTTCGCAGAATTCCCCGACCACACCCTCGATCTCGATATCGAAGCGCTCGGCATTCACTTCGCTCACGGGATATCCGCCGTAGTGGCTGAGGAAGCCTTCCACGCTGCGCTCGATGATGGCGGAGTTGGTCCGCATGTCTTTCAGGATGTCCTTGCTGTCTTCACCCTTGAGATGGGCTACGAGGTAGGGGTAGAGCTGGATGCTCTCCTGCTTCATGTGGCTCGCCAGAGCGGCTTTGAATTGCTCCAGGATCTCCTTCACCTCGTCGTAGGCCCCGTCCTGGGCCGCGTTCCGGGCTTCGTCCAGTTGGATGACCATGGCGCGGTGCTGGTAGGTGAGGGCTACGATGAGCCCCGGGTCATAGAGCACGTCGGGACGCTGAGCAGGCGCCTGGGCAGCTTTGGCCAGCTCGTCGGTCTTGGGGTGCTTGCGGAAAAGCTTGTCCAGCATGGTGATCCTAAAGGTTCCCGGCATGGCCTAGCGGCCGTCCGATGGGGTGCTTATGTACATCTAGCATATGAATTATGTCGGAGAATGTATGTAGTCCTGGACCCCACCCGCTCGTAATCCAGGTCGGAACCGATGGGCGGTGCGGATAGGGCGATGAGCGTAGGGGCAAAAAAGAGCAGCCCCCGGGAGCTGCTTACCCAGTGGTAGAAAAAGCGGGGTCTGCTATCCCTCGAGGCTTTAATCCACGATGAACAATCTGGCGCCGGTGCCGGTGGAAGACCGGTGGGCTTCCGCATCGTCCGCCACCTGGTAACTCATGCCGGGTTTGAGGGTAAATTGCCGGCCATCTTCCAGCACCGTATGCAGCTCACCCTCCAGGCAGAGCAGGATGTGGCCTTTCTTGCACCAGTGATCCGAGATGTAGCCCGGCGTGTACTCCACCATGCGCACCCGCAGGGCACCGAACTGGCGGGTACGCCAGTAGGCCATGCCGGCCTCGCCCTTGTGCTCGGTCTTTTCCACCACGCCCCAGTCGGTGGTACCGAAGGGGATATCGGACATCTTCACGATAGGCCTCCTAGATCTCTGCGGTGCCTTCCATATAGAAGGCGCAGCTGCCTTCCAGCTCCACCCGATCGCCCACGAGCCGACAGGTGATCTCGCCACCGCGCTTCGATGCCTGATAGGCATGGAACGCGGTCTTGCCAAGCTTCTTGGACCAATAAGGCACCAGCATGCAGTGGGCAGCGCCAGTCACGGGGTCTTCGGGGATGCCTTTGCGCGGCGCGAAGTAGCGGCTCACGAAGTCGTAGCCCTCGTCACCCGCGGCGGTCACGATCACACCGAGACGGTCTATCTGATTCAGCCCTGCGATGTCCGGAGTGAGCGCTCGCAAGGTCTTCGCATCCTTCATCAAAGCCAGATAGTTGAAAGAGTTCACATAGACTTCCACCGGCACGGCACCCAAGGCTTCCGCGAGTCCCGCTGGGGCAGGGCAGGGTTCGAAGGTCCGGGCCGGGAAATCCAGCACATAGCCCTTATCAGCGCGGCGCACATTCAAGGGGCCGCTGGCGGAGTGGAACACCACTTTGTCCCGCTTGGGCTCGAGGCGCTCCATGACCACCGCAGCGCTCGCGAGAGTGGCATGGCCGCACAGCGGTACTTCCATATTGGGTGTGAACCAGCGCAGGTGATAGTCACCGGCCTTTGGCACCAGGAACGCCGTCTCCGCCAGGTTGTTCTCGGCGGCGATGGCTTGCATCACCGCATCCTCCGGGAAGCTCTGCAGGGGCATCACTGCAGCAGGGTTGCCGGCGAAGCGACGGGTAGTGAAAGCATCCACCTGGAATATGGGTACGCGCATGGGAGACCTGATTTAAGGGTTCAACGAACCCGCGTAATGATACTCGCTCGCTCTAAAGAAGCGGGCCCTTGAAGGGCCCGCGTTTGAGAGACCGATAGTCCGCAGAGATCATTTCCCGAGATAAGCCTTCTGCGCATCCTCGAGGGTCTTCATGGGCGTCAGGTCATAGTGCATGCCGAAGACGTTATCCACCACCAAGTGTTCCCGGGCGATGGTCTGCTGCAGCTCCAAGAGATACTCCGGGGTGAACCAGGTGGTTGCGGTGTCCGGCGCGAAGAGATCGCTGGTGTAGAGCAGCTTGTACTCCGGGAAATACACCAGCATCTGCCGCTCGCCGGTCTCGCTGCGGTAGGGGATGAGCTCCACCCGGTTAGGCCCGCTGCCCACGGTCGTGCGGGCAGAGATGTACTTCATGACGGCTTTGCGCGGATGCTGCTGCAGGGTATCGGGGCGTTCCGTATGGGGCGCGGTGAACAACCGGTCCAGCACTTCTTTGTTGAGGTCCGGTGCGTAGATGGGGATGCCGCGGGCGGCGTATTCCCGCAGGCCGCCGATGTGGGGCCAGGAATCGGAAGTGGTGATGACACCCTTCACCGTCTCACCGGGATAGCGGCGTTGTACGTCCGCCAGGACCTTGGCCGAGTACCCGGAAGACACGGGACCTTCCAGCACCAGGATGCCATCGGATTGGCGGATGAGGTTGACGTTCCAGCCCGCCGGGATATGCACCACGCCGGGTTCAAGCTCAGAGGGGTCTCCGCCACCGAAGCCTAAGGCCACGTCGTCTATGAAATGTTTGTGGGCCAGGGCCTGCTTCTTCACGTCGTCCGGGATGGTCATCCGCAGGTCATCCAGACCCGGATTCACGGTGACGGAGGTGATGGACACGTCGGAATCCGGCAGGCCGTTGCGCTCGATGGTGAGCTGGCGCGGATAACGCAGGCCTTCCGGCTCCAGGGCCCACATGCCGAAGTCGATGCGGCTCTTCACATCGCCCCATACGTTCCAGAACACGTCATAGGGCCGCGCCGCGGTCCATTCCACTTCTTCCGGCAAGTCGGTGTAGCTGTTCAGCAGTAAGTGCACCGGCACGCCGTTCAGGGTCCAGCCCACTAGGTGGTGGGTGTAGCCGTGGAACTGCCGGTCGGCTTCGGTGTGGAGATCGGCGCTGGTGAGGGCCGAGAGCAGGAGCTGGACCGGATCGAAAGCGAGATCGTCTTGCGCGAACTGCAGGTAGTAGTTCGAGACGGGCGTGAACTTGCCACCGGATACCGCGGCCACCAGACCACCGTCGTACACCACGTCGGTGCCGGCGCCGTCCCAGGAATCATGCTTAAGCCACCATTGGGAGGAGGCGTAGCCCCGGTCCAGGCTGCTCATGCGCAGGCGCTGGTTCTGGAAATCCAGGGTCACCGTCTCCTGGAAATAATCCTGCCACCAGGGGCCGTCCGGCCGCAGCGATTGCTCCAGCATGTTGCGGTGACCTACGGCGGAGTATTGGATGCTGTGGACCGATTTGAGCACGTCTTCGCCGCCCATGGCCTGGACGGCAGCTTTGATCTCGTCGCGGGCTTTATCCGTTTCGTTGCTCGCCCAGGCCGGAGCGGCGCATATACAGAGGAGTATCCAGGCGAAAGACTTCCAGCGACGATGCGGCATGACGATCTTCCTGATGTGTCGGTTAGGGTGGACGTGATCGAAGTCCCACTCTAGACCGGCACCGTCGCTGTTAGTTCCCCGGCAGTCTTTCGGCTCAGCTCCGCTCCATCATCGCGGCCACTTCGAGACTCCGCTTGTCGCGGGCGATGGTGGCCACCGCCATGAGCTTGCCACCCAGCTTGTAGCTGACGGCGCAGTCTTTGGCTGGATCACCGTCCATCTCCAGCACGTCCCACTTCTCCGCATGACCCACGTAGTTGATGGCCACTTCATAATGCTGGCTCCAGAAGAAGGGCACGATGGTGAATGCCTCTTTGAACCCGAGCATATTGCGAGCCGCGGTCTGACCCTGGCGCTGGGCCACGGCCCAATGCTCCACTCGCAGCGCCGTGCCGGTGTGGGGATCCGGCCAGCGGGCGATGTCTCCGGCGGCATAGACACTAGGAGCGCTGGTCTCCAGATACTCATTCACCGCCACGCCCCGGTCCAGTTTCAGCCCCGCTTGTTCCGCAAGAGCGGTGACGGGGCGCACGCCGACCCCGATGACCACCATGTCCGCTGGGAGCGTCGAGCCGTCGTCCAAGGTGACCTGATTAGCGCCAATCTGGGTGACTGTCTTGCCCAAGTGGAACACCACGCCTTTCTTCTCATGCAGTGAGCGCACGAAGTCCCCGAGTTCCGGGCCGAGTACCCGTTCCAGGGGCCGGGCTTCCGGACCTACCACATGGACTTCCAGCGCACGCACTCGCAGGGAGGCGGCGGCTTCCAGACCGATGAAGCTCGCGCCGATGACCACCACGCGCTTGGCGCCGGCCACTATGCCTTTGATGATGCCTTCGCTGTCCGCCACGGTGCGGATGTAGTGCACGTGAGGCAGCTCGGCGCCGGGCGTGGGCAATCGCACCGGGTCGGCACCCGTGGCGAGCAGGATCGCACCGTACTGGAATTCGCGACCGTCGGCAGCGCGCACGCTCTTCTTGGCGGTGTCGATGGCGGTGACGGTGGTGCTGCGCAGCAGGGTGATGTCGCGCTTCTGATAATGGGACTCGGCGCGGATGGGCACCCAGGCGAGAGGCGCGGTGCCGGCGAGATAATCCTTGGAGAGGTTGGGCCGATCCGGCGGTAGGCTGGGCTCGGCACTCAAGATGGTCACCGGTCCTTTATAGCCACTGAAGCGCAGGGCAGTGGCCGCCGCTTCGCCGGCCGCACCGCCGCCCACGATGATCACGGACTCGGGATGCTTGGCGCCTGCAGGTGCCGGGCGAGTGGTCTGGGTGAGAGTCGGGAGTTTCTCCCGCACGAAGAGCTTGTCTCCCACCTTCTCCACCCGCCAGCGGGGCAGGGGGTTCAAGCCCGGCGCGGCCAGCACTTCGCCGCTACGCAGGCTGAAGCAGGCATGGTGCAGGGGGCAGCGCACGGTTTCACCCACTACGAGTCCCTCGTCCAAAGGTCCGTGGTAGTGAGCGCATTCGGCGCCCACGGCGGAATAGGTATCCCCCAGGTCCACCAGCAATATGCCGTCTTTGCCCACATGACCGAGCAGCGGAGCGCCCTGGTTCACGTCGCTCGCGGCGACGCCTTGGGTTAAATCAGGCCCGCCGATCTTGGCCATGGAGTGCTCGCTTATATATGGGGTGCTGGCTGTCCCGATTTTAGTCCCGCTCCGTGCCAGAGACGGGCACCGATGGACTTACTTTTTATTCCTAGACGACTGAGGGCTGATCCCGCCCGTCTCAGATGGTCTGGCGGTGGCCCAAGGGTTTCCAGGAAGGGGAGATCACGTCCGGCGTGGCGCTGCGGTTCAACATGCGCGCTGGCATCAGAGTCCAGCGGCCGTACTTGGCATTGATGCGGTCCATGACTGCATTCACCTGCTGTTGCTTTTCCGGAGCCGCTTCGAAGAAGTCTGATTGGTTACCCGCTACCTTAGGGTCCAGGGCCTGCACGGCCACCTGATACACCCCTTCACCCCGCCAGCGCTGGGCCAAGAGGTCGGCGCAGAAGCAGTTGATGGCATGGCCATCGTCCGTGGGCACGGCAGTGCAGTACTCGCCGCCTATCCAGCCCGCATCGGTGCTCAGGCCCACGGCGAAAGTGAGAGCGGTGAGGCCATGCTCGCGCATGCGCAGGGCGATGAGTTCCGCCATGTGCTGCAGGTAGGAGCGCAGCACTTCAGGATCCTTAGTGTTGGGCGGCAGCACTTTACTGGCGCTCATGTGCTTGGGTGCCGCGACTTTGGATTCCACCTTGCTGGGGTCGAGACCCTGGGCCATGAGCCAGATGCGCCGGCCCAGGTTGCCGAAGCGCCCGGCCAGTACGCTCACTGGAAGGTTCTGCATATCGCCGCAGGTATGCACGCCACGCTCAGCCAGGAAACCGCCGATGCCGCCCTTGATACCGCAGAGTTCCGTGAGGGGCACATCCCGCAAGCGCTCCTTTGCTTCCCAGGGCGGGATGACCGTGAAGCCATTGGGTTTCACGAGTTTAGCCGCGTATTTCGCTGTGGTCTTGTCGCCGCTGATGCCGATGCTGCATTCGAGGCCTGAGACCTGGTGCACGAGACGCTCGGCCATGCGCCCCATCACCTCCGGCGTACCGTGGATGTGCTGCACGCCGGTCACGTCCAGGAAGGCTTCGTCCACCGAGAACACTTCCACGTCGGGCGTGATGGCATCCATGGCGGCCATGATCGCGGTGGAGACCTGCGCATATTCTTTCGGCCGCGAGGCGCATTTCACGATGTCTGGGCAGAGCTTCAGCGCATCGCGGATGTGCATGCCGGTCTTCACACCCCGGGCGCGGGCTTCGTAGCTCGCAGTGATGATGGAGGCGCCCTTGGGGCCGTTGGTCACTGCTACCGGGCGGCCGCGCAGCTCCGGGAAATCCCGCTGCTCGATGGACGCGAAGAAAGCGTTCATATCCACGAGGATGATGGCGCGGGGCCAGGGGGTGGGAGAGTTGGAAGACATGGGAGCCACATACTGGATATATACTGTGTTTATATACAGTATACGGTTTACCCCCGTCAATACAGGCTGAAAAGCCCTTTAGGGGCTTCGGATTCTGCGGGGCAGTTCACAGAGCGCGGCAGGGCTGCGACTTAAGGTGGGGTCATCTGCGCAACCACAAGGAGAACCCACAATGACTCTGTTCGCGCTGATCTGGATCCTGCTCATCGGTGCCGTGGCCGGCTGGCTCGCGGGTCTGGTGATGAAAGGCCGCGGCTTCGGTCTCCTGGGGAACATCGTCATCGGCATCATCGGTGCCGTGATCGGTGGGTTCCTGTTCGGTCTCCTGGGCATCGTGTTCTGGGGCGTGCTGGGTTCGCTGCTCACTGCCTTCATCGGCGCCGTGGTGCTGCTCTTCATCGTGGGCCTGGTCAAGAAAGCCTAAAGATAAAACCAGCTAGAGCACGCTCGCGAAGAAGCGGGAGACGTCTGGCGTCCAACGGGTCACGTTGATCCGCATGCGGGTGCTGGGCGCCTGCAGCGGGGAGAAGAGCGCACCCGGCGCGAGCAGGAGCGAGCGCTTCGATGCTTTGCTAGCGAGCTCCACCCCGTCTTTCCCTGTATCCACCCAGGCGAAGAGGCCCGTGGGATCCGCGCAGATCCCCTCTAAGCCTAAAGCCGCGAGATCCCGGGTGGCCATAGTGCGCGCTGCGGCCAGCCTGCTCCGCAGCTTGTCTGCGTGTTTCCGGTAACGGCCGCTCACCAGGATGTCATGCAATACACGTTCGTTGGATTCCGGGGTGGTGAATCCGGTCAATACTTTGCGGCTGGTGAGTTCCTGCGCCAGTGCATGACTGCAGGCGATGAAGCCCACCCGCAGGTTCTCAGCCAGAGTCTTGGAGAAGCTGCCCGTATAGATCACTCGTCCGCTGTGATCGAGGCGCGCGAGTCGCGTGCCGACATCTCGCGGGCAGAGGTCCGCATAGGCATCGTCTTCCAGTATCCGGAAGTCATGGGTCTCGGCCAAGGCCAGCAGCTTCGCGGCAGCGGAAGTGCTCAGTGAGGTGCCGGTGGGATTGTGGCCGATGGAGTTCATGACCAGGAGCTTCGGGCGATGGCGCAGCACCAGGCTCTCGATGGCGGCCAGATCTGGCCCTTCCGGGGTATAGGGGTATCCCACGGGGCGGGCGCCATGGGCTGCGATGGTGCCGAAGCCAGCGAACCAGGAAGGATCTCCCACCAGCACCGCTTCCCCCGGGAGCACCAGGATGCCGAGGATGAGAGTTATGGCGTGGGTGATGCCGGTGGTGAGCACGATCTGTTCCGGATCCGCGGCGATGTCGAATCCGGCGAGGCGCTCTTGTAGTTGCCGCCGCAATGGCAGGAAGCCCTGAGGCGCACCGGACCCGACCCATTGTCCCGGTGCACGCCGCGCCACGGCGCGTACTGCCGTGGCGAGCAGGGCGCTGTCGAGCCAGGCTCTGGGCACGCTGCCCATGCCTGGGCCCTGTGCCATGTCCGGCGCCTGGAGCATGTGCTTCAAGAGCCACAGTACGTCGATGGCGATGTCGCGGTCTTCTGCGGGTTTGTCCGGGCTCGCGCGGCGCGCGCGCGGTGGCAGCACATAGAACCCGGAACCCGGGCGCGCTTCCAGGCAACCCATGCTCACGAGGCGCGCGTAGGCTTCCACGACCGTGAACTTGGAGACCTCACGCTCCTCTGCGAAGGCGCGGATGGACGGCATGCGCATGCCTGGGATGAGGGTGCGCTGTTCGATGCGCTGCTGGGTCCAGCGGACGCATTGGTCCACCAGGGTCTGATCGGGGCCGGCAGTGGGCTTGGGTCTTTTGAGCATGGAAGCGTACCGTTCCTCATCCATAAACTGTACCGGTACAATTATACCCGTCAGGGTTAGGCTTGCGTGCAGTCCCAACACGCAAGCAGAGGCGGCCGTGATCATCCTCAGTCCCATGCAGATCGTCGCGTTCTGCAATTTTGCGGCGGTACTCGCCTTCACGCCGGGGCCGAATAATGCCATGGCCTCCATGACCGGTCTCAACTTCGGCTGGCGGGCGGCCTTGCCCCAGGCTCTCGGTGTCTCCGTGGGCTGCGCCGCGCTTTTCTGCATCACCTCTGCGGGCGTCGGTGCGGTGGTGATGGCCTTGCCCGGCTTGTCCCTGGCCCTCGCCGTCGCGGGCGCGCTCTATCTCGTATGGATGGGCGTGGGCTTCCTGCGCGCCCACAAGGCGCCCCAGGCCGCGAAAGTGGCGCGGCCGCCGCGCTTCCACGAAGCAGTGCTATTCCAGGCCGCGAACCCGAAAGCTTGGATGGCCTGCCTCACCGGCAGCAGCGTATGGGTCGCACCCAGCCATGGTTCGGTGGCAGTGGTGGCGCTGCTCGCGGTGCTGTATGCGTTCATATGTTATCCGGCAGTGCTCGTCTGGGCGGCGGCGGGGACGCTCGTCAGCAACCGACTGCAGGGAACCGGCTTGCACAAGTTCAACCTCGCAGTGGGCATGTTGTTGCTCGCCACTGCGGGCTGGCTATTGGTGGAAAACCTGACTCTTTGAATGCGGATCATCGAAGGAAGCCGACATGAAACTTCTT
>CAWFOE010000014.1:0-31366 GCA_963817285.1 uncultured Pseudomonadota bacterium | reverse complement strand
ACCCCGATGAGGCCGAGCGGTGCGGTCAGCACCACCATCACGCTACGGGAGAAGCTCTGCAGCTGGATCATGAGCAGGGTGAACACCACGAACAGCATTACCGGCATCTCCACGTTGATGGAGCTCTGGGCCTTGGCGCTGTTCTCCACGGCGCCACCCACCTCGATGCGGTAACCCAGGGGCAGCTTGGCACGCAGGTCCGCGAGCTTGGCGTCGATGACGTTGGTCACGTCTATGCCCTGGGCTCCGCCCACGGTATCGGCCCGCACCGTGATGGTCGGCTGCCGGTCCCGCTCCCAGACCACGCCGTATTCCAGGCCGTAGACGGGCTTGGCGATCTGCGACAGCGGCACCGACTTGCCCGCGGCCGTGGGGATCATGAGGTTCTGCACGTTGTTGAGGTTGGCGCGCTCCGCCGCCGGGGCCCGCAGATCCACCCCGATCAGCTTGTCGGCCTCACGGTAGTAGGTGGCGGTGTAACCCGAGAGGGACATGTTGAGGAACTGGGACAGCTCGTTGCTGTCCACACCCAGTAAGCGCGCCTTCTCCTGGTCCACTTCGAGGTGCACGGTCTTGCTCGCCGGTCCGTCCCAGTCGTATTGCACGCCGGCGGCGTGGGGATCGGCGCGCATCACGTCCGCCACCTGGGCAGCGATGCTGCGCACTTCCGTGATGTCATCACCGGAGACGCGGAACTGCACCGGGAAGCCCACCGGCGGACCGTTCTCGAGACGCGTCACCCGGCCCTGCACGTCCGGGAAATCCCGATCCAGTTCCGCCATTAGTGTGCCGCGCAGCGCTTCGCGGGACTTCACCGAATCCGCCACGACCACGAGCTGGGCGAAGTTACGCTGGGGCAGCTGCTGGTCCAAAGGCAGATAGAAGCGCGGCGAGCCCGTGCCCACGTAGCTCACGTAATTCGAGATACCCTTCTTGGCCATCGAGGAACTTCTCCAGGCGCTTGGTCTCGCTCATGGCAGCGGCGTAGGAGCCGCCCTCCGGCAGACGCAGGTCCACCAGCAATTCAGGTCTGTCTGAGCTGGGGAAGAACTGCTGGGGGATGAAACCGAACCCGACGATGGCCAGCACGAAGATGCCCACGGCGGCGGCCAACACCCGGCCACGGTGTCGCACGCACCAGCGGATCAGCGGCACGGAAGCGCGCGTAGAACGGCGTGGAGTACACGTCGTTCTCGTCCTGGCGCTCGCCCGGCTCCGGGCAAGCGTGGCTGCGAGCTGCCGGGAAGCGCCGCCTTGAACCAGACGCGCACCGGCGAAGGCTTGTGCTGATGGGCCTCCGGCAGCAGGCGGTAGCCGAGATAGGGGATCACCACCACCGCCGCCAGCCAGGAGACGCAGGAGCGCGATGGCCGAGACCTGGAAGATGGAACGGGTGTATTCGCCGGTGCCGGACTTCGCGAGCGCGATGGGCAGGAAGCCCGCCACCGTGACGAGGGTGCCGGTGAGCATGGGGAAAGCGGTGCTGGTGTAGGCGAAAGCCGCGGCCTTCACCCGGTCATAACCCTGCTCCAGCTTCACCGACATCATCTCCACCGCGATGATGGCATCGTCCACCAGCAGGCCTAAGCGCCAGGATCAGGGTGCCGAGGGACACCTTGTGCAGGCCGATGCCGAAAGCCCACATGAAGAACGCCGTGGCCGCCAGCACCAGCGGGATGGAGATCACCACCACCATGCCGGTGCGCAGATCCCAGGCTCATGAGGCTCACGATGAGCACGATGAGGATGGCTTCGCCCACCGCTTCCTGGAAGTCGCCCACGGAGCGCTCCACCGCCACGCCGCCATCGGTGACAGTGTGCAGCGTCAGGCCCGCCGGCAGCCGCTGCTGCAGGGCGGCGATGACGGGTTTCAGGTGCTTGCTGAGGTCGATGACGTCGCCGCCCGCCTGCATGGTCACGCCGATGCCCAGCACCGGATCGGCCTTCGTAGCGCATCTGCTGGTCCGGCGGATCCTGGTAGCCGGAATAGATGCGCGCGATGTCGCCCAGCCGGAACAGGCGGCCGTTGGCCCGGAAACTCACCTGCTCCAGGCTTGCGACGGAATGGAACTGGCCGCTGCCGCGCAAACTGATGTGGTCGCTGCCGGTCTCGAAGCTGCCGGCCGGCACCACCGCGTTCTGGGCCTGCAGTACCGAGACGATGTCCTGGGGGCTAAGCCCCAGTGTCGCGAGCTTGCGGTTGGATATCTCCACGTGGATCACCTGGGTCTGTTCCCCGAAGTAATCCACCTTGGCCACGTCCGGCACCCGCAGCAGCACCTCGCGCAGCGGTATCGGCGTAGTCCTTCAGTTCCGCGTCGCTGTAGCCGTCCCCTTCCAGGGCATAGATGTTGGTGTAGACGTCGCCGAACTCGTCGTTGAAGAACGGCCCGACCACGCCCTGGGGCAGCTGCGCCGGCGATGTCGCCCACCTTCTTGCGCACCTGGTACCAGGTGTCGGGCACGGCGCTCGCCGGTGCCGAATCCTTGATGTTGAAGAAGATCATGGACTCGCCGGGCTTCGAATAGCTCTGCAGGAAATCCACGTCCGGGGTCTCCTGCAGCTTGCGCTCGATGCGGTCCGTGACCTCGCGTTGCACCTGCTCGGCCGTGGCGCCGGGCCAGAAGGTCTGGACCACCATCACCTTGAAGGTGAAGGGTGGGTCTTCGGATTGGCCGAGCTGACGGTAACCGAACAGGCCGAGCAGCGCCGTCAACAGCATGGCGTAGAGCACCAGGGTACGGCGCTTCAGCGCCCATTCCGACAGGTTGAACCCCCCGCTCACAGCGTGTTCGCTGCGACGGTCATGGCGCCGCTCGCCTTCACAGGTTCCTGCTCGTAGAGCTCACTCACGCCCTTCAGCACCACCGTGTCGCCGGGCACGAGACCTGCGCCGATCACCACGCCGCTGTCGGTGTAACGGGATACCTGCACCGGCTTCAGTACGAGCTGCGAGGTCTTGGGGTCCACCACCCAGACGGCGGTCACCGTGTCCTTGTGATAGAGCGCGCTCAAGGGGATCACGATCTCCTCAGGATCCACTGCGTCCGCGACCATCACCCCGGCGGTCATGCCGAGTTTCACTTCGGGGCCCGGATCGCGGATGGCGATCTTCACCAGGAAGGTGCGGGTGGCGGGATCCGCGGAGGCGGACTTCTCCCGCACCGCGCCCTTGTAGGCATGGCCTTCGGCACCCCAGAGGGTGATGCCGATGTCCTTCGCGCCGTTGAACTCGCCGATGCGGTTCTCGGGCACGTCTATGTAAACTTCTCGCCCGTCTGACCAAGCGAGGCTCATGACCGTCTGGCCTTCCGACACCACCTGCCCCGCCTCCGCGTCCACCGTGGTGATCACCCCGTCGTGGTCCGCCTTGAGTTCGGTGTAGGCGAGCTGGTTGTTCCTGAGGTCGTACTGGCGCTCCGCCTGCTGATAGTTGGCCTGGGCGGTGGCGAAGAGGTCCTGCTGGTGTTCGTAGGCCGAGCGGCTCACGGCACCGGTCTTCACGAGCGATTCATAGCGCGCGAGTTCCCGCTGAGCGGTCTCGTAGCTGCTCTTGGCACCGGTCAGGGCCGCCTCGGCAGCATCCTTGTTGAGGCCGGCGTCGGCGTCATCCAGTTTCGCGAGCAGCTGACCTGCGTGCACCCGGTCTCCCAGGTTCACGTAGCGGGTCACGATCTTGCCAGGCACCCGGAACCCCAGGGCCGACTCGTAGCGGGCATGCACGTCGCCGCTGTATTCGTCCCGAGGGGTGGTGTCCGTGAGGGAGAGCCGCTCGGCGATCACGGGCTTGGGCGCGGCTGCCACCCGGGCGCCGTGGCTGCAGGCCGTGAGCAGACTGGCAGCGGCGAGGGCTGCAGCCAGGGTGAGGAAACCACGGGAATTCCAGGCTCTGGACTGCATGGCGGTCACCAATCTTGACAGTGTTAAGTTCGGGGCGTAGATTGTGCTCGACAGAACTTACCGCTGTCAAGATTGAGACGAAGATTTTTTGGACGGAGCAGGCACCCTCGGGAAGACCGGGGCGTGAGCGCCGTTTTGCTTATATGATGCGAGGATGACAGCCCGGATGAAGAACTGCCCCGTCGCGCGCCTGATCAAGCAGACCTACCATCACGGTGATCTGCGGAACGCGCTCGTGAGTGAAGCCCTGAAGCTCCTGGAGCAGGATGGCGCCGCGAACTTCACCCTGCGGGACCTGGCAGCACGCGTGGGCGTGAGCCACGCCGCGCCCTACGCCCATTTCGAGGACAAGAATGCCCTGCTGGCAGCCGTGGCTGTGGCGGGTTTCCAGAAACTGACCACATACCTGGAAGCGGCGGTGCGGGGGCACAGCGACCCCACCGAGCAATATGTACACATGGGCGAGGCCTACGTGCGTTTCGGCATGGAGAACCCGGCGCTCTACAACCTGATGTTCACCAGCGAGGAACTGCCTGAGCAGCGGGATCGCTTCCCAGAGCTCAAGGAAGCGGGCAGTGCAGCCTTCGGCGCCCTCATCGGCATGCTCAGTCAGATGCAACAATCCGGTTTCATGCGCCAGGGCAATATCGATGGCTTCGGCTTCGCGGTGTGGGCCCATGTGCATGGCCTCACCTCGCTCATCATCACAGGACGGGTGGAATGCGCGGGAGATTGCACCGGCGCCGGTGTCGGCACCGTCGAAGAAGCGGTGCGCGCGAGCTTACTCGGGATGCTCTTCGGTCTTAAGAACCCTGCAACGGCCTGATACTCAGGCTCTCTGCTTCTCTCTAAACCTTCTGACTTTCGCGGTGTTCCCGCAAGTCTTCATGGAACACCACTGGCGCGAGCGGTTCTTGGAGAGATCCATGTAGAGCCAACCGCAGCCTTCCGGCGGCGGGCATTCCTTGATGCGGTCCAGGGGGCCGTTCTCGAGCAGGTCCATGGCACGCCAGACGATGGGTCCCAAGACCGCGTAAGGCGGCGCGCCTTTGAAGTTCCAGCCACAGCTGATCTTCCTGCCCTCGTCGTCGCAGGCGGAGATGTTGCGCCAGGCTACCGTCCGTTGCACTAAAGAATTCAGGTAATCCAGGTTGTCTTGAGGCAGCGGCTCATGCCGGGCCGCAGCGCGGAACAGACCGAAGAGCGCGGTGTTCAGCTCTTCCGATTCTTTGAAAGCCGCGGCCTTGGCCCTCTCAGTGCCCGCGCTCAAGTGGCGCCGGCTGTTCGGGCCGATGAGGTCCGCGGTCTGGCACCAATCCAGCAGATCGTCGTAGCTGTGCAGCGTGGGCTTGGGGTCCGCGTTCATGCGGAAGCCCACGGTGTTGGCGAAATCCAGGACCAGATGCCCCCCTACCCATCCCAGGGTCTGGGGGGTTTCGGCTGTGAGCTTTTGTGGGGCTTGCATGTAACCAGTATAGCACCCTTGACTAGTTACACAAGCTAGTCTAGGCTTGTAACCAGTTAAGGATATTTAACCGGTTACCCGGATTGGAGCCTGCGATGATCGACCAAGACCTGGATCCCAATTTCTTCCTGCCCCTGTGGCAGGCCCTGGTGAGCCATTTCAGCCGCTATCGCCCACTGGTATTGGCCGACCAATACACGACGCGGAATGAGCCCGAAGCGAGTTTTAACGCTTCTCGCGAGGCTCCGCTAGCCCCTCCCCGGCCGGTGAAACCGGCGAACCAGGTCTTAAAACTGGTCTAGATAAAATATGGAATCTGGAACTTTAAAGCATGCCAGATGGAGAGGAAGATTGCCCCGCACTGAACCTAAGGATATTTTTGGGAGAGAAGCCATGAAGACTGCAAGCCTCGCGTTACCCATGCACTCAGCCAAGTCGAGCATGCTCGACTTGGTGATGCGCTACCTGCCCCATATCGTGATCATCGTGCTCGTGCTCGGCGTGTTGGCACTCGCCAGCTATGGTGCACCGAGCTACGACCACCCGGGCCCCATCGAGACCCATCTCGGACAGCATCTGTGATCATGATGAGCCTGAAGCAGCTCTCTGCGCCCAGGCTCAGCCGCTTCCAGCATCAATACATCTTGCCGGTATGCAGCACCTTGAGGAACCCGTTATCGAGCGAGAGCACGCTGCCATCGTCAAACTGGATCACCGTCCTCGCGTCACCATCTGGCCCGAGCACGTGACCTTCTTTCGTGCCGAAAGCGACCTCATCCTTGAAATCGGCTAATTTCCCCGGGTTCTGCAGGCATTGCGCAGCAAGCCGGGCCAGCTCCGCCGTGGCATCCGTTAGTGCACGCTTGATGGGAGCGGCATTATCCTGGCTCCAGTAGCGCACAGCAGCGACTCTATCCACATCGACGTAGCCGTGTGGCGGAACCGGCTCTGCTTCCACCTGCGCCTTGAGCTTCTCATAGGCATCCTCGGGAATGGCCGTCTGATAGTAGACCACGTTGGCATAGATCGCGTTGCTGATATCGGATGCCGGTACGGTGAAGGCCGTACCGTTCGGCCCCTGACGCACCGTCGAGCCTGGAGTCGGCTTGGGCAATAGCCCGATCTGGGCGACCACATAGAGCTGCTGCAAGTCGTCCGTCAGTACATAGCCCTCGGTTACGAAGAGCGTATAGGGGACTTGCGTGCTGTCGAGGATCTTGTCGTACGCCTCGCTCGACACGTCCTTCGTCAGTGTCACCTTATCCAGATGCAGCCATGTGACTTTCGGCAGCTCTGCCTGCATGGTGGCGAGCGCCTGCCCGTCGAAATCGAAGCCCAGAAGCTCATTGCGCAAAGGCCCTACTGCTTTCTCTGCCCGCCTGAGCTCACTATCCACAATCTCTGTGCCAGCGAGCGCGCTGACGCTCTCGGCGACCACCCCGAACCCGCTCAAGAGCACAACGCCTGTGGCGACCGGAACAATCACCGGCTCGGCCGTCACGCCCAGTTCCGGCTGTTGCACGCCTAGGACCCCCTCGCTGGCGGTCACCTTGGTCTGCTTCGACGTCTCAAGGGCCTTGTAAGAGCTGCTCGCACACGCTGCAAGCATGCAGACGGATACGGCGAGCGTAAGGCCGCGCAGTGTAGTCATGCAGCCCCCATCATCGGCTGTCGTTTTAGGTTTTTGAAGGCCTGGGGCTTCAATACTGTTTACCGGTGCGGAGGATCTTGACCAGCGACGCATCGATAGACATGAGCGTGCCATCGTCGAACTGGATCACGTACCTGGCATTGTCGTGGTTCTCGAGCACTTGACCCTCCTTGGAGCCGACCGCGACCTCATCTCTCACCTTCGCGGGCTTGCCGGGGTTCTGCAGGGCCTGTAGCGTCAGGCGTCTCAACTCACCTATAGCATCCGTGAGCCTCGCGCGGGTCACCGCGGCCTGGTCCTTGGCCCAATATTGCAACGCGTCGGCGGTCTTCTCCTGGAAACCTGTCTGGGGCGGTATGACTCCATCGGGGATCGCAGTCGCATAGGTCACGATATTCTCGTAGATGGCATTGCTCGGATCTGAGCCGGGCACGATGAAGGTGTAACCGTTGGCGCCGTGGTGGAGCGTGGAGCCGGGCCGTGGCCGCGGTGCCAGCCAGAAGTGATCCGTGACGGTCAGCTGCTTGTAATCGAAGGACAGGTGGTAATCCAGGAGCACATACAGGATGTAGGAAACCTGGGTGGTGTCGAAGGCCTTGTCCAAGGCGGCGCCCGAGGTATCTTTGGTGAAGGTCACCTGCCCCAGATGCAGCCAATTTGCTTTGGGCAGATCCGCCTGCGCGCCGGAAAACGCGGGAGAGTTGAAATCGAAACCTTGCAAGGCGTCAGTTAGCGGCTGCAAAGCCGCTTCAGCCTGCTTACTCTTGCTGTCCTTTATAGCATCGTTGGTGATCCCGTTGATCATCCCACTGACAAACCCGCCTATGAACCCAGCACCAATGATGGGTGGCGTCTCTAGCGGCTCGATCACTGTATAGAGCTTCGACTGTTGCACTCCCACTATGGCTTCGCTTGCCGTGACCTTCGCTTCGGCGGCGGTATCTATAGCTTTGTCAGGCGCGCTGGCACAACCCACCAGCGAAGACACAAGGATGACGGTCGCGAGACCGCGAAGCGGTGAAGTCATAGAGAGCCCCCAAATGACAGATTGCAGTTATATCCAGGCTCAGACGATAGGGGCTTTGGCATCCAGACTGCCTGCCCCGGCTCATCCCGCCTCCATGAGAGTACTTGATTATGGGGTTTTGCTAAACCCGCCCCCAGAGGATGAGCCCGGTCACGGACGGTGATTTTTTGGGCAGACATTCCTGCCTGATAGAAGCAAGGCTACTGACAGCACGCTGTCAGTAGGGGGTATGCAGACTGCAACCTCCTGAAACTGTCACGAGGAATGCAGTCATGAGCAAAGCGATCAACAACGCCATCACCTGGTTCCAGATCCCGGCCACGGATTTCGGCCGTGCGGTGAAGTTCTACAGTGCAGTGCTGAAGAAGCCCCTGCGGGAAGAGACCATGCTGGGCGAGCGCATGGGCATCTTCCCCTACGACGGCGAGGGCGTGAGCGGCGCCGTCACCGAAGCCAACTACCTGAAGCCTAGCCTCGACGGCAACAACGTCTTCCTGCTGGTGGAAGGCGAACTCAACCAGGCCCTGTCCCGGGTCGAGGCCGCTGGCGGCCACATCATGACCCCCAAGACCTTATTGGCGCCGGACATGGGGCATTTCGCCGTCATCTGCGATACCGAAGGCAATCGGGTCGGGCTACACTCGTTGGCATGAGTAATCGATAAAGGCCGCCGCTAAAAACGAGAGATTTTTTTCTATGGCGAGGCGCGGTTGTCCGAGCAAGCGAGCGTACACGCCAGTACGTGAGCGTCGCGAGGGCGTTCGCAACGATGCCAGAGGGAAAAAGATCCGTTTTTGGTGGCGGCCAGGGGTGCCCGATGAGACGAGCGGACAGGTTATTCCAGATAATCCAGTACCTGCAGGGGCGGCGGCTCGTCACCGCCAAGCAACTGGCGGAGCGGCTCGAGGTCTCGGAACGTACGGTCTATCGCGATGTGCAGGACCTCATGCTCTCGGGCGTGCCCATCGAGGGGGAAGCTGGCGTCGGCTACATGCTGCGCGCCGGCTTCCATCTCCCTCCGCTGATGTTCTCGCCGGAAGAGATGGAGGCCTTGGTCACCGGCGCACGGCTGGTGAAATCCTGGGGCGGCAACAAGCTCGCGGAATCCGCGGAGCAGGCCTTGGCAAAGATAGACCGGGTGTTGCCGCCGAAGCTCCGGCAAGAGATCGGCGACACCCGCCTCTTCGCCCCCGGCTTCCACGCCTATGCCCGCCACACGGCTCAGTTGGATGGGCTCCGGGGCGCCATCAACGCCCGGCGGGTGCTGAAGATCGGCTACATCAAGGACAGCGGAGAGACCTCAGAGCGGGATATCAGACCCCTGGGGCTGTTCTTCTGGGGTGCGGTCTGGACGCTGGCCGCATGGTGCGAGATGCGGAAAGACTTCCGCAGCTTCCGCATCGACCGGATCCAGCAGATCACCGACACAGAGCGGCGCTTCCAGGAGACGAAAGAGATCTCGCTGGAAGCACTATTCGCTATGTACAGAGAGAAATACCCCCGAGACGAGGCCTAAGATAAGGAAAAGCGATCTGAATGTGCGCAGAACGAGGCGCGCGACGGTGAGCAAGCGCAGTGGACACGATAGTCCATGAGCTCGTAAATCGGCGCGCAACAAAATTATGCGTCATTCAGGACGCTTTTTGGATCAAATCGGCGGCTTTCTCGGCAATCATGATAGTAGGTGCATTCGTGTTACCGGCTATCAGCGTCGGCATCACCGATGCGTCCACCACGCGCAGACCCTGCACCCCGTGCACTTTGAGCTCCGAGTCCACCACGGCATCCGGTCCCGGGCCCATGCGGCAGGTGCCGGCCGGGTGATAGATGGTGTCGGCCCGGGCGCGGATGGCGGCGCGTATGCCCTTCCTCCGATTCCACCCCTTGCGTGAACATCTCGCTGCGCTTATAGGGCGCAAAAGCCGGAGCATCCAGGATCGCCCGAGCCATCTTGAAACCCTTCACCAGCACGTCCAGGTCTTCCGGCTCGCTCAAATAGCGCGGATCGATGAGGGGCTTGGTCATGGGATCAGCGCTCGCGAGCTTCACGGTGCCACGGCTCTTGGGGCGGAGCACACAGGCATGGAGCGTGTAGCCATGCAGCAGATGCCGCAAGGTGCGGCCGTGGTTATGCACTACCGCCGTGCAGAAATGCAGCTGGATATCCGGTGCCGGGAGCGTGGGATCAGATCTCAGGAAACCACCCGCCTCCGCCACGTTGCTCGTCATCATGCCGCGCCGCTCCCGGCGGTAGCGGGCTATCTCTTGCATGAAGCGCAGCATGCCGCCGGGCGAAGCTCCCAGCACATCGAGAGATTTCGCCCGGTGGATCACGGTGTAATCCAGATGATCCTGCAGGTTCTGCCCCACCCAGGGCAGGTTATTCACCATGGGGATGCCGAACTGCTGAAGCGCTTCCCCATCTCCCAGGCCCGAGAGCATCAGGAGTTGGGGTGACTGGAAAGCGCCGGCAGAGAGGATCACTTCCCGCCGCGCCTGGATAGTCTGGGTCCGTCCACCCTGATACACATCCACGCCGGTGGCGCGGCGGTCAGAGAAGCGGACTCTGCGCGCCCAGGCATGGGTGAGCACTTTCAGGTTCGGCCGCGACAGCACGGGCTCGAGATAGGCTCGCGCCGCGCTCCAGCGCTCGCCTCCCTCTTGAGTCACCTGATAGATGCCCACGCCTTCCTGGCGAGCGCCGTTGAAATCCGGTGTCTCCTGGTAGCCGGCCTGGCGAGAAGCTTCTAGGAAGACTTGCAGTAGGGGATTATCGGTGCGGATGTCATTCACCGGCAGCGGCCCTGCGGTGCCGTGGTAGCTGTCCACTAAGCGCGCGTTCTTCTCCGCTCGCTTGAAGTAGGGGAGCACGTCTTGATAGGACCAGCCGATATTCCCCGCCTGGGCCCAGGCGTCGTAGTCGGACGCGTGGCCACGGGTATAGATCATGGCGTTGATGGCGCTGGAGCCGCCCAGCACCCGCCCCCGGGGCTGGTAGCTCTGCCGGCCATCCAGCTCTCGCTGCGGCACGGTCTTGAAGCTCCAGTTGATGAAAGGCATAGGGACGGTGGCGATGATGCCGAGCGGCACCCGCACCGGCCAGCCGCGGCCTTTGCCGCCGGCTTCGATGAGGCAGACGCGGACTGCCGCGTCTTCGGAAAGCCGTGCCGCAAGCACCGAGCCCGCAGAGCCACCGCCGACGATCACATAATCGAACTCATCCACTCAGCCTCCCAAGCCCGGATAAACCGTGTTATATAGTTCGCATTGGCAGACGGATAGAAAAGGGAAAGTATGCGGATCGGAGTATATATCGCGCTCATACCTGCCGTGCTCATGGCCGGCTGCGCCGGCTCGCGTGAAGTGCCCATCGATAAATTCAAAGCGGGCGACTATCACGGATCCGCCGATCGGCTTACGAAACTCGCCGCCGCTGGCGATCCAGAGGCCGAGACCGATGTTGGGTATATGTATCAGTACGGCAACCCATATCAGAAAGACGAAAAGCGAGCATTGGAACTATACAAGCAAGCCGTCGCGCAAGGGTATGCACCCGGCGAAACGGCTCTGGGCGTGCTCTATGTACAGGGCGACAGCATCCCCAACGATTATGCACAGGCAGTGGCCCTCTTCGGCACCGCCATGAAGCAAGGCTATGACCGTGCAGGTTGCGATCTTGGCATAATGTATTACGAAGGGTGGGGGGTGCCAAAAGACACAGAGAAGTGGAAATCCCTTTGCCCCGATTCACTCCGTAAATCAGACTCAGAGATGGCTATATACGCGATGCAGATGCGAAATAGCGTGATCTCAAATATCTATTACTTCAACAAAAGTTTCAAAGAATATACGCAACCTGCGATCGCAGAGTTCTCGTTAGAACACGGTAAAGCAACAAACATAAAAATCATCCGCAGCAGTGGCTCATCCATCCTGGACGCCGACCTGAGCCAAGCAGTGAGTGAAGCTTCTTTCCCATTCCCGCCTCTCGGAGTCCTGACCCCGGCGACTTTTCAGGTCGCAGCAGCACAACAGCAATAAAAGTGCTGACTGATGTCAGCGACTTCGACGCCGGCCTAGTGTGATCATCGACCACCCTTGGGTTGCGAAGGGTACCCTACTCATAACGGGGACCTATCGAGCCGCTCTAATGAGTTGATCGGCGACGTCATCTAAGCTGTCGCCGACGATCTGCGGCTGCGGGCCGCCTCCCAAGACATCGCCGTACCGCAGGGCTTTGTGGTCCAAGCGAAAGGCAGGAGAATGAGGGCATGCGGAACAACATCCAGATCCTCGTAGTCGCCCTGCTCGTAGCGTGCGCCTACCTCATCCCCGAGACCCCGGGCATGCTCGAGCGTGGGATGCCGAGCGGTTACTACCTTCTAGGTGGCTTCGTGGGTGCGGTGGCGGTATCCCTGGCCACATGGCTCACGCTGACCGTGCCCCAGCGCTATCTGCGGAACCTGCTCATCGGCTGCTGCATGCTCACTGCATTAGTGCTCATGCTCCTCATGCTGCTGGGCGCACTCACCACGAACTCAGCCCTCCTGAAACCTCTCTTCTATCTATGCGCGGCGCTGCCTTTGGTGGGGTTCAGCGGAGTCCTGATACAAGCCAATAAGGCCTCCCGGCCCGGGTAAAAGCCTCTCGGCATGACGGCTGTCATCTGTGCCGCGCGATGAGCTGATCGGCCACGTCGTCCAAGCTGTCGCCGACTATCTGCGGCTGCGGCCCGACTCCCAAGACATCGTTGCCCACGCGCTTGATCAGTGCGCCCTGCCAACCGGCGGCGACGGCGCCGAGCGTGTCCCAGGTGTGGCAGGCGATGAGGCATAGCTGCGAAGGTTTCACGCCAAGCTCCTGCTCCACATAGGCGTAAGCCTGGCGCGATGGCTTGTGGTGCTTCACGCCATCGGCGCTGAAGCGTCGCTCGAAGAGCTGGACGATGCCACCGTGGGTGAGCTGGCGCGTCTGGACCTCCAGCAGGTTGTCCGTCAGGGTGAAGAGGCGAAAGCCCGCGGTCCGCAGTTTGGCCAATGCGGCCGGCACTTCCGGGTAGGGAGGCATGGTCGAGAAGCGCTCGGTGAGCTCGGCCTTATCCGCCTCATTGATCTTGATGCCCTGGGTATCCGCCAGCATCTTCATGGCCGCCGCACCGATATCGGTGAAGGGCACGTAGCAGCCCGCTACCGTCAAAGCAGCGGAATACATGATGAGGTTCGCGAACCAGAGCCGCATGGCGTTCTTCTCGCCGAAGATGCGCTCGAAGGTCGGTTCCATCGTGGTGAGATCGAGCAAGGTCTCGTTCACATCAAAGACGATGAGAGGTAGGTCGGCCATATGTGCATACTCCACAGCCCAGAAAGTTTAGAAGCCTTAACTCCCCGCCGCCCCCCGCTTCGCTCCCGAAAGCTGAGTGCATTTGACAATACACTTCAGAAAAAAATCATGAATTTTTTGTGACAGTCTCTTTAGACAAACCAACTTCCCAAACGAGTACGGCGCAGCCCTGCGCTCGCACCGATTTCAAGATTGCAGCACACGCGGCATGTCTTGCATACCCTCCCCTCAATTTAGACGAGTCGCTGTTCGTGAGTCTTTAGCTTCATCGCACCGCCGCGCAGGTCAGCTTCGGAAGTACCTGCAGCATTTTCCATAATTCTTGTCGTCAGGATATCCGCGTGATCGCAGCGCAAACATATGCGGACCCCTCCGATTCTCTAAACCGTCATCAAGGCGAAACGCGAGCCCTCTAACCTGCCTGCGGCGCCGGAGCTTAAGGTCCGGCCACCATTTCCCAAAACATCAGATCTTCAAAGAGGGCAACCCATGACAATGCATCGATCTAAAGTCATCGCCGCCTCACTCATCACGGGCCTCGGCGTGCTCACCGTCGCGGCCTTAAGCCCGATCGCGCGCGCAGACGACGGCCAGTCGTTCCTGCAGCCCGACTCGTTGGTCATCAGCACCAGCACCTATGATCGCAGCCGCGGCGCCGTCGCGTCCCTGACCATCGGCACCACGCTCCCCAACTCGGCGACCGCCACCACCCCGGCCATCGCGCACAACGATTACATCAATGTCTGGACCAACGAGACGGTGGACGCCAGCTTCGGCGTGACCTCGCCGATCGCCCTGATCGACGTGGACTCCCACGACGGCCGTCCGCTGCGCTTCATCCCGGTGCCGAGTGACCAGGTAGTGACCAGCTTCTCCTCCAAGTCCGAGCTGGCGCTGCACTTCGTGCAGGACCGCCGCGGCTCCCACCTGGTGTTCATGGGCTATGCCGGTGCCAACGTGGGCGCGCTGGATGCCTCGAACTCCGACGCGGTGCCCGGCCAGGATCCCACCAATCCGGTGACCTTCGCGTTCGGCGTCCAACTACGCCTTCCACCGCACTGTCGTCTCCCTGGATGACGACGGCTTCCTCGCCTTCACCCCGACGATCAACTACGGCGGCAACAACGGCCGCTCCGCCCTGCTCGGCTCCAACGGGCTCTACTACACCGTGGGCAACTCCAATAATGGCAATGCCGCCACCTTCGGCGCCTCCAACGGCACGAACCCGGACGTCACCGAGACCACGGGCCTGGAAGTGGTGCAGCCCATCAATGGCCGGTCATCGCCTCCGTGGCCATCCCGGCCAACAACTCGGCGGAAGTGGATCCGCTGATCCAGTATCCCCTGGGCAAGAAGGGCGCGCTCGATAAACCGGGCAAGGACAACAACTACCGCGGCGTGACCGAGTTCGGCGGTGCGCTGTACTTCACCAAGGGCAGCGGCAGCAACGGCATGGACACGGTCTATACCGTGAGCTCCCTGCCCACTGTGGCTAATGCTGCGGCGGCGACCATCAGCGTGGTGCCGGGCTTCCCCACCGATTCATCGCGCGCCACGGGCGGTGATTACACCCCCTTCGCCGTGTTCTTCGCCAACGCCACCACCATGTATGTGACCGATGAGGGCACGGGTGACACCACTGACACCAGCACCCACGCCGGCCTCGAGAAATGGAGCCTGGTCAACGTCACCTGGCAGCTCGACTACGTGCTCACCCAGGGGCTGATCGGTGTCGTAGACAGCAATCTCTACGGCTACGACGGCCAGTACCCGGACGTCACCAGCATCGGCCTGCGTAACCTCTCGGGTGTGGTGAACTCCGATGGCACCGTGACCCTCTGGGCCACCTCCTCGACCTCCAGCACCTCGGGTGACAATGGCGCGGACCCGAACAAGGTGGTGCGCATCACCGACCAGCTCTCCGCGACCACGCTGCCGGCCAGCGAGAGCTTCCAGGTGCTAGCGGGACCGGTGTATGGCACCGTATTCCGCGGCGTGGCCTATGTCTGCAGCCAGCAGAACTCCGCCGGAGTCTGCACCCGGGAGCGCCGTGACGATGGGCACGGGCATCAGCACGGGCATTGATTTAGATACTAGATAGATGAAAGCGCAGCGGCCCGTGAGGAAACTCACGGGCCGCTGTCATTTCTGGGGACTATCGGTTTAAGGGGTGGGCAGAGATCAATATCAAGAACTGATCTTATTTCTGCGGGATTGACCATTTTTTAATCAAGTACGTTATGCTAATATTATTGGCATTACTAACTTAATTAGATCTCCCCATGGCCGCACTGCGCGAACAATTCCTGGAGCGTTTCGCCCGCGCCTTGTTCCAGAAACGGGGTTCGGGTTTCGTCCTCAAGGGCGGCGGCGCGCTGCGCGCGCTCTTCGGCCCTGAGCGGCTCACCCAGGACATAGACCTGGATTTCGTCGGCGCAAAGCGCAGCGCGGATTCGCTGCACACCAGCGTACGCCACGCCATCGAGGCGGCCGCCCGGGGCCTCGCGCTCAGCGACCTCACCGTCTCCGAGCCCGGCAAGGCGGAACAGAGCCCGCGCTGGAAGCTGAACTTCAGCGACGCCACCGGCCTGCGCCAGCACCTGGAGATCGAAGTCTCGCGCGACCCGCGCCGGGCGCCGCCCGGGGTGGTCATCCAGAAGCCCTTCGAGCCGCGAGCGGCCACCGGCATCGCACGCTTCTGGGTGGATATCTACGATGAAGCCACTCTCGCCGCAACCAAGCTCGCGGCGCTGCTCGGGCGCGAAGTGCCACGGGACGTATACGACCTGGACCTGCTGCGGGGTGCGGCGCCCACGATCCCACCCGCGCTCGTCACCTGGGCAGTGGAGCGCGCTCGCCTGGATGGGGGCGATCCGGTGCGCGTGCTCTGGGAGCACCTGGACGCCTTGGGCTATGACCGCTACCAAGCGGAACTCGAAGGCTCCCTCACCCCCGCCGCCGCCGCGCGACTGGACGAGACCGAGTGGACTGCCATGAAACTCCGTGTGGGCGAATACCTGGAGCGGCAGCTCGGCGCCGCGCTCCCGTGAAACCCTGGCAGCTCCGCCTCGAAGCACGGCTGCGCGCGGACGAGGCGCCCGCGGTGCTGAGCCGCGACCTGCTCGCGCGCATGGCGCGCACTGCACGCGGCGGCGAAGACCTGGCGGCCAGCAGCCTGACCCACTGGATCAGCGCCGCCGGAAAGAACGGCCGGCTGCAAGCCGTGGTGCGCGGGCTCTACCTCAACCACTGGCGGGTGCGCCCCGGCACACTCGCGGATGCGGCACCCTGGCTCAGGAGCGATGCAGTGGTCTCCCTCAACACCGCGCTCGCAGACGCCGGCGTGCTCAACAACCCCACGCGCATCGTCACCGCCGTGGTGCCGCTGGATCCCGGCGCAGCGCCGCCCCGGCTCGGCCGCCAGCTCACCCGCGCCGGCAGCTTCCAGTTCCATGGCATGCCGCGGCGCATCCTGGAAGCCGGTGAGCCCCAAGACCGGCTCGAACCCGCGGGCGCGTTCGAGCATGCCCGGGCCACGCCCGAGAAAGCGCTGGTGGACTGGCTCTATCTCGCCGCGAGCCCGCGCAGCACCCGCCACCTGCCGCCGCGTGGCGATGTGGACATGGGTCTGCTGAAGAAAGCCCGACTGCGGGCTCTTGCCCGCGCCGCTGGGGTCGTCGCACTCTTGGACGATTGGCTCGCGGGGGATGCGGTGAACAGTTAGCGGAACAGGTTCTTCACTTTGCTGAAGAAGGTGCCGGAGCGCATGTGTTTCAAGGTCTTGGACCACTGGTCTTCGGCCAGCACCTTGCGCTCGTAATCCTTCTCCTCTTTCTTCATCAACTCCAGCACCCGGTCGTCCTCCTCGGCCGTCAGCCAGTAGCCGTGCTGATTGCCGCAGAACTCCATCTCCAGATCGAAGTACCGGTACTGGAACTTGCTCAAGGCCGAGCTGCATTGGGGGCATTTATCGGTGGTGGGCGTGGAACTGAAGACCACGGTGCCCTTCGCGTCGTCACCGAAGTCGAAGGCCTCATCTTCCAGCTGATTCAGCTCCTGGGCGTCGAACCACATCCCCTTGCAGGAAGGGCAGGAGTTGACCTGTATCTTGTGCCGGATCGTCGGCACCAAGTCCGTGCTGCACTTAGGGCATTTCATCTTGTCTTCCTTTCCAACGGTTTCCAGATTCAATCAGACCGTAACGGCTGCGTTTAATTCTACGCCCAATAAAAATGCGCACTGCGAAGCAGCATGTCGGGCTCATTACGGATTGATGAATGCGCGGCGGCGCGGAAGAGTTCTTCCGGGCCGCTAATTTGATTGTACGCGCACAAGAAGGCTTCTTAACCAGGCTGCGTGACCTCGGCGGTCTTGCCGGTATCACCCATAGCCACCACCAGGCGCTGGATCACCAGCCAGAATAACCACGCGGCAATGATGAACAGGAGATTGCTGCCCAAGTTGTACTCGGCGTAGGTGCTGATGCCCGCAGCATTGGCGAGATCGATATCCATCCGCGCTACCATCCAACCCACGATATTGCTCAACAGGAACAGCGCCCACCAGGCGCCGAGCAATTGTTCTCCCGCCGCCGGCTTCCCGCCGGCCTCAGCGGTGCAGGCCTTGAACAGGGCCTTCACCACCTCGAAGGGTCGGTACAGGTTCATGAGGGGGATGAACCAATAACCCACCGCCCAGCCGGGCGAGACATAGGTGAACGGCGTGGTGAAGCCCTTGGCCCGCTGCACCGCCTTGTAGAGCATGCGCAGGAATAGCACCGCGATCACGATGTTGAGCCCCACCTCCACGAAGGAAGCGCAGGCCATGACCAACATGCTCGCCCCGACAGCTTGCAGCCTGCCGGGGCTAAGCTCCGCGTCCCCGGCGCCCCATAGGACCGCGATCACCGCCAGGCAAGCCACAGACTCCACCGCCAGCGCCGCTACGTAGACCGCGAGCGAGCGCTTCAACCAGAGTTTGAGGGACTCAAACAGTTGAATAGTTGCCATGACTTACCCCCAGTTGATTATTAGGCGTAGCCGGATTTTCTTGCTGCTCTTCCCCACCCCTATGTTGATCCAATACTTTAACTGTGCGGAAAATTATATGAATTTTTTGTGACAGCGAGTCGTATACGACGAACGGGTAGGCAAGGAGCCTACCACTGCCCCAAGCGAAGCAGGAAAGCGTAGCGCAGGGGCGGCGCAGCACAAAAATCGCTAGTAACGATTTACGGATTGCATCACAAGTTCTGCGCGCTGCATACCCTCCCCCTTGCGAGTTGCTTTCAGGGGAGGGGCTTGTCAAACAGAAACGGTTGAGAGCACAGACAACAAGGTAAAGGACTCCGACCCTTGACCTCCAAAATGTATTAACTCAAGACCTGACCTCTTTCCCTCTTGTCCCCTTTCCCTCTATTAAATATCCAACGCAGCACCGTTAGATTTCAACCAATTCTTACGCTCATAATACTTAGGCATTACCTTATCTATCTCATTCCAAAAGATATCGGTATGGTCACGGCATCGTATGTGGCACAGCTCGTGAACAACTATATAATCAATGATAGTTGGGGGAGCCATCATGCACTTCCAGTGGAATGCCAGTTTCCCTGTCGGCGAACAGGAAGCCCAACGATTTCCGAGTTCGCGAACATCCAGCCCACTCGGTTGAACTCCCACTTTAGGAGCAAAGTAGGAAACCCGCTGCCCTATCCGCTCCAGGCCCCTGGCCATGTAATAGTCTTTGAATGCTGCTTTCGCTGACGTAATTTCCCCACTGTCAACCAAATCGCGACGAAGCGCGAAACGACCATTTTTCAACAATAGAGGATCATCCTGGCCATGAACTAGAAGCAGACGGTATCCACGACCTAAATATAGAAACCCCTCGCCATTTTTATATTCTCTAATGATTCGTGTGGCATTGAGGTCACGCCATTCAGCGAGGGCTTTATAAATCCAGTAATACTTCGATTCGACGATATTTTCGACCTGCTCGTCATCAACCCACTCAGGGGCACGAACAAGCACACGACCATCTCGCTCTATGACAATATCCGCTGTCGTGCGCCGACTGCGCACGACTTCATAGGCAATATCGTTATTTTTACTATTTCTCACTTCACTAGTTCCACGTGCCGTTTCTCAGCTAGTTTCACGATTTCGACTGCAATCCGTTCATGTTTCGCATTTAGCGATGGTATGTCTGCAAGCAGAATTTCTGTATCAATATTGCCCCTTAATTTCCGCACTTCGATGGGTTTCTTCCAGAAATCCAGCACGTCGATAGTGTCTTGTAACAGTTCAATGATTTTGGACATCAGATGCTTAAGCGGCTCATGGTCCACCATCGGGACCTCGCCCCCATCGTAAGCAAGTTGCAGCACATAGTCGTAAAAGGTCGTGGCCTCCATGCTGAGACCTGATACTGCCTCGGTTCGGCCGGTAATCGCTTCGCTGCGGAGTTGCTCATAGCCATCCGCAAGCGCCTCCCAGTTATTCTGGTGCTCTTTGATGAGTCTCTCCAGTTTTTCGCTCAAACGCCGGTAGAACGCCGGATCTTCATCGAAATGGATAGTGCAATGCTTGCGGATTGCATGCTCCATCTCACTGGCTTTCGCTTCGGGATCGCCCTCTGCATGTTTCAGTACGTGATTCAAGAAATCATCAGACAGAAGCTCGACCGGTGGTATCTTGGGATTTATACCCAAGTCAATCAGGTGCTCATTTATCAGAGCCTTAACTTTCTCACCTGCATCCGATATATCGAGCGAATCATCCTTATAACGCTCCTTGGTCATACGAAGCAGGTATCCGAAGCGTCGTGCAGGTCCACGATAGTGATTCGCGGCCTGATTGGGTAGAATCAAGTTGAGGCTCTGGAGAAATTTCTTCAGATATACCTCAAAATCGGCACGCGCCTTGATATTTTTGAGTACCCCGACCGCCGCATGAATGGTAGCAACCTCTGCGTTTGGCGCGTCCATGCCACCTTCCACGAAGCTTTGGATATCCGACACGTCCAGAGCTTTAAAATGCTGGAGCAGACGGTGGTAGCGTTCTTCTAGAATCGGTAACTCGCTTAGGATGTTTTTCAGCCCTTCTTGAAGATCCGCAGCGTCCGCATCCGCATATATAGAAAGCGCCTGAGTCAGGTGATTGGCAAGACCAATATAGTCAACGATAAACCCGCGATTCTTGCCGCTGGCAACGCGATTGACGCGCGCAATCGCCTGCAGCAAGTTGTGCTCGCGGAGTTTCTTGTCGATATACATAACTTGCTCCACCGGTGCATCGAAGCCGGTCAGGAGCATGTCGCACACAACCAGGAAGGCTATGCCCGTAAGCGCCTTGCCGGGATCGTCAAAATCGAATGGTTTGCAGAAATTCTCCACCGCATTGCATTGCCGGGCTTCCTTGCGTGCCTGGGTGATGGCCGCTGGCTCATTGGTCGGATCGGCTGAAATCACTACCATCGCCTTTAGAAACTCGATCCGCCGGATCAGCTCGGCACCCGGTTTCGGCTTGAGCCGTTCGCAATCGATCCGCTCGGCCAAGGCTTTGCGGATGGATTTCTGATACCGAATGGCTGCTAGTTTCGAGTGACAGACCACCTGGGCCTTGAAGCCATC
The DNA here is from genome assembly GCA_963817285.1 of uncultured Pseudomonadota bacterium. GTDB lineage: Bacteria > Pseudomonadota > Gammaproteobacteria > Natronospirales > REEB76 > DASUBN01. The sequence continues at coordinate 10,349 of CAWFOE010000014.1, read as the reverse complement.
TGGAAAGATATTGTCGATATAGTGATCAACCAGGTCTTTGGCGATCGCCTGAATGCGTTTTTCGGCTTCCAGAATGTCGCCAGTCGCGCCGTACTTTTTCTTGATCTCAAGCAGTTCTTCCGGCGTCCGTTCCTTGAACATATCTTCGAATTTGGTATCGAAGCCGTGCTTGTCTTTCAGTGCTGTATCCGCGGTGCGGCCTTCATACAGAATCTGCAAGGTGGTGCCATCCCGCACTGCATCCATCAGCTTGTAGGTATCGATGTATTCGCCAAAGCGTTTAACGGTGCGCTTGCTGCCATGCTGTTCCGTAATCAGCGGAGTGCCGGTAAAAGCAATGCGGGTAGCATTAGGAAAGGCTTCGAACAGGTTGTCACTCATGTCCGAACTCTGGGTCCGGTGTGCTTCGTCAATCATGAGCAGAATGCGTTCGGAGGCATTGACAACGCCAAAGGTCTTGCTGGACGGCGGCGTGCGATAAGTCGCCAGCGCTTCCGCCACCTTGAGCGGTAGCGCTTCGTCTCGTTCCGTGAACTTGTGCACCATCACCATATTCACGTCGGATGTATCCGTGGCGAGATGCTCGCGGAGCTGCGCGGTGCTTTCAATCACATTGACCTTGCCGCCAATAAGCTTTGCAGTGCCAGAGAGCTGCTCTTCTAGGTCAATCCGGTCATTCACTAGTATGATCTTGTAATCCTCAAGATCACCTGCCGCTCGCAGCATGCGAGCGGCAAACACCATAGTCAGGGACTTCCCCGAGCCTTGGGTGTGCCAGACCACCCCAGAACGTGCTTCCGGGTTCCTACCAGTACGCAGCCGCTCCATAATCTTGTGTGCCGCGCGATATTGCTGATAGCGAGCTACCACCTTGATACGCCGGCCTGAATCCGTATCCATGAACACTGTGCAAGTACGCAAAATGCCCAGCAATGTCGCCGGCGACAGCAGACCTTGGATCAGCTTTTCCTGCTCCCGTTCGACAACCAGCGGCGGCGTGTACCTATTGAGCTTTTCCGGCCAGATATCTTTCCAGGCGTAGAAATGTTCATGCCCGGAACTAATGGTGCCGAATTCAGCTTTTTCACCGCAGGTGCGTACAAGCAAGAGATTGGTATAGAAAAGCCGCGGTTCACCCTCGCGCAGACCCGCTTTGAGCGTATCCGCTCTACCGTTGCGATAGCGCAGTAACTGCACATAAGCCTCATGCATGGGGTTCGCGGTGTTGGGATCGCCAATCTTGGCTTCCACTACCACGAGCGGAATTCCGTTCACGAACAGCACGATATCCGGAATGATGAACTTCTTTACTCCCGCAGGCGTATCGATGCGGAACTGATTAATGGCGTGAAACTGATTATTTTCTGGATGTTCGAAATCTATCAATTTCACAACTGGATCGCTTTCGCCGGTTACTTCATTGCGATCTACCTGCGCCTTAAGAAACAGTGCATGTGTCGTTTCGTTAGCCTCAAGCAAAGTACGGCTGGGTTGGCGCAGGATCTGATCGCGCAAGTCATCGAGCTGATGATCCTTAAGCCAGGGTTCATTATCCGACGTGCGGTTTATGGTGCGCACAGCGTCACGGAAAATCCCCGGCAACAGCCACTGACGAAAGTCGTCACGCAAACTTTGCACCGGGTCAGAAGGAATTATCCCGTGCCCGTGATCAATGACCTGCCATCCCAGCATTACAAGCTGATCAAGAAAAGGTTTCTCGACGTGGTTGTATTCAGACATCTGCCAATTGCTCGCCAACATCGGCTTCCGCTTCTGAGCGAGTCCGTACGCGGCCAGTGAGGAGATCTTCCATTAGGCCATTCTTAATTTTTCGTAGTTTTTTAAGGTGAAATTCTTCGGCTCGCATTTTCGTATCTATTGAGTCGACAATAGCTCCCATACGATCCTGCTCATCTACATCTGGGAGAGGCACGATAAATCGCCTGAAGTGCTCTAGATGTATATGCTTCAGGCCAGTGCCAGCGGAGAGATGACCAAGCTGGCCCTCATAGGTACCGCTATCAAAGAACATATGAAGCATTCGCGCCCTCAGACGCGCGGCTATTGGGCGCAATAACGCAACTGACACAAAAATACTGAACTCCGGATGCCAAGCTTCAACGAGACGCGAAACGCCTAATGTTCCGTCTTTAGTCACGAGCACATCGCCAACTCGTGGATCTGCGCGGCGCTGGAACTCTAGATGGTCTTGTCGGGTGATGTAGTTGAGATCGTCGAAATCTATAGATCGCGAACAAGTGAGGTTTTTGACTGTAACAAAAGGTACGCCATGCTCCACATAGTTTGGAGTGTGATGTACACCATCGACGATCTGTGTCGTTAACTCTATTAGACGATCATATGTCCATTCTTTTGGAATCCAACCCAGAGGGGATTCCTTGTAAAGCCGCGGGACTTGTTTACGTGATGGGCGAAGTTGGCCATCGACTGTCACGCCGCGTGTAAAGAGATCATGCATCAGACCAGTCTTAATCTGCCGAGTCTTAATAATGAGTGATTCGGTTTGTTCGATTGCTTCATCAACGACCGAGAGAACTTTAGTAATGTACCTCTGTTCGCACTGTGCACTTGGAATCGTCAATCGAATCGCATCGACAAATTGACTGTTCAGACCCGGTTGAGCGGAGCCGGTGATCCTACGGACAATCGCGGATTGGGTCTCCGAGAAAAGCAGGTAGTAATAGAGCAGACGCTGTTCTATAGCTCCATTCTTCGATCTTAGGATGAACAGATGTTCATTGACGGCCGCTTTGTCGAACGTTCCATCGTAGAAACCCACTTTCCCAGTTTGTGCGCCGTCTTTATTGATAAGAACGTCTTCTTTAGACAAATGCCCTTTTGGCATTAATTGAAAGAACTGATGAGGTATACGCTTTAATACTTCGTAAGTGATACCGCCATTCGCAAGGATATTCTCCCCTCCGAGACTGGGAACTCCCTCAGTGTCTTCACGTACACCGCCAAGGGGGCGCGAGCCTGAAATTGGAGAGCCGATTAAGAATCGGAGGGTATGCGTATGCCAATCACGCATAACCAAGTGCCTTCAAAAAGTCCTTGAGTTTTATCGCAGCCTCATCACACCGCCGCTCGATATCCGAAGCAGTAACAGCATATTTGTCATGCAAATTCTCAAGCGCCGCGAGACTCGCACGTTGGTTTGCGCGAAGGTAAGACTCATATGTCTGCACAAGGATGCGCTGTAGGCGATCTATAATCACCTTGCGCGCTTCATCGCGATCAATTTTTTCACGCGCCCCGGCAACGAGTTCTTCCTGTTTCTTATCGGTAGCACGCAGATCGGCCTTTAGTTGCCTGACTTCGGCTTCCAGTTCCCTGTGCCGTTTGAGATTTGCATCGATCTCCTCTGTTTCTCTTTGAAGCGCCCGCAAATCGCCATGAGCGTCGCCACGTTTGGCGAGCCTCATGTCACCCTTGAGCTGCTTTAGTTTTGCCTTGAGCGTCTTGACCTGGTTGCTAGGTAGAACTCCGGTATCGTTATCGTATTCATAGTCTTCTTCGTCTGCCGCTTTGAACAGGGCGGCGAGCTCGGCAATCCTGGACCGTTTGGTTTCCATCTCCGCGAGCAGCTCAGGGAACTGACTTTGAAGGATATCCACATCGGGAATTAATTCCGCGCCCCAGCCACTGAACGCAATGGATTTGAATTCTGGTTTGAAGAATTCGAAATAGCGCGCCAGTCCACCGCGTACCTGATGGTCGGAGAGCAGGGTCTGATCCAACAAAGTTTGCTCGATTGACGTGAGCAAGAGGCGCCGCAGTTCATAGGCATTGCCCTTTTTTCCCTTCTCGGGCGCAAGGGCTTCGATATGCGGCAGTTGCTTTTTCCACCACTCGCCCAACTTGTCCAGAAAGCGCTGATGCGCATCAGCCACACTTTTGTCGTTGTTCACGATGTCGGCAAGCGCCCGGTAGTCGACAGCTGCTGGCGAGAAATTCCGATATTCCTTGGCGCCAGGTCTGGGAACAAAACAACGCTTGGGTAAATCGGGATAATTAATCCAGAAGTGCTCAAGTTCAGCGATCTCATGGATCGGAACACCGCCGTGTAGATGGGCACGAACGTCTTGCGGTTCCGGAGGCGGCGCGTTGTCAACGTAGCGGCGGATGTTGCAGTTGAAGTCCTCGTCTGCAATCTCCTGCACCGGCACACGTCGAGCATAGCCTTGGATCTCATCCTGGCCGCCCCTGGTCAGCGCCCGGTAGGCATGAACCATGCGGGAAATATCCTCGGGACGCAGATAATTCTGGGCTTTACCTTCTCGGTAATCTCGGTCTGCATTGATGAACACGACGTGCTTGCGCTGCGTGGCATTGCTCTTGTTCATCACAAGGATGCAGGCGGGAATGCCGGTTCCGTAGAACAATCCCGCCGGCAGACCGATGATTGCTTCCAGCCAACCATGCTCGATGAAATGGCGCCGTGCTTCGCGCTCTTCGCCGCCACGGAACAGCACGCCATGAGGCATGACAGTCGCCATCTTTCCATCTGCTTTTAGTACCGCCAGCATGTGCTGCACGAACATCAAGTCGGCCTTTTTGCCCTTCTCTGGCAGCCAAATGGCAAAGCGGCCAGGGTATTCGATGTCCTTCTTTATGTAGTTCTGACTGAAAGGCGGATTGGCGAGCACTCGATCAAACCTCTTCAACTCGCCATTCTCGGCCTTGTGTTGAGGTTTGCGGATGGTGTCTTCCTGGCGAATATCCGCATGCTCGATGCCGTGCAGGAGCATGTTCATCTTGCAGATAGACCAAGTATTACCGATACTTTCTTGGCCAGCGAGACTGAGATCCCGCGGGTCTCCCCCACGCTCACGAATATAGTCGCGGCTCTGGATAAGCATACCCCCCGATCCAACAGTTGGGTCATAGATGCTCATTCCCGCTTCCGGTTCGACCATCTCGACCATGATGCGAACCACGTCCGCTGGAGTATAGAACTCGCCGGCCTTCTTGCCGGCCGAATCGGCAAAAAACTTGATCAGATACTCATACGCCGCGCCGAGCAGGTCGGGGAACTCGAAATTCTCGTCGCGCAGCGGAATCTTTTCGAAGTTTTGAACAAAGTTGGACAGCGTATCGTCATCAAGTGTGCGCTGGCCGATTTTACGGTTGAAGTTGATGTGTTTCAGGACGTCTTGAAGAGCATCGACGTTGGCATCCTCGACTGCTTCCAATGCCTTATTGAGAGCACTTCCGACATTGGTCTTAAGATGTCTGATCTTTGACCAGCGCGCTTCCTCGGGGACGTAGAATGTGTATTTGTCAGGATTGTCGAGCTGCTGGGCTATCGTCTCCTCCGCCATACCCTTGGTTTTCAGATCCCTGGCAAGCTGCTCCCGCTCCTGATCAAAGAGATCAGAAAGTCTCTTCAAAAAAAGCATGCCGAAGATATATTCCTTATATTCCGAAGCATCCATGTTGCCGCGCAGGTCATCACAAGCGCGGAACAGAAGGCTTTCGAGATGTGCAAGAGTCAGCTTTGACGTGGGCATGCATCGCTCTGTTGTGGATACGGCGGGGGTAAGCAACGTCCCTCATTCTCTGGGCAGAAATCAGCCGGTCTCTTATCCCTGTGACCAGGCGACATATTAGCGTCTTAATTAGCGCCCCGCCCGGCGAAATGAGCGCCTCCAGCAGAGCTTGGCCGAACCGCGTAACCTCGACGGCTTCGGCAATTGCTCCCTGCATTGCCCTACCTCCTGGGTCCCTCCAGTCGTGTTCCCGACGCCGTTCTACCGCCTATATCCATATAGGCGTACTTCCTCGGAGAACGCGGGCTGCAGGCCCTTGAAGGTGCGGGGGTCTCGAAACGAGTACCCTAGACACCATGACCTCCCCACCGTCGCTCACGGGCTTCCCTGCCCTATCGCGACATTAAGTCTTCCTGACCGTCAACCCCCTGGCAGACGTGGGCTAAGACCCTTAAGCGTACGGGGGTCTCGAAACGAGTACCCTAACTGTTATGACTGCAGCCAAACCTCCAATTGATACCGCATTCACCGACCTCGGTCTAACTGACGCGGTCCTGAAAGCTTTAAAAGATGTCGGCTACGAATCCCCCTCCCCGATACAGGCTAGAACAATCCCCCATATCCTCGCTGGGACGGACGTGCTGGGGCAGGCTCAGACAGGCACCGGCAAGACCGCGGCCTTTGCGCTGCCCCTGCTCTCGAAGCTGGACCTCAAGAACACGGCGCCCCAGGTGCTGGTGCTCACCCCCACCCGGGAGCTGGCGATCCAGGTGGCAGAGGCCTTCCAGAAATACGCCGCCCATATGAAGGGCTTCCATGTGCTGCCTATCTACGGCGGCCAGGATTACTACAGCCAGCTGCAGCAGCTGCGCCGTGGCCCCCACGTGGTGGTGGGCACGCCTGGGCGGGTGATGGACCATATCCGGAAGAACACGCTGCAGTTGGTCTCGCTGCAATGCCTGGTGCTGGACGAAGCAGACGAGATGCTGCGCATGGGCTTCATCGACGATGTGGAATGGATCCTGGAGCAGACCCCTTCGGCCCACCAGATAGCGCTCTTCTCGGCCACGATGCCGCCGGCCATCCGGCGCATCGCCCAGAAGTACCTGAATTCCCCCGAGACCATCAGCATCGAGAACAAGACCACCACGGCAGAGAACATCCGCCAGCGGTATTGGCTGGTGAGCGGCACCCACAAGCTGGACGCGCTGACCCGGATACTCGAATCCGAGACTTTCGACGCCATGCTGATCTTCGTGCGCACGAAGACCGGCACGGTGGAGCTGGCCGAGCGGCTGGAGGCCCGCGGCTATTCCGCGGCGGCCTTGAGCGGCGACGTGCAGCAGAAGATGCGGGAGAAGACCGTGCAGCGCCTGAAAGACGGCGGCCTGGATATCCTGGTGGCCACCGACGTGGCGGCCCGGGGGCTGGACGTGGAGCGGGTGAGCCATGTCGTGAATTACGACATCCCCTACGACACGGAAGCCTACGTGCACCGCATCGGCCGCACGGGCCGGGCCGGACGCCAGGGCGACGCGATCCTCTTCGTGGCGCCCCGGGAGCAGCGCATGCTGCGCGCCATCGAGCACGCCACCCGCCAGCCCATCACCCAGATGCAGCTGCCGAGCACGGAGATCATCAACGACAAGCGCATCGCCCGCTTCCACCAGAAGATCACGGACACCCTCGCCGCTGGGGAGCTGCAGCTCTTCCAGGAGCTGATCGAGCGCTATCAGCAGACCCACAACGTGCCGGCGCTGGAGATCGCGGCGGCCTTGGCGAAACTCGCCCAGGGCTCGACGCCGCTCTTGCTGAAACCCCAGGTCGAGACGCCGGTGCGGGATGAACCGCGGGAACGCCATCAGCGGCAGGGCTATGACTCGCCGCGACGGTCAACTGACGAGCGGCCTGCGCGCGGCCGGCATGCGGCGCGGCCCGAAGGCGTGTCTGAGACAGGCATGGAGACTTTCCGCCTGGAGGTGGGCTTAAGCCACGGGGCGAAGCCCGGCAACATCGTGGGGGCCATCGCCAACGAAGCGGGCATCGAAGGCCGGCTCATCGGCCGCATCCGGCTCTACGACGAGTACAGCACGGTGGATCTGCCAGAAGGCATGCCGGCGGACATCTTCAATAGCCTGAAGAAGACGCGGGTGGCAGGGAGGCCTTTGGAGCTATCCCGAGTAGGCGAAGCAGGTGCAGCGCTGGCAGCGGCGGCGCCAGCGCCGACGAAGCATCGTTCGGTGGAGAGGCCGCCCGGCACTGGGAAGCGTAAGAGTAAAAATAAGTTTAAAAAACCCAAGAAAACCGACTAGCTGATCTTTGCGCTGCTCGGGCGGCAGAAGCCGAGACCTGGGTGACTTCGTCACCTTCCCCCGCTACGCTTCCTGCTACGCGGGCAGGCCGGCCCGTGCTTTCCATGCACGGTCGTTCGCAGCTGTCGCTGCTCACCCCCCGGCACTGGGAAGCGCAAAAGTAAGAATAAGTTTAAGAAGCCGAAGAAAGCTGAATAGCTGATCCCTACGCGGCCGGTGATACGAACTCTGCTTTGATCTTCGCCGTATTGAGCTTATAAAGAATCCAGCCGTACAGCACCGCGAACACGGCACAGAACACCACGACCACCACCATCATGCTGCGCACGAAGCCCGCCATCTCCGGCGGCTGACCGGGCAGCGCTGTATGCGATGTGAACACGATGGATGCGATCCCGAAGACCAGATAGAGACCGCAGAAGATCAGGTCCAACACCATGAGGACGATGAAGGAGATGCGCGCCCAGTTCTTGCGCATGACGAGGCCGATGGACGAGAGCAAGACCCAGGCTGAAAGGGCACCGAGGACGAAGAACGTGCCGTGCATGATCCCATTGAGCATGGCTGGATCGGGGGCAGGCACGCCCGGCTGCGCCGGCATCTTCGGAAGGAACTTCTCGAAGGGCATGAACATGAACATCACGGCCTCAAGCAGGAAGAGGCCTGAGAACACGATGAAGATCCAGCCGACTACAGTGACGAAGATCGACCGCTCTTGCACAGTCTGCTGCATGGGCTTTGCTCCCTTTGTTTCGCCTCTTGAGTGATACTATCCCAGTCATACGACAATCAAAATACTGGGGTGAGACCATGGCGCAAAGACCTACCTCCATGTCAGTACTGGGGTGGATCCTGATCGTATTCGGGATCCTGGGCTTCCTGTTCTCGGCCATGATGGCCGCGCTGATGAACAACCCATTGATCCAGCAGACCATGGCCGCAAACCCTCTTTCCCCGCTGGTGATGGTCGTAATCAGCCTCTTGGGCAGCACGATCACCCTCTTCTGCGGGATCAGCTGCCTCAAACGCTGGGGCTGGGTACGTTACCTATATGCGGCCTGGACGGTAGCAAGCTTGCTGCTGAACTTCTTCACGACCCCCTATTCCAAGCTATTGATGCTGCCGAGCGTCGTGATCTTCGCCGTAGTGATCTGGTTCTTGTTCGCGCCCGAGGCCCGGGCGTATTTCGCGAAGCGGGATGCGGCCACGCCTGTCATATGAGCCGCTTCGTAGAGAAAGAAGCTAGAGCCGGGTGGCTGAAACCGAGACCTGGGTGACTTCGTCACCTTCCCCGCTACGCAGAGTAAGAAGCCAGAGCCGGGTAGCTCACGCTACCTGCCCGGCTACTCAAGAGCCTGATCCTAAAAGCCTGGGTAGCTAACGCTACCTTCCCCGCTCCACGTCCAGGTTGCGCGGGCAGATACGGCCTGTGCTTTCCTCGGCAACTCGGCGGCCTGCTCCCGGCGCCGCTCTACCGCCTACGTCCTGTAGGCGTGCTCCCTGCGTTGCTCTACCTCCTGCGTCCCTGCAGTCGTGCACGGGCGTTCGTGGCTGTCGCCACTCACCTTCGCGGGCAGCATGGCCTGTGCTTCGTGCACAGGCGCCCGCAGCATGCTGCGTGCTACAAACTGTTACATTAAATAAGGGTCAACCCCGGCACATCTCAGTCATTATTAGCTCCATAGCTTTCGCGGAATCCCCCGCTTTGGAGTGACATCATGAAACTGCATATCGTATTTTTTGCCGCTGCCCTCGGGCTCGCGGCCAACGCCTTCGGCGCCACCCCCGCTCCTGCGGCCGGCACCGGTATGGGCCCCGCCGGACATCACGACTTCTGCAAGCAGAACGCCCAGGAGTGCACAGACCTGGCCGCCAAGTTCGACCAGTGGTGCTCGGCTAACGCGGACAAGTGCGTGAAGCTGAAGGCTTTCGTAGAGAAACGCCGCGAATGGTGCGAAAAGAATGATGAGAACAAAGGGAAGTGCGAGGCGATGATGCATCGGATGCACAAGCATCCTAAGGGCAATCAGACCCAGGGCGGCAATCAGGGTGACAGCGGTAACGACGATGCGAGCACCCCGCCGCTGAACTGATAGATCAGCTTCTGTTGAAAACAAAGCCGCCCCGTAAGGGGCGGCTTTTTATGCCTGCTGTTTGCCAGCCGCGAGGGCGGCAGCGAAGCTCTCGAAATACCGCCCCTCTCCCAGCCGCTCGAGTATCCCCGCCTTCTCCAGCTTGCCCTTCACCCGCCCGTTTGCCTCGCAGAGCATCACCACTACGCCGCGCTGCTTGAGGTTGCCTACGGCTTCATCCAGGGCCTGGAGGCCTGTGATGTCCATGAAGGGCACCCGTCTCAGGCGGATGATGAGGAGCTTGGGGTCCGTATGGGTCTCGACCAGTGCCTGCTCGAAGTTCTCCACGGCGCCGAAGAAGAACGGGCCTTCGATGGCATAGACCAAGACGCCCTTGGGCAGCGCCGTGAGGCCCTGGGCCGCGAGTTCATGGGCGAGATCTTCATCCCCTT
>CAWFOE010000013.1:0-93557 GCA_963817285.1 uncultured Pseudomonadota bacterium | reverse complement strand
CGTTGCCGCTGGGTCTCCACGCTCGAGGCCATGCGCCGCATGAATTGGAAGGTGGCGAGGATCACGCCGATGTTGACCGCCACCACGAGGTCCACGAACACGGTGAGGGAGAAGGTGATGAGCAGGATGGCCACATCCGCCGCCGGCGCGCGCCTAAGCATGCGCAGGAAATGCTTCGCCTCGCTCATGTTCCAGGCCACCACGAAGAGGATTGCGGCGAGAGCACACACCGGTACGTCCACGGCCAGGGGCGCCAGGAACAGGATCACGAGCAGGAGCGTGGCGCTGTGCACCAGGCCCGACAATGGACTCGTGCCGCCGGTGCGGATGTTGGTGGCGGTGCGGGCGATGGCGCCAGTGGCGGCGATACCGCCGAACAAGGGCGAGAAGAGGTTGGCGATGCCCTGCCCTAACAGTTCCTGGTTGGAGTCGTGTTTGGTGCCGGCCATGCCGTCTGCCACCACGGCGGAGAGCAGGGACTCGATGGAGCCCAACATGGCGATGGCGAACGCCGGGCCGATGAGCTCCAACATGCGCCCCAGGCCCAACTCCGGCAGATGGAAACGCGGCAGGCCTTCCGGGATGCCGCCGAAGGTCGACCCTAAGGTGGCCACGCCCTGGAAATGGAACACCGCCTGCAAGACAGTGGCCGCGAGCATGGCGAGGAGCGGCCCGGGTACGCGCCGTACGAACGGGATGCTGGGCGTGACGATCACGATGAGGAGGCTCAAGAGCGCCAGCACGCTGGTGGCCGCGTGCAGCTGCGGCAAGACCTGCAGGAGATGCCAGAGCTTCTCGTGGAAATGCGCGCCCGTGACTTTGGGCAGGCCGAAGAAATCCCCCCACTGGCCCACGAAGATGATGAGGCCGATGCCGGCGGTGAACCCCAGGATCACTGGATCGGGGATGTACTTGATGATGGCGCCCAAGCGCGCGATGCCGAAGAGCGCCAGGATGCCACCGGCCATGACGGTGGCGGTCTGCAGGCCGTCTATGCCGTACTTCGCGGTGATGCCGGCGAGGATGACGATGAAGGCGCCGGTGGGGCCGGCGATCTGCACACGGCTGCCGCCGAACAGTGAGACTGCGATACCCGCGACGATGGAGGTGTAGATGCCCTGCTCAGGCCGCGCGCCGGAGGCGATGGCGAAGGCCATGGCCAGCGGCAGGGCCACGACGCCGACGATCACCCCGGAGAGCACGCTGCGCAGCCAGTGGCGGGGCGCGAGCAGCCCGGCCTGATAGGCCTCGCGGATGGCGATCATGGGCGTGGGGTCATGGGTGGTTCACGGCTTCGGAAGGTATTATCATCCTATTACATTTTCATGTAAATGAGACACACATGTCCCAGGAAAGCCGCACCGCCCGCCTCACCATACTCATCGATCCGCGCAAGAAAGCGGTGTTCGAAGCCCTGTGCGCGGACGTGGACCTGACGACTTCGCAGGTGCTGCGCAAGCTGATACGGGATTACATCGAGTACCGCACGGGGAAGGCCTGGGAGCCCGACAAGTCAGCGGTGCGCAGCGGTACGGGAAGACGTGCGGCGAAGAACAGGCGGAACTGAAGGTGTGAACGAGGATCTGAAGCAATAAAGAGAAGCCGCCTACCTGAACCCAATAGATCAGCTTCTGTTGAAACGAAGCGGCCCCCGAATGGGGGCCGCTTTTTTATGGCACCTAACTCGAACTCTTAAGAACTGGTTGGCCGCAACGGCCAACTCCGGCTCTGCGCGTCGTGCTCCGAGCCCAGGCCCGTGCGGGCTACCCTGCCCGCCCCTGCTCGAGAGCAGCTCTTCGATGTCGGCTGACGAGTATGCCAGTGGCATACTCGAAACCGTCAGCCTTAACTTCTTGCTGCTCTCTTCGCAGCTTTTTCGGCACGCTTCTCTTTCAAGCTCTTGGCCGGTTTCTTCTTGTCTTCTTTCTTCCGTTCCAGACCCTTGCCCATGACGTACTCCTCATGCTGATAGGTTGACGGGAAAAGCAGTTGTTACAGGGTCGATTTTAGCAGCCTCTCACGCTCCCGGGGTGAGCTCTAGGGTCCAGAGATCCCCTGCGTAACTGGGGTTGCTGACATAGTCATAGGGCAGGAAGAAATACCCGCCCTGCCCCCAGTCAGGCCCCCAGGAGTTGCGGATGATGAAGTGTTTGGCACTGTCGTCATAGCCCACGGCCATGAGGGCGTGGGTGCCGAGGAGCGTCTCGCCCTGCTTAGGCACCGGGAAGGTGCAGGCGGCTTTGGCCGCCGGGGTCTCGGAGCCGGAATACACATGGATGGCGAGGACGAAGGGATGGCCCGAGGCAAGACAAGCTTTCAGATGGGCAACGTCTTGCTGCAGGGCTTGATAGGCCACTTTGTTGTACTTCACGGCGCTCGTATAGCACTGGGCTGAGGGTGCGTCGCAGACCTTGGCAGGCACATAGGGCCACTGGGGTTCGGGGCAATCCCCCTGTTTCGCCACGCTCTTGATGCCATCCCGCAAAGGGGCGCCGGCATCCTTGGCTGTGGTACCCGCCATCTTGCGTTCGTTGTAATAGATGAAGAGCCGGGAGGGCACGAAATCCGGCGTGAGCTTCAGGCGCATGCGCTCGAACTGGACAGCACCGGCCACGGCATTGGCAGTGCAGCTATTCAGGGGACTCTGGCTATAGACCGGCGGGCACTGAGGCCTAAGATCCACCTTGGGCGGCGGGCTCGCCAGATGCTGGGCGGTCGGGACGTACTTGTGGTCGCGGGCGTCGGGCTTATCCCGGATGCAACCGAAGTGATGTTCTGGTTCCGTCATGGGACCAGTATATAGATGACGAAGCTTTAGAGACCCAGCTGCTGCGGCTCGATGCCGTATGCGCCGTTTTGAAGACACCGATCGATCCAGAACTTGGCGGTGTCGGACCAGGGGTTGTCGTACATCATGTCCACCACCGCCGGGTGGGACAGACGACGCTTGGATTCGTCCATCACGAGGGCCAAGCGCGGGCGCAGCCGCTGCTGGTTCTGGGCCAGCACGACGCCGACGGCGCCGGTGTTGAGCTCCACCACGGAGCCGGTGGGGAAGGCGCCCACCACTTGCATGAACTTCACCACCACTTCGTCCTGGAACAGGGTGCCGCGCAGGCCATAGATGTAGCGCATGGCTTCATGGGGCGGCCGCTCGCCTGCATGGGGGCGGAAGCTCACGAGGGCATCGTAGGTGTCCACGATGCCGGCGATCTTGGCGAACACGGGGATGCCGTGCCCTTCGACTTGCTTGGGGTACCCGCTGCCATCGAAGCGCTCATGATGGTTCTGCACCAGCTCCATGATGCGCGGGGTGATGCCATCCATGCCGCGGATGATGTCGCGGCTCGCGGCCACATGGTTGTGGGCGAGTTTCAGTTCGTCTTCGCTCAAGGGGCCGGGCTTCAGCAGCAAGGTGAGGGGCAGCTGGGTCTTGCCCACATCCATCAGGAGGCAGCCCAGGCCCACCTCATATATCTCGTCTTTCTCGAGACCGAGATGCCGGGCGAAGGCCAGGCCCCAGATGGAGCTGTTGAGGGAGTGGCTGAATATATAAGAGTCGTGCTGCTTCATGCGCGTGAGCCAGATGAGCGCATTGGGGTTGCGCATCATGCTCTCGAGCATGGGGTTCACGGTGTCGCGGGCCAGATCCACATCCAGCCGACCGCTCTGCAGCATCTGGGTGAAGATGGTCTTGGCGGCGACGGTAGCTTCGCGATGGATGGCCTTGGCGACGGAGATCTCGCGCTCCACCGTCTGGGTGACGGGGTAGCGCTCCGCGGCGCGCACGGCCTGGCTCTTGCTCTCGGCGACGTTGCGTTCCGCATCCACGAACACGAACCGGGAGACCCGCGCCAGCTCCTCCAGCGTCTCCTGGTTCTGGATGAAGAAACCCTGGTACATGAACCGGGTTTCAGTCCACGGGCGATCCAGCTGATCGACATACATGCCGATCTTGAGGTCGTTCACCGGGACCTTGATGAGTTTGGACGCTTCCATCTCTCCTTGGCCTCTACGCATTGCCCGAGCTTCCCTCTCAGGTGTGACCTGCATGACGTGACCGGCCGCAGGGCCGGCACATCAACCGCGAAAGTTTGGACCCGCTATGCCCGTGGCTGCAAGGCCGGGGCGCGCTGGGCGTAGATGTCGTTTGAGAGCGAAGCATCCAGCGGGTGGACGCGTCTGGGACATTTTTCCGGTATTTCAGGGCATTAGCGGGCGGTCTTCACACTCACCCGCTGTCACAATCGCCGCCCTGCAGAGCGCTGCCTCAGACCTTCAGCGGCTGGGCCATGCCGATGCTCCGCAGCGAAGGCCGCGTGAGGCAGAAGAGGGCCAAGACACTCAGGATGATGCCGGATCCCGCGAACAGCGCCGTCAGCGAGATGACGCTGAGCAACACACCGGCCAAGGCCGAAGACAGGGGAGCTAAGCCTAAGAACGTGAGCATCACCACGCTCATGGTGCGACCCAACATGGCCTGGGGCACGCGCTGCTGTATCCAGGTGAATATGGATATCTGCGCGATACCGCCGAGGATGCCGACGATAGCGAGCAAGGTGGCACCCGCGAGAGTGGTGTGCACCTGGGTGAACAAGAGCACGGCGAGACCGACGGTGAAATCGATGCTGAGCACCATGATACCGAGGCGGCCGCGGGCGAACCGCGCCCCGACACCGGAGAGCAGGCTGCCTATCACGATGCCACCGCCGTTGGCCGTCAGGAGGATGCCCAAGGACGCCGCGCCCATGTCCAGGCGTGTGTTCGCCAGCACGGGCAGGCCAACCTGGATGGGGCCGCTCACGAATATGGACACGGCGCTCACATAAGTGATGAACGCGCGCAGAGGCACGTCGTCCCACACGCCCTTCAAGCCCTTCATCACGTCCGACATCACACTGCCCTCTTTCTTCGGCGGGTGATAGTCCGTATGGATGCGCACCATCCAGAGCGACACCAGCGAGAAGACGAAGCTGATGGCATCGATGGTGAAGGCCCAGCCCATGCCGGTGGCGTCCTGCAATCCACTCGGCGCCATGTGGCTGCCGCCGGCGATGACGAAGCCGGCGATCACGGGCCCCAAGAACATGCAGAGCTGACGCATGCCCATGAACATGGCGTTGCAAGCCTGCAGCTGATCTTTCTCCACGAGCTGCGGCATGATGGAGCTGCCGGCGGGATAGACGAAGGCGGTGGAGATACCGACGCCGAGCGCGACGATGTACACGAGCCACATCTGGATAGCGCCGGTCATGACCAGCACCGCGAGCAAGGCGATGAACACGGCGTTCACGGCGCGGGCCACCAGCAGCACGCGGCGCGGCGACATGCGATCGACTATCGCCCCACCGATGAGCATGAAGATGGCGCGGGGCAAGGCCATGGCCGCCAATACGAGGCCGAGCTCGGCCGCATCGCCGGTGAGCTTGAGCACGAGCCAGGGCAGCGCCACCAGGGTGAATTGATCACCCAAGGCCGAGACGGTGCTGCCTAAGAACAGCAGCCTGAAATCCCGGTTGGCGAAGACGGAGGGCTTCTTCTGTTTCTGCTCGGCCATGTCATTCTTCTCGTGCTAAGGGTTATATGTCGGTGGGATGATGCATCAGTGCCTGCGGGTCTGGGTAGTGGCATTTGTCATGCCCGTCCCTCTCTCGGCTGGGGATTCCCGGCTTATTTATGTCGGTGGTAGACCCCATCGGGTCCCGACCGCTAAGATTATGTCCTAATAATTCAGCTCCCGCCCTGTCGCGGGGGAACCGCACATCTTCCTGGGGATCATATGCTTAAAGGACTAGGCTCTCTCGTCGCGCGCAGCCTCCTGCTCTTCCTATTAAGCAGTCCCGCCTGGGCGGCGGACACGCTGTACCTGGAAAACGCGGACGCGGGGCCGCCGCAGGTCTTCACCGACAGCAACGGCACCTTCACGATCTACGGCAAGTCCACGGGTGAGGTCTCGGTCGGCTTCAACAATCCCAGCGACTTCTATAATTCGTGGAGTTTCGAGTTCCAAGCTCCGACAGGTTCCTCGTTGGCCCCGGGGAATTACGATAACTTGCAGCGCATCCCGTTCCAGGGCCCGCTGCAGCCGGGAGCGGATTTCACCTCGGGCGACTCCGGCTGCGATAACGTCTTCGGACGCTTCGTGGTGCAAGCCATCACCACTGACAGCAACAACAACGTCACGAGCTTGGCCGTCGATTTCCAGCTGTACTGCGATGGCACTACTGGCACACCTCTCACGGGTGCGTTCCGCTATAACAGCACGCTCCCCTATCCGCTCGCTGCACCGACGGCCGACGCAGGCGGGAACCAGATCGCGATACAGGACACCGACGTGGATCTGGATGGCTCGCTGAGCGAAGCCGGTGGCGGCAGCATCACTGCTTACACCTGGACCCAACTCTCGGGCCCCAGCGTCTCGCTCGCCGATCCCAGCGCCGCTTCGACTGTCTTCATGGCACCGGACGTGCCGGCGGGAGGCGAAGACGTAGTGCTGCAACTCGAGGTGGACAATTCCCTCGGTCTCTCCAGCACCTCCACCGTGACCATCCATGTGGCCAATCCGGCGGACGCCGAGACGTGGCTCTCGGTCACCGGCGCCCAGGGTCAAACCACGACGCTGACACCGCTACAGGCTCCGTTCACAGCCACCCCGGTCAGCAGCGGGAGTGGCGTCCAAGTTTCTGTGAACTTGGGGATATCGGAGAGCTGGACCCTGGATTTCGCACCGCCCTCCGGCCAGACGCTGCAGGTCGGTACCAGCTATGAAATGGCGCAGACCTATCCAAGCCAATCCACCGGCTACCCGGAGGTCGCCGTAAGCGGGAACGAGGCATGCAGCGGCCTGGGCCGCTTCGTGGTGCTGGACCTGCAGAAGGACGGCCAGGGCAATATCACGAGTTTCGCCGCCGATTTCCAGATCACCTGCAGCAGCTTCGTGAGCATAGGCAGCATCGGCGGCAAGATCCGCTACAACAGCACTGCACCCCTCACCGCGCCCTGGGCCGATGCCGGCATCACGCAGCTCGCGGCACAGGGGATGACTGTCACCCTGCCTTCGACCGGCAGCGATGCGGGCGGCAACGGCGAGAACATCACTTCCTATCAGTGGACCCAGGTCTCGGGGCCGAGTGTGGCCCTGTCCGACTCCACGGCCGCGAATCCGACGTTCTCCGCACCCGATGTGAGCGTCGGCGGCGCCGACTTGGTGTTCGATCTCACGGTCACCAATTCTGATGGGCTCACCAGCACCGACACGGTGACGGTGCACGTCGCTAACCCGGCAGACCCGGTGACGGCAGTGGAGATCGAAAGCGATCCGGCGGATCCGGCAGGCCTTGGGCAGAACGTCTTCCTCTATACGCCGCCCTATACCGTCACCAGCAGCGGCATCTCCGCCTATGCTCCTTATACTGGCGCCGGCGTCCGGTTCTATGTGAACCTGTGGACTCTGGATTTCGTGGTGCCTGCAGGGCAGAACCTGCAGACCGGGACCTATCCTTTCGCCCAGGCCTATCCCTGGCAGAACACCTTGTCCCCCGGGCTCGCGGTGTATTACGCCGAGCAATGCGTCAATACCAACGGGCAGTTCACCATCCTGGATGTCCAGACGGACGGCGCCGGCAACGTCACGGCCTTCGCTGCGGATTTCTGGCAGACCTGCGACGGCGGCAAGTCCAAGCTGCGAGGCAAGATCCGCTACAACAGCAGCATCTCCATCTTCGATCCGCTAGCCGACGCCGGCCAGTATCAGTTCGTGCAGCAAGGCGCCACGGTGGCGCTCTCCGCCGCCGCCTCGGATGCGGGCGGCACGGCAGTGACCTTATCCTCCTACCAATGGACCCAGCTCTCGGGTCCCAGTGCCACGCTATCGGACGCCACCGCTGAGGCGCCCACCTTCACCGCACCCAACGTATCGCTCGGGGGTGCGGACCTGGTGTTCCAGGTCACTGTCACCAATTCCCTGGGTCTGACGAGCACGGCGACAGTCACGGTGCATGTGGCCAATCCCTCCGACCCAGCGCCGTTCACGGAGCTGCACATGATCAGCGATCCGGGTGATCCGATCGGACAGGGGCAGACTGTGACCATCGACGGCTCCCAGGAGCCCTTCACCATCTCACGGGACTCCGGAAGCGGCGTTGGTATCCAGATCGGCGAATTCTTCCAGCCCCAGTGGAATATCGGGTTCGCAGCGCCCGCGGGCCAGATGCTCCAGGCGGGGGTGACCTACGATCTGGCCCAACTGTATCCCACCCAAAGCCCGCCGCTGCCGGGACTTTCAGTGGCGGCGCCTTTTCAGAGCTGCGGTCTCATCACGGGACACTTCGTCGTACTCGACATCCGCTACGACATCTATGGGAACGTAGTCAGTCTGGCGGCGGATTTCGACCAGTATTGCGCTGGGAATGCAGCTGGGCTGCACGGCATGCTGCGCTACAACAGCGGTGTCCCGTACACGACGCCTTTCGCAGACGCCGGCCCGAAGCAGCAGGTGAAGCAAGGCGCCACGGTCACCCTCGATGGCTCGTCGTCCTATGCCGGTGCCGGCAGCGAGACGATCACTTCATATCAATGGACGCAGCTCTCCGGTCCCAGCGTCTCGCTCTCGGATACTGCGGTAGCGGTCCCGACGTTCGTCGCGCCAGCCGTGAGCCCGGGCGGCGCGGACCTCAGCTTCCAGCTGACCGTGACCAACTCTGATGGCATGAGTCGCAGCGATGCGGTGACGGTGCACGTGTACAACCCCGCAGACCCGCTCACGGCCATGCACTTGGTGAGTGATCCGGGCGATTCCGTCGGACAAGGCCAGACCATAGACGCCACAGCGTTGACCGCGGTGTTCAACATCGTCGAAAGCACCGCCGGCACTGTGCAGATACAGGTCAACCTTGGCAATAACAATTACTGGGCCCTGGATTTTGCAGCGCCACAGGGCCAGTCGTTCCAGGCCGGCACTGCATATGAGATGGCCCAAGGCTATTACGACCAGTCTCCTACATACCCCGGCCTCAGCGTCGGCATGAACATAGGTTGCGATACCATCAGCGGCCGTTTCGTGGTGTTGGATGTCGCGACCGATGGCGCAGGGAATATCACGAGCTTCGCTGCAGATTTCGAGCAACATTGCGCGGGGGCCGTGCCGGCATTGCGCGGCAAGATCCGCTTCAACAGCGCCTATCCGATCGACGATCCGATGGTGGACGCAGGGCTTCCACAACAGGTGATCCAGGGCGATACGGTGACCTTGTCGGGCACCGACTCCAATAGCGGCGGCGACGGCAACACCATCACCTATCAATGGACACAGATATCCGGGCCCAGCGTGAGTCTCTCGGATCCGACCGGGGCCGTCACTACCTTCAGCGCGCCCGGGGTGCCACCGGGTGGTGCTACGCTGGTGTTCCAGCTCACCATCACCAGTTCCGACGGGCTTACCAGCACAGAGGATGTGACGGTATTGGTGGCAAACCCCAGCGACCCGATCACTGGTATGTATGTACAAGGCAAGCCCAGTGATTCTGCGGAAAATGTGCAGCAGTTGCTGATGCAGCCACTGAACGGCAGCTTCGCGCTTGCTAAATCGGGACCCAACATCACGATCACCTATACCGGAACAAATAGTGAGATCTGGGTGGCTGAATTCTCCGCGCCTTCAAACCAAACACTGCATACGGGGGTCTATACCGGACTGGTGAAAGCCGGGAGTACGCCCAGCTCTTCTCCGCAGATGGATGTGAGCGGAAACAGTGGCTCCGAGTACTGCTCGGCGATCACCGGGCAGTTCAATGTCCGACAGATCAGCTTCGATGATGCGGGCAACGTGACGCAGCTCGCCGTGGATTTCAAGCAGTTCTGCAACGGCGGGATTGAACTGGCTCCCCCCATGTTGCTAGGAAAAATCCGTTATGCCAGCACTGTCACCCTCCGGGAACCGACCGTGTATCTAGGGATAGATCAGATCAGCTATCAGGGATTCCCCGTCACCCTGGATGGGTCCGCCTCGACCGGCGGCGGCGGGAGCATCACATCTTTAAGCTGGACGCAGTTGTTGAATGCTGGCGATCCAAAGGTCACATTGTCTGATCCGACTGCTGCGAAGCCGACATTCACTGCCCCAAGTGTGCCGTTGGGTGGGCGCATTTTGAGCTTCCAGCTCACCGTAACCAATTCCCTCGGTCTTTCCTCATCGGACGTGACGACTGTCACCGTCGGCAATCAGGCCGACCCGAAGACGACCTTCTATTACATGAGTGACCCGGGCGACCCGGTTGGAATTGGCGGGCAAGGCTTCGCCACGCTAGACGACGCCGATTTCAGTTTCAATACACAGGCACAAATGAATGTCTACGTGGCAGGGTATGAGGGCGCGGGTTTCCCAGGTGCATGGCAGCTGTACTTCGACGATGCCACACCTTGGCTGCCGCTTACCGTAGGCACGTACCTGGTGTCAGGCCCGCCTAACAATAACGCCATAACCGTCACATCCGGCACGGGCCCCTGCCCCTCACCCACAGGTATCTTCATCATCCGCGACATTGGGTTCAATAAAAAAAATCAATTAAGCGAATTAGGCATGGATTTCGTGCAACGTTGCTCAGGCGCGACTGGGCAATTGCGCGGGTCCTTCAGACTTAACAGTCCCACACCTATCCTCATAAGCGCGCCGACGGCAGCGGCGGCGAATCAAAATATCACCCAACCCGGGAGGGTGTCTTTGGACGGCTCCAACTCTTTCCCGGGCTGGGGCAACTCGGTTAGCTACCAATGGCAGCAGGTCGGCGGACCTAAAGTGACACTATCGAATCCGGCTACCGCGATCGCGACTTTCACGGCGAACTCGTCCATGCTCAGCTACGGCGGGACGAATCTGGCATTCAAGCTGACTGTGAAGAACTCACTGGGGCTCTCGAGCAGCACTAACGTGACGATCCGCGTGGCGGAACCGGACGTGAACCTTCTCTATCTGCAGAGCGATGCTGGTGACCCCATCGGACAAGGCCAGACAGTACGGTATGCGCTCGCCGATAACGCCGTGAGCGTACAGGAGCGGGGCAAGAGCGGTGTCAGCGCGTCGCTGCACGGTGATGGTAACTGGATGTTGGACTTCGCCGCTCCTGCATCCCAGACCTTGCAGATCGGCACCTATCCCAACGCAGTCCTGTATCCCAATTTCCCTGTGGGCTCACCTTCCCTCTATGTCGAGACCCAGTCTGGTCAATGCAAGACCCTGACCGGGAGCTTCACTGTGCGGGAGGTGGTGTACGGACAGGCAAACCAGCTCGATGCGCTCGCAGTGGACTTCGTCCAGCACTGCAACGGTATAGGGCCCGCGTTGCACGGCGAGCTGCGCTATCACAGCAGCCTGCCGTGATGACGGCAGAGTGCTCCAGGCAGGGCTGATACCCGCTACTGTCCCATCACCAGCACCTTGAAGGTGCCCGGTAGCACGGTGCGCTTCGGCCGCTGGCCGGCCGGCACCGGATCCTTCGAGACCTGCACATCCCCCGTGACCAGATATACCTTGTGGCTCACGGGGTCCAGCGCCATGGTGCGGGCGAACTTCCGGGTGGCGGCATCCTGCAGCACCGTGTACTTGTCCGGCCCGTCTTCGTGGGCCACGGTCAGGGTGCCCTCGCCGTTGGAGCTGAAAGCCAACCCCAAGCCCGGATCAAAGCCGCAGGCGTCCACGCCCTCACCTATCGGGAAGGTGGCCACCACCTTGCCGGCATCCGGATCGCTCACGGCCATGAGCTTGTTGTCGCAGCCGGAGAACAGGCGCCGATGAGTCTGATCCATGGCAAGACCCGAGGGGCTATCACACGGGGCCAGCGACCAGGTCTTGGTCACCGTGGCTTTGCCGGCATCTATCTCCGAGAGCTCGCTCTTGCTCTCGATGTTCACGTATACCCTGCCCTTGCCGTCTGCCACCGGGAACTCGGGTCGGCCATCCAGCGGAATCACCGCGATCTCCTTCTCGGCGACGGCGTCCACTACGCTTACGTTGTTGCTGTGGCCGTTGAAGAAGAACACGCGCTTGGTGACGGGCTCGTAGACGAAGCCATCCGGGCCCACACCCGAGAGCTTGATGGTGTGGGTGGTCTTCAAGGTCTTGAGGTCGAAGACGGTGACGCTGTTGCTGTGGCCGTTGCTGGTGAAACCTTTGCCCAGATCCTGAGCCAGCGCAGCACCGTGCACGCCGTCGGTACCGGGGATCTCCCCGATCAGTGTGCCGCTCTTCGCATCCACCACCTGCATGCGAGTGGCGCGGGAGATGAAGAGACGGTGGCCTACGGTGTCGAAGCTGAGATAGTCCCAACCGCCATCGCCACCCAGGACATATTCATGCATCAGGTGATACGGCGCGGGCGCTGTGTCGGCGAAGACCGCGAGCGGCAGCAGGAAAAGCAGGCAGGCCAGAAGAGATACGCGCATGGAGCACCTTATAGAGATGGCTTATGCCGACGCCAGACTATACTGGAGCACCGATTACGCCGGGAACCCGCATGAATACGACACTTCCCGCCATCGAAGCCCTGCCAGCCCATGTGGCCAACATCGGCGACGGCATGCAGGTGCGCCGCGCCCTGCCCCACCGGCTACGCCGGCGCGTGGGGGCCTGGTGCTTCCTGGATCATTACGGCCCGGTGACCTTGGCACCCCAGGATGAGGGCATGCGCATCGGACCCCATCCTCATATAGGCCTGCAGACCGTGAGCTGGCTCTATGAAGGCTCGGTGTTGCACCGGGACAGCCTAGGGTCCCTGCAGCTCATCGAACCCCGCCAGCTCAACCTCATGACTGCCGGCGAGGGTATCTCCCATTCTGAAGAAAGCCCTGAGGGCCATCCCGCAGAGTTGCACGGCTTGCAGTTCTGGATCGCGCTCCCGGAAACCCGGCGCCACGGCGAAGCTGCTTTCGATCACCACCCCAGCTTGCCCGAGATCAGACGGGACGGCCTCGATCTCACGCTCATCATCGGTGAGGCCTTGGGCGAACGCTCGCCGGCCAAGGTCTATTCCGACATGGCGGGGCTCGATCTGGTGTGCCGCGATAGCGGCATGCGCAAGCTGCCTCTGGACCCGGCCTTCGAGCATGCGCTATTCCTGATAGAAGGCGAGATGACGCTGGAAGGCCAGGACATGGTGCCGGGCACGCTCTATTACTTAAGTACAGGACGCGAGAGCATCACGCTCGGTAACCGCGCCTATGCGCGGGCTTTCCTCCTGGGCGGCAAGCCCATGGAGGAAGACGTGTTGCTCTGGTGGAACTTCGTGGCACGCAGCACTGAAGAGATGGCGGCCGCCCGCAGCGAGTGGGAATCCCGCAGCGCACGCTTCGGTCAGGTGCAGGGCTTCGATGGACCGCGCCTCGTCTCGCCGGAACTCACCACCAAGCTCAGGGCGCGCTGACTTCCCCTCAAGATGCATCGAGCGCGCTTGTGCATGGCGACGCCTTACATATCGCACTAGTGACATATTCCCTGGATTTCAGGCACATTCTGGATTATCCCCAGCGAACGGAATATATTCGGTAGGCCACGGATGGCCACGAGATATAACGACTAGATTGGGGACTACACATGAACTTCGACAAGATCGACCTGCATATCCTGCGGGAATTGCGGAATAACGCCCGTGTGCCCAACAAGGTGCTGGCAGCGCGAGTGGGCATCGCGCCCTCGACCTGCATCAGCCGGGTGCGGCGGCTAGTGGAAGGCGGCGCCATCTCAGGCTTCTACGCCGAGTTCAACCCGAAAGGCGTGGGCGTGGGTGCGCAGGCCATGGTCTGCCTGCGTATGACACGCCATGCGAAGGAAGAGATCGATTCTTTCCGCGCCCATGTGTTGAGCCGCGACGAGGTGGTGAACTTCTACCACGTCTCCGGCGAGGACGACTTCATGCTGCACGTGGCGGTGCGTGACGTGGAACACCTGCGGGAATTCCTGATCAACGCCCTGGCTTCGCGGCCGGAGGTGGTGCACATCGAGACGCGCATCATCTTCGAGGAGCGGCGCAATCCTGGCTTCCCGGTGTACGTGCCGGTCAGCGCGGAATCCGTGGTCGCGGGCCAGAAGTCATGAAGGCTTCTGGATGAGCTCCGTACGCACCAGTGCGTACTGCACCTCGTCCAGCCGGAAGAACGAAGGCTCGCCCTCGCCGTCCGTGAGCATGATGCAGCCGGGGATCTCGTCGCCGTAGCGGGTGCTGGCGAGGCCGTGGAACATGTCGTCCAGAGGGCCCTGGCCGCTGTAGTCCAAGAGCAGCGGATCGCGACGACCTTTGAGATAGAAGGCCACGCCTCCCATCACCGCCGGGGGAGTCCACACGCCGCCGTTGGGACGCGCGGTGAACTGCAGGGTCTGGATCTCTGCCATGGAGATGAGCACGCTCAAGTGCTCGCTCACACCGAACACATAGAACGCCTGGATATCCTTGCCGCCGGCCGCCAGGCCTTTGACTCCCGACAGGACGTCCTGCGTATCTACATCGCCGATCGCGACTTGGATCGGTGTCTCGCGGCCATAGAAAGTCAGCCGCAGATAATGCTTAGGCATTGCCTCACTCCTCGTGAAGCCTTCCCTGGCCTAGATGATGATTTGACAATATCCGGAGGAGAAGTATACCTAGAGCCGGCGCATATACCAAAGGCTTTATGTGCTTATTCGGGGGCGTGGCACACAAATTCGATGCTATTGCCATCAGGATCGAAGACGAAACCCGCGTAATAATTGGGGTGTATGGCCGGTAATAGAGCCGGATCCCGGTCCAGCTGGCCGCCACCCTGGATGGCCGCCGCATGGCTGGCCCGCACCTGATCCCGGGAACTGCAATTGAAGGCGTAGTGCAGCGGCCGGTTGGCCGGTATACCGGGCTTGATCCAGAAATCCTTGGACCGGGCATCGCCGAAGCCCAATGACTTCCCTTCCACCTTGAGCGCATAGCCCAAAGGCGCCAAGGCCTCGCCATAGAACCGCCGGCTCGCACCGAGATCGCTCACTTCCACTTCCAGATGATCCAACATGGGTATCTACTCCTGTTCAAATCCATACGTCGTTAGCGGCGGTCATGGCGCCGCCCGCTTCGCCGGTGTTCACGGTACCCCGGGGCTCGACCAGGAGCATCTTGCATTCGGTCTCGGCCACCGGCCGGTGCTCGACGCCCATGGGCACCACGTACATCTCACCGGCTTTCAGGTCCACGTGGCCGTCTCGGTGCTCGATGCGCATCTTGCCTTCGATGATGATGAACACCTCGTCTGTCTCGGAATGGCTGTGCCAGACGAACTCGCCCTTTATCTTCACCAGCTTGAACTGGTAGTCGTTCATCTCGCCGATGACCTTGGGGCTCCAGTGCTCGGCGAAGAGACCGAGCTTCTGCTGGAAATTGATCGGTGTGTATTTCATGGAGATGACCTCAGGCTGCTTTGTCCCAGATGTTGATGCTCTCCTGCTGCAGGGCCCGCTGCACGGCGGGGCGCTGCAACATGCGTTCCGCATGGGCGGTCCACTGGGGATAACCCGCCCGCATGTCGAGACCGATGCGATTGCCCCAACGGTAGAACACCAAGAGATAGGCGTCCACGGCGGTGTAGGCATTCCCCACCGCCCAACTGTGGCCCTTCAAGCGGTTCTCGATGAAGGCGAAGTTATCCTGCACGTTGGCGAGGCCCTTCTCCTTCACTGCCGGGAACAGGCTCTCATCGGTCACGAAGCGCTGCATGCGCCAGAACTGACCGAAGGCCATGGTGTGCACCGTTCCCGAGAGCCAGTTGAACCACTCGAAGCAGCGGGCGGCCGCGAGCCGATCCTGGGGCAATAGCCGGATGGTGGTGGCGCTGTCGGTGATGTACCAGCTGATGGCAGGCACTTCCGTGAGCACCTCCCCTTCATCGGTCACGAGAGCCGGCACCCTGGCCTTGGCATTGATGGATAGGAACTCCGGTTTACGCACCTGGTCGGTGGACATGAGCGTGAGTTCATAAGGCATGCCGGTCTCTTCCAAGAGGATGTGCGGCGCGAGGGAACAGGCGCCGGGCGAGGCATAGAGCTTCAACATGTAGAGTCTCCCGCGGCTAGCGCCGCTTTGATCGCCAAAATCTCTGCTTCATCTCGAACCTCGGTCACGCAGCGAATTCCTTGCCGAGAGCCACCACGGCGGCCACGAGCGCATCGAAATCCTCACGCTGGCTGCGATGATTGGTGATGGCCACCCTTATGGCGAAGCGGTCTTTCAATACGGTAGAGGAAGGTGCGGCGATCCCCCGCTCCTGCAAGGCCACCAGGATGCGGGCGTTGAGGTCGTTGATGGCAGTCTCATCCAGGCCTTTGCCGCGGTAACGGAAGTTCACGAGATTGAGAGGCACCGGCGCCAACAGCTCCAGCTCCGGGGTGGCTTCCACCCGCTCCTTGAGATAACGGGCCTGGCGCACGTTCTGGCCGATGAGCCGCCCGAACTTGTCGACGCCATAAGCCTTGAGGTTCATCCAGACCTTCAGGGCCCGGAAGCTGCGGGACAGCTCCGGACCGTAATCCGCGAAAGCCACGGGAGCCGAAGCGATGCCGCCTTCGAGCTTGGTGAGATAACTCGCCGTCGTGGTGAAGGTGGCCTTGTGAGCTTCCTTGTCCCGCACCAGGGTGCAGCCCACGTCGTAGGGCAGGTACATCCACTTGTGCAGATCGAAAGCGAGGGAATCCGCCCGCTCCATGCCCTTGAGCAGGCTGCGGTGCTCGGGATCGAGAGCGGCCAGCGCGCCGAAGGCACCGTCGACATGCAGCCAGAGCTTCTCGGCAGCACAGAGATCCGCGAGGGCTTCCAGGGGATCGATAGCGCCGGTGTTCACGGTGCCGGCGTTCGCCACCACGCAGAAGGGCTGATGCCCCGCGCGCCGGTCCGCCGCGATGCGCGCCTTGAGGGCG
Organism: uncultured Pseudomonadota bacterium; assembly: GCA_963817285.1. Lineage (GTDB taxonomy): Bacteria > Pseudomonadota > Gammaproteobacteria > Natronospirales > REEB76 > DASUBN01. The sequence goes on along the minus strand of CAWFOE010000013.1, from coordinate 76,639 downwards.
GCCACATCCATGCGGTAGGCATCGTCCACGGAGATGAACCCGACGGATTCCGCACCCAGGCCCATGAGCTCCGCGGCACGCTGCACGGAGTTGTGGGTCTCACTGGAGGCGTAGAGCATCAGCCGGGCTTTGCCTGTGAGCCCTTCCCGGCGCACGGCGAAAGGTGCCATGGCGCTACGCGCCACATTGAGCCCCACGAGGTTCGCGATGGAGCCGCCGCTCACGAGTATCCCGCCGGCAGTCGCGGGGAAACCCATCAGCTCCTTCAGCCAATCGATCACCTGCAGTTCTACATAGGTGGAGGACTGCTGGAAGCCGGCAGCATTCACATTCATGGTGGCGGTCAGGAGTTCCGCCATGAGTCCCATGGGCGTGCCGGTGCCATTCACCCAACCCCAGAAGCGGGGATGGATATTGCCGACGGGATAAGGAGCGACGAGATTCTGATAATCCCGGTAGGCTGCTTCAACCCCCTCCCCCTTGCGTGGTACCGCACCCGTGAGTTCTGCGCGCACCGCCTGGGGCAGCGGTTGCCACACGGGCCGCTCCCGCACGCCCACGGTGTAATCCAGGGCATGGTCCAAGGCCTCATGCATGAGGTGCCGGAAGGCATCCCAGTTTTCCGGATCCAGGGTCTCTTCGGGCGTGGATTTCATGCCGGATAATCCTGTCAGGAATTTTCACACGGTGCTATTCTAGTTTGTAGCTTATACCCGGCACAAATCAGTTTTTATCACAGTTTGATGTACCTTTTACTCACAGGTGGTTCATGCGCAACTTGCCCCCGCCCAATACCCTCAAGGCCTTCGAGGCGGCGAGCCGCCACGGCAGCTTCAGCAAGGCCGCCGTGGAGCTGCATGTGACCCATGGCGCCGTGAGCCGCCAGGTGCAGCAACTGGAGAGCTTCCTGGGCTGTGAGCTTTTCCACCGGCTGCCTCGGGGCCTGCAACTCACAGCCCTGGGCCGGGAGTTCGCCTTCGGTGTGCAGGCCGCTTTCGACCAGATCCGCGACGCGGTGGAAGCGGTGCGGGTGGATCATGAGCGCCACATCATCACCGTGAGCACTCTGGCATCCCTCGCCGCCCGTTGGCTGGTGCCCCGGCTGCACAAGTTCCAGAAGGCGCATCCCGAGCTCGAGATCCGCTTGAGCACCTCGCCCCAGCTCAGCAACTTCGACCGGGATGGCATCGACCTCGCCATCCGGTACGGCCGCGGCCGCTGGCCAGGCGTCACGGCACTGCGCCTGTTCACGCCGGTGGAATTCCCGGTGTGCGCACCGAAGCTCTTGAGCGGTGAACATCCACTGCGTAAGCCCGCGGATCTGAAGCACGCCTCGCTCTTGCACGACACCACTCACCGCCACTGGCAGCAGTGGCTGGAGCTCGCCGGCGTTCGCGGCGTGGATGCCCACGACGGCATGGTGGTGGAAGACATGAACGTGCTCATCCAGGCGGCCATCGAAGGGCAAGGCGTGGCGCTGGCCTCTGAGCCCCTTGTGCAAGCAGAACTCGCTGCCGGACGGCTGGTGAAACCCTTCGACATCGATCTGCCGGTGGAACTGGCGTTCTACGCGGTGCACCCCAAGAGCCGCGCTCAGGACCCTTCGGTGCAGGCCTTGGTGGAATGGCTGCAGCTTGAGGCAAAAAACACTTGAGACAGGTAATCTCCACTTCGCATCCAGATCGATAGGAAGACCATGAACCGCCTGCGCGCTGACTTATTGCTGCTCTTGACCGCCTTCATCTGGGGCACGGCTTTCGTGGCCCAGAAATACGCCAACGACAGCATGCCACCCATCACCTTCGTGGGTGCGCGCTTCCTGCTCTCAGCGTTGATGCTATTGCCGCTGGCGCTATATGAAGCTCGCAAGCCGAACCCGCCCTTGAGCCGAGCGGACTGGATACAGGCGGGCATCATCGGACTCTGCCTCTTCTCCGGTGCCTGCCTGCAACAGGTCGGCCTCGTGACCACCAGCGCCACCAATGCCGGCTTCCTCACGGCGCTCTATGTGGTGATGGTGCCCTTCACGGTATGGATCATCTCGCGCCAGCCTCCTCGTGGCCTGGTGCTCTTGGCCTGCGTGATCTCCATCGCCGGGGCTTGGCTCTTGACCGACGACGGGCAGGCGCGGCACTGGCGGCTGGGAGATATATTGATCGTGGTGTCGGACGTGTCCTGGGCCATCGCCATCACAGTGATCGGCATCTTCGTGCAACGCACCCACCGGCCCTTCTTCCTGTCCCTCACCCAATACACCATCACTGCCGTGCTGGCCCTCGCAGCCGGCTTCGTCTTCGAGTCTCCGACTTTGGCTGGCGCTCACATGGCCTTGGGCGCCATCCTCTACGCCGGCATCCTCTCGGGCGGCGTGGCTTATACCCTAGGCGTCATCGCCCAGAAGCACACGCCTGCGGCGGAAGCGGCGCTCATCATGTGCCTCGAGAGCGTGTTCGCCGCTGTGGCCGGCGCCGTCATGCTGCACGAGCGGCTTACGCCGCTGGCCGCCACGGGCTGTGGACTCATCCTGCTCGGCGTGATCGTGGTGGAAGTGGGGCCGGGCTTGCTACGCAGCTTCAAGAGAAATCCGGCCGCGAATTGAAAAGAAGAAGCCGCTCCCTCGCGGGAGCGGCTTCTATATCTCTACCTATCTCTTGGACTCTTCGTCTCAGTTCTTGAGCTGACTCGGGATGAACACCTCGTCCACCGCCTTCTTCATGAGGTCCGGCGGCAGGAGCCCCTGGCTCAGGATGAAGTCGTTGAACTTCTGGCGGTCGAAAGCCGCACCCAGCTTCACTTCGGTCGCGCCACGCAGGGCCATGAGCCGCATGTAGCCATAGTAGTAGCTGGTGGCCTGCCCGGGCGAGAGGAAGGTGTAAGCGGTCCACCTCGGACTTGGCGAAGGCCGGTGACAGGCCCACTTCCCGCTGCAGGAACTGGCGGGCCGACTCAGGCGTCGATCATGCCTAAGTTCAGCATCGGGTCCAGGAAGGCCCGAGCGGCACGCTGCAGACGTCACTGCAGGGTGATGAGCTGGCCGTCCAGGGGCTCATAGGGCTGCATCTCGGCTTCCGAGTAGAGGCCCCAACCTTCCACGTTGGCGCTGTTGAAGGCGAAGATGGCCCGGGCGATGGACAGCGCCGTGCTCGATCATGGAGGCGAACTGCAGCTCATGGCCGGGGCGCGCCTCATGGGAGGTGAGCGTCCAGCCTGCGGCATCGAAGGTGAAGTCGTCGAACTTCATGCGCGGCTTCACCCGGCTTCGGCAGCGGTTCAAGGGCAATACGAACTCGCCGTACTGGCCGGTGTTGCCGATGAGCCGCGGCGGCACCATGTGCGGGGCCGGGGTCTGGGCGGTCTCGGCATCGGAGCCAAACGGATGACGCCTGTCGTTCCGGCAGCGTCACGATGTGCTCCTCACGAATGATGTCTTCGATGGCCGCGAGCCGCTGCTTGTAGAACGGCAGGATGGCGTCGCCGCGTCGATCTGCTTCTTCTTCAGCTCACGGATCACGTCGCGGTAATCGTTGCTCGTGTAAGCCCTTCTCCTTGGCCACCATGGAGGCCATGCCTTCCATCTGGTGCTGGATCTCGGTGAAGGAGAACTCCGCCTGGGCCATGAGCTGCTGCGGGTCCATGTCCACGCCCACCTGCCTCAGGTTGTCGGCATAGATGACTGCGGGCGGACGTACTTCCTGGCGGGTGCGCGGCAGCATGTTCTTGGTCAGCCAGTCGTCGTAATCCTGGTTCTCTTGCTTGAGTTTCGCCAGGTCATCCTGCCAGCCATCCAGGCCGCTGGCCTGGAACAATTGCTGCAAGCCGTCCATGTAGTTCTTGGTGTTGTCGATGCCATCCTTCACTTCCTGCACATAAGGGCCGGTGAGCCCCTTCACGGCGAAGCGCTCCTGGGTGCGCTGCTGGGCCAGCATCGTGAACGGGGTGACCCCCGGTGCGTCGCCGGCATAGAGCTTCAGGCGTGTGAGTGCCGCCGCCTGACGCTCTTTCGGTATCTGTTTGTCCAGGAGAGCACGGATGCCACTGAACTCGATCTGGGCAGCGTCGATGAAGTCCAGCATGTACTTCTTATCCAGCGCGGAACTATCCATACCTTTCTGCGCGGAGTGGATGAGGATGTCCAAGTCTTCTTTCACGTTGGGATCGGTGGCAGTCTTCTGGTTCGCCTCCAGCTGCTTCAACGCGTCCGCGGTGGCCTTCTGGCGGCGCTCGAAGACGCCCTGCTTGAGGTCGAAGATCTTGTCGTCGAGCCCGTCGATGCCGGTGCGCCCAGCGAACTCGGGGGCGAACTGGGCCTGCACCTTGAGCAGGATCATGGCGTTCTGGTTGCTCTCTTTCACCCAGTCCGCATCGGCCGCCTGGGCGCCCGCCAGGACGCAGAACGCCCCGGTGCCGAACGCAAACACCTGTTTTAACAGCTTATTCATGGAGGCTCCCTAGAGTGATGGTTATCCGGCGTGGCGGTTTCCCACCCCACTGCCGACCTCATTGGGACAGACCGCCCGGGATGGATAAAGTGCCCGGCCCGGACGCATGTGGCGCCCAGGCTCCAGGCAGCAACGGGTTCAGGTGGGCACGTCCCCCACGTCGGTCTTGGTGGGCTGAGGCGCGGTCTTCTGGGGTGCGGTCTTGTGGATACGCTTCTGCTCGTACATGGCCCGGTCGGCGGTGTTCACCGCCGTGCGCAGGCTCTCCTGGTCGTGGTAATCGGCTCCGCCAGTGCTCACTTCCAGACTGAGGTTCACGCGACCGTCGAACAGGGAGAGCGCCGGTGCCTTGTGCAGCAGCTGGTTGAGGCGCGGCGCCACGTTGGCGAAAGTGGCACCCGGCAGCAGCAGCAGGAATTCGTCGCCACCCCAGCGGTAGAGCTGGTCCGCCGGACGCAAGCCGCCCCGCAGGGTCATGACGAAATACTTGAGCAACTCGTCGCCCGCTTCGTGGCCGTGGCTGTCGTTCACGCGCTTCAGGTTGTCCAAGTCGAAGATGAACACCGAACCAAAAGTGGAGCCAGCGGTCTGCAGGAACACGCCGCGGGTGAACGCCAAGCGATTGTAGGTAGCAGTCAGGGGATCCGTGAGAGATTCATGCAAGAGCTTCTCGTGGGCTACCGCGAGCTCGGCATGGGCGGCGTTGGTCTCCCGGCGTGCCTCCTCCAGGATCATCAACACCATGCCGAAGGCCAGCAGCAGCTCCAGCAACGAATCCAGATAACCGTTGTAGTTGGCAGCCAGTCCCACCAGCGACGCCACCTGCTGGGGCGGCAGATGCCGCGTCTGGTATAGGGCGAGCGCGTAGAGGCACCAGAGCAAGGCATAGAGCATGCAGGTGATGCCAGTCATGCGGCTGCCGAGAGTCCGGCGTGTGGGCGACAGGCCGAGCAGGCGGGCACCGGCATACACCGGCACGGCTATGCCGAGCATCGCCTGCCAGAGCATGAGCCCGTTCAGGTCAACAGTGGCCGGGAAGGAGATGAGCCCGTAGGCCAGCGCCGTGAAGCTGCCGTAATACAGGAATTTCTTGGGCAGACGGCCATTGACGTATTCGAGGGTGCCGGCGAGCAGGAGCAGGAGGAAGAAGAGCTTGCCCAGTTGATAGAGGAGGAATACACCCGGCGTAAGCACCCGGGCGAGCGCGCTTGCCGTGACACCGAGATGGGGCAGCACATAGAGACCCGCTGCCAGGGGCAGGAGCGCGCCCAGTAACACTGCCCAACCGAGGGTCCAGAACCTGAAGAAATGCGAGCGCCTACCGGCGTGTTGCTTGAGCAGGAGGAAGAACAGCCACAAGAGCGCCGTGATACCGATCTGCGCGAACAGACCGATGAAAGTGATCAGGGCCCAAAAGTATTGTTCTGACACTGTCTCTGGCCCGGAGGCGGCGATCCCATGAGAAGGAGGCTGCCCACAGTATAGACATGCGCGGCCCGGCCTGCCGCCTCACCCGGCCGATACTTGAGCGAGGGCCCGAAGCCCCTACAAGGGGCTCCGGCGGCAGGGATTTTGGGAAAACAGTCTCGCTCCAAGCGCTTAAGACCACAGGACCTTCAGGAGCGCGGCTCACCCTTGCGGCTGCGCTTGGCGCTATACATGGCGCGGTCCGCCACATGCACCGCCGCCTCCATATCCTCGATGCTCTTGAAATCCGCCACACCGATGCTGGCGCTGATCTCCAGGGTGAGTCCGCTGTCGCCGAAGCTTAAGGACTCCGCATCAGCGATGATCTCGAGCATGCGCTTCTCCAAGACCGACGACACGGCACGCGGCACCACCAGCAGGAACTCATCACCCCCCAACCTATAGAGCTTGTCCGAGGGCCGTAGGCCCGCGCGCAGGATGGAAGAGAAGTGCCGTAGCAGCGCATCGCCATAGCGGTGCCCATGACGGTCGTTGACCTCTTTAAGGTTGTCGAGATCGAACACCGCCAGCGCGCCGAAACTCCCGTGCACTTCCTCCAGCCCCGCCCCTTCGGTGAAGGCGCGGCGGTTGTAGGCTCCCGTGAGGGCATCCACCAGGGATTCACGCAGCAGCTGCTCGTGGGCGATGCGCAGCTCCCGGTGCGCGCCGTCTATCTCGCGCCGCGCGTCCTCGAACAGCACCAGCACCATGCCGAAGGCGAGCAGCATCTGCAGGATCAGGTCGAAGTAGGTGTTGCGTCCGCTGAAGAACGCCCAGGGAACGGCGCCCAGCCCTAAGCGCGGGAAGAAGTGATAGGTGAAGGCGAAGATATAGGCAAGCCATAAGACAGTGGTCAAGCCGAAGAACACGCCCGTGACCCGCGTGCCGAGGCTGTGGCGTGCCCGCGGCAAACGCAGGAACGCGAGGGTGCAGCAGGCGAACACCAACACGTTAGCGAAGCCCTGCCAGAAGAGCACGCCCACGAGATCGTTGCTGAGCGCCACCGAGATCAGCGAGAGAGCCCCGGCAGACATCCATAGGAAGCGCAGATAACCGAGGGGCGGGTCCGCGAGCCCGCCTATATAGATGAGCGTGCCGCGCAGGATCAAGATGACGAAAGCGAGCTTGCCGAACTGATATATGAAGTAGCACAGACGGGTGAGCGGCATTGAGTCGGTGAGCGGGCCGACCATGGGCGGCAGCACCATGTAACGCAGCACCAGGGCGAAGAGTGCCACCAGGAGTGCGCCCCAGGCGTTGCTCCAGGAATAGAAGTAGGCACGGCGGTCGGCATAGCGGCGCAACAGGGCGAACAGCGCCACCAGGAGCAACACCGTCCCCGCCTGGCTGAGCAGGCCCAGGTACGCGAACATGGTCTGATCGAAAAGTTGGCCAGCCCCCATGCTGCCCCCTCGTGCTTCCTGCCCGGACTGAGGCCGGTTCCAGCCAAATCATGCTCCCGGGGCCCGCCTGCCTCAAGGCCGCCTGTCGCCCGACGGGCGCACGTCAACCGGGCCGATCCGTGGCCTATGCCTCTGGACAGGCGTGCTCTGAGCCGGCACACTGCGCGGGATTTCTTGGCGACCAAATAAGTCCACCGAGGCCCGCGTCAGATGGGCCCGGGAGACCGGGAGACGTGATGGCGATAGCCACCATGGTGGGGCCGCGCGTGCCTAGCCGCGATGTCGGCCGACACGTACAGGCAGAGCTCACCAACCTGCTATATCAGAACACCCGCGGGATGCATCTCGCGGGCTTGGCCGTCTCTCTCCTCCTGGTCATCGTCTTCCGCGACACCGCTCTCAGCCGCTATGCGCTGGAAGGCTGGTTCGGCTGCATGGCGGCCATCGAGATCGGCCGCAGTATCCTGGGCCGCAAGTTCCGTCACCGCAGCATCCCGCTCAACGACGTGCGCCTGTGGCGCCGCCGCTTCCTCATCGGCAGCTGCATCTCCGCCTTGGGCTGGGGCGCCGCGGGCGTGCTGTTGTTCCCGGCGGGCGACCTCGCCCACCAGTTATTCCTCAGCATGGTGGTGCTGGGCGCCTGCGCGGTGACGCTGCCGGCGCTCACCGCCGACATCCTCTGTTACCTCGCCTTCCTGATGATCACCGGCGCGCCACTGGCGATACGCCTGATCGTGGAGGGCCGCGAGATCCCGCTCACCGCCGGCATCATGTCCTGCGTCGGCATCGCGCTGCTCGCACGCATGGCCTTCGGCATGCACAAGCGCCTGGTGGAGCAGCTCAACATCCGCTTCGCTGTCGCCGACATCGCCGAAGAACTGCGTAATGAGATGACCGTGCGCCGCCGTGCCGAAGAGCAGCTCACCCAACTCGCCAACTACGACCCGCTCACCGGCCTCGCGAACCGCACCCTGTGCGAGCACCGCCTCGGGCGCGCCATCGCACGCGTGCGCACGGGGCAAGCGCAGCTCGCCGTGCTGTTCGTGGACCTGGACCAGTTCAAGACCATCAACGATTCCCTTGGTCACGCTATCGGCGACGAGGTGCTGAAGCGCGTGGCCCAGCGCCTGCAGCGCTCGGTCACCGAGCGCGACACTGTGGCGCGGCTCTCGGGCGATGAGTTCATCATGCTGGTGGAGGATGCCGAAGACCGCGAGGAGCTGAATGCCCTGGCGGAACGCATCCTGCGCGTCATCGCCAAGCCCATGCTGCTGGACGAGACGGAACTGCGTGTCACAGCCAGCATCGGTATCACGCTCTTGGCGGAAGACAGCCCCGACGTGAAGAGCCTTCTGGCGAATGCGGATACCGCGCTCTACCGCGCGAAGAAGCGTGGCCGTAACCGTGCGCTGTTCTTCACGCCTGACATGCACGAAGCCGCCATGCAGCGCCTGCGCCGCGAGGTGGAGCTGCGCAAGGCCCTGCGGCGCGACGAGCTCAAGCTGCATTACCAGCCCTTATTCGACCTGCGCAGCGGGCGGCTGGTGGGCGTGGAAGCGCTAGTACGCTGGCAGAGCCACGAGTTCGGTCTGGTGTCACCAGCTGACTTCATCCCGCTGGCAGAAGAGACCGGACTCATCATCCCCATCGGTGAGTGGGTGCTGCGCGAGGCCTGCACGCAGGCGGTAGCCTGGCGCAAGCTCTACGGCGAGCACTTCCACATGGCGGTCAACCTCTCGGCCCGCCAATTCACTGCACCGGACTTGGCCGGGATCGTGGGACGCATCCTGGGTGAGACTGGACTCACGCCCGCAGCGCTGCTGCTCGAGATCACCGAGAGCGTCACCCTCGGCAATGAGGAAGGCAACATGGCGGAACTGCGCAAGCTGCGCGGGCTCGGCATACGCCTGGCGCTGGACGACTTCGGCACCGGCAACTCGTCCCTGGGTTACCTGAAGCGCTTCCCCATCGAAGTGCTCAAGCTCGACCAGAGCTTCGTGCGCGACGTGGCGAACAACCCGCGCGATGCAGCGGTGGCGCGCGCCACCATCCGTCTGGCTGACACACTCGGACTACAGGTGGTGGCGGAAGGCGTGGAGAACGAGGCACAGCTCAAGTGGCTGCAGGCCGAGAGCTGCGCGCTCATCCAGGGCTATCTGCTCAGCCAGCCGCTGGAACCTGCGGCTTGCGAGAAACTGCTCTTGCAGCACAGAAGCACGTTCGCCCCGCAGAGTTCCTCGTCACTGAACTGACCTCACCCGGTCGAGTCGGTGGTTTCTGTTACCATCAAGTCATGACCGCGCTACGGATATCCTGACTTGCACCCCTTGCATGAACTCCTCCGCGACTACGGTTACGCAGCGCTCTTCTGCGTGGTGCTGGTGGAGAACTTCGGTATACCTGCGCCGGGGCAGACGCTGCTGATCGCCGCCGCAGTACTCGCTGCCCGCGGGAAGATGAACATCGTCGCCGTGCTGACGGATGCATCCCTGGCCGCCATCATCGGCGCCTGCATCGGTTACTGGATCGGGATGAAAGGCGGGCGCCGGCTGGTGCTGCGCTTCGGCCGCTACGTGCGCATCGGCGAACCCGAACTCACGCGCATGGAAGCCGGCTTCTCCCGCTACAGCGGCTGGTTCGTGACCTTCGCGCGTTTCTTCGAGGTGCTGCGCCAGCTGAACGGCGTGGTGGCCGGCATCGCCGGCATGCGGCTCAAATACTTCATGCCGGCCAACATCGCGGGCGCGCTCCTGTGGACCGGCGTCTGGGGTCTCGGCAGCTGGCGTCTCGGCCGGCAGATCAAGGATTACGAGAACCTGACCGAGGAAGCGGGCAGCATCTTCGTGCTGCTCTCCATCGGCGTGCTGCTGGTACTGCTGGCGTTCTACCTGCGCCACCGCTGGAAGACCCGCCGTCCGGGCACCTGAACCGGCGCCTAAGCCTGCCCCTGCGGGTTCTGGACTATAATCAAGACCAAAAGGTCATCCGGGGAAAACACATGAAAAAGCTCGCCTGCATGACACTCTTACTGGCGCTGGTCGCCTGCGGCAAGAGCCCTGATAAGGTAGTGGCGGTCGCGGGTGCGGACAGCCAGATGGCACAGGACATCGTCAAGGAAGCCACCAAGCAGCTGAACATCGCCTGCACCGGCCTCAACCAGTACTCCTACGACCTGTCGAAGCAGACTTGGAGCGCGTCCGTCGCGAACAATGCGGGCAACCCCTACAACTACCACACCGAGAACTGGGGCTGGGATACCTGGGTGCAGATCACCGTGCAAGTCTCTCCCAAGGCCAGAGATCTGCCCAAGGAATGGGATGCCCCGGGCAAGATACTGACCTACGATCTCGGCAGCGGCAAACAACCCGGCATCGTGACTCGCGACAAACTGTCCCAGCTCATGTGCGGGAGCATGGCCATCAGCAACGACCCTGAGCATCCGGACACCTTCCTGAGTTGGAGCGACTTGAGCGGGATCGACAAGCTCAACAAGCAATAAACAGTTCAATTTCTTAATAAAGAAGCCGGATGGGATTCCATCCGGCTTCGACGTATATGGATGTACTAACGCCGCGGGAGGCACGCCTACAGGGAGGTAGGCGGTACGACTGCATGGATGCAGGAGGTAGAGCAATGCCTGGAGCAAGTGCCGAGAGCAACGCAGGAGCAGTTGCCGAGGATGCCGGGAGCGGCGGTGCACCTTAGATGAAATGGCGTTATCCTGAATCCATGACCGATAGCCCTGCCTCTCCCAAGTTCTCGCGCCGCCTGCTCTCCTCCGGCATGCCCGGGGCTGACTATGGTGTCTTCCTCATGGCGGTACCCGTCATCGGGGCCATCGGCATCCTCATCACAGCTTTCGCGAGCTACTCCCTCACAGCCTTCGTCTGGCTGTTGGTGCTCACCGCCTTCGTCACGGCGCTCATGGCTATCATGGAGATCTTCCAGGCCCCCGCCGCCTGGGAAGGCGGCACCCCACCTGCCCGGGAGATGATCCGACAGTTCGTGACGATCATGCTGCTGTGGCCTGTGGCCTATCCGCTCTACCTGCGCCACCGCAAGCGACTGAAGCTGGGCGATTGGATGAAAGCGGCGCTGGTGGTGGACGTGTTATTCCTGCTAGCGGCGGTGACGGGTGGCGTCGTCACCGTCACGGGTTACGACAAGCCCGTACCGACAGCAGCCCAGGAAGACAAGCAACCCACGCTCCTGGCGGCGGACCGGCACTGGATGCCGGACCCGGACGACATCGACATCGTGAAGACTGGCCATCTGGACAACTGTCCGATGAAGACCTTGGATCAGGAAGTGAAGGGCTATTTCGAAGCGCCGCGCTGGGAAGCCGGCGCCACCGCTGACGGCCAGGACTTCGTGAACGCCAGCGGCATCCTCACCTACCAGGACAAGCCGGCCACGGCGGTGCTGCAGTTCGTGATGTACAAGGACAAGAGCGGATTCCGACCCTACCTCTTCACCATCAACGGCGTGCCGCAGCCGCTATACGTCACGGCTTTCACCTTAGCGCAAATGTGTGAATAGACTCTGCTCCGGACGGAGCGGGTCGAGACTCAATCGATGTTAGCCAACAGACCCTGTGCTTCTTCCATGCGACGACGCACCGAGTGCAGATACGAATCCTTCGCCACCTCCTTGTCGGTCATGTTGCTGGCCCGATAAGGCCCCTTGTTGTAGCAGATCACGCTGCGCTCCCAGGAATCCATCTGCTGCATGCAGTAGGCCAGGTAGCGGGCAGCCAGGCGGATGTTGAGGGCGTCATTGTGCTGGAGCTTGTGGGCTGACACCGGCTGGCCGTTCACCAGCATGGCGGTGCGCTTCTGCAGCTGTCCGCAGCCGTAGGACTGCTTGTCCATGCCGCGCTTGTGGTTGCAGAGGCTGGATTCCTGGGTGAGCACCGCCGTGAGGGTGCGCTCGAAGTCATAGCTCTGGGGCAAGGGTTCGGCGTAATAGCTGTTGCCCACCACCGAGGCATACAACACGGTCCAGTTCTGCTGGCGCGTGAGGCCATCGCCCGCTTGTGCGGACGCGGCGGCGAGCAGGAGCCCGCCCACGCTGAGTGCCATCCAGAATCTCTTGGTCGTGCTGCTCATCTCAATCCTGATCCTTGAAGCGGTCGGCGGCCCACATATACGAAGCCCCCAGTGTCTGCACCCGTCCAGCTATCTGGAGGCAGGTCAGCGCGCAGGGGGCATATGAACCCATGGCTAATAATTATACATAATGGCTTTTTACCGGACAACCACGTCCGCCGCAGGGCGCGGTCTCCGGGCCCGCGCTCGGCGCCACTCAGGCGTGGGCGTGGTCTGAGCGCATGAGCTCTGGCGGGATGACGTTCTCCGGCTGGCCACGGCCGGATATCAGCGCCGTCTTCACCCGGGTCTTATAGGTGGTGCCGGATTTGAAGCTCTGGCCGTTGTCCATGACTATCTCGAAGTCGTTCTTGTCCGCGCGCACTTCCCGCACGTGCTCGATATTGATGATGGTGGAGCGATGCACCCTGAGGAAACGCGCCGCCGGCAGCTTGCGCTCGATCTCGGAGATGCGGTCCCCCGAGTGCAGCACTTCGCCCGTGAGCATGTGGATGTTCACGTAATCCCCCTGGGCCTCGATGTGTCGCATGCTGGCCAGGTTGATGAAGCGGTAGCGGCGCCCGAACTTCACCGGCACCCGGTCGGCAGCCGGCTGGGAGCCGGACCGGTGCTGCCCGTCGTGTAGGTAGTTCATGAGCATGTCCAGGTCGATGCGCCCGTCCAGCTGCGCATCCCGGTCCAGGTTGCGGCGCAGCTTGACGATGGCCGCCCGTAAGCGGGTCTTGTCCAGGGGCTTCAGCAGGTAGTCGGTGATGTTGGCCTCGAAGGCCCACAGGGCATGCCGATCCGTGGTGGTGGTGATGACCACGTAGGGCCGCTTGGTGATACGGGGAGAAGCGATGAGTTCAAGACCTGACATGCCCGGCAAGTCGAGCTCCATGATCACCACATCAGGGCGCAGGAGCTCGATCTTCTCCAGGGCTTCACGGCCATCCGTGCACTGGGCCACCACTTCCACATCAGGCTCTTCGGCCAGGTGCGCAAAGGCCAAATCCATGGACGCCTGATCGCTGTCCACCAGCAAAGCACGGATCATGACAATTTCCCCGACTTCATAGCCACACTCCTGTGGGTGTTGCCGGGCGTGGTCGCCGCCCGGTCTGCAGGGTAGGTATAGCCAAAAAGCGCTGCCGACGGGGCCGGATGTTCTGAAATATGTTTGGTTCATTTCTGCATGGGGCCCAGCCCATGGCTGGCATGGGCTGGGCGGGCGCGGCCTTCAGGGATGAACCGCTTTCGGACGCGCTCTCACCTGCTCTCAGGCGGTCTTGCGCCGCCTAGCGCGGCGTTTGCGGATGAAGCGGTATAACAGGAAGCCGAGAGCCGCGAGTACCAGCAAAGCCACGACCGCGAAAGCGATGAGGTTATGCATCGGGTTTTCCACCACGAAGCCATCGGTCTCGGTATAGAAGCCGTTGAACTTATCCAGCGCTGCCGGCAGCGCCAGCACATCGGCCTTGTTGAGATCCAGGGGTCGTTCATCCAGGTGGTAGGTGGATTGCCAGTCCAGGAGGTTCCCGGCCTTGTCCTTCTCTATATGACCGCCCAGCACATGGCTCACGGGACGGTCCTTCACGAAGGCCGCGACCCGTGCGGCGCTCGCCACATAGGCCGGATAGTCGTCCACCAGAATTCGTCCCGGCAGCAGGAAATCCCCGGAGAACAAGATGCCGGTGTCGAGGTCGTAATAGACCACGTGGGTGAGGTTGTGCCCTGGCGCGGGCACCACATCGATGACGCGGCCGCCCAAGTCCAGCTGGGCCATGCCTTCCGGCCAGTCCCTGAAGCCGAAATACGCCTGCACTTTATCGAGATCCGGCGACACCAACGTCACGCCAGGTACGCCCTGGAACTGCGGATCCCCTGCCCGATGGTCGAGATGGTGGTGGCTGTGCACCACGATGAGCGGCATCTTCGCCCCCGCCACCTCAGGCAAGAGGCCCATGACGGTGCTCGCCAGGGGCATTAGCTTGGGATCGGCGACATCACCTGTGTCTATGAGCAGCGCCTTCTGGCTGCCTATGAGGAGGTACATGAACGGCGCCTCCCAGGTGGCACAGAGATCCTCCCGCAGGATGTAGGTATCTGCGTTATAGGCATGCACCTCAAGAGGCGGCACTGCATGTTTGCTGCAATCCTCGGCCCCCGCATCCCAATGCATGTCCATGGAGCCAGGCGCCAGATCTGCTTGGGCGGGTGATGCTCCCAGTAGGAGACTGAGGGCGAAAGCGGCGGGTAACAGGGTCTTCATCATCTTCTCCTGAGGTAAATACTGTCGGGATCAGGTTCAGCGTTTCGGTCGTCTGGCAGGTTTCGCGGTCTCCATCTGGGCTCGGGCCATCTGGATGAACTCTTCCAGGGCCTTGGTAGTGCGCCGGCGGTCGCCGGTGCTCATGAGTTCGATGAACAGGCCATCGAACACGGCTCCATAGAGGGTCGCGAAGGCCGGCGTCTGCTGGGACGGGGGCAATGCCGGCTGTACCAGCTTCAGCCAGCTCATGGCATTGCCCTTGAGATAGCGGCCATAGTTGTCAGGGTCCTGGGCGGCGAGGATGTGCAGCTGGTAGAGCAGGCAGTGATAGGGATAGTTCTCATCGGCGATGGACCAGTCCCAGAACGCACGCATCAAGGGCACGTTGCGTGAGCCGGGCTTCGCCGCCAGGAGCCGGGTGAAGGAGGCCTGCAGGCGCAACTGCATCTCCTCCAGTACTTCCGTGACCAGCTGTTCTTTGGAATGGAAATGGAAGATCAGGAGCCGCGCGCTGGTGCCTGTCTCCGCGGCCATGGGCCGGAGCGAAAGGTCGGCGAGGCCGTGCTTCATCAGATAGCTGATGAGCGCGCCCAGGAGCTCCTGTTTGCGGGTCTGCATGAAACGAGTGTTACATGTAACAACTGTTTCAGTCAACCCGGGGCCGACGACACAGGGTGCGTCTATACTGGAGCCCGGAATAAGGACGCGCGATGCACGCCACTTCTCCAACCGACACCCACCGCAACCACCCGGGCCTCAGCCCCGATGAGCGATCGCGTTTCGACGCGGATGGCTGGATCGGTAACTTCCCACTGCTGAGCGCTGCCGAGGCACAGCGGCTCTGTGCGCTGTGGAAGCAGGAAGTCGGCAAGTTCACCTACCCGGACAATCACGGCCTCGAGGGCCGGCCGCTGGCTTTCGAGCAGCGCCCCTGGTTCAAGAGCATGCATGTCTACATCCCTGAATACTTCGCCCTCACCTCCCATCCTTCGATAGTCGAACGGGTCGCTTCCGTCCTCGGCCCCGACCTGATCGCCTGGGGAGTGACCACCATATTGCTCAAGCCCGGACAGGCACACCGCTGGCATGTAGACCTGGAACACGTCCAGTGGCCTGGGGTCAGTGTGTTCATAGGCGTGCAAGGCAACGCCACGGCCACCAACCTCAAGGTCATCACCCGCTCCCACCGGGTGGCGGAACTGCCCCAGAAACTGGGAGTCGACTCGGATGCTGCCGCGTTGACCGCTTGCAGAGCCCGGGCCGGTGATTGCAGCCTCGAAGTCATGGATGTGAAGGTGGGGGAGTTCTCACTCTTCGACGGCCGGCTCTGGCACGGTTCGGGTAACACCACGGCGCAGCCGCGCATCGCCATAATCGCCCAGTACGCGCGACCCGATGCGAGCATAGGTATCCCATTGAACTGGGACGATCCGATACGTTGGCATCCAGAGCCGCCACCCTGTGTGCTGGTGCGTGGGCGTGACACCCATGGCATCAATCGGATTGTGGATAAGCCCTTACCCTTACCCCGCTAGATATCGAGTGCTGGTGGTCGATGTCGGCACCTATTTGGCCACTGGAAGATGCTGCTCGGCCGATTCATCCGTTGTAGCGGCCCGCGCCGTTCCAGTATCCTTCGGAGTCTCTATGCCCATCACATCCCTGCAAAGCTCCCAAGGGGCCCCCATGAAAATCTGGTCTGCCGCTCTCGCCTTGCTGATGCTCACGGGCCCCGCGCTCGCTGCCGATGGGCCCCACCCCTTCGATGCCCACGACCTCGTGATGATGGACCGGGTGAACGACCCGCAGCTCTCGCCGGACGGGTCCGCGTCGCCTTCGGGGTGCGCGAGACGGACTACGCCGCCAACAAGGGCGTGACCAGCGTATGGGTGCTGGACCTGAGTATGTCCGGTGCCGCGCCGCAGAAATTGAGGAAGGCAACAGCCCGCGCTGGTCCGCGGACGGCAAGAGCCTCTACTACCTCTCCAGCAAATCCGGTTCCAGCCAGCTCTGGCACATCGCCCTCGCGAACGGCACGCCCGAGCAACTAAGCAATTATCCCCTGGACGTCAACGACTTACAAGCTGTCGCCGGACGGCAGCACGTACTCCTCTCCGTAGACGTGTTCACCGACTGCGCCGACTCTCGCCTGCAGTAAGGCGCGCCTCGATGCGCGTGCCGCGAACAAGGCCAGCGGCCGCGTGTACACGCACCTGTTCATCCGTCACTGGGACACCTGGATCCGACGGCCGCCGCTCCCAACTCTTCCTCGCGGCCTTCGGCACCGACGGCAAGCTCGGGGCCAGCCCGGTGTGGCTCACCCATGGGATCGACGGCGACGTGCCTTCCAAGCCCGAGGGCGATGACAGCGAGTACAGCTTCTCGCCGGACGGCAGCACCGTGTACTTCGACGCCCGCATCGCGGGCACCAGCGAAGCCCTGGTCCACCAACTTCGACATCTATTCAGTGCCGGCGGATGGCTCGGCCGCTCCTAAGGATCTGACCGCTGCCAACAAGGCCTGGGACGGCTTCCCGCTGGTCGTCGCCGGACGGCAAGACGCTCTATTACCTGGCTATGAAGACCCCGGGCTTCGAAGCGGATCGGTTCGGCATCATGGCCCGGGATATCGCTACCGGTCAGACCCATGAAGTGGATGCCCAGTGGGATCGCAGCGCCAGCCCGCTGCAGATAAGCGCCGACAGCAACACCCTCTATACCAGCAGCGACGACTGGGGCAGTCGCGCGCTCTTCACGGTGGATGCCAAGACCGGCAAGGCGACCAAGCTCACGGGCGATGGCGCCCTCTCCGGCTTCAGCATCGTGGGGGACCGCCTGGTCTTCGGGCACCAGGACTTCAAACATCCTACCGACCTCTATGTCAGCGACGCCGCTGGCCATGATCCCCGACAGGTGACCCACTTCAACGCTGCACGCCTCGCGAACATCCAGTTCGGCGACTACCAGTTCTTCACCTTCAAGGGCTGGAATGGCGACACGGTGCAGGGCTATGTGGTGAAACCGGTGGGCTACGTGGCGGGCAAGAAATACCCCGTGGCCTTCATCGTCCACGGCGGCCCCCAGGGCGCCTGGACCAACGACTTCCATTACCGCTGGAACCCCGAGACCTACGCCGGTCAGGGCTTCGCGGTGGTGGCCATCAATTTCCATGGCTCCACCGGCTACGGTCAGGCCTTCACCGACGCCATCTCCCAGCACTGGGGTGACCGCCCCCTGGAAGACCTGCAGAAAGGCTGGGCCGCAGCGCTCCAGCAGAACGCCTTCCTGGACGCAGACCGGGCCTGTGCGCTGGGCGCGAGCTACGGCGGCTATATGATCTATTGGATGGCGGGCGTCTGGAACAAACCGTGGAAATGCCTCGTGGATCACGACGGCGTGTTCGACAACCGCATCATGTACTACGCCACGGAAGAACTGTGGTTCGCGGAACACGAGAACGGCGGCACCCAATACGAGCATCCCGCGGACTTCGAGAAGTTCAATCCGCTGGATCACGTGAAAGACTGGCGTGTGCCCATGCTGGTGGTGCACAGCAGCCATGACTACCGCATCCCAGAGACCCAGGGTTACAGCGCCTTCACCGCGTTGCAGCGCCGGGGCATCCCGAGCCAATTACTGACCTTCCCGGACGAGAGCCATTGGGTGCAGAAACCCCAGAACAGCGTCATGTGGCACGACACCGTGAATGCCTGGCTGAAGCGCTGGACCTCGGCGGACGCTCCCACGCCCTGAGACCGGCGTCGACGTGATGACATATCCGCCGGGCAGCATTGTCACGGGATGGTAAGCAAAGCAGCATAAGCTGTGATCGATGTCGCGCCACATCATCGTCACACTTTGCTTGCTGGCATCGGGGCTGATTTCCGCCGGACCGGTACTGGCAGGTGATCTGCCGGTTGATCCTTGCACGCGGCCAGCACCCGGAAGCCTGGTGCAGGAGCCGCGAGACCTGCGCAGTAAGGATGGCATGCTGGAGCTGGACCTCAGCATCCATGACTACAAGGAAAAGGACGGCTCCGTCCGTTACTGTTACCTCTTGGCGGATGGGACGGAGTCACCGACCCTCAGGTTGCATCCCGGCGATCTACTGATCCTACATCTCAAGAATGACTTGATCGACCCGGATTCCAGCATCAGTGGAGCAAAACGCTTGGATGCTCATGGGATGCCTGGCATGGACATGTCCATGTCGAAGGCGAGCTCCGACCCCTGTAGCGGCAGTGTCATGGACGCCACCTCGACCAACCTGCATTTCCACGGCTTGACCGTGCCGCCGGTGTGCCATCAGGACGATGTGCTGAAGACGTCCATCCAACCGGGCGATCCGCCCTTCGAATACCGATTCCGCATCCCGGACGACGAAGCTCCGGGTCTATATTGGTATCACCCCCATATACATGGCTTCAGCGCAGTGGAAGTGGGTGGCGGAGCCTCCGGGGCGCTCATCATCGAAGGCATCGAGCGGGTCGACAGCGCGGTGGCAGGCCTGCCCGAACGGGTGCTGGTGATCCGTGATCAGGTCCTGTTGAACCCCAGCGCACCGCCCTCCAAGTCCGAGCCCGTAGTGCCCAGGATGCTCATCGACCGTGACGGCGATTCGGCCAACAACGGCACCGGCTTCGGCAAGCCGGCGAAGGACCTCTCCATCAACTTCGTGCCGGCGCCTTATCCGGACTACCCGCCGGCACGCATCCAGATGAGGCCCGGTGAGCGGCAACTCTGGCGTGTGCTGAATGCCAGCTCGGTCACCTACCTCAACCTCGCGGTGGTGTTCCGCAATCTGCCGCAGCAGCTCGGCATCGTGGCCATCGATGGCGTGCCCTTCGGTTACGGTGGCGGCCCCTCACCCCCGGTCCAGTGGGTGAACCACATCGGCATCCCACCGGGCTCTCGGGTGGAGTTCATCCTGGACGGGCCGCTCTTAGGGGTGCCTGCCCTGCTGGTGACCCGGACCGTGGACACGGGCGCGGGTGGCGAGAACGACCCCAACCGGGCCCTGGCGTCCATCGTCGCGGCTAGCGACGCACCGGAACCCCAGTCCACCCTGGCCTCCCATGCTGAGCCGCTGCCAGCCCCTGCCCGGCCCTGGATCGGGGATGTACCCCCGGTGCGGGTCAGGCGGCTCTATTTCTCCGAGAAACTCGCGAACCCGAAGGACCCCAACAGCGCCACTGACTTCTATCTGACGGTGGACGGCCAGACCCCGCAGAAGTTCGACATGAACTCCACGGTACCCAACATCGTGGTGAAGCAGGGAGACGTGGAGGACTGGATCATCGAGAACCGCTCCAACGAACTGCACGCTTTCCACATCCACCAACTGCATTTCGAAGTGGTGGACTGGTCCGGCGTTCCGGTACATGAGCCCTTCCTGCGAGATACGGTCAACGTGCCCTACTTGAGCGGCACGATGCTGCAATACCCAAGCGTCAGGCTGCGTATGGATTTCCGCGATCCGAACAGCGTCGGCACCTTCGTCTATCACTGTCATCTGCTGGAGCACGAGGACGGCGGCATGATGGGTACCATCCGCGTGGAGCCGGCGGATCCCGCAAAGCCCGCTGGCGCTGCCGCATCCGTGTCTAGCACCGTCCAATAGCCGAGACCTTTCGTCGTCAGCGACGTTATGTCGCACACTGTCATCTGCTGATAACGAAACAGTCTCAGTCGCGGGTCGGGAATCCATCTCACGCTCATCGCTGCTACATAATCGCGCACGATCCGCTGATCGAATATATCCATCATGAATGGATGTTATGTCGCAGCGGTCATCCAACAATCATGCTGCGGCAACATTCGTGCACTAACATTCTGCGCGCCCCACCACGTAGCCGCTTAGGGAGAGGTGTCATGAGAGCAAATAGACTTGCACCGCATGTGCTGAAAGCACTGCGCGTCGGACTCGCTTCACTCGCACTGTTCCAGATGTGTATCGTCCCCACCATCGCCGCTGCCGATGAGGCCCAGGGCGATCATCGACATCATCACGATACCCAGACGCCGATCAAACACGTCATCGTGATCATCGGCGAGAACCGCAGCTTCGATCACGTGTTCGCCACCTATGTACCCGCCAATCCCAAAGAGTCGGTGCGCAACCTGCTCTCGGAAGGCATCGTCAGCCTGGACAGCAACCTGAATGCGATCCCCGGCCCCAACTTCGAGAAGGCCCACCAGCTGGCTGCCGCAGACACCGGCACCAATGACCCCTTCCTGCTGAGCCCGCCGAAGCAGCAGTTCCCCAACGACCAGCTGCCCGCCCCCCTGGTGGGCGGACCCAAGGTCTCCTACATCCCGAACAAGTGCGCCGTCGGCACGCCCATCACCCAGTGCCAGGCGAGCCTGACGCTGGCCCAGCAGTCTGAAAGTGGTCTGCCCCCGGAGTATTACGCCGACCTCTTGAGCGGTGGCACGGGCCTCACTTCCAAGACCCCCGACACCCGCATCAACAACGTGAACACCCTGCCGGCGGGACCCTTCCAGCTGACCAACGGCAGCACCTTCGCCTATGACGACTACTCAGCGAGCCCCGTACACCGCTTCTACCAGATGTGGCAGCAGCTTAACTGCAGCCGCGATACTGCATCCTACGACAACCCGTCGGGTTGCAACGGCAACCTGTTCTCCTGGGTGGAAGTGACGGTGGGAGCCGGCGCCAACGGCGTGGCGCAACCCGCCAACTTCAGCGAGGAGTATTCATCGAGTGCCGTGACCACCGGCGAAGGCTCGACGGCTCTGGGCTTCTATAACGTGCAACAGGGCGATGTGCCCTACTTCACGGCCCTGGCCCAGCAATATGCGATGAGCGACAACTTCCACCAGTCCGTGAACGGCGGTACCGGCGCCAACCACATCATGTTTGGCCATGCCGACATGATCTGGTTCAGCGACGCGAAAGGTAATCCGGCGGTACCGCCCGAACGGCGTGCAGGTCTTCACCGGCACTCCCGATGCGGGCACCGTCAACCAGGTGGAGAACCCGAACCCAGCCGCCGGCACCAACAACTGGTACACCGAAGACGGGTATGGCAATAGCTACAACGCCGGCTATCCCGCCGCCCTACAGCACGGCTCCGGTCTCGGGTGGCGGATCCTATAGCGATTGCGCCGATGCCAAGCAACCTGGTGTCGCGCCTATCCTGAACTACCTCGCCAGCCTCCCCCGTCCCATCGACTCGCGTTGCCAGCAGGGCCACTACTACCTGCTGAACAACTACAACCCGGGCTATTTCGGTAACGGCAACAACGCCTATACCGACAACAACCCGGCCAATACGCCGTTCACCATCCCGCCGTCTTCGGTGCCCAGCATCGGCGACGACCTCAATGCCCACCACATCTCATGGAAGTACTATGGTGACCAGTGGAACAACTACGTGAACGACCCTTACGGGTTGAACTATGGCACCCCGGGCCCGACGGCCGATGAGTACTGCAACATCTGCAACCCGTTCCAGTACGACACGTCCATCATGTCGAACCCGACCCAGGTGGCAGCGCATATCCAGGACTCGGTGAACCTGTACTCGGATATCGCCAACGGCACCCTGCCCGCCGTGTCCATCGTGAAGCCCAGCGGCTATACCGATGGTCACCCCTCCTCATCCAAACTCGATCTGTTCGAGGGCTTCGTCAAGAAGATCGTGGATCAGGTGGAGACCTCGCCCTACGCGCAGGACACCGCCATCTTCATCACCTTCGACGAAGGCGGTGGCTACTACGACTCAGGCTATGTGCAGCCCCTGGACTACTTCGGTGACGGCACGCGCATCCCGCTGATCGTGGTGTCGCCTTACGCCAAGCCGGGGCATATCTCCCATGACTACTCGGATCACGTCTCGATCATCAAGTTCATCGAGCGTAACTGGGGTCTGCCGGCGATAACCCAGCGTAGCCGTGACAACTTCCCGGATCCGGTGGTCAATTCGAATAACCCCTACGTGCCGGTCAACACCCCGGCCATAGGCGATCTCTTCGACTTGTTCGATTTCCCCCAGCAGCATCAGGGCGATGGCAATAACGGGGGCAGATAGGATCTGACGACGTTTCGAGTGACCCTTAAGGGGCGGCACAAGCCGCCCCTTTTTTATCCACTCAAGGCAGGTCGAACAGCAGGAACTCGGTCCCGTCGGCCTTAGCAGTGATGGCGATCTCCCGCTCCTGCTCCATGGCGGCACCGTCACCGGCAGTGAGAGTCTTGTCGCCCAAGGTGATGCTGCCCCGGGCCATATGCAGCCAGAGCTTACGACCCGGTGTGAGCGCATAGCGTACGGTCTCCCCCTGGCCCAGCACCGAGGCATAGACCTTGGCATCCAGGTGTATCACCACTGAACCTTCTTCTCCTCGTGGCGAAGCCACAAGGCGCAGACGCCCACGCTTGTCCGCATCCTCAAAGCGTTTCTGTTCGTAACTTGGTCTCAAGCCCTCTTCGTCGGGGATGAGCCAGATCTGCAGGAAATGCACTGGCTCGGTCTTGGAGGCATTGAACTCGCTGTGCTGGATGCCGCTGCCGGCTGACATGCGCTGCACGTCTCCCGGCCGGATGATGGAACCGGTGCCGATGCTGTCCTTATGCTCCAGGGCGCCTTCCAACACGTAGGAGATGATCTCCATGTCGCTGTGGCTGTGGGCACCGAAGCCCTGGCCCGGCTGCACCCGGTCCTCGTTGATCACCCGCAAGGGACCGAAGTGCACGTGCTCCGGGTCCCGATAGTTGCCGAAGGAGAAGGTATGGCGGCTGTCGAGCCAACCGAAGTTGGCCACGCCACGCTCAGCAGCAGGACGGATCGTGATCATGGGGTCACCTGGATGATCAGGGTGTGATAGGCAAAGCCGCTCAGCGCAGCTGACTGTCTTTGCTGCCGCGGCGGTTATAGAGGCTGTGGTCCTTCACTTGCTTGTCGGCCTCGTCTTGGCAGGCGATGCAGAGACGCACGCCCGGCATGGCTTGCCGGCGCGCCTCGGGGATCTCCTTGCCGCATTCCTCGCAGCTCTTGAGGCTCGGACCCGCAGGCAGACGGCGGCGCACGTTCTTCAACGCGTCCTTGATGGTGGCGTCTATCTGCTCCTGCACGTCGCCGTCTTTCGACCATCCGCTCGCCATGTCCGACTCCGCAATGCCCGCCCTCACTCTACACCAAGGCTAGATGGCGGCAAACGCAGCTGGTATCAAGGGCGTAGTTGCAAGAGTCAGCGGGCACCCTGGGCGGGATAGGGATCCTGTAGAGCGATTGAACCGGTCTCCAACAGGGACTTCAGGTTCGACATGATCTTCGGCCAGCCGCCGGACACCGCCTCGATGAACTTCGACGGGCTCTGCTCGATGCTGTGGGTTATGGAGAGCTTGATCGCCGACCCCGTGGGTTCCAACTCTATGGTGCACAAGGACGCGCCTTCGACCTTGAGTTCGGGCTTCCACTGGTTCTGCCAGCGGATCACCAGGCGACGCAGTGGGTCTGCCTCGAGGATCTCACCTGAGTCGGCGACCTTGCCGTCGGGATACAACAGTTCCCAAGGGGATCCTGCTTTCCACTGGGTTTCGCAGTGGCAGCCGAACCAGTACTGCTTCATGAACTCCGCGTCAGTCAGGGCGGACCACAGCTTCTCCTGGGTGGTGCGGATATAGGTCACGTAGACGAAGGTCGATTTAGCCATCGGTCCTCTCCAGACGTTGTTTCAGGTTGGCCAGCGCCTTGAGGCGCGGCTTCTCGAACTTGGCGATCCAGCGCTCATAGATCTGCTGCAGTGGCACGGGGTTTAGGAAATGCAGTTTCTCGCGACCTTGTCGCAGGGTGGTCACCAGGTTCGCTGCTTCCAGCAGGTCCAGGTGCTGCGTCACTCCCTGCCGGCTCATGTCCAGGTGCTCGCAGAGCTGGTTGAGGCTGCGGCCATCGCTGATATGCAGCAGATCCAAGAGCTTGCGCCGGCTGGGGTCAGCCAGGGCCTTGAACAGCATGTCGGTATCGCGGCGTTCTGCCATGGGTTACACGCAGGTATTTACTTGCCCATAGTATAGGCAAGTAATTTATTGCATGTCAAGGTTGGTGTTTGACTCCCCTCCTGACGATTGAGGGGTGCTGCGCCTGTAAAGTGCTTGTGGTTTCATATGGTTGCGCATAGCCTTCATAGAAGTTCAGCAATAATGGATAAGGTCGCCGATGGACAAAGATCCGATATGAACCCTGTAGCGGATCCCGCTGAGTTCCGACGTATCTCCGAGCGTTTCCCCGGCAGGTGGTTGAGGGGCTATGTCCGCGGCAAGATCAGCAGCGACCCAGTGTATGCGGCAGCCGGAGCTCAGATCGCGGAACACCCGTTGCCAGTGTTGGATATCGGCTGCGGCATCGGTCTGTTTGCGCATTACTTGCACCTCATGGACTGCGACATGGACTATCACGGTATCGATCTCGACGAGCGCAAGATAAGCATCGCACAAGGTGCAGCAGACGATTATCCTCGTATCCACTTCGAAAAAGCATCGTGCGAGACATTACCGACATGGCAGGGCCATGTAGTGATCCTCGACACGCTGCATTACCTGGGTGCCGCGCTCCAACAGAAGTTGCTGCGGGATGCCGCGACGTGCGTCGCGCCAGGTGCAGTGCTGATCATACGCAGTGTATTGCGCGATACATCTTGGCGGTTCGGCATAACGCGGTTTGAAGAGTTTTTCATGCACAGCATCCGCTGGATGCCTTACGGCGCACAGTATTACCCGGATATGGAAGAACTGCGCGCACCGCTCGTAGCGGCGGGGCTGACAGTCCAAATCGATCCGATGTGGGGACACACGCCATTCAACAGCTATCTGGTTGTCGCTCGACGCGATGACTAGAAGCGGCGAACCTTCGACACGCGGGGTTTCAGGGCGCGCGCCCTGCAAACTGCCTAATGGTTTAAAATATCTATGCATAGCACTGGATGGCTGAGATATACGCAGCTTCGCCAAATCCCAGATTTATATCGAACTTAAGTCGCCGATGGCGGTCTCTCTATGTTCAGTCCCAGGACGCACAGTCAATTCGGTAAAGATCCTAACGAATTTCGCCGACATTAGATCAACTCCAGTCGTCCAAAAGGATGGCCAGATGACCAAGTCCATAGCCGCCATGATTGCGTTCACCGTCATATCCGCGATCACGTCTCCGGTGACTGGGGCGGACCTGCCGCCACCGATCGTAAACGTCAGCACCTGGCCGCAGATGTCCGTGAGCGCGTTCGGTTGCTACCTGGAGAAAACCTTCGGCTATCGGGACAAGCGCTTCAACTGCTCGCTCAAGGGTTACAAGAACCAGGGCGATCCCTGCAAGAACACCGATGCCTACTATGAGGGCCCGACCTTTCCCAGGAACCTGGCCACCAAGGTATACCCGCTCGCCACCGACATCGAATTGAGCTGGGAACATGGGGAACTGCAGGAGGTGAGCATCACGCTAGCCGGGACGCTGAACGAGGTCGAGGTCCGCAACGCTTTCAAGCTACCGCGCGCGGCTGCGACAGCACTATCTCCAGCGGAGCGGGAAACCTTGCCGGAAAACATCGAGGACACGGATATCCAATATCCATCCGATCCGATCCACCGCAGCCCCACCACCCGGCCGAGTGATCCCAGCCGCGGTCAGACGGTGGTGGTGCTCGAAGGCTTCGACCATATAGGAGCTGGCGACGTGGACTGCGGTGATGACGGCTGAGTATCAGTCGAACATAATTGCGTTCGATTCTGCCCACGCGATCAGACCACACTTATCTGGTCACACGCCATGGTCTTTATGGATGCGATGCAAGCTCGGTGGCAGGGGGAATCGAACCTCCGACACGCGGATTTTCAGAACGCGCGCTCTGCAAACTATCCAATGGCTTCAAATGGTTAAACATGTTAGCCAATGGTGCTGGATGACTCTGACTCGTAACGTACACCGGGATTTCAAACCACTCCCTCTAAAGGGAACCAAAGCAGCTTCGAATCTGTCGAAAAGGTGTATCCGCCAATCGGAAATCATAATCTTGGTCGCGTGTACGTTGGAGACAACATGAGAAGTGTGAAGATTGCGATTGCTGTAACGATAGCCATTGAACTCTTTTCAACCTGCCGTGCTGCACAACTAGAGCGGGCGGTGCTGAACAATACCGTGATTTCGCATTACGATCCGGCGGTCGAAATCAAACTGCCCAGTTTCCTTCATTATGTCGGAACGGATCACTTCCTGCTCACTCAGCCCACGCTTGGGAACACCGAAAGCTGCGAGCTATACGCCTTCGTCGATCCGACCGATGATCGTCATTTTCGTAGATCCTACTGGATCCAGTTTGAAGCCTATCTACCGGGCCACCCACAATTACATATGACATACGACTCTCCGCAGCATGCCATGATTGGCGGGCTGGATTTCTACATGGACATAGGAGTCTCGTCGGCCACCAAATCGCA
This sequence comes from uncultured Pseudomonadota bacterium, assembly GCA_963817285.1. GTDB lineage: Bacteria > Pseudomonadota > Gammaproteobacteria > Natronospirales > REEB76 > DASUBN01. Next base: position 49,524 of record CAWFOE010000013.1, on the reverse strand, counting down.
GAAGCCGGGTTCCGATGGTGCTCATTTCTATTCCCTGCTGGCGTCGCACGGCTATCTGCGCGACGACATAATGTGGGTTCGCTTGGTGCATGTTCTCGATGCCACGAATCGCAAAGAACTGATGATCATCTACGCCGAGAGTCTTGCGTCAACGAGATACACCGCCGCGCAATTGGAAGACGGCGGCGCAGAGCACGCCAAGTGGGCAGTCATTGGGGCGGAACTAAGCCGCCGAGCTGTAGAAAGCATCAACATCAGTCCCCTAATGACGTCCACCCGATAGCGACCGGAGATGAGATCACCGAAACTCACACCTGAAGAATTCGAATTTAAGTTGGTCGATGCGAAATGAGGTGACTTGAAATTATGGTGGCCAGAGGTGGGCAAGGGCGGGCGGGCGGGACGCCTGCCCCGGGAAGGCAGGCAATGCAGGAGCAATTGCCTGCCGTGCGAACCTCCGACACGCGGATTTTCAGACGACGCTGTCTGCAAACTAGTCAATGGTTTCAAATGGTTGCACATGACTTCGAATGGTGCTGGATGGCTTGCATCGCGTAAGCCACCTTTAAAAGCAGAGAACGAGTACCCAAAGCCACCGATAAACTGTTTAAGATGAACCTAAGGAACAGAGCGACGCAGAATTGTCTAAGGTTCACAAAGTCGTAGCGGCGTGGGCATCATCGATTCCGATTGTTTCGCGCTTTTCAGGAGAAATTACCATGAGAATGCAGACCGGTGTTGCGCTCTTCATTTTTGCCATCGCTGCGCTTACCAGCGTGGCGACCTATGCCTGGAACTTACAACAAGATAATGGGAATAGTAAATTGATACGGTGCAGTGATGGATCGAATTCGACAGTTGTATATACCAACGGCAGTTGGACTGTCAGTTCCGCCGGGAATAATGGCAAGACTGGTGGGCAGTTCGCTATTTACGGACAGGCTGCTCTGTATGGATGCGGTGAATAGACTTCAGCCTTGTTACATCTGACGAAGCTATAAGTTCTTATTGCCCCACAAAGTGGTGACCAATATGATATCTAGCTCAACCTGCCGTTGCTTCGCAAGTCTACTTGCCGCCCTAATACTCGCTGGCTGTGCCAGCGGCGGCGGAATAAAAGATTCGGATCCCCATCTGGTCGGAAACCGAGACATGAATTATGACCATCTGATAGTGCCGGGCTATCGTGTTGGCCCCGTTCGATTGGGAGGTGCTGTCAGTGAGGTGGTACAGCATCTCGGCGAGCCGGACAATGTCAGCCGCAGTACCTACCGCGGCGGAGGCTATAACGCTGACGAGGTCTACTATTATTACAATGACGAGTGCATACAGTTCGTTTGGCAGGATTCAGGTGTCGAACCTCAAATCGAAAACGGATATCGTGGAATCATGGTGACCTGCGACAAATGGGCTACAGCCGATGGCTTGCATGTGGGCATGCCAATAAAGGATGTCATAACTCACCTCGGCGCATACTGTTCCACCACACGATCAGATGGCAGTCTGCTTGTCATAACAAAAGAAGGCATTTGGTTTTCTGCAGCAGACCGCAACAGCCCGGTTTCCGCAATCAGCGTCGACCCTACTGAAACTACTTGGCAAGGATCTTGCACGGATTGACGACGGCGAGCACCTTTTCGGACACTGCCATCGACGCTGTCTCAATTAAGCGTTTGAAACACTGGAGTAAATGGTGGCCAGGGGGGGAATCGAACCTCCGACACGCGGATTTTCAGTCCGCTGCTCTACCAACTGAGCTACCTGGCCTTCGTGACTTCTGGCTTTCTTAGCGCTTCCATCCCTGGGGCCGCACCAGCTCGGGCTCCCTGCCCTCGCGTCCGCCGCATGCGGCGGACCCAACTGAGCTACCTGGCCTTCGTGACTTCTGGCTTTCTTAGCGCTTCCATCCCTGGGGCCGCACCAGCTCGGGCTCCCTGCCCTCGCGTCCGCCGCATGCGGCGGACCCAACTGAGCTACCTGGCCTTAACAGTCTGCTTTCTAGCCATTTCTTCGCCCACAATGGCGGGAAATCGCATGGAAATGTCTGGAAGGGCGGCTATTAGACCGGCGAAAGCAAGCGGGGTCAAGGGCTTGACGCGCTTTTGACAGGCCCCTCGAGGCCGGCCTACCCTGCCCCTAGAGAAACCCCCATGGATAAGCGTCCCATCACCCTCGCCCGCCAGCCGGCGGCCGCGTCCGGAGACTACCAGTCGCCGCTGGAGCGCTATGGAGCGGCGCGAGCCCTTACCCAGGATCTCTGCCGCGGGCTTGCGCCGGAAGACATGGCCCTCCAGAGCATGGCGGATACGAGCCCCACGAAATGGCATCTGGGCCACACCAGCTGGTTCTTCGAGCATTTCGTGCTGGAGCCCCATGCGCCGGGTTACAAGCCGTTCCATCCGGAGTACGGCTATCTCTTCAATTCCTATTACAACACCGTGGGCACCATGCACCCGCGCCCGGCCCGGGGCCTGCTCTCCCGGCCCCTGGTGGCGGACGTGCTACGTTACCGCGAACACGTGGACCGGCATCTCGCGGAACTCATGACACGCCGCAACGGCGACGCAGCCCTGACTGCGCTGGTGGTTTTAGGCATCAACCATGAACAGCAGCATCAGGAACTGCTGCTCATGGACATAAAACACCTCTTCTCCCTCAATCCCCTGAAGCCTGCCTGGCGCGAACTGCCGAAGTCGCGGCCGGTGGCCCATGCTGCACCGTTGAAATATCTGTCCCGGCCCGGAGGTCCTGTCTCCATCGGTCATGAAGGCGAAGACTTCGCCTTCGATAATGAGACCCCGCGCCACCCGGTGTTGACCCCGCCTCACGCCATCGCCGCACGCCCGGTGAACAACGCTGAGTATCGGGATTTCATCCGCGGCGGCGGCTATCGCAGACCGGAGCTATGGCTCTCGGATGGTTGGAGCCTGGTGCAGCGGGAAGGCTGGAGCCGGCCGCTTTATTGGAGCGAGGACATGACGACGGAATTCACTTTAGGCGGAGAGCGCGAGATCGCGGCCAGTGCGCCGGTGGTGCATCTCTCCTATTACGAAGCAGATGCCTTCGCCCGCTGGGCCGGGGCACGGCTGCCCACGGAAGCGGAATGGGAGGGCCTCGCGGCTCAGGAGCCGGTGAGCGGCAACTTCCTCGATACCGGCTTGTTCCACCCCACCGCAGCCGACGGCCTCACCCAGCTCTATGGCGACGTGTGGGAATGGACCGGGAGCCCCTACATGGCGTATCCCGGCTTCAAGCCGCTGGCGGGTTCTCTCGGTGAATACAACGGCAAGTTCATGGCCAACCAGATGGTGCTGCGGGGTGGATGCTGCGTGACCCCCGCAGGGCACATGCGTGCGAGCTACCGCAACTTCTTCTATCCCCACCAGCGCTGGCAGTTCGCCGGCCTGCGCCTCGCGAAGGACGTCTGAGATGCGCATCTCCCAAGCTCTCTCGGTCACGCTGCACGATTACCATCCGCGCGGCGATGCCATGCGCGAGGAAGTGCTGGAGGGGCTGCGAGAGACCCAGAAGACCCTGCCCTGCAAATACTTCTACGACGAGCAGGGCTCGCGGCTGTTCGATGCCATCTGCGAGCTGCCTGAGTATTACCTCACCCGCACCGAACTCGGCATCATGGAGACCCACGTGGCGGGGATGGCTGCCGCCCTCGGCCCCCAGGTGCTATTGGTGGAACCAGGCAGCGGCAGCAGCCTGAAGACCCGCCTGCTCCTGGATCATCTGCAGAAGCCCGTGGCCTATGTGCCGGTGGACATCTCCCGTGAACATCTGGTGGGCGCGGCGGACCGCCTGAACCGCCTGTATCCCGATCTCGAGGTCCTGCCGGTGTGTGCGGACTTCAACCAGGCTTTCGAGGTGCCGACGCCTCAACACAAGGCGTGCCAGAGCGCTGTGTATTTCCCAGGTTCCACTCTCGGCAACTTCGGCCCTGTGGAAGCGGTGCGCCTGCTGGACCATATGCGCCGCCTCGCAGGCCCCGGCGGCGCCCTGCTCCTGGGGGTGGACCTGCGCAAGGATGAGTCCGTGCTGCAACGGGCTTATGACGACGCAGCCGGCGTCACTGCGGCTTTCAACCTGAACATACTGGAACGTATCAACCGGGAGCTGGGCGCCAGCTTCGATCTCACACGCTTCGGTCACCGGGCGATCTACAACGAGACGGAAGGCTGCATCGAGATGCATCTCGTGAGTCTGGAGCGGCAGGTGGTGACTGTGGGCAGCGAGAGTTTCTCGTTCCACGACGGCGAGCACATCCTGAGCGAACGCTCTTATAAGTACAGTGTGGAAGGGCTCACGGCTCTGGCGGCCAAGGCAGGCTTAGCGCTCGAACAGCAGTGGCTGGATGACCGGCGGTATTTCTGCGTGACGTGCTTGAAGCCGAAGACTGCTTGAGCGATCAATCCGGAGGTTTATAACCTTCCGGTTTCTTGGCGGCGCCGCCACCAAATAAAAACTTCTCCATCTCTTCCTGCAGGAAGGTACGAGCCTTGGGCTCGATCACCGACAGGCGGTATTCGTTGATGAGCATGGTCTGGTGGCGCAGCCATTGCTGCCAGGCTTCCTGAGAGGCTTGTTCATAGATACGCTGGCCCATGGGGCCGGGATAGGGCGGACGCTCCAGCCCCGGCAGCTCCTCACCCAACAAGACGCATTTGACCGTGCGCACCATCCTGCTCTTCTCCTGATGTCTCGGCGGCCAGGGTCTGCAAGAGACGTTTCACTGGCGCCGCGAGTCCCAATTGTAGAGGTTTGCTGGTCCGGTACCAGCATTCATCTCCAGCATCGGCGATCCTGGCAGCGGCGCTCTTGGGCAGCGCGAGTTCCACGGGCTCGATGTCCAGGTGGAAGTGGCTGAAGGTATGGCGTAGGACCGGACGGAACACACAGCTCTTGGGCACCACGCCGAAGCGGTCACGGCACCAGATCTTGGGATCCGCCTCGGCACCGATCTCATGGAAGCTCCATAAGCCGCCCCAGATGCCCGCCGGCGGACGCCGCATGAGCAACACCGCATCGTCCAGACGCACCATGAGCATGCGGGTGCGCTTCGCTGGCAATTCCTTGCGGGGACGGGAGGCGGGATAGCGGGTCTCATGACCCTTGGCATGGGCGCGGCAGTCTTCGGCCACGGGGCATTCGGCGCAGCGCGGCCGCGTGCGGGTGCACAGCGTCGCGCCCAGATCCATGATGGCCTGGGTGTATTCCGCTACGCGCTTCTTCGGTGTCAGCTCATCGGCGAGAGCCCACAGCTTCGTCTCCACCTTCTTGTCCCCCGGCCAGCCACCGATGGCGCCGTGGCGGGTGAGCACCCGCTTCACGTTGCCATCCAGGATGGGGTGTCGCTGGTCAGAAGACAGGGCCAGGATGGCCCCGGCGGTGGAACGGCCGATACCGGGGAGTTCCGCCACAGCCTCGAAGCTCGTGGGGAACTCGCCGTCATGCTGCTGAGAGATCAGCTCTGCCGCACGCTTCAGATTGCGTGCGCGCGCGTAATAACCGAGACCGGTCCAGAGATGCAGCACTTCGTCCATGGTTGCGGCAGAGAGACGCGTCACATCCGGGAAGCGCTGCATGAAACGTTCGTAGTAGGGGATCACCGTGGTGACCTGGGTCTGCTGCAGCATGATCTCCGAGACCCAAACCCGGTAAGGGCTGGGATCCCGCTGCCACGGCAGCGTGTGCCGGCCATGGCGGCCATGCCAGGCGAGCAGACGCTTCGCGAAGGGAGCCTCACTGGCTGCTGTTCTTTTCCCCGGCATCCTGATGCTCACTCTCCAGTGGCGGCAAGTGCGCGCGTTCGCGCGCCAGCTTCTCGACTCCCACGATCCCGACCTTCCCTTCCATGCGCAGCCCACGTTGCACCAGGGAGGAACCGATGAAGGGCGGCACCCAGAAACCTGGCACGGCGCTCATCTCCCAGTGCAGGCGCGTACCGTCATTCTCCGCTTCCAGATGCCAGGCGGCATGGCCGGATTTGAGGTTGCTCTGCTCCGGCACCACCTCCGCCAGGATGTTCTCAGCGTCCGGCTTCGTATAACGCTGGGTCTCGATGATATGCCGGCAGAAGAATAATGCGCAGACCCGGCTGTCGGTATACACCAGCACGGCGCCGGCATCCAGCCGCTGCACCACATGGCTCTTCAGCACCGCGTTGGAGATCCGCGTGAGGTGTTCGTAATCCGTGAGCACCGCGTACACTGCGGCAGGGGGCGCGGCGACATGCGCATCGGCGCTCATGTGGTATTCGTCGCCGTCGCGGGACACCGTGAGGGAGTAGATGTCGGCGGCCGCAGCGACATGGGCAGCGCCGAGGCAGATGAGGAGGACCAGGCTACGCATCATGCACTCCCGGCGTGCGGGCCCCGGTGAGGGACACCCTTGGGGCTTAAGGACCGGCAGGCAGAGAGGGATATTCCACCGGGTGACTGGCCTCTCATATCTGATCAGATGACCGACTTATCGCTTGCCGAGATCGGGTCTCACGCTGAGATTGGCGAGCGTGCCGCTCATGTGGACGGGGAAGCTCGTGCCTTTCAACCCACTCAAATCCAGGCTGCCGGAACGGGGCACGCCGGTGACACGCCCGGTGAGGGCGTAATCCACCGTGAGTTCCGCGAGATCCAGTTTGCCGGCGCCAGACACCGACATGAACGGCAGGATGGCGCTGAAGCTCCTGTCATACAGCACGCCCCGGGTGATGCTGGCAGAGCCGTGCAGATACCCGAACTGGGTCTGCTGCGCCGCAGGCGCCGGCGCGGGCAGATGTTGCCGCTCCGCGTAGGCCCGCACCACCGCATCCCACAGGTTCACGCCGCCCAAGGCGCCGTTCTTGATGGTGTAGCTCATGTGGCCGTTGAGGGTGTGCCGCAGCTCGCCTACGGTGCGGCCGAGAGCGCGGGTCGCAGTATCCATATCCACGGTACCGGAGATGCGGTCGCTACCGGCGAGACCCTGGGCCAGGCCCGCGAGCTGCACGCCCTTGACCTTGATGTCTTCCGCCACCACCGGAGAATCGGTGCTGGCATCCACCTGCACGTCGCCTTCCACGCTGCCGCCGTACACGGAGGCGCTCAAGGGCGTGAGGTGCACGAGACCGGTGTGGGCACTCAAGCCCATGTCGAAGTCGGTGGCCTTGGCGCCCAGCAGCGTGAACTGACCCACGTGCAGATGGCCTTCCATGTTCAGGCTACGCAGGGTGCGCAGCGGGATGCCCACCTTGTCGATGTCAATCTCTTCACGGGGCCGGTCCGGCGTGCCGGGCTGGGGCGACGGCAGATAACGGTCAGCATCCAGCTTATCCATGGTGAGATCGAAGCCGAGTTCGTCGGTCTTGAAGTCCTTGATCTCTGCCTTGCCGGTGACATGGGTGTCATCGAGCGACATGTCCACAGAAGTGAGTGCCGCGGACGACGGCGTGGCCACGAAGGTGAAGGAAGCCGAGGCATTGCTCAAAGTCGCGGTATCGCGGGTGCTGGTCAGGGCATCATGGCCGAGCGCCTTCAGTACATCACGGGGCGAGAAGTGGGCCAGCTTGACGGTGCCGGTGTAGCTCGCGCCCTTGCCCACGTCCTTTCCCTGGGCGTCGAGCTGCACTTGCAAGCCATACAGCGCGGCGTTGAAACCATTGAAGGCAGCACCGCCCGTCTCCAGGTTCACAGCCGCATGCCCCCATTGCAGGGTGGCATCCACCTGCCCGCCAGGGACGGCATCGCCCTTCGCCTGCAACTCCAGCTTCGCAGCATCGGCTGTGTAGGTACGATGCGCCAGATCGGCGATACCGGTGCCATGGAAATCCACATGACCCTGCACGGCAGGGTTGGTGCCGGTGAAGTCGAAGCCTGAGTCGACGCTGACCGGTTGGGCCGGCGTGAAAGCGCCCAGGGTGAGTGTGTAGTCGCTCACGGTGTACTGCTGGTGCTTCTCGGCGTTGGTCCAACGCACCTGACTGTCGGTGATACTCAAGCCTTCGAAGCTCAGACCCGAGCCACTGGACTCGCCACCGGAGGAAGTCTTCGCCGTGCTCCGGGCGAGATGTTCATTGATGTCCTGCCAGTTGTTGTGGCCGTTGGCGTCCAGCTCGAGATCGAGAGTGAGGCCGTCGAGCTTCACTGCGCCCACTTCGATACGCCGGTGCAGCAAGGGCCAGAAGTGGACGTGCACGTCGGTCTCGTTGATGGCCGCGAAGGGCGCGCCGCCGAAGCCTTCGGCGTTGGAGAGTTCCATGGGTCCGATCTGTACGCCGAGCCAGGGGAACATGGAGAGCTTGATGTCGCCCTGGATGACGAGCTCGCGGCCGGTCTTCTCTTTCACCGCCGCAGCGATGTCGTCCTTGTAGCGATTCGGATTGATGAGGAAAGGCAGGGCCAACGCCAGCACGATGACCAGCAGAATCAGGATGCCCACCACGATGCCGGTGATTTTTAGTGCTTTTTTCATGACCGGGCTGCCTGTGGAATTGGCGCGCACGCTTGAAGCGCAGCCCTCATGGCCGCGACCGGTCAATGTTAACAGCTTGCCCCCGGGGGGCCTAGGGAATGGGGCCGGGACAGCCTACCCCGTCCTGGAGGGATGTATCGCTCCGCCTACACATCTGCACGCATGCGTTGCAAAAACCCGTCAAAAGCCGTCGGCTTGCCTATCAGATAGCCCTGCGCATGGTCGCAGCCGCTGGCCTTCAGGAAGTCCCACTGACCGCGATCCTCCACCCCCTCCGCCACCACCTGCATGCCTAAGTTATGCGCCATATGGATGGCTGCATCGATGATGGCGGCGTCCTTGCGGGAATGGGCCACGCCATCCACGAAGGACTTGTCTATCTTGAGTTCGTCGATGGGGAACTTCTTCAGGTAGCTCAACGAGGAGTAGCCGGTGCCGAAATCGTCCACCGCCACGTGCACGCCGATGTCTTTCAGGCGCTGCAGGGTGCGCACGCTGGCCTCCGGATCGTGCATCAGCAAGGACTCGGTGATCTCGAGGGTGAGCCGGCCGGTCGGCATCTTCTGTTCTTCCAGGATGCTCTCGATCCTGGCCGCCAGATCCTGCTGGTGGAACTGGCGGGGCGAGAGGTTGACGGCGATGCGGGGTGGCGCGAGGGTGAACTCGTCCAGCATCATCATATCCCGGCATGCCCGTCTCAATACCCATTCGCCAACTTGGACGATGAGACCGGTCTCCTCCAGCAGTGGGATGAACTCCACGGGCGACACAGAACCGAGCTCAGGATGCTGCCAGCGCAAGAGTGCTTCGGCTCCCGAGAGCTTGCCAGTCCCGAAACCCATCTGGGGCTGGTAATGGACGTGGAACTCGCTGCGCTCCAGGGCATGGCGCAGCTCGCCCACGAGAGCCAGGCGCCGTGCCGCGGCCGCATCCATGTCCGGGCTGAAGAAACGGAATCCGTTGCGACCCTGCTGCTTCGCGCGATGCAGAGCCGCATCCGCGTGCTTGAAGAGCGTGTCCGCGTCCAGCCCATCCTGCGGCGCGATGCTCGCGCCCAGGCTCGCGGTGACGAACACCTCGTGCTCATCGATGTCGAGTGACTGGGTGATGTTCTCCAGAAGCGCGCGCACGGTCATGCGCAGCGCATCGTCATCGGCGATGTCCTCCAGCACCACACCGAACTCATCGCCGCCCACGCGGGCGACGAAGCGGTCTTGGCCGAGGTGCCCCCGGATGCGGGTCGCCAGGGTCTTGAGGAAACGATCGCCGAACTCGTAACCCATGGCATCGTTGACCTGCTTCATGCCATCCAGGTTGAACAACAGGAGCGCGGTAGCACGTCCACCCGAGCACCTGCGCAACAAGGCATCGTCGAGACGATCAAGCAGCAGCGAGCGGTTGGCCAGGCCCGTCAGGCCATCGTAGTTGGACATGCGTTCGATGGTCTTCGCGGTACGGAACGCTCCATGACGATGCGGCAGATCTGCTTCACGCGCTCCATGAGCGCCGCATCCTCGACGCCCGGATGCTCGTGGCGCGCGCGGCGTAGGCCACGAAGATGCCGAGCAATTTGCCCCGGGCCGACAGGATCGGCTCGGCCCAGCCGGCCGCAAACCCAACTCTAGGACGGCGCGGCCACGGTCGCACCACTCCCGTCGCGGGCGATGTCCTCGACAATCAGGGGACGTTTGTTCCAGGCGGCGACCCCGGGGGCCTCCCCATCGGGGCTCACCAGGGTGCTCGCCACGCTGCATATGAAACTCCGCAGGCAGGCCGGTGCCGCGGCGAAGCAGCAACCTGTCGCCGGCCTCGTTCGCCACCATCACGGCGCAGTAAGGGTAACTTTTGGAGTGCTTCGCCCAGACCCGCGCGATCTCTGCGAGCACCTGGGTCTCCTCGTCGTCGGCGGCCATGCGTTCGAACACGCGCCGCTCGCTCTCCAGGAATGCGGCCTGCTCGCCCGTAGGCGTGCCGGCGCGATGGCCGTTTCGGACCCTGCACAGGATTGCGCAAGGACTTGAAAGGACTGATCGTGTTCTCTGTCCATGAGAACATATTCCTGTGAGGCTGGTCCGTCAGCTCGTGATGCGCCGCAACAGCGGCATGAGTTCCTGGTGTATCTCCGTCTTCACCAAGAAAGCGTCGGCTCCTGCCTGTAACGCCATGTCCCGGTACTCAGGCTCCGCGTGGAAGGACATGACGATGACCTTGGCGAGCGCCGGGCACGGACTTCAGTCTCCGCGCCACTTCGATGCCGTTCATCCCGGGCATGGTGAAATCCACCAGCACCAGATCGGGTTTGACCTCCGCGGCGAGCTTCAGAGCGTCTTCACCGCTGTGCGCCTGACCCACCACTTCGATGCCGTTCTTGCCGCCCAGGAGGCTGGTCAAGGCGGTCAGGAAGGGAGGGTAGTCGTCCACCACGATCGCGCGCATTGCCGTCAGCTCCTTGCTCATATGAAACCGGATCTTCAGTCTTGTCTGGAGTTCTCCCGTCTGCGCGTCCTGCGCAAGTCCTGCACATCCCTGTGCCAAGTCCATTTGTAGACGGGGAAACCCTCCAGGCACGCTGCCAGAGTGAGCTTCCGGGCGGGCAAAAGGGATTGGGGATTCCCTGATTCCAACTCAGGGAATCCCTGAGAGGGGAGGTGCAAAGTCCCCGCCTGGCGCGGGGGTTCAGCCGTCGGCGGAGATCAGGCCCTTGCGCAGGGCGTAGCGGATGAGGCCCGCCACGTCGTGGATGTCCAGGCGCTCCATGAGCTGGGCCCGGTGGGTCTCCACGGTCTTGACCGAGAGGTGCAGGGTCTCAGCGATATCGCGGGTGGACTTGCCCTCAGCCACGAGCTGCAGGATCTCCCGCTGCCGGGGGGTGAGCAGTTCCACCCCGGTGGGTCCACCCCGCAGGAAGTTGTCCACCACCTGGCGGGAGATGGCCGGGCTGAGATAGAACTGGCCCGCGGCCACGGATTTGAGCGCCATCTCCAGTTCGCTGGTGGCGGCATCCTTCAGCAGATAACCGGAAGCACCTGCCTTCAGCGCCTGAGCCACGTACTCCTCACTGGCATGCATGGACAGGATGATGATCTTCGTCTGGGGGTGGATCCCGTGGATGCGTTCCGCCGCTTCGAGACCGTTGAGACCCGGCATGGCGATGTCCATGAGCACCATGTCAGGCTGCAGGTCGCGGACCATGCGCAGGGCCTGGCGACCGTCCGCCGCCTCGCCCACCACTTCCATCTCCGGCAGGCGTGCGATGAGCGAAGTGAGCCCCGCTCGCACCAGGGTGTGATCGTCGGCGACTAGTATCTTCATTTGCAACACCCCTATATCCTTTTCCATCCCTGCTACGCGCTTCCCGGCGCTCCCTACTCCTGGACGTTCCGTCGTAGGCAGGAACACGCGTACCTGTGTGCCCTTGCCCGGCTGTCGATTCTATAACCACCGGCCCTCCCGCAAGTCGCGCCCGTTCCTGCATGCCGATGACCCCCAGGCTAGCGCCGCTGAGAGCGTGCTTGCGCGCGGCCTCTGCGTCGAACCCGTGACCATCGTCCCGCACCGCCAAGTGCAGCTGCCCTTCTTTGAGCCCAAGCTCCACTGACAGATTACGCGCTCCGGAGTGGCGCAGCGCATTGGACAAGGCCTCCTGGAACACCCGGAACAAGGTATGTTCAATGATCGACGTAAATCTCGGCAAATCCTCTGCCAGATCGAGCGTCACATTCAGTTCATTACCGGCCCGGGTCCGCACCAACCAGCGCAGGGAAGCCGCGAGTCCCAGGTCGTCCAGCACGGTGGGATGCATATCGAGGGAAAGCTGCCGCACCTGCTGCAAGAGCTGCGCCACGATGGCGGAAGCGTCCGCCGCCTGTTTCGCCAGTGGTCCGTCGCCGACCTGCCGTTCCAGATCCGTCAGGTTAATGCGCGCGGCAGTGAGTGCCTGTCCGACTTCGTCGTGTAGCTCCCGGGCGATGGCGCGACGCTCCGTCTCCTGGGCCTCCAGCAGGCGTTGCGACAACAGCCGGAGTTCTTCTGCATAGTCACGCAAGGCTCGCTCGCTATGGCGTTGCTCGGTGATGTCGCGGAACGAAGCCAGCACGCTCGTGGGTTTGCCCTCCGCGTCGAGGGCCAAGCCGCGCGAATTGACCGTCAGCAAGCGGTGTGAGCCATCCGGCCTCGCGAGACCGAGGATCACGTTATCCACGTCCTGGCCGGTGGCGAGGGTGATCATGACGGGATGTCGGCTCATGTCGAAGGGCGTGCCGTCTTCGTTCTCCAGGGACCAACTGGGATCCATCACCATCCGTCCCGTGAACTCATCAGCAGTCAGGCCCAGGATCCGCGTGCCGCTATCGTTATGTGCCACCACCCGGCCTTCTGCATCCAGGATCGCGATACCCTCGGCCAGGGCACCGATCGCGGCGCGGTAACGCTCCTCGGCCGCATGGACCAACTGTTCAGAACGCTTGCGCTCAGTTATGTCAATAACCGAGGCCAATACGAAATGGCCGTCACCGATGACAAGCGGGTTGAGACCGATCTCCACCGGCACCTCACTGCCGTCTTTCCGCAGGGCATAGAGATCGCGTCCTGCACCCATGCTGCGCGTCTTCGGGTCCCGATGAAAATGCGCGCGTAGAGAAGGATGCTCGTCTCTGTACCGCACGGGCACCAACTTCTCTACGGGCTGCCCGATCAGTTCTTCACGCTTGTAGCCGAATAGTTTCTCGGTCTGGGAATTCACCAGCGCGATGCCGCCATGTTCATCCGCCATGATCATGGCGTTGGGTGCGCCTTCCACCACCGCGCGGAAGCGGCCCTCGGCACGTTTACGCTCGCTCACATCTTGGATGGTGCTCTGGATGCTCCCGTCCTGCAGCCGGCGTGCACTCACCTCCACATGTGCAAAGCCGCCGTCCTTGCGGCGCATGCGCTTCTCCATGCGCAGGCTGTCGCCGCTACCCAGGCGTTGCACCTGTTCGATGGTCTCCGCGTCTTCCGGGTGCACCACATCTCTGATGCTCATGCCCAGGAGTTCGACGCGGCTGTAGCCCAGCATGCGGCAGAAGGTGTCGTTGGCGAACAGGAATTCGCCACTGGATTTGCGTACCGTGATGCCCTCGAGCGCTTGATCCACGAGTTCCGCGTAGCGGCGTTCGCTGACTGCGTGCGCGTGTTCCGCCTGCTTGCGCTTGCTGAGATCCTGCACCATGGACTGCAGGTTGCCATCACGCAGACGATGGATGACGACCTCGATAGGCAAATGCGTGCCATCTTTGCGGCGTACGCGCGTCTCCATGAGTAGGGTCTCGTCGGGCTCGAGTGTGGCCAGACGCGGCAATACTCCGGGGTCGGCTTCATCCGCAAGATTCGCTACATTCATGCGCAGCAATTCTTCCCGGGTGTAGCCGGTCAGGCGGCATAACGCGGGGTTCACGAGCAGGATCTCGCCAGTGGGGCTCCTCACGATGATGCCCACCAGTGCCTGCTCCACCAGGTCGACATAACGCTGTTCGCTCACACGCACCTGCGCCTCGGCGCGCTGCAGCACAAAACCCCGCACACGCTCTTCCAGGCGGTTGATATGCCAGGCCATAAGCAGAATAAGACAGGACACCGCAAAGCAAATGAAGGACACCGTGACAGCGCTGGCGTAGATGCCGGCGACTAACCCCGCCTGGGTGACGTAGTTGCGCACGATGGAGAGACCGAACATCAGCAGGATCACCACGGGGACGCTGATGCGCGCGATACGACTGCCGATGCCGGGCCCCCTGAGCACTGAGAGGAAACCGCTTTCGACACGTCGACTGCCCACCACGAATGCAAGCAGACCGAAACAGAACGCTGTCTGGCGTGAGACCCGGGTCTCCAAGGATTCTCCCAGGAGATGCGCAGCGCCGAAGATGTATCCAGCAACCAGCACCAGCACGAATGCCGCCAGGGCCAGGGTGATCAGGTCTGCGATGACGCACGCCGGGCCCTCGCGGGCCCGGATCATAGGCATGAGCAGGCTGAGCAGCAAGAACCCGAAGGCTGTCTGCGCTGACATCAAACCCGGTTTGGCAGCAGCATCTGCCGCCAGCAGGGTGTCGATGCCGAAGCGGTCCCCAGAGATATATTCCAGCAAGGTGAACGATGCGAGCAGCATCAGCAGGGCGGCCAATGCCCAACTTGTGCGCAGGCGCACGGCGGAAGCGGACGGTTCCAACAACCATAGGCCGGCAGCAGCCAGCAACATGCCGAAAGCCGTGTTGGCCTTCATTACGTCCCAGCCAACGGGCAGAAGCACGCCGATCGATGGCGCCCACCATGCCACGAGCATCACCATGGCCAGAGCCATGACGATGGCGAGACAGAAGTGCTCGGTACGCCGCAACCTATCCAGGCTGCGGTCGACAGGTTGGTGCGCAGTGGTTTCCATCAAACGGCCGCCGGTTTGAGATGGCCGGGGCATGACGATAGCGTCTGCATGATGCCGTCTTGCAGCATCACGCACCACAGAAGACCCGGCCTGCTTGGCGACAAACTCCTCATGCTACGCCCACCTCCCTGATGGCGCGCCCTCGCCATTAAGCATAGGCCGAACATTGGCGGTCTGCCAACAATAAACGGTTTGGAAAATTATGGACATATGGAAAGACGCACTCTTACCCGCGTAAAGGTGGGCTTGATGTCTGCACAAGCCACATTATTTCGGGTCCGGAGGATCTGGAGTGGGTGATGGGTTAACCCTGGGACGCCTGACAGGCGTCTCAGGGTTAACGGGAGGCAGGGCTCGCCGCATTGCCGCGAGCGGCCGTACATGGATGTACGGACCGGTGGGAATGCCTAAGGATGGCTCAGTGATTGGCGTGCGGTATTGGAGCGGGTGATGGGGCTCGAAGCGCAGCTTCGAGCGCCTGGACATGGATGTCCAGGCTGGACGTCACACCAGGGACGGGTCAGTGCGCTGAATATAAGGGGTACTGGAGCGGGTGATGGGAATCGAACCCACGTTATCTGGTTGGGAACCAGGAGTTCTACCATTGAACTACACCCGCGCGGGGCACCATTCTAGCCCGGGACCGGGCCCTGTCAAACGCGGCTCCCCCGGCTGCCGAGGTGCGGTAAAATCGGTCTTTGCGTCCCACCGGCCCCATGCAGCTACTCATCAACGGCAAGACCACGGATGTGCCGGCGGAACTCACCGCCCGGCAGCTCATCGAGCGCCTCGAACTCGCAGGCGCTCGCATCGCCCTGGAAGTGAACGGCGAGATCGTGCCGCGCAGTCTCCATACCGAACATCGACTGCAGGAAGGCGACAAGATTGAGATCGTTCACGCGATAGGCGGGGGTTGATTGAGATGCCTACGGCATCTCAATCAACCTCTACGACATAGAAGAAACGTTAGGCGTATTTCCTTATATAGAGCCTCACCATGAACACAGTCTCCAAACCCCTACCCTCCGCCACCGACGGCTTCATCGTGGCCGGCAAAAGCTACCGCTCACGCCTCCTGATCGGCACGGGCAAATATAAGGACATGGAGGAGACCCGCCGTGCTGTGGAAGCGAGCGGCGCCGAGATCGTGACGGTAGCCGTCCGTCGCAGCAACCTGGGCCAGAAGAAAGACGAGCCGAACCTGCTGGACGTACTGCCTCCTGCCAAGTACACCATCCTGCCCAACACTGCCGGCTGCTATACCGCCGAGGACGCGGTGCGCACCTGCCGTCTCGCGCGCGAACTGCTGGACGGACACAGCCTGGTGAAACTCGAAGTGTTGGGGGACGAGAAGACTCTCTACCCGGATGTGACTGAGACCTTGAAGGCGGCAGAGATCCTCATCAAGGAAAAATTCCAGGTGATGGTCTACACCACCGATGATCCCCTGGTGGCGAAGCGTCTGGAAGAGATGGGTTGCGCTGCCGTGATGCCACTCGGGGCACCCATCGGCTCCGGCCTCGGCATACGCAACCCTTACAACATCCTCAGCATCGTGGAGAATGCGCGGGTACCCATCCTGGTGGATGCGGGTGTGGGCACTGCGTCCGATGCGGCCATCGCCATGGAGCTCGGTTGCGACGGCGTGCTCATGAACACTGCTGTGGCTCTCGCGAAGGATCCGATACTCATGGCCTCTGCCATGAAGAAAGCAGTGGAAGCCGGCCGCGAGGCTTATCTCGCCGGACGCATCCCGAGGAAACGCTACGCTTCGGCGTCTTCTCCTGCGGATGGCCTCTTCTTCTAAGACATCATGCCGCTGATCGAACCCCGTCGCATCCGGAGTTTCGTCCTCAGACAGGGTCGTATGACTCACGGACAGACCCGTGCTCTCGAAGAGCTGCTGCCGAGATACTCTCTGCCAGAAGGTCTATTGGATCTGCCGCAGCTCTTCGGTCGTGATGCACGCAGTACCCTCGAGATCGGCTTCGGCAACGGCGATACCCTCGCGCGATTGGCGGAACGCCATCCCGATGAGGACTTCCTGGGCGCGGAAGTGCACCGGCCCGGCGTCGGCAGCCTCCTGCTGGCGCTGGAGGCAGGGAAACTCTCCAACGTGCGGGTAGCCTGCGAGGATGCGGTGGAACTCTGCAATGCACGCCTGCCGGATGCCTGCCTGGATGCGGTGCTCATCTATTTCCCCGATCCTTGGCCGAAGAAGCGCCATCACAAACGCCGCTTGTTGCAAGCGGAGTTCGTAGCTCTCTTAGCACGCAAACTGAAACGGGGTGGCCGTCTGCATTTCGCCACGGACTGGGCCGAATACGCCGAGCATGCCCTAGCGGTGCTCGATGCCAGTCCGGACTTCCGGAACAGCATCGACGGCGGTGGCTATGCACCGCGGCCCACGGAACGGCCCGACACCCGTTTCGAGCGCCGGGGCATCAAGCTCGGGCACGCGGTGTTCGATCTGGTGTTCCTCAGGATATGAGGCCTATTGCAGGTCACGACCGCATCTTCTAGGCTGTTGAACCCTCCCCCACACAAGTCCGGAACGCCATGGCCCTGGCCGAGACCCAGACAGGCCGCATAAGCGGGATCGTCGGCTGGACTGGGCAACGCACCCTGTCGGTGGGTGCCTACGTGCTCAACCTGACGATCTTCGTGATGCACGCCTTCCGGGACTGGGCGCGACGGGGCCGTGTGTTCAATCGCGCCACCCTGCAGACACTCTACGGCCAGATCATCTTCACGGGCGTGGACGCGCTGCCGCTGGTCACCTTCCTCGGACTCGCGGTGGGGGTCTCCATCACCTCGCAGATGCTGAACCTCGCCACCGCCCTCGGCAGCGAGAGCGACGTGGATGCGCTGCTCACCAACATCGTGGGCATGGAGCTCTCTTCCATACTCACAGCCATCATCCTCATCGGCCGCTCGGGTTCGGCCATCGCCGTGGACTTGGGTTCCATGAAGTTGCGCGGCGAGGTGGAAGGTCTTGAGCACCTCGGCATCAACGTCAACGAGTTCTTCGTGACACCGCGCATCATCGGCGCCGCCGTGGCCCAGTTCGTGCTCGCAGTCTATTTCGCCATCGTGGCCCTGTTCGGCGGCGTGTTCATCACTAGCCTCATCTCCTCGGGGGGCAGCGCCCATCAGGTGAAGCGGCTGGCAGAGGCCGTCGGACCCGACCAAGTCCTGATCTTCGCCTTCAAGAACCTGCTGTTCGGCATCATCATCGCCGGCACCGCCTGCTATCACGGCCTGAAGGTCCGCACCTCGCCCACCGAGCTGCCGCAACAGACCCAGCGCGCCATCGTGACGAGCCTGGTGCTGGTGTTCGCGGCCGACGGTCTCCTGGCGGTGATCTCCTGATGGCCGCCGCCGCGCTGATCGATGCTCAGGACCTGAAGCCGCTGCGTCCCGACGCCAGCGCCTTCGAGCACGGCATGACCTTCCGCATCGGCCCCGGTCGCATCGTGTGCATAGTCGGCCCCAACGGTTCGGGCAAGACCGCCTACCTGCGCACCCTGGCGGCAGTGGACCCGCCGGCAGGTGGTAGCCTCGCACTGCTCGGCCAGGACGTGACCCGGATGACCCCGGACGCGCGTCGCAGCCTGCGCCTCAAGGTCGCTTTCGTGAACGAGGGCGCACCGCTGCTGTCGGTGGTGAACGGGCTCATCAACGTCACCCTGCCGGCGATGTACCACCGCCTGGGCAACGCCGAGCAGGCACGCGCCAAGGCCCTAGAGATCCTTGAGTTCCTCGATTACCCCGGACGCCAGGACCTCTTGCCCGCCTACCTCAACCAGCACGAGCGGCTCTTGCTCGCCATCGCGCGCTGCCTCATGCTGTCACCTGAATTGATGTTCCTGGACGAGCCCTTCCATATGACCGATAACGCCTGCCGTGAGCGGGAATCGGGCATTTACCAGAAGCTCACTCGGGAACGCGGGCTCACCCTGCTGCTCGCCACCCACAACCTGGGGTTCGTGAAGCGGTGCGCTGACGATATCGTGTTCGTACACCCCGATGGGGTGTGGCGTTTCGCCGGCTGGAAGGAGTTCGCCGCTGCCGCCCGCAGCCAGATACGCGACTTCCTCGACACGGCGGCATAGGGGTAACGCGAGTGGCCGAGAAAGACAAAGTCCATTACATACACCGCCTCAACTACACGGCGCGCGAGCGTCTGGTGGGCGCGTTCGTGCTCGTGGCCGTGCTACTGCTGTTCCTGGCGGTGGCCTTGAACAAGCAGACCGAGCGCTTCTTCGCGCCCAAGTTCACCCTGTATGCCTATATCACCAACGCCGAAGGCGTGAGCATCGACACGCCGGTGATGGTCTACGGCCTCGACGTGGGCAAGATCACCAAGCTGAGCTTGTCGGAGGACAACCGCATCGAGGTGACCATGCAGATCCTGGAGCGTTTCCACCGCCTGATCCGCACTGACTCCACCGCCGAGATCAGCAAGCTCTCGGTGATCGGCAACGCCGCCATCAGCATCAAACCCGGTTCCACCAGCAAGCCCATCGTGGCTAACGACGCCGTGGTGCCCATGGAAGAGCCCATGTCCGTGGACCAGATGATGGGCCAGGTGTCACCTGTGTTGGTGGATGTGAAATCCACTCTCGCCCAGATCAACGCCCTGAGCCATTCCATCGATCCGAAGGACCTGGACGCGCTGGTGAAGAACCTGACGGTGGTGAGCGAGAACCTCAAGGTGATCACCAGCCAGTTCGCCTCAGGCCCGGGTTCCACCCAGGCCGCCGTACAGTCGCTCACGGCGACCTTGAAAGAAGCCCAGGAACGGCTCGCGGAGATCCAGCCCCTGCTCAAGAATGCCAACGCTGCTTCCGCGGACTTGCCGGGTCTCGTGACCCAGAGCCACAAGCTCGTGACTCAGCTCAACACCACCATGGGCACGGTGAACTACCAGTTGCAGGCACTGCCGGACATGGTGGCGCGCACCCGCGAGATCCTGGACGAGACCGATGCCACCTTGCAGGCGTTACAGAACACCTGGCCCATCTCCTCCGCCGTAGCCAAGAAACCGACTACCACGATCACTCCCGTGCAGCCGCCCCCCTGAGCAGCCATGGCACGCATCCTTACCGCATCTCTCTTGATGTCCTCTGCACTACTCGCAGCTTGCGGCAGCGCACCGCCGCCGGTGCCGGCCACCGAGACCAACACGCGCAACTTCATGGCTGAAGCCATGGCGGATTACAACGACAGCCGCTACGCAGACGCGCGCACTTTCTTCGGCCGCGCTTACATGCAGTACCGCAGCGTGGATGACCTGCAGGGCCAGGCCAATACGCTGGTGGATCTCGCGGATTCCGCGCTGATGCAGGGCGATGTGAGCGCGGCCCGGGGCAACCTCGCCGATGCTCATGCCATCGTGGATAGCCATGCGACCCTGGCTGGACTGAAGTCCCGGCTCACCCTGATGGATGCGTATGCGGACCTGCAATCTGGAGACGCCGCGGGCGCTGCGACCCGCCTGGATGGCCTCTTGGCCGAAGCCGGTGTGCCGCCGGAAGTACAGCGCGCTGCGCTCTTCGCCCGCACCCAGGCCGCCTTCGATGCCAAAGCGACCGACACGGGCCAGTGGCTCGCGAAACTGGGCAAACCCGGCGCCGACAGTCTCGACGCTGCACGCCTGGAGCGCCTGCAAGCATTGGCGGAACCGGAGATGACGAAAGCGGTACCGCTCTATGCTGACGCCTTGCAGCGTTACCAGGGTGTCTACTACCGTCCGGGGATCGCGGCCACCCATGAGGAATGGGGTACGCGCTTACTGGCGATGCAGGATTGGAACGGCGCCCGGGATCATCTGCTGCGGGCCCTGCATGTGCGCCTGTGGATGTACGACGCCAGCCACTCAGCCCACATCCTGGATGAACTCGGCACGGCGGATACGGCCCTCGGCAATACCTCTGGTGCCCAACAAGATGCTCAATGGGCCGCCTATCTCCGGGACGGCGGCGATCCCAGTAAGTCGCCTGTCTCGCCCGCGCCCGTCGGAAATCCCGGCTAGCCGCCTAAGAATCCCGCCTTGAGGCCGTCCATGACGAACTGGACGGCGAGTGCTGCCAGTATCACGCCGAACAGACGCCCCATGACGTTGGCGCCAGTCTCACCCATGAGCCGCATCAGCGGGCCGGCCAAGAGCAAGCAGATCAGCACCAGCAGCAACACCACCAAGAGCACGCCGATGAGGGCGAAGAAGAACAGCGGGTTGCCCCGGGCTTCGCTCACCATCAACAACACCGTGGCCAGCGCCCCGGGTCCCGCGATCAACGGGAAGGCCAGCGGGAACACCGAGATGTCTTCCTTGTGACGCGCTTCCTCCTGTTCGCTGCCGGTGGCGGAGCGCCCGCCGGACTGGCGCGCGAACACCATGTCGATGGCGATCAGGAACAGCAACACACCTCCGGCGATCTTGAAGGCGGGCAGGCCGATGCCGAGGGTAGTCAACAGCCAGTCGCCGATGAGGGCGAATATCAGCAGTATCGCGCCGGCCAAGAGCGTGCCCTTCACGGCCATACGACGGCGGTGCAGGCTGCCGCCGCCACGGGTCAAGGCGCCGAATACGGGTGTGACCCCCACCGGGTCCACCACCACCAGCAGCACGATGAACATGTCGAACATCTTTTCGAGCATCGCACCATCCCGAAATGCGAATGTTTACACAAGGCTACGCGATTTTTGTGAACCGCGTCTCAGTGTGGAACAGTGCCAGATGAATATCCGGCTTGCACTGCGCCCATTCTGGTTCTATAACAATGTCGAACTGCAGCCTAGGGCTGCGGCCGCGACAACAAGAATACGGGAGCTCCCCGGCAAAAACAGCAGCCGCCTGCCTGGACCGCATGCGTGGCATGGTAACAACCCAAGGGGCTGGGAGCCCACTGTCATGGAAAACATGATGGAACAGGAGCCGGTGGCGCCACCTCTGGTGGGCGCGTGGTACGCCGATGCGCAGGGTGTCCTGTTCGAAGTAGTGGCCGTGGACCAGGACGATGGCACCGTGGAAGTGCAGTACTTCGACGGCACCGTCGAGGAACTGGAAGCGGATACCTGGGAAGAGATCAACCCCAAACCTGCCGAACCGCCGGAAGACTGGTCAGGCTCCATGGATGTGGAACGTGAGGACTACGGCGTGGACCTAGACAGTGAAGACCATGGCATGTGGGCGAACACGCTGGATAGATTGGACCGCTGATTCAAGCCGGAGCCTCTGGCTCCGCATACACCACCACCTGCCCCTCCTCCACCGCCGCCGGCAGTGACGTGAGTCCGTGGCCGATGCACGGGCCGGCCACGCAGCGCCCGCTATCCGGCTCGAACAGGGCCCCGTGGCCCGCGCACATGATCATGGAGAGATCGCGGGTGAGGAAAGAGTCCGGCTTGAAGTTCAGGAAGCGCCCGGCATGGGGGCAGACGTTGCGATAGGCATAGACCTTGCCGAACCAGTGCACCAGGAAATACTCGTCCGGGAAGCGCGCACCGGGCAGCGAGAAGCCGCGGGTACCCGGATCGGGTATCTCGTCCAGGCGGCAGACGACATGACGGGCGGCTTCTGACATGCGGTTCAGTCCATCACCTCGGTCCATACTTGGCAGGGCGCCGGCTTTCTTCTATTGTTCGGCATCCTGAAAAGACATGGATGCACCGATGTACTCCACGCCTGATGAAGCGGAAGCGGCATTTTACACCGCCTTCGCCGCCACCGACCTCAACGCCATGATGGCCGTGTGGTTGGATAGCGATGTGGTCACCTGCGTACATCCCGTGGGTCCCCGCATCAGCGGCCATCAGGCGGTGCGTGCCAGCTGGATGGAGATCTTCCGTAACAGCGGCGGCCTGCGTTTCCGGCTCGCGGACGTGAGCCGCACCCAGGACGCTCTGCTCTCCATCCACGTGCTGCACGAGTACATCACGGTACCCGGCGAGACTGGTGAGCGCCCACCCGCCATCGCCACCAACATCTACCAGCTCACGGAAGATGGCTGGCGCATGATCCTGCACCACGCCTCGCCGGTGGCGGTACCGGGCCGGCCGGACAAGCCGGCAGGCAAGCTGCACTAGACGCGCGCGGTTGGCGCTGGCGGCTCAGCCGCCGGGCGGCGTATGAGCCATAGGACCAGGAGCAACGCCGGCAGGCCGATCAGCGCGGTGTAGATGAAGAAGCCGCGATAGCCCAGCGCATCCACGATCTTCCCCGAGAATCCCGCCAGTCCCTTCGCCGGGAAACTCCACAGGGTGCCGAACAGCGCGTACTGAGTCGCGGTATAGGCGGTATTGGTGAGCGAAGACATGTAGGCGATGAACACCGCCCCCGCCAGACCGTTGCCGAAGTTGTCTAAGCTTATGACGACCGCGAAGGCGCCGAGGCCGGGTCCGATGCCCGCTATATAGGCATAGGCCAAGTTGGCGGCAGTGAGTAGCAGCAAGCCCACGAGCAGCATGCGAGGGATACCATAGCGCGCCACCAACACGCCGCCCATGAGTGCCCCCACCAGGGACATGATCACGCCGTAGAGCTTGGCCACTTCGGCGATCTGATCCAGGGTGAACCCCATGTCCAGATAGAAAGGGTTCGCCATCACGCCCATGGTCATGTAGTTGAGCCGGTAGGTGACGATGAGCAGGAGCACCGGCAGAGCCGCACGCCAGCCGTTACGCCCGAAAAAATCCATGAACGGGCAGACCACTGCACCGATGAACCAGGCGGTCGCATGTCGCAGGCTCTGGGGCCAATGGGCGCTACCTTCGAGGAAATCCACCACCCGCTGTTCCCGCGCGAGGGTGGCTCGATCCATATGCACGTCAGGTTCGGCAATCAAGAGCGTGGTCCCCAGGCCTACGATCATGAGCGCCGCCATCAGGATGTAGCCCGCGGTCCAGCCTTGCAGGCTCACGAACCAGAACATGCCCGCCTGGGAGCAGATGAGCGCGACCTGATAACCCATCTGGTAAGCCGCCGCCATGCTGGCCTGCAACTCTTTACCCACCGCTTCGATACGCCAGGCGTCGACCGCGATGTCCTGGGTGGCGGCGAAGAAGGCGGTACCCACGGCGAGCAGGGCCATGTGCACCGGATCCACGCCCGGGTCCGCGAAGCCCATCAGCATGAGACCGCCGATGACGCCGCACTGGGAGAGGAGCATCCAGCTGCGTCGGCGCCCGAGCCTGCCCAAGAGCGGCAGTTGCAGTCGATCCACCACCGGTGACCAGAAGAACTTCAGGGAATAAGCGAAGCCCACCCAGGCGAAGTAGCCGATGGTGCTGCGATCTATGCCGGATTGCTTGAGGCGCGCAGCCAGCGTCATGAGCACCAGCGCGAAGGGCAATCCTGAGGAGTAGCCCAGGAACAGCATGGCCCGTACCCGCGGATGGGCATAGGCAGCGAAGGCCTCTCGCCAGCGCTGCAGCGTCGCTCTCAAAAATCGTAATCCATGATGAGCGGGGCGTGATCGGAGAAGCGTGCGTCCTTATAGATGGTGGCTTTCTTCGCTTTATTGCCGACGCCCGGCGTCGCCACCTGGTAGTCGATGCGCCAACCCACGTTCTTGGCCCAGGCTTGGCCGCGGTTGGACCACCAGGTGTATTGCTCAGCGCGCTCATCGACGACACGGAAAGCGTCCACATAACCCGCCGGACCGTACAGTTCATCCAGCCAGGCGCGCTCGTGGGGCAGGCAGCCGGAGTTCTTCTGGTTGCTCTTCCAGTTCTTGATGTCGATCTCTTTGTGGACGATGTTCCAGTCACCGCACAGGATGAACTCGCGCTTCTTCTTGCGCAGGGACTTGAGGTAAGGCATGAAGACCTTGAGGAAGCGGTCCTTGGAGGCCTGGCGCTCGGGGCCGGAAGAACCCGAAGGCAGGTACAGGGATATCACCGACAAGCCATTGAACTGGGCTTCGAGGTAGCGCCCTTCATCATCAAACTCTTTGACCCCAAATCCCCGGATCACCTTGTCCGGCTCCTGTCGCGCATACAGCGCAGTGCCGGCGTAACCCTTCTTCTTGGCGTCGTAGTAGAAGCAGTGATGCCCGTCGGGACGGAACATGGGATCAGTGAGCTGATCCTCCTGGGCCTTGGTCTCCTGCAGGCAGACCACGTCGGCCTTCTGGCGCTTCAACCACTCGAACACGCCCTTGCGGGAAGCGGAACGGATGCCGTTGACGTTGAGAGTGATGACACGCATGCCTTGGTCCACCCCTCGGATTGAGCGTGTATCATAACCGACGGTTCACACCCTACGGATGCGTCATGCAGGATTACCAGCGCCAGTTCCTCGACTTCGCCCTGGAGCGCGGCGTGCTGCGCTTCGGCGAGTTCACCCTCAAGTCCGGACGCAAGAGCCCGTACTTCTTCAACGCCGGCCTGTTCAACAGCGGCAGCGCACTCGCCGGCTTGGGCCGCTTCTACGCCCAGGCGGTGCTGGATTCCGGTATCGCTTTCGACATGCTGTTCGGCCCCGCCTACAAAGGCATCCCGCTGGCCACCGTCACGGCAGCGGCCCTGGCCGAACACCACGACCGCGACCTGCCCTACTGCTTCAACCGCAAGGAAGCCAAGGACCACGGCGAGGGCGGCACCATCGTAGGCGCACCGCTCAAGGGACGCGTGCTGATCGTGGACGACGTGATCACCGCCGGCACCGCGGTGCGCGAAGCGGTGTCCATCATCCGCGCTGCCGGGGCCGAACCGGTGGGTCTCGTCATCGCCCTCGACCGGCAGGAGCGCGGCCAGGGCACGCTCTCGGCGGTGAAGGAGGTGGAACAGGAACACGGCTTGCGCGTGGCGGCCATCGTACGGCTCACGGAACTCACGGACTGGCTGGCTGCCCAGGGCGGCATGCAGGACTCCCTCGCCAGCAGTGCGTAAGTACCGTAGTGCCTACGGCGCCTGATTGAAATTGAGAAAGACCTTCCCTGCCTTTCTCAATCCGCTTCGGCGCGGTACACGCCCGCACCGATGCGGTCTGCTTTTCCAGCACGGACACCCTTAGATAAGGCACATCCATGTGCCTACACCGCATGGCCAGTGCCGCCGGTGCTATACTTTTTTCATCCTGTCTGAATGCGCCGGACTCTCCATGAAATCACACCGCCTCGTCCTGTTGACCGTCGCCCTCCTGCTGGTGAGTGCCCTCGCCCAGGCCGACAACAAGCAGAAACTCTATAAGTGGGTGGACAATCAAGGCGTCACCCACTACGGCAGCAGCATCCCGCCGGAATACGCTGCCCAGCAGACCGAGCAGATCGACAGCCAAGGCAACGTGGTGAAGACCACCGCAGCCCAGAAGACACCGGAGCAGATCGCCGCCGAACAGGCGGCACAGCAGCAAGCCGCGCAGCAGGCCCAGGCCAATGCGGTGACCCAAGCCCACGACAAGGTGCTCCTGGATACCTACACCTCCACGAAAGACATGGAGCGGGACCGGGACAGCAAACTCTCCTCCATCGATGCCCAGATCAACGTGTTCAACGGCACCATCACCGGCCTGCAGACCACTCTCGCAGACCTGCAAGGCCGCAGCAGCGAACTCACCAGCAAGAACAAACCCGTGCCCGCAAGCCTGGACAAGCAGGTCTCCGACGCCAAGACCCAACTCATCACCAACCAGCAACAGCTGCTGCTGCAGCAACAGCACAAGCAAGAAGTAGCGGCGGAATTCGCCAGCGATATCGCCCGCTACAAACAGTTGACCGCAGCACCTGCTTCAGCCACACACGGTTAAAACGTCACCCAGACTAAAACGCCGCCCGAAGGGCGGCGTTTCTATTTCAGCAGATGGGACCGCTCAGGTCTTGCCGGAGTGGCCGAAACCGCCAGCGCCTCTTTTACTTTCCTCGAACTCGCTCACCACTTCGAACTGGGCCTGCACCACCGGCAGGATCACCATCTGGGCGATGCGCTCGCCGGGCTTCACCGTGAAGCTCTCCTTGCCCCGGTTCCAGCAGGACACCAGCACTTCGCCCTGGTAGTCCGAATCGATGAGTCCCACCAGGTTGCCGAGCACGATGCCATGCTTGTGGCCCAAGCCCGAACGCGGCAGCAGCACCGCAGCGTAAGCCGGGTCGTCCAGATGGATAGCGATGCCTGAGGGGATGAGCACCGTATCACCGGGCGCGAGGGTGAGTGGTTCCTTGAGACAGGCCCGTAAGTCCATGCCGGCGGAACCCGCAGTGGCATGCTGGGGCAGTGGGAATTCCTTGCCGATGCGCGCGTCCAATATCTTCACCTTCACGATGTACATGTGCGCGAGTGCTCTTTAAGGTGATCAGGTCTTGCGGGGATAACGGCCGGCGATCAGGCGCACCAGATGCCGCGCCAGGTCCAGCTTGGAAGCCTGCCCGAGTTCCTCGCCACCGCCCTGCCAGTACACCGTGAGGGCGTTGTCATCGCGATCGAAGCCGCGCCCGGGCCCCACCAGGTTGGCAGCCACAAGATCGAGATGCTTCTTGTCCAGTTTCTCCCGGGCATGCTTCTCGAGCTGCTCGGTCTCAGCGGCGAAACCCACGGTGTAGGGACGCTGCCGACGGCGCGCCACCTCCGCGAGGATGTCGGGGGTCTTCTGCAGGGACAGGTCGAGCTTCGGACTGCCTTTCTTCTTTATCTTCTGCGGCGCGCTCTTCTTCGGCGCATAGTCTGCCACCGCGGCGGCAGCGATGAAGATGTCCGCATGGGCGATATGGTTCATCACGGCCTCATGCATGTCGGCGGCGCTCTCCACGTCCACCCGGCGCACGTCCCGGGGCGTCACGAGATGCACCGGGCCACTCACCAGGGTCACTTCGGCGCCCGCCTCGGCAGCGGCACGCGCCACGGCGAAACCCATCTTGCCGGAGCTGCGGTTCGATACGTAACGCACCGGATCGATGGCCTCGCGGGTGGGGCCCGCTGTCACCAGCACGCGCAGACCCTTCAGGGGCCGCGGAGCGCCACCGGCGAGTTCGGCCACGATATCCGCAGGCTCCAGCATCCGGCCCATGCCGATCTCGCCTTCCGCCAGTTCGCCCTCCACGGGACCGAGCATCCGCACACCACGCTCACGCAAGCGGCGCACGTTCTCTTGCGTCGCAGCGTTGCCCCACATGGCCCAGTTCATGGCCGGCACCAGCACGATGGGCGCTTCGGTGGCGAGACACATGGTCGAGAGCAGATCCACGGCGAGGCCGTTGGCCAGGTGCGCCATGAAATCGGCGCTAGCCGGGGCGATGAGCACGAGTTCAGCCCAGCGACCGAGTTCGATATGACCCATGGCGTGCTCGGCAGCCATATCCCACAACTCGCTGCGCACGGGACGCGCGGACACTGCCTGGAAAGTGAGGGGTGTGACGAAACGCTGGGCGCCGGCGGTCATCACCACCTGCACTTCGGCGCCGGACTCGCGCAGCCGACGCACGATGTCGGGGCTCTTATAGGCCGCCACGCCGCCAGTCACGCCCAGCACTATGCGTTTCACACCGAGTTCCACAGTCGCACGCCCGTCGAGAAGGGGCTACAGCTTAGCCTAAGGGCCGGTCGCAACCCAAGGGCAAGCCCTGTTTTGCTAGACTGCGCCGCATGCAGACACCCGATTCATGGGCCCAGGAGGGCGAGGCGCTGGTCGCCGACTCCGTCTACGGCTCCGCACAATTCAGCCGCGGCCTCGAGTTGCTGCGCCTCGCAGCGGAAGCCGGTTCCGGCGGCGCGCTACTCACTCTGGGTCATGTCTATTCCCAGATCCATCTCATGCCCGACGCGCTCACCCACGCCGCCGCCTGGTACACGCGCGCGGCGGACCGGGGTGACCCCGTGGCGCAGAACCGTCTGGCGGACCTGCACATGCTCGGCCACGGTGTGGCGCAGGACGACGCCGCTGCCTACCGTCTCTACCGCGGCACCGCGGAGCGGGGCTACGGCGTGGCGCAGTGCAACCTGTCCTACATGCTCATGGAAGGTATCGGCTGCGAGGTAGACGAGGTGCAGGCTGTCACCTGGTACTTGCGCGCTGCCGCTCAGGGAGAACCGCGCGGCTACTTCAACCTCGGCCTCTGCTTCTATAGCGGAGCAAGCGTTGCCCGGGACCCAGTGCAGGCCTGGGCCTGGATGGAGAACGCACGGCGCCAGGACTATCCCTGCAGCGGTCCTGAGTTGCAGCGCATCAACGCCGCGCTCAACCCGGCGGAACTGGCTCAGGCCCGCGCTCTGGCGGATAAGATCGACGGCAACTTCATCCAGCTGCAGCAGGCCCTGGAGCGTGACCCTGATGCGCTCAGCTCTGCGGAGAAGTACCGGCACCTGGTAGAACAGAACTTCGCGAGCCTGGATCTGTCGGGCTGTTCGCTGGACTCCAGCAAGCGCCCGACGCCGACGGCTACGGCACACACGCACAAGATGTCAGCGCCGGTGGAGATCTCGGCTGAGCCCAACATATTCACGGTGGATGAGTTCGTGTCCCGCAGCGAGTGCGCCCATCTCATGACGCTCGCGACGCTTAACTTCAGGCCTGCCCATCAGCTCACCGCTGACATCCTGTCCCAGGAGAGCCGCGCCTTCACCGGCAACATGGCGGCGTTACAGACCGTGCTCTGCGACGCGGTAGTGCGCAATGTGGAGCGGCGGGTAGCCAGTGTGTTCAAGCTGCCGCCCTCCCATGTGGAGCCTCTCTCGGTGCTGCGTTACCAGGACGGCCATCACTACGCACCCCACGTGGACTATTTCGATGGGCCGCGCATGCAGGACAACCTGGAGAAAGGCGACCGGGCTGGTCAGCGAGTGGCATCGTTCCTGGTGTACTTACGCACGGCAGAAGCCGGCGGTGAGACCCATTACCTGACCCTGGGCCGCAAGATAGCCGCCCGGGAGCGCATGGCGCTCTGCCATTTCAATTGCCTGCCGTCTGGGGAGCCGGATCCTGCGACCTTGCACACCGGTGAACCGGTGCGGCGGGGAGAAAAGTGGCTGGCGCGCACGACCCTGAGAGAGAATCCTTTCTATTAGACCAGCCGCACCCGCGCGAACTTGCGCTTACCCACCTGCAGCACGTAAGTCTCGCCGGCCGCGAGCTTGAGGCCCCGATCCGAGACTTTCTCGCCGTTCACCCGTACCCCGCCCTGTTCCAGCATGCGGTTCGCTTCCGAGGTACTGGCCGTGAGATCGCACTGCTTCAGGAGTGCGCTCAAGGCGATGCCACCGGCCTCCACCTTGAACTCATGTTCCGGCATCTCCTCTGGCATCTCGCCGCGACGGAACCTGGCCACGAACTCTTCCTGGGCTGCCTTGGCTGCCGCCGGACTATGGAACCGTGCCACGATCTCCTCGCCCAACTGGAACTTGATGTCCCGCGGGTTGGCGCCCTCGGCCACTTGGCGCTTCAGGCCTGCGATATCCGCGAGGCTGCGGAAGCTCAGGAGCTCGAAGTAGCGCCACATGAGGTCATCGGAGATGGACATCAACTTGCCGAACATCTCTCCCGGTGCTTCGTTGATGCCGATGTAGTTGCCCAAGGACTTGGACATCTTCTGCACGCCGTCGAGACCTTCCAAGATCGGCATGGTGAGCACTACCTGGGGCTTCTGGCCGTATTGCTCCTGCAGCTGCCGGCCCACCAGTAGGTTGAACTTCTGGTCGGTGCCACCGAGCTCCACGTCCGCTTGCAAGGCTACGGAGTCGTAACCCTGCACCAGGGGATAGAGGAACTCATGGATGGAGATGGGTTCGCCCGCGGCATAGCGTTTGCTGAAGTCGTCCCGCTCCAGCATGCGCGCCACGGTGTGGCGGGCGGCGAGCTGCACCAGCCCCGCAGCCCCGAGCTTCTCGGTCCAGCGGGAGTTGAACTCGATGCGGGTCTTCTTGGGGTCCAGGATCTTGAAGACCTGGGCCTCGTAAGTGAGAGCGTTGACCGCGATCTCGTCCCGGGTGAGGGGCTTGCGGGTGACGTTCTTGCCCGTGGGGTCGCCGATCATCCCGGTGAAGTCACCGATCAGGAAGATGGCCTCATGGCCCAACGCCTGGAACTGGCGCAGCTTGTTGAGCAGCACCGTATGACCCAGGTGCAGATCCGGGGCAGTGGGGTCGAAACCAGCCTTGACCCGCAGGGGACGGCCTTCCTGGAGGCGCGCCTTGAGGTCGGCCTCGAGCAGGATCTCGTCGGCGCCGCGGGATAGTTCCGCGAGCTGCTCGGCGGGTGTCGGCATCTACCCACTCCTTAACATGTGGATTCTTGGACGATAAACGGATTTTACCGTCTTGTAGCGGCTAATTTCCGCCTAATTCATGGACTTAGGCGGAAAATCAGGCATTGACCCTCAAGTCCTTAACCGTTAGTGTTAGCGCGTTTTTGGACGGGGACAGGCCGTGACGGATTTCCATACCCACAACGACGTGGATTATAAGCCAGGCCTGCCTGGGGCACGGGCCGTGCGCCAGGTGCGCCGCCGCTATTGGCTGCTCCTGGTGCTGGCCACCACCGGCGCCGGTGCCTTCGAACTCCTGAATACCGCTGCGGCCACCACGGCCCCCGCGGCCCTGGCCGAGGCTCCCGCCGCCACACCCGCGGCCCCGACCCTGACCAGCGTGAACATCACCGTGGCCAACGGCGACACCCTGGCTGCCCTCTTCGCCACCCGCAACCTTAGCGCCGCCGACCTGCAGGCCATCATGGACCTGGATCAGGCTGCCACGCGCCTGAAACGCATCCTGCCCGGGGATGTGATCCACCTCACCTACACGCCCGATGCGCACATCCAGAGCCTGCGCATGCAGTACGACGAGGCGCATAACCTGGAAGTGCTCCGCCAGGGCACGGCCTTCAGCGCCACGCTCACGGACATCCCGGTCACGGTGGTCACCGCTTACGCCCACGGCGTGATCGAGAATTCCCTGTTCGACGCGGCCAGCCGCGCGGGCTTGAGCGATGCGACCACCATGGGGCTCATCCAGCTCTTCGCCTGGGACATCGACTTCGCCCACGACATCCAGAACGGCGATAGCTTCACGGTGATCTACCAGAAGGTGCATCGCCAGGGCCAGGCCATCACCGACGGGCCGATATTGGCCGCCGAGTTCGTGGACGGCACCAAGGTGCATCGCGTGCTGCGCTACACCGATCCGGCGGGGCTCACGGGCTACTACACGCCGGACGGCCGCAGCATCAAGAAGACGCTCATGCGCGCGCCGGTCTCCTATAGCCGCATCTCCTCCGGCTTCAGCCTGCACCGCAAACACCCCATCCTCGGCTTCAGCCGCGCCCATCAGGGCGTGGACTACGCCGCCCCGAGCGGCACACCCATCCAGGCCGCCGGCGACGGGCGCATCGCCTTCGAGGGTTACAAGGGCGGCTACGGCAAGTGCATGGTCATCGACCACGGTGGCGGCTACAGTACCCTCTACGGACACCTCTCGCGCTTCAAGACCTGGTACCCGTACCGGCATGCACGTGAAGCAGGAACAGATCATCGGTTACGTGGGCATGACCGGCCTCGCCACCGGCCCACACCTGCACTTCGAAGTGCGCATCAACGGCGTACCCCATAACCCGCGTACCGTGAAGCTGCCAGACACGGCGCCGGTACTCACTCAGTACCTGGCAGACTTCACCGCGTCCTCGGGCAACCTCCTGGCCCAACTCACCAACGTGGGTGACACGCGCCTCGCCGGCTCCGCAGGCGCTTCCAGCGGTGCCCAGACCGCAGCCCACTGATCCCCTCCGGCCAGCCATGACCGGACTCTTCATCGGTCTCATGTCCGGCACCAGCGCTGACGGCATCGACGCCGTGCTGATGGAGTTCACGCCGGCGCCACGCATCCTCGCCACCCACTACTCGACCTACCCCGATTCCGTGAAAGAGCGGACGCGGCGCGTCATGCTGGGCAAGTATTCCAGTGATGCGCTCGACGAGGCCGGCAGTCTCGACAGTGAACTGGGCGAACTCTTCGGCGCAGCGGTGCTGGCCTTGCTGGAGGAATCCAAGACCGATCCCAAGAGCGTGCGCGCCATCGGCAGCCACGGTCAGACCATCCGGCATCGGCCGCGACAGGCCCATCCCTTCACCACCCAGATCGCGGATCCCAACATCATCGCCGCCCGCACCGGCATCGCCGTAGTGGCGGACTTCCGTCGCCGTGACATGGCCTTGGGCGGACAAGGTGCGCCCTTGCTGCCCGCCTTCCACAAGGTGGCTTTCGGCAGCGACACGGAAGACCGGCTGGTGGTGAACACCGGCGGCATCGCCAACATCACGCTCTTGCCCGCCAAGGGTGAGGTGCGTGGCTTCGACACAGGCCCTGCCAACGTGCTCATGGACATCGTGAGCCGCGATGAACTGAAGCAGCCCTTCGATGCCGGTGGCAAGGTCGCGGCTTCCGGCAAGATCGATGCGACGCTCTTGGCATCCATGCTGCAGGAAGCTTATTTCGACATGCCCGCGCCCAAGAGCACGGGCCCTGAACTCTTCAATCGCGCCTGGCTCGACAAGCATCTCGCCGGCCGCAAGCTCGCGACCCAGGATCTGCTGGCGACCTTGGCGGAGCTGACAGCCCGCAGCGTGGCTGAAGCGGCCTTGCAGCATTCCGCCGGCGTGAAGCGCGTGTATGTGTGCGGCGGCGGCGCTCTGAACACGCACCTCATGGCACGCTTCGCGGCGCAACTGCCTGGGGCCACGGTGGAGAGCACTGCGGCCATCGGCATCGATGCGGCTTGGGTGGAAGCAGCAGGCTTCGCCTGGCTCGCCCACCGCACCCTCGCGGGCTTGGCCGGCAATCTCCCCTCGGTCACGGGCGCGGGCAAATCCACCGTCCTTGGCGCTATCTATCCTGCCGCAAAATGAAAAAGCGCCTTTCGGCGCTTCTCAAAAGAACTACTTCAAAAGCGTCGCGAGCGAAGGCAGGGCTAGGCGCGCGAGGCGAGCAGGAGGGAGCGTACTCATGATGTCCGTGACCGACTGCGAGTCCGAAGCGCAACAACGCCATGCCGAGCGCAGCAGCTTTTGAGATTTAAACGGTGAAAGAAGAGCCGCAGCCGCAGGTCGTGGTCGCATTCGGATTACGGATCACGAACTGGGCTCCCTCCAGGCCTTCGCTGTAATCGATCTCGGCGCCGGCCAGGTACTGGAAGCTCATGGGGTCTACCAGCAGGGTGACGCCATCGTTCTGCACCTGGGTGTCACCTTCTTCCACCTTCTCATCGAAGGTGAAGCCGTACTGGAAGCCGGAGCAGCCGCCGCCGCTGACGAATACGCGCAGCTTGAGAGCGTCGTTGCCCTCCTCTTCGATGAGCTGTTTCACCTTGCGCGCGGCGGCGTCGGTGAACATGAGCGGTGCGGCTTGCATATCCATATACCTAGTATATCAGCCCCGCTTGCTGCCCTCGGGGGCCTCGCCGGCCGGGGCCTTTCCCTTCTGATGGCTCAAAGCGAGCACTGGCGCCGCGGGCTTGTGCACCAGCTTGCCGTTGACCGCGGCACCCACGGCGATCTCCACCAGGCTGTAATACACGTCGCCGGTGACGCGAGCCGCAGGCCCGAGCTCCAGACGCTTCTCGGCGTGCACGTCGCCTTCCACCAGGCCGTTGATCACGATATGCGGCACCCGCACTTCGCCACGGATTGCGCCGTTCTGGCTCAAGCTCAGCACGGACTCGGAGCCTTCCTCGGCGCTGACGTTGCCGTGGATCTCGCCATCCACGTGCAGCCCGCCGCTGAACGCGAGGTCGCCCTTCAAACGGCTGTTGCGCCCGATGAGGGTGTCGATGCGGCCTTTGCCCTGCTTCTTTTCGTCACTGAACATGATGTAGACCTCTCACGGAGATGATAGAGCAGCCGGGCGCTTTATGCGCTCACGCTACTCCAATCGAAGTTCTGTAAAGACGGGTCACGCCCGCTCTCATGCACCGATACTTCCACCCGGCCGGGCATGAAGCCCTCGGGCAGGAACACGTCGCCTTCCAGGCTCTGGAAGTACTGGAAGGCAAAACCGAAGGGCGGTTTCGTGCCCGGCGCGATGTCGCGCGCGTCCAGTATCACCGGCTTGCCCTGCTGGGAGCCATAGATGTGCATGTCCACGCTGCCCGAGATCCTCATCTCCCGGGTGCGTACCTGGATCAGCACCAGGCGGTAATGATACAACCGGGGCGCGCCGCCGCCGGCGAACTTGAGGCTCTGCACCCTCACCCCTTCCTCGCCGGAGGCGGGGGAGACGATGCCTCTATAGAAGGCCAGCTCTTCCTGCTCGTCCGTGAGCTTGCGCTGCAGTTCCTGCAGGCTGGTCTGCACCTGCTGGCTGGTGCTCGCATCCACGTCGCGCTGGCGCTCCAGCACCGCGATCTGTTCCTTGAGGGCCGTGTTGTCGTCCTGGGCCTGATCCAGCACGTCGTGCAGCGCCACCGCCGCCTGCCGGTCGAAACCGGAGCGGTATTCGCCATAGACGAAGGCCAGGGACACTGCCACCACGAAGGCTGCGGCGATGCTGCCGACCACCAGCCAGGTACGCATCGGACGATGGTGTTTTACGACGAGTCGGCGCATAAGCTGGCGTGGCTGGAGATGGGTGTCTGGAGGCGGAGACCGCCCGTAGGCCAGCAGCAATGTTACGCGGGCCGTGCCATGGACGCCACCGGACATAAGCGTGGGTGCTAGAATCCAGCGGTTTACGCCGCCTGTCCGCGCCTTATTTGAAGAGGCCCCGCATGCTCTGGATCAAGGCCCTGCACATCGCCTTCATGGTGGCCTGGTTCGCCGGCCTGTTCTACCTGCCACGTCTGTTCGTGTATCACGCTGAAGCCAAGGACCCAGTGGGCCGCGAGCGCTTCGTGATCATGGAGCGCCGCCTATTCGCCATGATGAACATCGGTGCCGTGGGTACCCTGTGTTTCGGCCTGTGGCTGCTTTTCGGCTGGTGGTGGCCGGCACCTCTGTGGCTGCAGACGAAACTCGGCCTCGTGGCCCTGCTCATCCTCTATCACTTCGGCTGTTACAAACTGCTGCTGGACCTGCGCGCCGGGCGCAAGCAGAAGAGCCCGCGCTTCTACCGTCTCTATAACGAGATCCCCGGCCTATTCCTGTTGGGGATAGTCTTCCTGGTGGTGCTCAAGCCTTTCTGATTCCGCCTCGCACCCCGGGTTCTGGGTCTAGCCCTGACCCCATAAAAGCCCTTGTGATTCCGCACACATAGCCGGGAATAGATCCCCTGGGGGCACAGTTGTAGCCTCTGAACCTAATTGAGAATGATTGTCATTCTCTTTTAGTTCTTGTAGACTCGAAAATGGGGAGCAGCGCCATCCAGACCGCCTCCACTGACCAGTGGTCATACGCAGGAATCGCCATGTCACGTCATACCGTGCGCCTTCTCACTGCCACCCTACTCGGCTACGCGGCCTTCGCCGCTTCCGCTGCCGACCCCCTCACCCTGGACATCAAGGCTCAGGCCTTCGAGCCCAAGGAATTCAGCCTGCCCGCCGGTGTGAAGGTGGAGCTCGTGGTGCGCAACGACGACGACTTGCCGGCGGAGTTCGAGAGCTATGACCTCTCCCGCGAGGTGGTGGTGCCTGCGCATTCCCAGGTGAAGGTATTCATCGGACCCTTGGACGCGGGTCGCTATCGCTTCTTCAACGACTTCCACCAGGCCTCCGAAGGTTGGGTGGTGGTCGCCGCTGCAGCCAAGTAACCACCATGTTAGCCACAGCCATCGTCGTATTCCGTGAAGTCATCGAGGCGGCACTCATCGTCGCCATCGTGCTGGGCGCGAGCCGCGGCATCGCAGATCGCGGACGTTGGGTCAGCGCCGGCATCGTGCTCGGGGTGATCGGCGCAGGCCTCGTGGCGGTGTTCGCCGGCGTCATCAACGACTCTTTCTCCGGCAACGGCCAGGCATTCCTCAATGCCGGCATCCTGCTGGCGGCGGTCTGCATGCTCGCCTGGCACAACATCTGGATGAGCTCTCATGGCAAAGAGCTGGCGGCCGAGGTGAAGGAAGTGGGCGCTAAAGTCCAGAACGGCAGCCGGCCCCTGACGGCGCTCATGATCATCACCCTCGTGGCCGTCATGCGTGAAGGCTCGGAAGTGGTGCTGTTCCTGTGGGCCTTCGCCACCGGCGGCATGAGCGGCATGAGCATGCTCGCTGGCGGCTTCGTGGGCCTCATCCTGGGCGTGCTGGTGGGCGTAGCCATGTACCTCGGCCTGCTGCGCATCCCCATGCGGCATTTCTTCACGGTCACCGGCTGGCTGGTGCTCCTGATCGCCGCAGGCCTCGCGGCCCAGGCAGCGAGCTTCCTCAACCAGGCCGGCGTCTTGCCGGCGCTCGGCAATGGCTTGTGGGACACCTCCGCCATCCTGAGCCAGGGGAGCCTCGCGGGCCAGATGCTGCACGTGATGGTGGGTTACACCGCGAGACCGTCAGGCATACAGCTCTTGTTCTACGTGGTGACCCTCACGGTCATCCTCACCCTCATGCGTTGGGTGGGTAAGTACCACCGGAGCGACGCTCCGGCGCGTTCATAATCGACCACCAGTCCGAAGTCTTTGCGCCTGGAATATGGATCCCATTGATGCCCATAATGAGGGCCTCTCGAGGAGGCCCTCATGTCCACTGACACTCTCCGCATCCGTAGCGCCGTCACCGCCGACGTCCCGCTGATACTCGGTTTCATCCGCGAACTGGCGGAATACGAGAAGCTCGCCCATCAAGTGGTGGCCACCGAGACGGATATCCGCAACTCACTGTTCGGCGCACGGCCCGCAGCGGAATGCCTGATCGCGGAACAGGACGGCAAGCCCGCGGGCTTCGCCATCTTCTTCCACAACTTCTCCACCTTCCTCGGCCGCCCCGGCATCTATCTGGAAGACCTGTTCGTGAAGCCCGAACTTCGCGGCAAGGGAGTCGGCCGTAAGCTCTTGGCGCATCTGGCGCGACTCGCGCTCAAGCGCGGTTGCGGCCGCTTCGAATGGGCGGTGCTGGATTGGAACGAACCGGCCATCCGTTTCTACCGCAGCATAGGCGCCCACATGCTGGACGACTGGCGGATCAACCGTCTGACGGGGGAAGCCCTGGACAAGCTCGCCGCGGAAGCGGGGAGCTGAGACTCAACGCGCAGATCTTCGCCGGTGACCCGCCCACGCACGGCAGGGCATAGGCGGTGCGCCTTGTGGGAAGAGGAGCGGCGCGAGTTCGTTAGAGCCTCGCGATAGACCGCACGCTTGAAGAAGATCACTTCGCCTAAGGGCTGCCAATAATCCACCCAGCGCCAGGCATCGAACTCCGGCGTCTCGCTGCCATCCAGCCGCACGGCGGCATCCTCGCCCTTGAAGCGCAGCATGAACCAGCGCTGCTTCTGGCCTATGCAGACCGGCGTGCTGGCGTGGCGCTGGTAACGCTCCGGCAAGCGGTAGCGCAGCCAGTCGCGGGTGCTGCCCATGATCTCTGCCTGCTCAGGCTTTAACCCCACTTCTTCCTGGAGCTCGCGATACAGGGATTCCTCAGGGTTCTCGCCGGGCTGCATGCCGCCTTGAGGGAACTGCCAGCCAGCGCGGCCCACGCGCCGCGCCCATAGGAGGCGGCCGTCTGCATGGGTCAGGATGATGCCCACGTTGGCGCGGAAACCCTCCGCGTCGATGACGGCGTCCTTAGTCAGATTCTCCTGGATACCCATGGGCCGAGTGTTCCACAAACCCGTGCGCCTGACAAAGCACCGCTTACACCGAGTTACAATCCGACTATAGACAGCTACGGCCTGACGCCCCATGACGCCCGTCAAACTCGCCCTCTTCGACCTGGACCACACGCTCCTGGATGGTGACAGCGATTCCCTCTGGGGCCGCTTCCTGGTGCGCGAGGGGGTAGTGGATGGAGCGGAGTACGCCGCCGCCAATGCCCGCTATCACGCCGCCTACGTGGCCGGCGAGCTGGATGTCCATGAGTTCCTGGCCTTCGGCTTGAGACCGCTGAGAGACAACCCTCCCGAAGCGCTGGAAGCCTGGCGGGCACGCTTCGTGCAGGAATACATCCTCCCGCGCATCCCCGTTGGCTCCCGTACGCTGCTGGCTCAGCACCGGGTCCACACTCGTATCATCATCACCGCCACCAACAGCTTCATCACTGCGCCCATCGCTGCGGAGTTGGGCCTAGCCCATCTCATCGCCACCGAACCCGAGCAGGTGGATGGACGCTTCACGGGACGTGTCGCTGGTTTACCTTGCTTCCGGGAAGGCAAGGTCGCGAAGCTGGAAGAGTGGCTAAAACAGCACGGCCTCGTCGCCGACGAAACTTGGTTCTATTCGGATTCTCACAACGATCTGCCCCTGCTGGAACAGGTCACCCATCCCACCGCAGTGAACCCGGACGAGGTGCTCGCGCGAGTGGCGAAAGAAAAGAACTGGCCCACAATGAGGCTGCGTCTAGAGACGACGCCCACGGTCGCCCGCAGGGAAAGCGCCTGAGCATGCAGCAGCGCCCACCTCTCGTGCTCTGGTTACCGCTCTTGTTGCTGCTGACCGCAGCGGCTTTCCTCCTGTCCCTCTCCATCGGCAGCGCCGCCATCCCCCTGCACAGTGTGTGGGCCGCTCTCACCGGCGGCGGCGATGCCATGACCCACACGGTAGTCATGGACCTGCGTCTGCCCCGCACCGTGAACGCCTTCGCCGTGGGCGGGCTCCTGGCGCTGGCCGGCACGCTCATGCAGGTGCTCTTGCGTAATCCCCTGGCGGATCCCTACATCCTGGGTGTCTCCGGCGGCGCGGCCGTGGGCGCCCTCGGTGCCTTGCTCATCGGCCTCACGAGCCTGTGGGTGAACAGCGGCGCTTTCTTGGGCGCTCTCGTCTCTACTCTCATCGTGTTCGCTCTCGCCCACGGCCGCGGCGGCTGGACACCCACACGTCTACTGCTCACGGGCATCGCGGTGGCGGCCGGTTGGGGCGCCGCCATCAGCCTCATCCTGGTCTTGGGCAGCGATGCCAGCCTGCACAGCATGCTGTTCTGGCTCATGGGCGACTTCTCTTACCAGCCGGCAGGTGCTGCCGCGCTCCTGGTGCTGGTCATCGGACTCGCCGCATGGCTGCCCTTCGCCCGTCATCTCAATGTGTTGGCACGCGGTGAGACCTTGGCCGAGGCGCTCGGCATCGCGGTGCGGCCTCTCTCCATCGCGATATATATAAGTGCCTCGCTGTTCACCGCCGCTGCGGTGACGGAAGCAGGCGCCATCGGTTTCGTGGGTCTCGTGGTGCCGCACATGTTCCGCATGGCCGTGGGTGGTGATCATCGCCGCCTGCTGCCGGGTGCGGTGCTCCTGGGTGGTTGTCTCCTGATGCTGGCCGACACCCTGGCACGCACCGTGGCGGAACCGCGCCAGCTGCCGGTGGGCGTGGTGACAGCGGCCATCGGCGTGCCCCTCTTCCTCTATCTCCTCAACCGTGCGCGAGGCCCGTTGTGAGCGGCGCGCTGCTGGAAGCCCGCGGTCTCACGGTGCGCATCGCTGACAAGCTGGTGTGTCGCGATCTGCATATCGCAGTAGCACCCGGCGACTGTGTGGGTCTGTTAGGTGCCAACGGTGTCGGCAAGACCACGCTCTTGCATAGCCTCGCGGGTCTGCGCGCGCTCGAAGCCGGTGAAGTACTGCTGGACGGTAGAGCCCTCGCTCATCAGCCGCGTCGCCAGGTGGCCCGGCGCCTGGGACTCCTGATGCAGCAGCCGGAAGACAGCCTACCCGCCACGGTGCTGGAGACGGCGCTCATCGGCCGGCACCCGCATCTGGATTTCTGGCGCTGGGAATCCCACACGGACGTGGCCATCGCGCGCCGCGCCCTCAAGGCCGTGGGGTTGGAAGGCCTGGAGCAACGCGCCCAGACGGCGCTCTCGGGCGGCGAGCGGCGGCGGCTGGATCTCGCTACGGTGCTCAGCCAGGATCCCCAGGTGTTCCTGCTGGATGAACCGGCCGGACAATTGGATCTGCACCACCAATTGGCACTCCTGGGCCAGCTACAACGGCTTGCGGCCCATGAGCGGCGCGGCGTGCTCATGAGCCTGCATGACATCAACCTGGCGGCGCGCTTCTGCAACCGCATCCTCATGCTGTTCGGCGAGGGCGAAGCCGCCCACGGTACGGCCGAAGAGATGCTCACCCCCGAGAAGCTCTCACGGCTCTACCGCGTGCCGGTGCGGGTCTTGCCCTGGGAGGGTGGCCGCGCGTTTCTGGCTGGGTGATGCCTGCCGGGTTCCGATGAGGTATCCTTTGGCGCCCTTGAACCCGCCGCCCCTTGTGTGGGCGCGTTTATGACAACCCAGTCCTGCAGGACCATGAGGTACGCACGATGATCCGTCTGTCCGCTTCGCTCTCCTTGCTCGCCCTGGCCTTGCTGTCTGCTTGCACACAGCAGCCCGACCCCAATGCCCGCAAGGTGTTGGAGTCCTGCCTCGCTGTCAGCGCTGCCGATGCGACTGCCATCATCGGCCAGCCCCTGACCGCCAACAAGATGTCGGGCGACGATGCCCCCATCAGCATCTGTTCTTACAACGACCCAAGCAACAGCAGCGTCGGGCTGGTGAAGCTGCAGAGCGCCGACAAGATCACAGACCAGCAGGCGAATCTGACATCGGACATGGAGATGCTCAAGGGTGTGTACAAGGGCAACATCAAGCCCGTGGTCGCCCGTCCTGCTGATGGCTTCAGCCCCGGCTCCTTCTACATGGACATCACGCCGGGCTTGGGCTCCATCGAAGTGCAGCTCTACACCATAGAGAACGGCTACAAGCTCATCGTGGTGGTGAACCAGTCGCAGGACTTCCCCACCGCCGAGAAGCAGGCCGCGGGGCTCGCCAAGAAAGTCGCGGAGAGCCTCCAGAACGGCAACGCGTTCCAGCCTGGCTAAGATTTAATAGATGATTTAAAAAAGCCCCGCTAATGCG
The DNA here is from genome assembly GCA_963817285.1 of uncultured Pseudomonadota bacterium. Classification (GTDB taxonomy): domain Bacteria; phylum Pseudomonadota; class Gammaproteobacteria; order Natronospirales; family REEB76; genus DASUBN01. The sequence continues at coordinate 7,760 of CAWFOE010000013.1, read as the reverse complement.
GGGCTTTTTCTTTCTGCAGTACGTCGCGCTTGACACTTCAGCGAGGCCTGCATACAGTGCAGCCGCCTTCAGGCGTCTGCCTCGCGGCAGACACTCGGGAAGCCGGTACGTCATCAAGACAATTCCGGCGCTGCCCCCGCAACGGTAGGCGAGCAAGGTCCACCAGTAGCCACTGCGCATCTCGATGCGTGGGAAGGCGGCGGACCGGGGATCGAATCCCACTCGCGAGCCCGGAGACCGGCCTGCAGGAGGGAGCCTTAAAAAGCTCCCAAGTCCGGCATTGCGGTGGGCGATGCGCGCGGGTCGCGCCTTCGCTCCCCTCGCTTCTCCCCCCATGACGCCGTCCATAGCAAGCGTTTCGCACAACGGGCGTGTTGTGCGGGGAGTATCACATGCAAAGATCGTCATACCTGGGCGGCGCCGCGGCGCTGCTCTTCAGCCTCTCGTTGCCCGCATTAGCGGATGACAGCTCCAACCTGGGTGACATCAGCGTCACCGCCACCCGCACTCCGCTCATCGCGGACCAGGAAGTGGCGCCGGTGCTCGTCATCGGCCCTGAGCAACTGCAGCTGGCCCAAGGCCAGGACGTAGCGGCGGTGTTGCGCCAGTACGCCGGCCTCGACATGGCCGCCAACGGCGGTCCCGGCCAACCGGCTTCGCTCTTCCTGCGCGGCACCAACAGCACCCACACCCTCGTGATGATCGATGGCGTGCGCATCAACCCGGATAACGGCTTCGGTTCGGCTCTGCAGAACATCCGTCTCACCGACATCGAACGCATCGAGATCGTGAAAGGTCCACGGGCTTCGCTGTACGGCTCCGATGCCATCGGCGGCGTCATCAACATCATCACCAAGAAAGCAGCTGAGGGCATGCATTACGGCGCCCATGCGGGTGCTGGGCGTTACGGCACCTATGACGATGGCGGGAACTTCTCCTACGGCCAGGGTGAGAGCGGCATCGGTGTCAGCGCCGACGACTTCCACACCGACGGTTTCCCAGCGGTGGCAGGCACCACCTTCGACAGCGGCAACCAGGACCGGACCCTCACTCTGGACGGCCACACCCAGCTCGGCGGCGTGGATCTCTCCTTCAACCACTGGCAGAGCAAGGGCTACACCCAGTACACCGGTTTCGACTCCAATCCGCCTTTCGGCTTGATCCCCTTCAGCGAGGATTTCCAGGATCAGTCCAGCAGCCTCGGCGGCGTCTTCCATCCGGTGCAGAGCTGGCGCAGCGATGTGACGTTAAGCCACATGCAGGATGAGATAGATCAGAACCAGGTAGACATCTTCAACTTCCCGGAAGCACCGGACTACGTGCACACCCAGCGCACCGCCCTGGACTGGCAGAACGACTTCAGCTTGAGCGACATCCAGTTGCTCACGGCGGGTCTCTACACCGAGTCCGATCACACGGCCACCGAGTCCTTCGGCACCCTGTACGACGAGACCCACCGGGTGAACGCGCTCTACGCTGAAGATGACCTGGACTTCACCGACCAGCGGCTGGTGCTGGCGGGCCGCGATACCCACGACCAGGAGTTCGGCAACCACTTCACCTGGAACGTGGATTACGGCTACGACCTGGATGCGCTGACCAAACTCACGGCGGGCGCTGGCACGGCTTTCCGGGCCCCCACTGCAGCGGAACGCTTCGGCTTCGACGGCAATCCGAACCTCAGCCCCGAGACTTCGCAGAACCTGGAAGTCGGGGTGCGCCGTAAGTTCGATGAGGACCAGGAACTCACGGTGAGCGTGTTCCGCAACGACCTCAACGATCTGATCGTGTTCCAGCCCATGCCTACGGCTGCGAACCCTTTCGCCGGTGAGAACGAGAACGTGGACAAGGCCCGGGTCCGCGGCCTGGAGATCGGCTATACCCTGACCCTGACCCATTGGGATTGGGTGAACAGCGCCATCTTCCAGAACCCGGAAGATCTTGACACTAACACCACACTGCTGCGCCGAGCCAAACGCAGTCTGACGAGCAACCTCACCTGGCACGATGACCTGACCAGCGCGGGTGTGAACCTGCTCTTCAGCGGGCAGCGCAGCGACGTAGGTTTCGACGGTGGGGCAGCGACCGATGCGGGCTACGTGCTCACCAGCGCGAGCGTGCACCGGGAGTTGGGCCAGGGCTTCGGGCTGCTGGTACGCGTCGAGAACCTCTTCGACGTGCATTACCAGACCGCCAGCGGTTACAACACTGCGGGCCGCTCGCTGTACCTACAGTTGGAATACGCTTCCCACTGATCCGAGAAATGAAAAGCCCCTCTCGGTCAGGAGAGGGGCTTTTTTATTTGTGCCGTTAGTGACTTCAGAAATCCACGAGGGCGTCTTTATCCCGCGGGTCCGTGGCGGCTTCGACGGTATTCTTCTTGATATCCCATACCACCACGTTCATGTCGCCATAGGGCCGATCCACCTGCCTCAGGGAATAGCCCATCTTGGTGAGAGCTTGCAGTTCGGCATCGGTGAACGCACCCGACTCATAGCTCACGTCGTCCGGCAGGTACTGCTGGTGGTAACGGGGCACGGCCGTCATGTGGTCGGCGGAACCGCCGGCGATGAAATCCAGGATGGCGAGGGTCACCATGGTGGTGATGCGGCTGCCGCCAGGTGTGCCGACGATGGCGACGCCCCGCGGACCCTCCACGAAAGTGGGTGTCATGCTGGAGAGAGGGCGCTTGCCCGGCGCCACGGAGTTGGCTTCGCCCTGCACCAGGCCGAAGCCGTTGGCCTCACCTGGCTTGGCGGCGAAGTCATCCATCTCGTCGTTCAATATCACGCCGCTCTTGCCCCCTAAGATGCCCGAGCCATAGCGGAAGTTGATGGTCTGGGTGGCGGCCACCATGTTGCCGTCCTTATCCATGATGGAGAAATGGGTGGTATCCACTCCTTCACCCTGCGTCAGCACCGGCGCGAGGGTGCTGCTAGGCGTCGCCTTGTCGGCGCTGATGCCGCTACGCAAGCTCGCGGCGTAATCGCTGCTCAGGAGGTGCGCGATAGGCATCTTCACGAAATCCGGATCGCCCAAGTATTGGTTACGATCCCGATACGCGCGACGCCAGGCTTCCACCACGAGATGGGCGCGGGCAGCACCGTCGAGGGTGTCCAGCGGATAAGCCGAGAGGATGTTGAGGGTCTCTAGCAACACCACGCCACCGGAAGCAGACGGCGATGCCGTGACGATGTGATAGCCGCGGTAATCACCGCTGATGGGCGCGCGCTCGATGATGTGATAACTCTTGAGATCCTCCAGGGACCAGATGCCGCCCACAGCCTGAACTGCGTCCACCATCTGCCGGGCCACGTCACCTTCATAGAAGCCCGCTGCGCCCTTGGAAGCCAGAAGCTCCAGGGTCGCGGCGAGGGCCGGCTGCTTCAGCAGGCTGCCGGCCGCAGGCGCATGGCCATCCACCAGGAAGGGGCAATCGGGTTTGCAGAGCTGGGTGAGAGTGCCGTTCGTCTCATCAGTGATGGCGGCGAAGCGCTTGTCTACCTTGAAGCCATCCCGGGCCAGCGCGATTGCCGGCGCCAGATCCTGCGCGAGGCTGAGACGCCCGTATTTCGCGAGATCCACCAGGGCCGCCGGTGTGCCGGGGATGCCAGCAGAGAGAGCGCCGCGACGCACCGAGGAAGTCTTGAGATCGCCGCTCTTGTCCAGGTACATGTCGTGGCTCGCGGCAGCGGGCGCCGTCTCGCGGCCATCCACCATCACGTCATGGCCATCTTTGGCCTGGTGCAGCAGGTAATACCCGCCGCCCCCGAGACCGGAGCTGTAGGGTTCCACCACACCCAAAGCCGCGCTCACGGCGATGGCGGCATCGAAGGCGTTGCCGCCTTCTTTCAGCACTTCCATGCCCGCGGCGGTCGCGAGGGGATGGGCGCTGGCGATAGCGGCTTCCGGCGGCTTGGGCGCATCGGCCCAGGCCGGCAGCGTGACCGACAACAGCGACAGGAGCAGCAGATGTGTCTTCATGGGGCTCTCGATGTGTTCAAGACTTGGATGTGAGACGAAGATACTTAGCTTGTAGCTCTTCTTGCGTCTCTTCGTGTTCCGGATCCAGCGGGATGCAATCCACCGGGCACACTTGCTGGCATTGGGGCTTGTCGAAATGGCCTACGCACTCGGTGCAGAGGTCGGGATTGATCTCGTAGATCTCCGGACCCTGGTAGATGGCGTGGTTAGGGCACTCGGGCTCGCACACGTCGCAGTTGATGCAGGTATCGATGATCTTGAGGGACATGGACCGTTCAGCGTTTGAGTTTCTTCAATTCCGCCTGCACTGCGGGATGCACGAACTGCGACACATCACCACCCAGGATCGCGATCTCGCGCACCAGGCTGGAAGAGATGAAGGTGAATTGCTCCGCCGGGGTCATGAAGATCGTCTCCACTTCCGGGCCGAGATGCCGGTTCATGGCGGCCATCTGGAACTCGAACTCGAAATCCGACACGGCGCGCAAGCCGCGTAGCACTGCTTGCAGCTTGTGCTTGCGGGCGAACTCGACCGTGAGTTCCGTGAAGCCAGTGACCTCCACGTTGGGCAGGTCTTTCAAGACTTCCCGGGCGAGCTTCACGCGCAACTCCAGAGGGAAGGCCGGCACCTTGCCCGGGTTGGCGGCGATGGCCAGCACCACCTGATCGAATATACGCGAGGCACGCCGCACGATGTCGGCGTGGCCGTTGGTGATGGGATCGAAGGTACCGGGATACAGGATGCTGGCCATGGATGTCTCCGGTGCGCGTCGCTACGCTTCCTGCTCCGCTAGCGGTCTAGGGTACACATCCCTGTGTCCCCGCTCGCGGCAGTGCCGCGAGCTCTTTATACCGGGCTTCCCGGCACGCTTCAAACCGCGGTCTGCGGGGCCTTGATCTGCATGAGTCGGAAACCCACGCGGCCGGCGCGACTCTCCCGCCAGAGGTTCCAGTGGGAGGGCGCCTCCGGTAGATGCTCCGCGGGATACTCCATATAGATGAAGGTGGAAGGTTTGAGCCAACCGCCCTCTTCCAGGAGGCTTGCATGCCTGGGGCAAAAGTCCGGCATCGAAGGGCGGATCCAGGAACACGATGTCGAAAGCTGCCGCGGACGTCGCGAGCCAGGCGAGTGCATCGGCCTGCACCACGGTCCCGCCCTGGGCTTTCAGCAGGGTAAGGTGGGCGCTGACGGCATCCAGCGCTGCGCGTTCGCGGTCCACGAACACCACCTCGGCCGCGCCCCGGGACAGGGCTTCCAGCCCCAGGGCACCGCTGCCGGCGAAGAGGTCCAGGCAACGGGCGCGGGCCACGTGGTCCTGCAACCAGTTGAATAAGGTCTCCCGCACCCGGTCAGGTGAGGGTCGGATACCCGGCAGGGGCGGAAAAGAGAGCTTCCGCCGACGCCACGCACCTGCGATGATGCGGAACTCGTTTTGGTAACCCCGCCCGGGGTTGTACTTGATCATGGGTCATCCTGCGGGCGCTTTACGGGCCGGTACGTCGCTTGCCAGCCCCCGGGGCGGCAGCGTAACCTAACCCGGTATTTTTGGGAGTAAAAATCAATGATAAATCGCCATGTTGCCGCTCTCCTGGTGCTCATCGCCCCGCTCGCCGCCTGCGTGACAGGTAGCAATTCCTCGACGCCGACCGCCTTCCAGGCGAAGTTCGTGCCACTCGATGCCATCATGCCGTTCCCCAATGATCTGTATTTCAACGGCAGCACCACTGGGACCTTGAACATCCCCGGCTCCGCGACGGTACCCCAGAATGCGCCACTACTGGCGCTGAACCACTTGGATGGTTTCGGCACCGAGTCGAACATCAACATCTATTTCAATGAGCCGGTGGACGCGACCACCCTCGCGAACAACGTGTTCGTGTTCAAGGTGAGCAGCAGTGCCAGCACCAAAGCCGTCAATCCGGTGGCACCCGCGGGTACCGGCACCATGACCCAGCTCAAGGCCGGTACCGATTACAGCATCGCTCTCTCCCCGGGCACCGACACCGGCGGCCAGAACGTGGTCATCACTCCGCTCAAACCCCTGGCGGCCAGCACCGTGTCCGGCACCACTGCCGTACCCTCCACCTACCTCGTGGTCGTGACGAACGGTGTGAAAGATACGAATGGCGATGCCGTGGCCCCCAGTAGCAACTACGCCTCCATCTTGGCCGCTGACCTGCCCGTGTTGTCGGGCGGCAAGATGGGCACCACCGGCGATTCTTCGCTCGACCAGGTGGCATTGTTCACGCTGCCGCAGATCATCGACGCGGCGGCGGCCAAGATCGCGCCAAGCAGCATTGCAGTGACCTTCAGTTTCAGTACGGGTTATCTAGGCATCAGCCTCGCGGAACTCTCTGCCAGCGCCACAGCAACGGCCCAGCCCGCCGCCCCCAACCCGACCATCATCGACACCGGTGAGACGGTATCGACCGCACTCTCATCTGCCGGCCAGACGCCTCCGGCGGCGGCGGCGCTGGCGGAACTCTTCGTCGGTACGGTCACCCTGCCTTATTATCTGACGGTACCCAAGACCGGCTCTAACGCGGCGCTCACGGATTCATGGCACAACGCCGCGGGTGGCGATACCGCCATCAGTGCCACCGACCCGACGAGCTTCATGCCTAAGGCCACCACCAACCAGACCATGCCGATCCTGGTCAGCATCCCTAACTCCACCAGTGGCTGCCCCACGCCGGGCACCGGTTGGCCAGTGGTGATCTTCCAGCACGGTATCACCCGCAACCGTGAAGATATGCTGGCGGTAGCCGGTAGCTTCGCGAGCGCCTGCATGGCTGTGGTGGCCATCGACCTGCCGTTGCACGGCGTAACCAACACTAAAGACCCTCTCTACCAGAACCAGGTATTCGCCACGGCCGCGTCTTACCTTGTGACCGGCGAGCGCACCTTCAACATGAGTAGCACGGGTGCCGCTGGCGCCACTAGCAGCAACATCGACAGCTCCGGCGCCTGGTTCATAAACCTGAACAACACCATCACTTCCCGTGACAACCTGCGCGAGGGTGCCGCGGACCTGATCAACCTGGCGGCAACCCTGCCGACCCTCGCGGCGGTGACTCCGCCGTCCACCGTAAACACCTTCGATGGCTCGAAGATTTTCTTCGTGGGCCACTCCCTGGGCGGTATCGTGGGCACTACTTTCTTGGGTGCCGATACCGCCGGCACACTGCTCAGTGGTCCCTCGCGTATCGTGGCCGCGACTCTCGCCAACCCGGGCGGGCACATCGCCCAGTTGCTGATGGATTCGCCGGAGTTCGAGCCCATCATCGACGCCCAGCTGGCTACCAATGGCATCGTGAAAGGCTCGCAGTCCTACTACGACTTCTACTCGGAAGCCCAGGCGATGGTGGAGGACGGCGATCCGGCTAACTATGCGGCAGCGGCTGCTCTTGGCCATCCGATCCATATGCTGGAGGTCGTAGGCAGTGGAACCACCTATCCGCCGGACCAAGTAGTACCCAATAGCGCCACTCAAGTGCTGGTAAACGCTATGGGGCTCAGCACCATAACTGCGACCACTGTGAATCCCTCGGGCTTGCACGGATTGGTGCAGTTCATCTTCGGCAATCATGGCTCCATCCTAGATCCGAGCGCACCTTCAGGCTCCTCGGCGACCGTACAGGCCAATTACTCGGCCGTAACCACCGAGATGCAGACCGAGATGGTGGTGTTCGCCGCCGGCAATCTGTCTCCGCCCTTACCAGGCAACGGTGAGGTCATCCTCATCAGCAATCCGGCGGTCGTGAAGCAATAGGAC